>JASGMJ010000040.1 GCA_030156535.1 Candidatus Sumerlaeota bacterium
GAAGCCCTTGGCCAGCGGCGACGTGAACAAGGACGGTGGCGTGACCCCGGCGGACGCGCAAGACGCTTTCGACTGTTCGATTGGCGCGTGTCCTCCCGGAGCGGACATGGATTCGGCAGACGTTTGTCCCCCGGGTGGCGACGGGTACGTCACTGCCGGAGATGCGCAGGGGATCTTCCAGAAGTGGCTGGGCCTGACGCCGTGCGAGTAGCTGGGACCGGCGGCCCGGGAACCTGCCTTCTGTTTCACTGAGCCGGGCAAATGCGGAGGGATCGGAAACGAGGGGTTGACCTCGTTCGGGTGGTGGGGCTCGTCTAACGCTGTAAAGAAAATTCAGGAAATCCGCGTAACAACGGATTTCAGATGCAGGGAAGGTTGATGATGTTGTTACCGGGGGCTGCCAAGGGAGCTGCTACTCCACGGCGCTTGCGGGTTGGCTATTTCGAAGACCTGACCACGCGGGTGCTGATCCATGGGATTGACAAGGGGCTGAGCGGTGCGGGGGTACGACGGGGGACGGTGGACGAGGTGCGCGCCTGGATTGAGCAGGGCGACATTGATGTCGCTCTTCTCCCAGCCTGGGACTTCATTCAGGTCGATCGTCTGGAGATGATCCCGGGGGCGTGTCTGTCCGTCACGGGAGCAGGCAACATCATGCTGCTCTGTTCGAAGGTTTTGCCGACGGAGATCCGTTCCGTCCTGGTGGACCACGAGGGTTTTGGCGCCCGCAGTCTCGCCCACATCATGCTGCCGAGTCAGACGGGCGTGTATCCCGAATTCCATCGCGCCGAGGCACCGCTCAATCCTTCGCAATTCAATTTTGCCGAGGCTCCCCACGATGCCTTCCTGCTGGTGGGCGACAATGCGCTGAGGATCAAGCGCAGCGCCTTCCCGTGGGTCTGGGATCTGGGAACGGCATGGAAGAACCACACGCAGAGTCCGATGGTCGTCCACGTTTGGTGCACGGTGAAGGGAACCTTCCTCAAGGGGTTGGACAACGAACTCGCGACGTTGGCAAAGTCAAACGTCAAGGGCATCGGGGAGATCGCGGCGCGCGAGGGCGAACGCCTGGGAGCCAATCCGGAGGTTCTGGCAAAGCTGCTTGCGGGTGTGTTCCGTTATGAGGGCGGCCCGGCGCAGTTCTCCGCATTGCGCCTGTATCTGCACGAGCTGCAGAAGGCACGGCTCCTCGCCAAGCCGCGCCAGTTCACCATCTACGAGGAACGCTTGTCGACAAACGCGGTGCGGCTTCCCCGCTTTTAGACTGCCTCGTGGATTCAGTGGGCAGCAGCGCGTACCGCCCTTCTGGGCGAAGACGGACTCATCAACTGTCATCCCAGGCGGGATGAGGAGTTGAACTGAAAACCAAAAAACCGAGAATGGAAGACTTTTCCCGGAGTGTTCCGGGTTGAGTCTCGGAGATTGGCGGAGGGAATCTGCGGGGCGGTGCTTGCGCCGCCACTTCCGCGCCGGATTGCCCACACCGCTTGCCTGACTTTCGCTTTGATCCCGCATTTCGCGACTACGCCCCGGCGTTGCTGTGCTGCGCTGCTTTCTGGCTGGCGGGCGTTCTGACGCTGCGCCTGCTGGCAGGAAAGCGTGGCGGGCGTCTGCGCCTGGACGTGGCCTTTGCCGTTGGGTGCGCGGTGGGGGGATGGGTGCTGTCGCTGGGAGCAATGGCGGGACTGGCGCTGACTCCAGCGCGGGTGGGTTTGGTGCTGGTGGGCTTTGCGGCGGGAGCGGTGCTGCTGATTCGCCCCCGTTTTTTCACTCGCGGCTATGCGTGGATGCTCCCGGGAAACCTCGTCCGCGGCGGATGGGCGCACGGGGCAGCGTGGGCGGGAGTAGTTGCCAGTCTGCCCTTCGTTCTACGGCCGTTCCTCGATTACGACGTGTTGAGTTATCATCTGCCGCTTGCCCATGCAATCCGCACCGGCGGCATGGAACAGGCGGCACCGATGTATTACGCGCGTTTGCCGCTGGAGGCGTTCGCGCTCTACGCGCCGCTGCTGTCGAATCGCGCGGCGACGTTGTCTGATCCGGGAGTGCGTGTGCTTCTGTGGGCGGCCGTCGCTGCGAGCGCGTGTCTGTGCGGCCGGATCGCAGGACACCTGGGGGCGCGCCGCACGGGACAGGGAATCGCGATGGCGCTCTACGCGTGGAACCCGGCGGTGTGGCGCGCGCAGCTCGACGCGCACACGGATTTGCTGACCGTGTTGTTCGCGCTCGGAGCGTTCGAGCAGGCGCTCTCGGGTTTGGCGAATGGACGGCGGGCGCGTTTCTTTCTCGCGGGTCTGGCGGGCGGCGCGGCCGTGGCGGTGAAGTTCACGGCGCTCGGCATTGTTGCGGTTCCGCTCGTGGCCTTGGTGGCCGTGGAGAGTGGCGTGCGGCTGCTGCCGCACGCGCGCCGGAAATGGCTGCTCCAGTTGGCCGCGCTCGGCGGGGGACTGGCGGTAGGCTACGGACCATGGATGCTGCGGGCGTGGGCGCGTTTTGGCCATCCGCTGCATCCGTTCATGGGCGAAGCCCCCGGGTGGTCGGCGGAGCAAGCCGCCTTCCTCCTCGATCAGCACAGGCCGCTTTCCCCGCTCTCAATTGACTACGTCGTGCATGGACTCGAGCGGCTGGACGTTTTCGGCTATGCGTTGCCAGGCGTGGGAGTGAGTGCGTTGCTGCTCGCGGCGGTGGCGTTGCCGCTGCTGCGCTGGCGCGCGCGGGGGACGCTGCTGCTGGGGGCCGTGTTGATGGGGTACGGGGCATGGCTGACGGTGGGATTGGCGCCGGACCGCTTCGTGCTGGCACTGGCGGGGCTTTGCGGGGCGCTGGCGGCCGCGGCGCTAAGGCGTGTCCAGCACCGTCTGCCACTGCGTTATGCGCTCGGGGCACTGATTGGCTTCGGAGTTTTGGCCGGTGCGGCTGGAGCGCCGCCGGCGACGTACCGCGCGGCCTGGCAGGGGAGCCTCTGGCGTCCGGTGCTGGCGGAGGAGCTTCTGCTCGCTGCCCACGAGGGGGCCGGCGAGGGGCGGACGTTGCTTCTGTTCGAGGCACGCCCGCGGCTCTTTCCCCCGGGGACGGCAGCCACAACGGTCTGGGACGTGCCGCAATGGTCGGAGGAACTGCGTGCGTCACGGGACGGCCGGGACTTTGCCGGACGACTGAGAAAGCAGGGCTTCGTGCAGGTTGTCGTGAATGAGGTTGAACTCGGGCGGCTCGTGGAGTTCTACGGCGGCCGGAAGACGAACTGGCGGCAGGGCGAGGCGACGCTGAGGACGGATTTTGCCGAGGCCGACGCGCTGCTGGCCGCCTATCCCCCATGCCGGTTTGCCGGTCTGGATGAGCGGGACCGGCGCACGTTGCTCGAATTCATTGCCTTGTGCCGGAGCGAGGCCGGAGTGAGACTTCCGGCTGGCCGGTCGGAAGTTTTCCTGACCCCACTTTCTCGAATAAAGGAACCGTTGTTTGACAATGCTGGTGAACTACAACCCAATCCGTAGCCTTCCCATTCTCTTTGCTCTGCTGGGCCTGGCTTTCCTGCCGGGATTTGCCGGCGCCATTGCCATTACGCCCGAGGACCCCGCACGGGCCGTGGCGGCCGAGGGTGGCCGATGGGACGTGACGCCGGGCTGGATCGGCCTCGGTACAATTCCGCCGCCGGTTCTGAACGTTGCGGAGGCTTTCCCGCACGATCCAACCGTGGCACTGGTGGTCTCCGCGCGGTCGCGCATCCCCGTGATCGTATGGGCAATCGGGACGCGCAAGGACGGCAACCGCGAGGTCTTTCCAAGCCGCGAACTGCCCGGTGATGGCGAGGAGCATACCCTGCTGTGGACGGTCGATGAACGCATTGGCCGTGGGGGCGATTTCGTTGGATTCAAGATTTCCGTCGGCCAGCGCACGCCCGTCGAAACGGCGGACTACTATGGCGTTTCGTTCGGCACCATTGCCGTGGCGAGTGTTCAGTCGCTGAGCGATGAAGATGTGCTGGCTGCGAGTTCCTACACGCCCCTGATTCTGGAACTGGTGGCGCCCCGGCCGGGAACGCCTTCGATGAAGGGCGTGATGGCCGTGCCGTCGGCGCTGGCGGCGCGCTATCTTGGAGGAACACTCGTTGTACGCGATGGGGACGAGAACGTGATCGAAGTTGTGATCGATCAGCCTCAGACGACTTCGCGCGGCTTGTTCATGAAGGAGTTCGTGCTGCCGATTCGCGGCACAGCGGGGGAGACGCGGCGCGTGGAGCTTTCGCTGGCCAAGGACGACGGAAGCCTGTTCGTTCTGGGGACGGCCACGTACAAGCCGGTGACGGAGGAAGTCGCCCGCCGCCAGTTTGAAGTGCCGTTCCAGGACATCGTTTCGTACGCGGTGTATCCGTCCGGGCCGGACCTCGGTGTCGTGACGGTGGTCCGCGATCTGTATGCCCGCGCGGAACCGTTGGGCGCCGAGACGATGACGCACGAGTTGCTGGCCAACACGGTGAGCCTGGAGAGCGGGCTCTTTGAACTCCAGCCTGCGTGGCGCGTACCCGCATTCGCCCATTGGGCGGAAGCGGGCTTCCGCACCGTCAGCGTGGAAGAGATCAACGACGCTGTCGCGATCTTCGTGACGGGTGCGGACGGACGCGGACTCGAACAACTGGGGCTTGCTTCGGCAGCGGGCCGCAGTGCTGTCCGCCCGGCGATCAACAACCCCATCTTCGCGCCCGCACCCGGCGATACCGGATGGACGGATGGCCAGCCCAGCAGCCTGCGCGGCAACGCTGTGATTCCCTATGGACGGACTTTCGCCCTGATCGCCCTCGCGCAGGCCGCCGACCAGCCCGTGCGCACCATCTCCGGTCTCTCGACGGGGTTGAGAGACTTCGCGGATGCCGGCGTCATTGACGTCGCTCCAACGCACACGGCCGCCGGGCTCGGGCATCTGGACGCCACCCAGCACGGCGGCGTGACGTATCTGTTGGCGGACGATCCGGGCGCCGTCTGGACTTCGACCGATCCCCTGCGCCGGTGGGAGCGCCACGACGTCTCACTTCCCGCCGGATGGAATTCCTTCCGCCTGTGCCGGGTGGGGGATTCCGATTATTTGTTCGGCATGGAGGAACACGAAGGAAAGCGTATCGTACGCTGGACAGCGGTTGAATACCGGGGCGATGGCGTTCCCCTGCCCCATGTAGTGAAAGACCCAACGATGTCTTCGGGGAGTGCTCTATGAACTATGATGCCGACGCAATCCTTGCAGTGATCAGGAAAGCAGAAGCCCCGATCTCGACACGCGAACTGATCCGCCAGTTCAACGTGCCCAAGGGAGCGCGTGTTGATTTTCGACGGGAGCTGAAAGTCATCGAGCGGCGCGGCCAAATCGAGCGCGTCGCCGGGCAGACGTGGCGCCTGCCACTGAAGAAGGCCGCTCCTGCGTCGACGGGATCGGGGCTGACGGGCACGCTGTCGATCAACCGGCGCGGCACCGGCTACGTTCGGCTGGACGAGGCGAGCCGCGAGAAACTCCAGGGGACCGGCGACGTGATGGTCGCCGAACTCGATCTGGCCGACGGACTCGACGGAGACACGGTTGGCGTTCAGGTTTTGCGTGAAACGCCCAAGGGACTGCGGGGGCGGATCACCGAGGTGTTCGACCGCGCGCACCCCACGGTGCTGGGCCAGTATCAGAAGACGGGGAAGGGGCGCGGCGAGGTGCTTCCCCGCAGCATGTCGATCCATCGTTCGATCCGCGTTGCGGAACCCGCTGCGAAACTCGGTGTCGCCAACCACGACTGGGTCGTTGTCGAGATCGACAAGTTCACGGCGAACCCCGAGCCGCTGATCGGCCGCATCGTGGAGCGGATCGGCGGCATACACGACAAGGGAATCGACGTCCTGCTGTTGTTGCGCGACAAGGGAATCGTCCCCGAATTCCCCGCCGCCGTGGAAAGAGCCGCAGAGAAGCTCGATGTCGATTGGCGCGCGGAATTGAAGCTGCGCCGGGATTTGCGGAAACTCGTCACGGCAACCATCGACCCCGTGACGGCAAAGGACTTCGACGATGCGCTGAGCATCGAACCGCTCGGCGAGAAGGGGTGGCGCCTCTGGGTTCACATTGCCGACGTCAGCCACTTTGTGCGGCCGGGCGATGCGCTCGACGACGAGGCGCGCGAACGGAGCACGTCGGTCTATCCGGTGGATCGCGTGGTGCCGATGCTCCCGGAGAAGTTGTCGAACGATCTGTGCAGTCTGAAGCCGAAGGTGGACCGGTTGGCCATGACGGCGGAACTCGAAGTGGCGCGCGATGGATCAGTGCGCGCGATGGACTTCTATTCGTCGGTGATCTGCTCGAACCAGCGGCTTGCCTATGAGGAGGCCCAGGCGTTCTTCGAGGAGAAGGAAGGCGCCGCCGACGTCATCGAGGAGGAAGTCCGCAAGCCGTTGCTGGCGCTGCGCGACTGTGCGCGGGCCATGCGGAAAGCACGCTTTGCCCGTGGCGCCCTCGATCTCGACATTCCAGAGCTGGAGATCGTCTTCCACGAGGACGGCCAGATCAGCCACATGCGGCTGCGCGAACGCTTCGAGGCGCACATGCTGGTGGAGGATTGCATGTTGGCCGCGAACGAGGCGGTGGCGCGCCATCTGACGGAGAAGAAGGTGCCGTTGCTCTACCGCGTTCACGAAACGGCGGACCCCGAACGCATGGAACGTCTCTTCCCCGTCTTCCAGGCGCTGGACATTCCAATGAGAATGTCAAAGAAGGGGCTGATGCGCCCCGGCGATTTGCAGGACGCAATCAAATCGCTGGAGAAGCGCCCGGGCGGGCACATTCTGAGGCGTCTCGTTTTGCGTGCCCTCAAGCGCGCGTGCTACTCCGAGGAGAATCTGGGGCACTTCGGCCTCGCCTCGAAGTGCTACTGTCACTTCACCTCGCCTATTCGCCGCTACCCCGACGTGGTGGTGCACCGCCAACTGCGATCGCTCGAGCGCGGCGAAGCCTTTCAGTGGCCCGCGGACAAGAACGGGCGCGAGGCACTCAAGAGCCTGGGCAAGCACACAAGCGACAAGGAACGCGAGGCGGGATCCGCCGAGCGCGATTCGGAAACGATCAAGGCCATCGAGTACATGGTGGATCACGTCGGCGAAGTCTTCGAAGGACGCATCAGTGGCGTGCAGCCCTTCGGGTTGTTCGTGGAGTTGGAACCGCACGGAATCGACGGTCTGGTTTCGACGCGTTCGATGACGGACGACCGTTACGACATCGACGAACTGGGGATTCAGTTGGTCGGGCGCCGCTCGGGCAGACGCCTGCGCCTGACCGATAAGGTGCGCGTGCGCGTGGCACGGGCCAATCCGTTCGAGATGGATCTGGACCTGGAACTCGTCGAAGGAGGGGGACGGGTTGCGTCTGGGAAACCCGGCGCCAGGAAGGGGCGCAAGACGCCCTTCTATCAATCCGCGCCCCGGGGAAAACCGAAGAGGAGTGGGGGGAAGAAGCGCGGCCGGTAGAGGCGGGGGAGCAATGACGTTCTGGCCCGCTCGTTGCTCCTGTCCGCCAACGTCGTCATCACTTCCTCATAAGGGCAACGCCGTCATGAACATTCCGCTGACTTTAAGCGTTTGGATTCACATTACGTGTGCCGTGCTGCTGGTTGGCGGCGTCTTCTTTTTCCGTGCGATCCTGCTGAAGTACGCCGCGCGCGAAGGCGGCCTGAGCGACGAGTTGCGCGACAAGCTGGCAACGCGCTGGCTGCATGTTGCGGGCGGGTTCCTGCTCGTGCTGCTGGTGACGGGACTCTACAATTTCACGCAGAAGAACGCGCTCTGGAAGGCGAGCGAAGGCCCCGTGAGCCCCCATGCAATCTTTGGCGTGAAGTTCCTGCTGTTCCTTGCCGTGGTTGTCGTGACGGGTCTTGCCATCACCGCCAAGGGAGCCAAGGCCAGCCGCAGGAAAACCTATCTGACCATAAACGTCGTGCTTGGCTTGCTGATCGTCTTTGCCTCGGCGGTGCTCAGCAACTCCTACTGACGCTATTGCCTATTTGGTGCGGAACCACAGCCACGTGGAGGCGGCGCCGTCCGCAAGGGATGCCGTCTCTTCGGCGTGGTGCCGCGCGATCCACCCCCCGGCGAAGAGCACGGCGGCGCCGGAATTGCCCGTCAGGTAGAGCTGGAGCAGCGCCTGCTCCGTCCACCCCGCGCGGCGTTGTTCCTCGGAATAATCATTGGGCAGGCTGGTCCCCCGGACTCCGACGATCACGTTGGGGTTCAGATGGGGGAGAATGTGCTGGTAGAGGTAGAGAACCTCGCCGCCCGGGACGATGATGTGGGTGAGGTCGAGAATCAGCATCTCGCCGTCGCGCAGCATTTCGAAATCGGAGCGAGGAATCTCCTGAACAGGGCAGAGGAGAGGCGCGTCCACAACTTCCGAAATGTCGGTGCTCGGGCTTGGGTCGATGGCGATCAGTTCGCCCGGAAGATTCTTTGCGGCAAGGGCGGCGCGGATGACGTGCGTTGTCGCGCCACAGCCGACCTGCATGATGCGCGTGGGCTCGTGCCGGGTTACCATGGCGTGCAGAACGGCCGCGTCGAGCAGGTCGGCGGAAGCACTTGCTCCCCCTGCGTGCTTCCATGCCTGGGCGCCCGAAGCCGCGTGCTCCGGCAGGACGTCGCGGACGAAGGCAAGTTGTTCGTCCGGATTCCAGTCGATCCCGGCACAGTCGATCAACGCGCCCGGCGGCATGGCGGCTTCGCCAGCAGCAGCAGAGGCAGTGGTGGCGGGGGCGGACACCGGGGGGATGGGAGCGGGCGTTTCTTTGCGGCCCGAGAGAAGTCGCTTGAACATGATATGCGTAAGATTATTCTTTGGAGTCGTCTTTCTCGTTCAGTTCCTCGGTGAGCCGCTTGACGGGTTCGCGCAGAAGCAGGTCGTTTGCTTCCCGCAGACGCGCCGGAATGATCTCCTTGAAGGGAGAGTTTGCCAGAGCGCCGGTCAAGTCGAGTTCGTCGAGCTTGGCGGCGTTCCGCCCCGGGAACCAGTGGTCGGCGTTGCCGAGGAGATTGTAGCGCATGCGGCCGTACTCGGTCATGTCGTAGGCCTTCGCGAGATTCAGCAGCCACAGGATGATGGGGAGATTGATTTCGCCGGGCGTGTCCTCCCAGCGGGGCAGCCCCTCGCTGAAACGCTCGGCGTAGTCGCGGCCGACGGCGCGGTGCATTTCCGTTTCCAGCCGTTCGAGAATGGGCGGAAGGAGTTCGGCGCGTTGGTCATAGAGGTTGGCGGCTTCGACGTGGAGATCAAAGTCCGAGGGGCGCGCGGCGCCGAGGCTGAGCGTGTGAACTTCGGGGCGCGAGAGGCAGAACAGGTCGTTGAAAACGATGGGATGCAAAGGGGCGGTGAGGCGGCAGAGTTTCTCGGACGGAGCCTGCAACATGCCGCCCTTGTCGGTTGGGCTGATGATAAAGACGCCCATGTCGTGGCGCGTGGCGGCTTCGACGGCCGGCCAGTTCCACTGGCTGATGTAGTACCAGTGGAGATTGACGTAATCGAATCCGCCGCCCACCGGTGTGTTGATTGTATCGAGAATGAGGTCGAGCGAGCCATGCGTCGAGAAACCGATGTGCCGGGCAAGTCCCTCGGCCTGCAACTCGCGGGCTACTTCAAGGCAGCCACCCGGACGCACCGACCAGTCGAGAATCTCGCGTGTGTTGATGCCATGAAGCGCGAAGAGATCGACGTGGTCGAGCTGGAGGCGTTCCAGTGATTCCATGAAGTGGGCACGGAAGACAGCGGGGTCCTTCTCCGGAGAGACTTTCGTTTGCACGATGATTTCGTCGCGGGGAAACGTCGGAAGAACGAGGCCCAACTGACGTTCGCTCGACCCGTATCCGCGTGCCGTCTCGATGTGATTGACGCCGACTTCGACGGAACGGCGAATCGTTGCTTCCAGGTTTTCCTGGTTGGCTGCGGGAATGCCGTCGAGTGGCTGGTCGGGTCCGTGCTGGTAGCGCATCCCGCCGCAGCTGAAGACGGGCATGTTGAGTTCCGTGCGTCCAAACCGGCGATAAAGCATCGCGTTTTTCCTCTCAGTCCAGCCCGATTGTGGGGTCGGGATCGGCGGTGGCGTTGTCGCGCTCGGCGGGAGTTGAGGCGATGCGTTCGAGGAGCAGTTCGGCCGTGCGCTGGATCACGCGCGGGTACTTGCCGTCACGGCTCTGGTGATTCGAGAAAACCACCACGATGATCGCAGTGCCGTCGGGGTAGGCGAAAATGCCGGCGTCGTGCCGCTGAACGTCCGTGGATCCGCCCTTGCTGTAAAGCGTCACGCCTTCGGGAACGACGGCGGAGAAGAACGTCTTGTATTCCTCGCCGCGCTTCATGAGGTCCAGCATCTCCTCGCAGGCCGCGTGGTCCACGAGGGCATGGCGCCAGATCAGATAGAGGAGGCGCGCCGTGTCGTCGGTGGTCATCTTGTTCGAGCGCTCGAAATTGCCACCAGCTCGCGCGCCGAGGGTATCGACCTCGCGGCCATAGAGCGGCACACCCGTTCCGTACGTCTTGTTGATGGCAAAGAGCCCGTCGAGCCCGAGGGCCTGCATGAGGCGGTAGGTTGTCAGGCGTTTGTGCTCGAAGGATGCCATCGCGGTCTCGTCGAGCGACGGGCCGAAGCCCGTGTTCGAAAGCCGGTCAACCATGCGCGCCGTGGCGGCGTTGCTGGAGACGCGGATCATGCGGTCGAGATCGCCGCGCGTGGCCTCGTCCAGGGGCAGACCACGCGTGCGATTCTGGTCGTAGGCTGCGACCATGTAGCAAAGTTTGATGACGCTGGCGGGGTAGACGGGCAGAGTCCCGCGAAAGCTCCCGATGCGCGGGTCGCGCGGGTCGCGGCAATCAATGGCAGTGGCCCAGATGGTCTCGGGCGTGACGATGCCATCACCCAGTTCCGCAACGGCCTCAAGCGTGGCCGCCTGCACCATGGCGTCGAGATCGGGCACGCGGCGCGGCTCCTGGGCCACGGCGCGCGATTCCGCCAGAGGGACGGTGCGCCAGTGCGGCGGCGGGATCACGGTGGCGGGGTGCTCGCGGTGCGTCCCGCAACCCATCAGCGCAAGAACGCCCAGCACGGCGGCGGCCCGGAGGACGAGGTACCTCGGCGATTTCCATGAACACGCGTTTTCCATTTTTTCCTCCGGGTGGGCGGCTTCCGAAGAAGGGAACATGGCAAGAAGCAGAGGGCAAGCCGGGAGGCTCGGAGGGGCTTGGCGCAAAAAAGGCCCAGGAAGCGTGCTCCCTGGGCCGGCGAGGTGATCAGTTGTTGGGGGCCAACTCAGCGCAATGCCGCGATCTCACGTTCACTGAGCGGCGCGGGCACTTCGCGCTCCGGGAGAATCTTGGCATGTGTCGTGTCCTGCTTGCCGACAATCTTCAACGGCGTCCCCACATCGACGAGGTCGAACAGTTCCTCGACGTCCTCGGTCAGCATACCGATGCATCCGTTGCTGGCGTAGTGTCCGACGGTCTCGGGATGAATCGTGCCATGGATGCCGAGGATGTCACCCTCGAAGGACATCCAGCGCGTCCCGAGTTCGTTGTTCGGGTCGCCGGGCAGATAAACGCGGCCATCGCCGGGGCGCCACGTGGGGCCGACCTTCTTGTTGAGGATCTTGAATTCACCTGTCGGTGTTGTGCCGGCTTCGCGGCCTGTCCGCACAACGTAGGTCTTCAGGAACTCGTTGTTGGCGTAGAGTGTGAGCTCGTTCCTGGAAATGTCGCAGACAAGCGAAAAATCCACTTGGGGGACGTTGAGCGTCTGCCCGACGCGCAGCTTCGTGGGGTCCTCGATGTTATTGACTTTCATCAGGAGTTCGCTGGTCACGTCGTACTTGCGCGCAATGCCCCAGACGCTGTCGCCGCTCTTCACGGTGTGCGTGACCATGGTGACGGCGGGGGAGTCACCGCGGAAGAAGGCTTCCATGTTGAGGTCCCCCATCTCGCGCCGCATGGCGGAGATGGATTCGGGGTCGAGGGAATCGGACGCGAGGGCGGCGGAGAGACGCCGCCGCGCCGCTGCGTGATCGCCAATCGCGAGTTCATGCCGCGCCAACGCGAGCGTCAGCCGCCCGACGCCATCGTGGGAGGGATGCTCGGCGACGAAGCTTTCGACGTTCTTGAGCAGCATCGGGTTGGAAAGCCCGGCGGACTCGACCTCCGCGGTCAGGTACGTCAGGTGGACTTCGGTCTTGCTCGTGCTCTCGGGGAACTTCTGGAGAAAGGCGGCTGCTTCCCGTGAAAGGGCCGCCATGTTGCCGGTGCCTTCAAGGGCTTTGATCTTCAGTAGGGCAAGCTTCTCCGGGAGCCCCTTGGGACCGACATTGAGCTCGATCTCTTCGAGAAGCTGGAGGCTCTTGGCGGGTTCGCCCTGGGTCAGCAGCTTGGCCGCCAGCGCTTCCTTCTGGGCTTGCTCAACCGAGGTCGAAGGGCCGTCGCCCCCTCCACGTGTCAGCAGGGCAACGACGCCGATGACGAGCAGAATGCCCAGAATGGCCAGCAGTGGAGTAAATTGCCGGAGGGGATGGGTGCGTGCCATGGTTCACCACCTTATGGGAGCGGGTTTGGCGCCGGGGATCAACGGGAGGAGAGAGTTTGGTGGCGGGGGGTGGGGCCGCCATTCCGGCGCACATCAGTTTCGCCGAGCAACCTGCGCCATGCCGTACAACGTCAAGAAAAAGCACTCTCCTTTTTTCTCCAGCATGAAGTGCGAAAAGGGGAGTCGTCTTGAGGGGGCTGGAGGCGCCCGATTGAGTCGGAAGATTGAAAATGGTGACGTTGTGGAGACACATGCTGGCCTAAAGGCTTGACGTTGCGCGGACTCGTCCCCCTATGTCCCGAAAACCGTTGAAGGTGCCCCGGCAGGCAGCGTCTACTTACGGAGCTTCGCGCCTGCCAATCGGCTCCCCGCGCGGGGATTTTCCACAAGGATGCCTCCCCCTTGATCCTTCGCTACTTCAACCCCTTACTGTGGGGTGTCTCCATTGCCCTCTCGTGGACGTGGGGCCTCGGCCTCTTCTTTTCGGTGCAGATGGCCATCGAGTTTGGAATGGTCGGCCTGCTGCTTTTTGCGATCCCGAACGCGATCGGCCTACTGGCCTTCGGGTGGATCACCCAGACGGTTGCCAAGAAGGCACAAAGCAGTCTGGAATTCGAGAAACACTTTCTGAAGACCGTTGGCAATCTGCGGTGGGTTTCCCTTTTCTACCAGATTGTTGCCATCGCGCTGACGTTTTTCGCCCTCTTCCGTTATGTGCTGCTCCCCCTGTCGGAGAGCGTCTTCACGGTCTACATGGCCGGTTTGCTGGTCCTCGGGGCCGGTTTGCTGCTGGGCGAGCAGTTTGACATCGCACGCCTGAAGTGGTCGCACCTGGGATTTGCCGTGGTCATTGTGCTCTCCATCCTGCTGATCGGATGGGGTGGAGCCTCGTACTTCCATGCGGTGAACGTCATCCCCAGCAACTACATGGGCGTTGAGCCCATCTTCACAGACCCCGCGACGGGCGATGCCCGCGTGAACTGGCGCTTCATCGGCTATTTCATCCCCATCGTCATTGGCTTCCTGATCGGGCCCTGGCTGGACATTCAGCAATGGCAGCGCGCCATTCAGATTCGGCGCGAATCGACGAACATCCGCACGGCGTACATCTTTGGCAGCCTGCTGTTCTTCGGAATCCTTGTTTTCCACGGATCGCTGGGGTTGGCGATCTGGGGGGAAGGCGTCCGCCTGGGCGTCACGGGCGAGATGGTCACGGTGACGACTGACGGGCTGTTTCACGCCAAGGACGCCGTGGTGCGCTTCCTGTTTACGGCAGGCGTGGAGAATGTGCCGCTGCTCTTTCGGGTGATGTATATCATCTTCCTTTGCCTTTGCATCGTGGCGACGCTCGACAGCGGTTATGTCGCATTGAAATGGTTCCAGACCGATACCGTGAAGAAGACGGACTCGGTGCTGATGTCGCTCGTTCCCAAGGGGATTCTGGAATCGCCGATTCCCCCGTTTCTTCTCGCGGGATTCACGGGACTCGTCGGGCTTTGGGCACACTGGGAACTTGAATACTACATGTCCTTTTACGCATCCTTCCTGGTGGGGTATGCGATCGTCTTCCTGTTCCGCACGGTTTTCGAGCCGCGTTTCACGGCGTTCACGCAGACGACTCTCGTTTCGGTGGCGGCGCTCTCGCTGGGTGTCTTCGGGCTGGGGTATTTTGAAGAGATCTGGCTTCTGATGGCGACGGGCGCTGTGATTCCGCTGACCCATGCGTTCGGCTGTGTCCTGACACGCAAGGCCGTGGAAGAGATCAAGCGCAGTGGCGTGATTGATAAAGTCAGCGAAGCCGTCTCGGAACGCACGGCGTTTGCCACCGACGCTCTCGGGACGGTGCCGGACGACCGCGCCGGCCAGCCCCCCGAGGAACCCGAGCGCGCCATGACCCGCCACGGGGACTCCGCAGGGGCGGAGCGGGCACTGCCGCCCTCCCAAGGCGGCGCATCCTCCTGGTTCGAAGGCAAATGGTTCATCCACCGCCTGGTCGCCACCTACCAGGACACCAACTCGGTCGGGAACGTTTACTTCGCTCAGTACGCCATGTGGGTGGGGAAGACCCGCGAGCTCTTCTTCAATCAGGTGCTGCCCGACTTCGACCTGAAGACCACCGAGTGGTTTATTCTCACCCGCGCCTTCGAGCACAAGTACCTGAAGGAAACCGTGGAGTTCGAGACCGTCGAGGTGAAAATCCGGGTGTCCGGATTCAACCGCAAGTTCGTGACCATGGAGCACCATGTGTACGACTCGGCGAAGACGCTGCTCGGCAAGGGCAAGCAGGTCCTTCTGTTCGTTTCCTCCAAGGACTACCGCATCATCGACATTCCCCCCGAGCTCTACAAGGCCTTCATTCCGTATCTTTGAGGCCGGGAGGCACTGGCAGCATCCTTGCATCAGGGTTGACGCGAAGCCCGCACCGCCCCAAATCAACACAAGGGTAGCCAGCGCCTCGATTGGCTGCCCAGATGCCCCGGGAAGGTTGCCCCCATTGACTGTCGTTTCCCCTGCTCCTGCCTCGCCGCCTATCGGTGACTTTCAACTGGACGACCGCCAGCGCGCCATCATGAGCCGCCTGAAGGTCGTCACGATGTTCGTGACCAACGTCTGCAACGCACGATGCGAGACGTGCTTTTACTGGATGCACCTGAACGATCCGGACACGAACAACCTGACGGTCGATGAAATCCGTCAGCTTGGCCTCTCCATGCCCGACTTTGATCACCTGCTGGTGAGCGGGGGAGAGCCCGTGATGCGCAAGGAACTCCCCGAGATCGTGCGCGTCTGGCGGGAGACCTGTAACATCAAGTCCGTCGACATGCCGACCAATGGCTTGCTGACCAAGCGCATCGTGGAGGTGGTCGAGCAGATGCTCGACGAGAACCCCGGAATGATGGTCACCGTGGGGCACAGCCTCGACGGCTTCAAGGAAACGCACGACCGTCTGCGCGGTGTGCCGAACAATTTTGAAAAGACGATACAAACCATAGAAGCACTCGTCGAAGTCCGCCAACGCCGCGAGGAGGCCTTCCGCCGTGGCAAGGGCCCGCAACCGTTCCTGCGCCTGTTGGTCCTGGCATGCGTGAACAATCAGAACATCGACGAGATTGAGCGGTTGGCCGAGTGGGTGAGCGATGCCCACGACATTGACGGCATGATGTTCGAGTGCCTGCGTGGCGAGCCAAAGGACCCCGAACTCCTTCCGCCGACTCCCGAGCAATTCGACCGCGTGATTCAGACGTCCATGCGCATCAATGACAAAACGATGCGCCGCCGCTTCCCCGAGCAACGCCCCGAGCGTCTTGCCTACATCCGCAGCGTCTATCGTTTGCAGCGCAGTCATATCACGAAGGGCAAGCTCCCCTCGACCTGCCAGGCCGGGCACAACCTTGCCGTGCTCGAACCCGACGGCCGCTTGCGTCTGTGCGAACTCCTCGATGTGGTCGGTGATGTGCGCGAAGCAGGCCTCTCGTTTCCCAAGGTCTGGTTCAGCGAGGAAGCGGAGCGCCAGCGCAACTGGATACGCGACTGCCGCTGTTCCTGCACGCATTGCGTGAACCTCGGCCACTCGATTCGCGAAGGCGCACAGATCAATCTGCAGCGCCGCATCGACGAGGCGATGTTCCGCCTCACCTGAGCCCGGGCACAAAAGCCCTCCCTCCCCCCTCCAATACGCCATCAGAGCAGGGATCGTTTTTGAGGGGCATGATGGAAAGACGCCTGTTCCGGGTTGCCCTCTCCCGCGAAGAGAGCCGTAATCCTGCTCCATGAGTGACATGCCCACAAGGCGCGATGTCCTGGCCGGAATGGCAGGCCTGCTGGTCGGGGGAGCAGCGGCAAGCGCCTCCGCGCAGTCTTTCGGCTCCCCCTCATCGAGGAGAAAGCCGGCCGTTACGTTTGCCCATCTGACCGACATTCACGTGAAGCCCGAGGACGGTGCCGCCGACGGGATGGTCAAGGCGTTGCGCCACGCCCAGGTGCATCCGTCCCGTCCCGCCTTCATGGTGAACGGTGGCGATGCCATCTTCGACGCTCTCGCCGTTTCGCCCGAGCGCGCCCACGCCCTGTGGAAACTGTGGGGCGAGACGCTGGCGATGAACAAGGCCATGCCGATGCGCCATTGTATCGGCAATCACGACATCTATGGGTGGAACAAGACGAAGAGTGGCGCGGCGGGGACGGAGCCCTACTACGGCAAACAGTGGGCCATGGAGGCGTACCAGCTCGAATCGCCGTACTACAGTTTTGGCTTTGGCGGCTGGCATTTCATCGTGCTCGACAGTTGTTTCCCGACGGGGCGCCCGGATGGATTCGTCTACCGGCCGCTGCTGGACCAGGAACAGTTCGAGTGGCTCAGGGGGGAACTCGCCTCCGTCCCCGAGGCGACCCCGATCTGCGTGATCTCCCACGTTCCCATCGTCAGTGCCTGCGCGTTGTTCTACGGCCCGCCCCAGGATCCGGACGCGCCGTGGCCCTACCTGCCGTTGCTCGTGCATCTCGATGCCCGCCGCATCAAGGACCTCTTTGCGCGCCACAAGAACGTCAAAGTCTGCGTCAGTGGGCACATCCACCTGGTCGAGGCACTCGAATACAACGGCGTCTCGTACTACTGCAACGGGGCCGTCTGTGGCGACTTGTGGCGAGGCGCGCATCAGGACTGCCAGCCGGGTTATGCCATCGTGAAGCTGTACGATGATGGCACGTCGGAGTGCGAGTACGTGCCGTGGCAAAGTTAGTCTGACTTTACCCAAGGTGAGGCTTGGTGAAGACCATGCCGCTTTGCCTTCCACCGTTTCTCGTTTTGCACGACCGCACAGTGCCGAAAATTCAGCTCCTTCAGCGAAGGAACTTGCATGCTCGATATTGCCTTTGGAATGTTTGGGAGCATGGCTCTGGACCGAATCCGGGCAGCCCCGGGCTGATGATATCCCCGCCAGCACGAGATTGTTTGACCTTCGGACAATGCAGAGAGGATAAAGAGGTCAGGAGTGGGGCTCGTCCCAGAACCGCGTGAGCTGAAGCCCCCGACCGGTCCGGGACTTGCACTTCCCCCGGCGCCACTCCCAACCCAGAAAATGGAGAGATGAAGAACATGGAGAACACCGGCAAGTGTCCCGTAATGCACGGCGGCGCCACAACGCAGGAGGCGGGGGAGCAAGTCTGGTGGCCCAAGGCCCTCAACCTCGACATCCTTCACCAGCACGACACAAAATCCAATCCCATGGACCCGGGTTTCGACTACCGCAAGGAAGTGAAGAAGCTCGACTTTGATGCTATCAAGAAGGACCTGCATGCCCTGATGACGGACAGCCAGGACTGGTGGCCTGCGGACTGGGGACACTACGGTGGCTTGATGATTCGCATGGCGTGGCATGCCGCCGGCACGTACCGCATCGCCGATGGCCGGGGCGGTGGCGGCACCGGCAACCAGCGCTTCGCTCCGTTGAGCTCATGGCCCGACAACGCCAACCTCGACAAGGCCCGGCGCCTGCTGTGGCCGATCAAGAAGAAGTACGGCAACAAGATCAGCTGGGCTGACCTGATCATCCTGGCCGGCACCGTCGCCTATGAGTCGATGGGCCTGAAGACCTACGGCTTTGCCTATGGCCGGACGGACATCTGGCACCCGGAGAAGGATATCTACTGGGGGGCAGAGAAGGAGTGGCTCGCTCCCAGCGACGAGCGGTACGCGAACGTGGATGATCCCTCCACGATGGAGAACCCTCTCGCGGCCGTGCAGATGGGCCTGATCTACGTGAATCCGGAGGGCGTGAACGGAAAGCCCGATCCGATCAAGACCGGGCAGCAGGTCCGCGAGACTTTTGCGCGCATGGCCATGAACGATGAAGAGACCGTGGCCCTGACGGCCGGCGGTCACACCGTTGGCAAGTGTCATGGCAATGGCGACGCCGCGCTGCTCGGTGAAGCACCGGAAGGCGCCCCGCTGGAGGAGCAGGGCCTCGGCTGGATGAACAAGACAAGCCGTGGCATCGGCCGCAACACCGTGACCAGCGGGCTCGAAGGTGCCTGGACCACCCATCCGACGAAGTGGGACAATGGCTACTTCAAGCTTCTTCTCAACTATGAGTGGGAGCTGAAGAAGAGTCCGGCCGGGGCGTGGCAGTGGGAACCCATCAACATCAAGGAGGAGGACAAGCCCGTCGACGTTGAGGACCCCTCCATCCGCTACAACCCGATCATGACCGACGCGGACATGGCCATGAAGATGGACCCGGTCTACCGCAAGATCTCCGAGCGTTTCGCGAAGGATCAGGAGTACTTCTCGGAGACATTTGCACGGGCCTGGTTCAAGCTCACGCACCGCGACATGGGGCCAAAGAGCCGCTACATCGGGCCGGATGTCCCGAAGGAGGATTTGATCTGGCAGGACCCCGTTCCCGTCGGAAAGAAGGACTACGACGCCAATGCCGTCAAGGCACGCATCGCCGCCAGTGGCCTGAGCATCAGCGAGGCCGTTGCCACGGCATGGGACAGCGCGCGGACATTCCGCGGGTCCGACATGCGCGGGGGCGCGAATGGGGCGCGTATCCGCCTGGCCCCGCAAAAGGACTGGCCTGGCAACGAACCGGAACGCCTGGCCAAGGTGCTCGGCATTCTGGAGCCCATCGCCGCCGAATCGGGCGCCAGCGTCGCCGACGTCATCGTCCTCGCCGGCAACTGGGCGGTCGAACAGGCCGCCAAGGCAGCGGGTTTCGCGGTGAGCGTGCCCTTCGCGCCTGGCCGCGGCGATGCCACCGCCGAGATGACGGACGCAGACTCCTTCGCCCCGCTCGAGCCCGTCGCCGATGGCTTCCGCAACTGGTTGAAGAAGAACTACGTAGTCCAGCCTGAGGAACTGCTGCTCGACCGCGCGCAACTTCTGGGGCTCACCGCGCCGGAGATGACCGTGCTCGTCGGCGGAATGCGGGCCTTGGGGGCGAACTACGGCGGCAGCAAGCACGGCGTGTTCACCGACCACCCCGGCGCGCTGACGACTGACTTCTTCGTCAACCTCACTGACATGAGCTACGTCTGGGAGCCCACGGGCTCGAACAGCTACAACATCCGTCATCGCAAGACAGGGCAGGTGAAATGGACGGCCACCCGCGTTGACCTCGTCTTCGGTTCGAACTCCATTCTCCGCGCTCTGGCGGAAGTCTACGCCCAGGACGACAACAAGCAGAAGTTCGTGAACGACTTCGTTGCCGCGTGGACGAAGGTGATGAACGCCGACCGGTTCGACCTCGACTGAGATTCCACGAGGGAAGCGTTCGACAAGCGAACCCCGGTTGCCAAGTCGGCAGCCGGGGCTTTCTCTTGGGCCGAGGGGACAAGCCACACATCAAACGGGAAAATCGACCATGACCGGAGCCTGGGTACAACTTGTCTGTGCCGGACTATTGGAGGTCTGCTGGGCCATCGGCCTGAAGTACTCCGAGGGGTTCACGCGTCCGGGACCGTCAGTATTCACCATCGCGACGCTGGCCGGCAGCATGTACCTGCTGGCGCGTGCGGCCCAGGTACTGCCGATCGGGACCGCCTATGGGGTGTGGGTTGGCATCGGCGCTCTTGGTGCGGCGGTACTCGGGATCGTCCTGTTCAAGGAACCCGTGTCCGCGATGCGGGTGCTGTTCCTTGCGATGCTGCTGGCCTCAATTGTCGGGTTGAAGCTCACACACCACTGAACGGACTACGGGAGGAACCGGGGCCTTGTGGCACGGCCCCCGGCAGTCTCTCACGCGTTCTGCCGCAGCCAGTCCAGCACCTCCGTGCTGTGCGTCTCGCTTCCCTTTGCCTTGGCCCAGTGCATCGCGATTCTGCCGTCGGGATCGATGATGAACGTCTCGCGCGAAAGGCCCATGTACTTCTTGCCGTACATCGACTTTTCGACCCAGACGCCATATTTTTCGGCAACGGCATGGTCTTCGTCCGCGAGCAGCGGGAAGTTCAGGCCGAACTTTTCCGCGAACTTCTTCTTCGATTTGCTGTCGAGGATCGAGATGCCGAGGACCACGGCGTTGAGCTTGGCAAACTCAGCACTCGTGTCGCGGAAGCCGCAGCTCTCGGCCGAGCAGCCTGGCGTTGAGTCCTTGGGATACCAGTAGAGAACGACCCACTTGCCCTTATAGTCGGCGAGTTTGTGGGTCTTGGCGTCCTGGTCGGGGAGAGCGAAGGCGGGGGCCTTCTTGCCGATCATTTCGGAGGGCTTTTCGGATGCTTTGGCCATGGGTCGCATGCTCATTCCTGGAATTTGAGGGGGAGGATCGCAAAAGGAGCCTCCTATTTCGTGAGATCAAATTGCTGTTGTTTTTGCAAGATGATGTCCACAGCTTCTTTAGGGGAGAGTCGGGTTGTATCGATCCGGAGTTTTGCCTCCGGCCATTGCTCATACTCCCTGTCGATAACGTCTTTCCATGATGGAAGGCGAAAGCCAGAGATTTCGGGCAAACGCTCGCGGACACGGCACTCGTGCTCAGCAAGGTCTGAACAAAAAACTTCAATTTCCATAAATCCCTGCTGAGAATCAGAAGCAATTCTCCTCCATGCATGCCGTGATGCAGTGACAGGATTGACAGAGTCGGCAATCACATCACGACCGCAACGCAGATTGTCTGCGGCGATGGCGCCCGCAAGCTGGTAGCCTTTCCCGCAGATTCGATCAGGAGGAATTCCGAATTCGGCTAGCGCATGTTCGATGGTGTCTATACGGAGCCAAGTCGCCCCGATTCTCTCTGAGAGAACACGTGCGATAGTCGACTTGCCTGTTCCGGGCAACCCGCCCAGAATATAGAGAATAGACATGGTTTTCAAATACAACCCCTAGTCTTTGTCTTTCGTGCAGAGTGCCAAAGCCCTACGTTGAGCCCTTTAGGCAGGCGCGCAAAACGACCTGTTATCTGAGATGACTGGGAATCTGTGGACATCGTCATCCTGGTCGGGAAGCCCAAAGGATGAGTGCGATCATATGGAATGCTGTCTTCAGGCTCTTTCTGCCAATTTGATTCTGGTGCTTCTTCATCGAAACCTAAATTATATCTTGGAGTCATTCTGTGTCATCTGCAGAAGCAGTTCTCTGATGCTTATCATCGGATGGAGAATCAGTCAAGGTTTGTGCTGCAGATATAACAGAATAGTATGCTGGCTTTTTTTTGAGTTTCCTGTCGAACAACAATGGGTAGTTGGTGCGTCCTTCGATTGGGAATTCATTCAGCCATGACTCACCATCACCCAGTCCCCAAAAGGTAATGCGGTCGATGGTATCGGAATGCCTTAGGTAGATGGAGAAAAGCTCGGCATACCGCGTTGCGAGCTCTTGCTGCTTCTCTTCAGGAAGGCCTTCTTGATAGGGATTCAGTTGCGACGATGCTTCCTGCCGCCGGGTGGCATCCGCATCAACCATTTCAGTTTTTCTTCCCGAAGGCAGGACATCCACATCCATCTCAGTAATCATGACCTTCACGCCCTCAGCCGCAAAGTCGTTGAGGGTGTCCTCAAGCTGTTGTGCAGAGGGCCAGTTGAGATTGACATGCCCCTGAATACCAATTCCATCAGGAAGGATCCCCTCATCCTTCAATCGCCTCAGGAGGCGGAGGGCACCGATGCGCTTCTCCTCGTTCTCCAGGCCGAAGTCGTTGTAGTAGAGTTCAGCATCGGGATCGGCTTCACGGGCGAACTCGAAAGCGCGGATGAGATAGTCCTCTCCGATGATGCGAAGCCACGGACAGTCTCGAAATTCCCCATTCCATTCGAGCGCCTCATTGACCACGTCCCAGCCTTTGACGCGTCCCCTGTAGTGACCCATGACGGTGTGGATGTGATCACGCATTCGTTTCAATAACGTCTCTCTGTCGACCTGGGCGCCCTCATCGTCCAGAAAAACCCAGTCCGGAGTGTCGTTGTGCCAGATGAGGGTGTGGCCGATAATCGCCATTCCGTTGGTTTCCCCGAACTCCACAAAACGGTCGGCGCTCTCAAATGTGTAGACGTCCTCGTGGGGGTGCAGATACTTCCACTTCATGGCGACTTCTGCCGTAACCGTGTTGAACTCCGAAGTGATAAGTTGAGAGACCTCTGGGTCTTCACCGGTGTAGTGAGCTTCGGAGAGAGCCACTCCTATCAAGAAATGTTTTTCGTACGCTTCGCGAAGTGTTGGCTGGGCAGAGAGCGCCTTCGCAAAGAGGCAGAACACAGCAACTGACAGGATGAGCTCAAAAGACTTCATGATCTTCGACCGTATCAAATGAGTCAGCGGATGCTGCCGCGAGTAGGGTTCAATCAGGAGAAGTCATCCGGCTGTCTGAATCCGTGACTTCCCACAAGGTTGGCTCTGAATCACTTCTCATCATCCAAAAGCTTCTGGAGAATCGGCGCCAGAACCTTGGCCTGCCGTTGCATGCCGATGTCGTTGAGGTGGACACCGTCGACGGTGCCCTCTCCGTCGTGACCGATCAGATCGTCTCCGGGGACGATCGTGAGATGCTCAATACCCTGATTCTGCAGTGCAATAACGGCGGTTTCCTGCTTGCGGGTGAACTCGGTGGGGTGTGCTTCAGATTGAATCAGGGATTGGCCGACGAACACGATCGGCGTGAGAGGGTGCTTCGCTCTGATTGTTTCCACGAGTCCCGAGACACGTCGTGTGTACTCATCCTGAGTCAAGTCGCCCATGTTCCAGATGCAGTCGATGATGTAGGCTGCGGGATCCAGCTCCGCCAGCACGTCACCGACCGGCGGCTCCATGGTGCCTGAGGCCGAAAACCCAAGATTGATTACCGGCCGGTCCAGGAGCCTGCCCAGAATGGATGACCAAAGCATTCCTGGCCGCGATGCACACCCGCCCTGGGCAATCGATGTTCCGTACACGACGACTGGCTGGCGCCGGTGGAGGGGCCTTGGTGCCGGTGCCTCCAGCCGGGAACCTGCAGGCACACCAATTTGCACCGCCCGAACTCCGTTGTACAACGGCAGATAGAGGAGGCATTCCCGCAGCTCTGGATAGTTTTCGGGGAACGTAAAGTTGGCTTCGTTCGCCACGTGGTGCGGCCTGCCATTGCCGATGAACTTCCAATCCCCGTCCGAGGCGCGGGCGTACAGATCGAGACCGCTGACGCCTGTCGCAGGCATGTGCGCCATGGCGAGACCGGGTTTCGTCAGCGTCCAGCTGGTCGAAACGGTGGAGGCATCTGTGACGAAGCGCACGCAGATTCCCGCAGAATCCTTGCTCAGCCGCCAGGCAGTGTCAGGCACCTTGCCAATGGCTGAATCTGGCAGCCGATCATAGGGAGCCGTTGTCTCGGGCCATCCTCTACCCTCGATTTCGAACTCCGTTGCATTGCGCCATTCCACTCCCTGCGCGGCGGCCATGCCGGAGTGTGAGAGGAGGATGGCACAGAGAACCGCGGTGGCCAAGTGCTGAACCCGTGAGGAAACTGCCGCGCTGACCTTGTGTGCGAATGAATGACGATGCATCAGAATTGAGCCTCGGATAAGTTGCCGGGAGTACCTCATTGTTACGCAATGGGCAGAACCGGGTCTTGATGAGCACTTGTGTATCAGTAGCGCGGCATTGCTCCTTTCATTATTCTGTGGGGGTGTCCGTCTTGCTGCCCTGCCCGGGGAGGGAAAAGGCCCGACAGTCATGTGGCATTGCGTTTCCGCCTGTCGTTCCGATACGTTGAAAGTGCCGTCTCGATGAATCAGAGGAAGGAGCATGGTGTGAAACCGAAGCCACGCAGGATGGATTTTGGTCGAGTGCTCTATGGTGCATTTCGTGATCTCTATAGGATCTTTTTCATTTCAGTGGCCATCGTTTCCGCCGTGTATCATCCCACAGCGGGTATCACCGTGCTGGCTATTCTGGTCGGCGGATTCACCTTTGTTCTCGTTCCCTACCACCTGGTACGACAGGCAAGAGCGGGAGCGCCGATCATTGTGTTCATACGCACGATTCTCATCGTTGCCCTGATATTGTCCGGCACTCTTTTTTCCCTGTTCATGATCGCGCTTCACACAATGATCTTCTTTTTCTCCTCCGATTCTCCCGAGTTGCCGACGGAAGTCCACGATCGGCTATTGAGTATCGGCCGTGCGATGTCGACTTGGGTCAATCCGGTTGGGGCGGCATTCTTTTCTTTTCTCGTGGGGCTACTGGCGGGCTTGATGCTTCTCCTTCAAGATTCCAAGACTGGACGGCGCCATTTTGAACTGCCTCCTGCTGCGCAGGTCAATACTCGCGGTCCGATTCTCGAAGTGAGAAAGAGTGCCTTTTTCCCTGATGAACGCCAGCTTGTCCGCAGAGTCTTTGCGACGTGTCTTTTGATGGCATTCGCTCCACTCATTGGGTTTCTTCTCTGGGGACTGGTTATCGAAACGTTCTCTGGGTCCTTCTCAATCGAATTGGTCACAGGGGTCGCAACAGTCCTCTTGGCTGGAGGACAAATTGCACTCTGGTGGAGGAAGAGAAGGTTTCGGTCTGACTGCGAAGTGGAGGAGTACCCGGATTGATTTGCGCCACAAGTGGGCCTGGGCAAATCAAGGTTACGTTGCGTGTCTTCGGAATCGTATTCCGTCGTATGAGTCACTTCTCCGGGTACTATTTTGAGATCTTTGTCATGATGTTGCCACTTCGCATTGGTCCTACTGCTCCGCTCGACTGCCATCGGAAGTGAAGTACGGACGCGCGGCGGCGGCCCATCGCTCGTGCGCTTCGCGTTTCAGGTGGAGTCCGTCGTTGGTAACGTCACTGGGCAGGATGCCTTCGGGGCTCGCGTAGATTTCCCAGAGGTCGATGATGGGCAGATTCCGTCGAGCAGCGAGTGCTTTCAGAAGGTCGTTGTATTCAACCGCCCGCTCGTTCAGCGATTCGACCCGGGAATAGGGAGGCCCAGAGGGCGGCAGGGTGTGGAGGATGATCCGGCAGTCGGGAAGATCGGATTCCACGCGATCGATCAATGATTCGAGATGCTGCTCCCAATAGGACAGATCGATGGACCGCATTCCGACATCGTTGGTGCCAATGAGGATGAAGAGCACACGTGGGTGGGCATTCAGGATGGAGTCCTCGTAGCGGTTGACAAGGCCACGGTAGTGGGGCGGCTCGGCATTGGGGAAGTTGGCCGTTCCGTCCGAGGCGATGCCACGATTGAGCACCAGGTGGCCGGGAAAAAGCTCGTCAAGGTGCAGCGCCTGAGTGAGCGAATCCCCGGCGAAAACGATTGGTCTGTCGCCGGGCTGGAGAGCTTCGTTCTCCGCGCGAAACAGGGCCGTGCGATTAAGGTAGAGTCGCTGCCACTTGTTCAGGGTATCGGTTGTCGCCGTGTCGTCGGCGACTGCGGGCCGAGGCGCGAAAAGTGCCACGGCGAGAAGCATGGCAAGCAGCAACTTCATGTGGGTTCTCATTTTGATTCTCTCTCCCCTGAGGAATGTTTGAGGTTTATTGGAACGCAACATCACCTGCTTCGACAACCACACCGTCCTTTGCAAAATCGCTCTCGCCAAAGTTGACGACGATCCTTGTGCCGTCCTCCCAGGTCGTTTCCTGCACCAAGTGGTCGTCCGTCAAAAAACGAAAGCCCGTCATCCGGGAGAAACCGAGCCTGCGGTGCACGGGCGACCAGCGGTCGAAGTGCGCCTTCAATTCATCGCCGCGTTCCTTGAGCGTGCCAAGGTTGAAATTCACCATGGGCGGGCACATCCACAAGATTTCCAGAAGTTCCACGGTTTCCGTCACCTCGGGGTACTTGAACAGATCATTCGACCAATGATGCGTCGTGACCACGGCATCGTGAAAGGCTGCCTGAAACAAGGGGATGCGCACGGCGGGATCATAATGCAGGCGGCGATACTTCTCTTTGAGCGGCACGGGCTTGAACTGTACCTCCGGTTCGTCCGGCGGATAGAATCTGCCGCGATAGTAGGGCGATTGGCGATCCGACATATCCTCGTCGCCCCAGCCGAAGTAGGGGCCGAGGAGCCCTTCCAGCACGTGAACGCCTTCGAGTGCGTAGACGTTCCCCCCCTCCGCGCCGACGACCAGTCCCCGGTCACTCGCCAGCCAAGCGAGGCGTCTTGTCCTCTCGGCCGCATCCGCTTCCAGCGGGTTGCGGTGCAGCGGATTGTAGTCGTCGTACACCTCGCCGTATGCGTCGCAATCCATAAAGTAATAGTTGAAGGGAACGGCGGTGAGGTTGGCCGAGATGCGCTCCTCATAAAAACCGCGGGCTGCCAGAGAAGAAACCTCTGCGCTATCCCCTGATTCTTGCTTCCAAGTAGACGACCAATTCTGCTCGGAGCTTTTGTGCCATGGCCTTTCGTGAAAACAGTGGGGAAA
>JASGMJ010000041.1 GCA_030156535.1 Candidatus Sumerlaeota bacterium
CGAAGACTTCACAAGTCGCGGGCCGGACTTCACAAGTGGAGCGTAGATGTTCGATTTCGCGCAACTCTCTTGTGAACTCTGGGCTTCACAAGTCGCGGGTGCTCTCTCAGATATAATCTCTAGCATCTCTTCGGAGGTAGGCATGAGACATAGCCGGTAGTGGTTCATGCGCTTGTACCCCCTTGAGGTCTTCTCCACAATGCCCAGTTCGCAGAGCTTAGGTAATACGTTCTTCTGGACGTGCTCGCGGGTGCATCCCGCCAACCGGGCAATGGTCTGGCACGATGGATGTGCCTTGCTGGAGTTATCGCAATGTAAGGCAAGGACCAACAGGATGAGTCGGTCAGTCGAAGAGAGACCAGAGTCCACAAGACGCTCTAGCATCTCCTTTGTGCGTTGGGCATGGCCGGGTTTGGGGCAAATTCCATCGGAGCGTGGCTTAGGCATCGCGCCACCTCACCCTTCGGCCGGGCGGCTCGCTGTGTGCGTTTGCAGGCCGTGCGCCGCTGCCCACGCAATCAATTCCGCGCGCGGGTAGAGCACCTTGCGAGGGCCGATCTTGAGGAAAGGCGGGCCGTCGGAGCGGCGGCAGCGCCACGTTGTGAGCGTCGCGGGCGAATGCCGGATTACCTCGGCAGCCTCGGAGGTAGAGAGATACGGGCTTGCGGTGATGCCGCCGTCAAGATTCTCGGTTTCGTTGTGATTCTTCGCTGAATTGAAAGTCTTCATAAGCCGTCCTTGGCACAAGAGTTCGGGACTCTTGACGGCAAGCGGCACCCCATTCAAGCAATTTCTGGTTATTCACAAATGAATTATCCGAGTGAGTAGCAGCAAGGCTTGGCAAGCGCGTCAGGCACTGCCTGCCAACGCCTTGAAAACGGGATTCTCGCCCGTCACGCGGATCGTATCGTGATATTGTCTTGCGAGTTTCAGAATGTTGTTATTTACTCCGTCCCTAGTTTTTTGGTAAGGTCAACAACTTCGGCCCCGCCCTTCGTTGTCATGTCCACGATAAGGGCCGCGATGCGTTCGGCCGTGGCCTTCACGGGATCGGCCGCAAGGTGCGCATAGCGTTCCGTTGTTCGCGCCTGACGGTGCCCCAGCGTCTTGCCGATGAGTTGAAGCCCCTGCCCGTCCATGACGCCAACGGACGCAAAGCCGTGGCGAAGATCGTGCAAGCGCACGTCGGGGCAACCGGCACGAGTGCGGACTCGTTGCCATGCTTTTTGCGCCCCCACAAGGTGCGAGTGCGGCTTGTCGCCTTCAATGATCCACCGATCTTGTGAGCGGAGAGCGTGAAGCGCGCGAAGTTCCTGCATTGCCGGTTCGGCGAGCGGCACGCGCTTCTGGCCCGTCTTCGAGTCCGGCAGGTTCAGCCAACCGGATTCCCAATCGACGAAACGCCATTCGGCTTTCTGGATTTCCGAGAGGCGGCAACCCGTTGTCATCAGCAGGCGGAAGAGTCCGGCGGCATGGCGGGAGATTCCACGGCTTACGGATTCGGCGACTTGACGGCGGTCAATGCCCCCGTCCTTGCGGCGCTTGATCGTCTTCCCGGCGGCGAGCAACTCGGCTTCAAGGCGTGCGAGTGTTTCGGGATCGTTCGGCCTGCCTGCCGACTTCTTGCCGCCTTCAAGTTCTTCGGCTGCGATTGCTTGCCAAAGGCTCTTGAACTCAGCGGGGGAAAGAAGCCGCTCGCGGGAGTGCTCGGGATAGGGCTTCACCTTGCGGCACGGATTCGCACCTTCGGCAAAACCCCACTCCTCCGCCTTGTTCAGCATGGCGCGAATCAGGGCCAAGCATCGGTTGGCTTCGATAGGCGTTTCCGCCATGCGGCGATGAAGGCGGACCACGGCGGCACGATCAAGAGCGCCGATGCGGACGCGGCCAAGAGCGGGGGCGATGAACAAATCCCAGCGGCGCACGTTGGCGGCGAGAGTCGAGGGCTTCCACCGGCGCTTGGCATCGGGGAGGAAATGCGTTTCCCAGAACGCGCGAAGATCAATGTCCGCCTTGGCGGCCGCCTTCGCGTCGAGGGGATCGGAACCCCGTTCCACGTCGCCAAGCAGGGCCTTTGCCTTGGCGCGGGCTTCGTCCACCGTCATGCGGTCGCATCGGCCAAGGACAACGCGCCGCTCGCGTCCGTCGCGGCGATACAGCAGCGCGAAACGCTTGGACCGTGGCGAGGCGACAACGTGAAGCTCGGGCGTCTTGTCATCCCAGAGGCGGGCAACGGACTTCGGATTGCTCGGATCGGAGACCGTCAGGGCGTTGATTGTGGCGCGGGTGAGTCGAGCGCGATTTCCCTTTGATGCGAAGGCCATTGTCATCTTCCCCAATGTGGCGTCTTGAAATTCGTCAGTATGTTCGTCAGTATGGTGCGCGCAAACTAAATCCGCTACCGTAAGCCAAGATCAATCAAAAACCCTTGGGAAATAGGCTTTTTGCATACTGACGACAAGCTAGAGCAAACGAGGGAAAAGTGCCGGAATGTGACTTCCAAGCTGAATGTCGCGGGTTCAAGTCCCGTCTCCCGCTCCATCCAATCCTTTCAAAATCAATGTTTTGTGGCTTGTGCTTTCGAGTGTCCCAAAGGGGGCCGCGAGAGTGTGGCTGGCTCATGGTCAGCAGAGTCTCGTGAGCGGGATGGGTCACGGATTGGTGACAGCGAGGTCGTCCCGCCGCCGCCCGGCCCCCGAACTCCACCGCCATCTTCTTTGAGAGGAGAAGCACCCATGTCAGAGCCAACGGTTGTTTCCGAGGAATACGTGGAACGCGAAGACGTGCCTTTTGTCCGCGTGAAGCATTCCAGCGGAACAGCTGGATCGAGACGTTACCGGCGATGATGGATGTTGGGCCTTGTCGGAACGAGGAGCCCCATCAAGATTTTGGCTCAAACAACGGCCTCTTGCTCTCCGATTTGCTTGCCGCAATGTCTGCCGCAATGGGCCCCGGCAGGGGGTGAACACCTTCTCCCAAATGCTCCACGCACAGTACATCCTGGCATGGGCACTTCCCGGGTGCCCTTGTGTCTTTGTGGTAAGGCAATGAACCGTGAGCGGCCGGGAGGGGTCGCTTGTTTCCAGCCACCCGCTCTACGCCTCCAGCGCGGCTTTCAGATCAGTGATGAAGGCGGCGATGGTTTCGGGCGTGGTGTCCCACGAGCACATCAGGCGGATGGTGCCGGGGCCGAAGGTGTCGCTGAAGCGCCAGCCGCGGCGGTTCATTTCGGCAATGGTGGGCGGGGGGAGGCGCACGAAGACGCCGTTGGCCTGGCGCGGAAAAAGAACGGTGGCCTGGGGAATCGCGCGCAGTTGGCGGTCGAGTTCGGCGGCGCAGTCATTGGCGTGGCGGGCATGGCGCAGCCACGCGCCGTCGCGCAGCACACCCACCCACTGCGAGGCGACAAAGCGCATCTTGGAGAGCAACTGGCCGGCCTGCTTGCACCGGTAGTCGAACTCGTCGGCCATTGCGGGGTTGAAGAAGACGACGGCTTCGCCGATGGAGAGCCCGTTCTTTGATCCGCCAAAGACGAGCACGTCGACGCCGCAGTCGGCGGTGATCGCACGCGGGGCGCAGCCGAGCGAGGCCACGGCGTTGGCAAAGCGCGCGCCGTCCATGTGGAGCGCGAGGCCGTGGTCGCGGCAGGCGGTGCGGAGGGCGAGCAGGTCGGCGGGGGAGTAGACCGTGCCGGCTTCGGTGGACTGGGTGACGGAGACGGCCCGGGGCTTGGGGTAGTGGATGTCGGCGCGTCGGGTGGCGATTTCGCGGATGCCTTTGGGGGTGAGTTTGCCGTCTTCGCCGTCGGCCAGCAGGATTTTCGCGCCGTGGCTGAAGAACTCGGGCGCGCCGCATTCGTCCACTTCCACGTGGGCCACGCGGTGGCAGATGATGCTGTGGTAGGAGGAAGCGGCGGAGGCGAGAGCGAGGGCGTTGCCGGCGGTGCCGGTGAGGACGAAGTAGACCTGGCAGTCGGCGTCGAAGAGGGCGCGGAAGAGTTCGCAGGCCTCGGCGGTCCATCGGTCGTCGCCGTAGGAGCGGTCGTGCCCGGCGTTGGCTTCGAGCAGGGCGGCGAGCGCTTCGGGGCAGATGCCGGAGCAATTGTCGCTGGTGAACTGTTGGTGCGTCGGCGGCATGGGTCACTCCCGGTGCGGGGCTTGAACGTGGAGCGTTGGCCCCGCGCCGCCGCAGGGCAAGCGGGGAGGGGGGCGTCTATAAAGCCTATTCTCTCGGTGGGTATAAATTTCGTTTGCCATGCTCCCGGGAAATCGGATACCTTCACTCCAACGTTGTTGTTCTGTAACACGACGGACGGCCAGGTATCCCCTTATCTCCCTCGTCAGCTCTCCCCTCCATCCACTGGATTTCGGTCTTGGCGCCTTTTTGGTTCGCTCGGCCCGTGGCGAGCACCAGAACCAGTCGCGCACGCACTGAGACGACGAATTCACTGTATGGAAAGACCCCTCTATGAGTTTTGATGCACTCAATATCCATCCGCGCTGCCTCCAATCGTTGAAGCGGCACGGAATCACTGAACCCACGCCCATCCAGGCAATGGCCATCCCTGTGGCGCTGGAAGGCCGCGACCTGGTCGCGATCGCCCAGACGGGCACAGGCAAGACGCTGGCCTTCGGGCTGCCCGCACTCACCCGTCTGGCCGAAACGCCGCGCGGTGGAACGCGGATGCTGGTGCTGGCGCCGACGCGCGAGCTCGCCCAGCAGGTCCACGATGTCCTCGCCCCCCTGGCGCATGCGCTGAACCGCACGATCACGTGTGTGTACGGCGGCGTCGGGATGGAGCGCCAGACGCGCGCGCTGCGCGGCGGCGTTTCGATCGTCGTGGCCACGCCCGGCCGTCTGATCGACCACATGCAGCGTGGAAACGTGAACTTTTCGGGCGTTTCCGCGTTTGTCCTGGACGAGGCGGACCGGATGCTCGACATGGGCTTCCTTCCCGACATTCGCCGCATTATCGCGGCGTTGCCGGCCGATCGCCAGACGATGATGTTCTCTGCCACGTTCCCGCGTGACATCGCGACGCTGGCCGACACGATGCAGCGCGACCCCGTGCGGGTGGAAGCAGGCGCAATTGCGCGCCCCGCCGACGCCGTGCGTCAGGGTGTGTACACCGTGGTGCGCGAGGAAAAGCCGGCGCTGCTGGCGCGCATTCTGCGCCAGGAGGACGTGGGCCCCACGCTCGTGTTCCTGCGCACCAAGCGGGCGACGGACAAGCTGACACGCCAGTTGATCAAGGAAGGCTTTCGCGCCGAGTCGATCCATGGCGGACACTCGCAGAACAAGCGCGACCGCGCCATCGACGGTTTCCGCCGCGGCCGCCATCAGATTCTCGTGGCCACCGACGTTGCCGCCCGTGGGCTCGACGTCAAAGGAATCAGCCACGTCGTGAACTACGACATACCGGCCACCCCCGATGACTACGTGCATCGCATTGGCCGTACGGCGCGCGCGAGCGCTTCGGGCGACGCGATCACGTTTGTCACCCCCGAGGAAGGCGGCGCGCTGCGCATGATCGAGCGCGCCATCGGCCGGGCGATCGAGCGCACCGACTGGGAAGGCGCCGTGCCACTGGCCGAGCCCGCCCGCGTCCAGCGCCGTTCGTCGCGTGGTCCGGCACGTCCCCAGCATGGCAGCGGCGCGCGCCCCCAGCGCCCCGCCCGCCGGACGGTTTCCCGTCCGCGTTCCTCCTGACCACAACCCTCTACCCAGCAAGTCACCGCGCGCCGCTTCGGTTTTCCGAAGCGGCGCGTTTTGCGTGTTGGGGGAGTGACGGATTTATTCAGCAGAAAGGCCCCCGGCAGGTGCGCGGGAGCCTTTGTTGAGTGCGGTGTGTTGAACGGCGGGCAGAGAGGTCAGTAGACTTCCCAGTTCACACTCGCCGGTGACGCGACGTCGAAGAAGGCGAGAGCCGCTTCCATCACGGTGCGCCGATTTGCGGCGGTGGCGATTGTCTCGAACGGGAAGCCGAGCGAGATGACCTTTGAGGTGCCGCTGTAGGAAACACCGGCCGTGCCGCCGCTACCGCCCGAGTACGTCAGCGCCACTTGGGAGCCACCGCTCGTGGCGATAACATCGGGGTATTCGGCGTCGTAGCGCGCACCGCTGGTGGGAGCGAAGGAGAACGTGCCGACGCTGGCGAACGGCCCGCCCGCAGTCCCGGTGACGTTGTAGGTGCCCGCGTCGTCGGCGACATAGGCGGTGCGAAGCGCGTTGTTGTAGAAGGCCACGTCGGTGCCGCTGGAGACTCCGGAACGGCCGAGGTCCCAGCCGATTTCGGCGCCCGAGATGAACAGCTTGCCGTTGGCATTGAGGTAGGTGCTCAGGCGCGTCTGTTCGGCGGCGCTCACGGCGTCGTCGTTGGTCGCTTCCTCGCCACCGATCCAAACGACGAGGGCGTAGTCGCCCAGACTGATGGTGCCGTTGGCGACGGGCTCATTGCTGGTGCTGCTGATGCGCAGGCCCGAGGGGGCGATGGCTTCGGCGTGTTCGATGATGTAGTTGAACGCCTGGAAGTTGCGTGGGTCGTGGCGGCGCAGGTCGGTGCCCGCGTTCGTGATGGTTTCCGTGGGGATCTGCGAGCGTTGATTCCGATCGAAGGCGTTGACGATCAGGACGTCGCCGCTGCCGTCGGAGGCCGCGAGCGTTTCGGTCGGGAACGACTGGCCGCCTGCGTTGACGGCGGCGACGCGGAAGTACTCGGCCTGCCCGGCGGTGGGGAGCCCGGTCAGCGTCGTTGTCGTTCCACTGACGACCGTGCCATCGTCGAAGCCAAAGCCGTTCTTGCTGCGATAGACGCGATAGCTCGTTGGGGCGGCGCCGTAGAACCCACCCGACGGCCCCGGCGACCAGGACAGTTGCACCTGGCCGTTGCCGAGCGATTCGACGCGGAAGTTCACAGGCGTCTCGGGCGGATAGGGAAGCGACGTGCCATCGCGGTCGTTGAAGTAATCGATGATTCCGTGGGTGAAGGCGCGGGCCAGCATCAGTCGGAACTCGGGTTCGTTGTACGCGGTGGAGTCCTCTTCGTTGTCGTGGAAGAGGCCTTCGAGGAGCATCCCGGGCAGGTTGGTACCGAGGTTGTTTTGATTGTTCTCGCCGAAGTTCGTGACGTTCTTGCTGCGCACGGTCCACGTTTCGCCTGTGAACCACTGGGTGTTGATGGCGTTGTAGAGTTTGTCGTGCATGATTGTTTGCAGATTCTCTGACTCGGCCGTGGCGCTGCTGTGGCGGAAGGAGCTGAGCCCGCGCGCCTCGCCATTGAAGGCGTTGGTGTGCCAGGCGATGTAGACGGCGTCCTCCACGCTGCCGTCCTTGATGCTGTGTTCCCACTTGGCGTACTGGGGACGATCGGCCCAACCGCCCTCCTCGTCGTCGTCACCGGTGTAGTGCAGGCCGCTGAGGCCCATGCCGTAGAACTGGAGGTTGATAACGGCCTCCTCCTCCCAACGCGGGCGTCCGCTGACTCCGTTGGCATGGCGGGCAAAGTCGCCCATGCCGCCGCCCCAACGCACGGCGTCGGCCGAGACGTTGACGGCGTCGGTGTCGTTGCTGTTGTTCGTCAGGACGACTTGGCGCTCGTTCTCCGGCGCGTCCGCCTCGAAGTACCAGTTGCCGAGCAGAAACCAGGTGTAGCCGTCGATGGTCTGGTCGACGCGCACCTCGCTGACGCCACCGCTGTGGTGGACGAGGTACTGGGCGTCCTGCGCGCGGCCGCTGAAGGGCGTCCAGCTTGCATAGACGTTGTAGAAGCCGTCGGCGGGGATGTTGGCGGTCCAGGTCGCGGTGGCGGTCGGCGTGCCGGTGGTCAGGCCGGACGAGAGGCGGTTTTGCCCCGAGCCCTGGTCAAAGGGATTGATCGTGACGCCGTTCCAGGACGCGCCGGTCTTATGGACAAAGCCGGCGAGGCTGGAGTTCGCCCAGCTGCCCGTTTCCACATAGCGCCCGTTGGACAACCCGGCGGCCGTGTCGGAGTTGTCGACGATCACCATGTTCGTCTGCAAATCCGGCTCGCGGACAGTCATCACTTTCGCGCCCGCGTTACGCAGCATCGGCAGAACGTAGATGTTGAGGAACTCGGCGCTGTCGAAATCCTCCAGCGTGCCGAAGGCGTTGCCGCGCTGCACGCGCCAGCGCGCCAGCGATCCGGCGTAGTCGTCAAACCAGCCGTGCGATTGATTCAGGAAAACGGTGCGGCCGCTGAGCGAGCCCTGCGGCTGGCCGGGATTGATGAAGGGAGCGCGCTTGTCCGCCGAAAGTTCGCGGAAGGCGTTCTTGCCGAGTTCCTTGGCCATTGCCACGGTGGCCTCGTCGATCTCGGGGGTGTACGTGGAGACTTCCTCGAGCGGCGCGATTTCGTCGGGGGCAAGCCACTCGCCGGACTTCGGATCGTGAACGCGCAGGAAGTACCCGCTGATGCCTTCCTCCTGCAGCGCGTGGATGAATTCGTTCCCCATCTGACTGAGGCGGTAGGATGTGCATTCGCCGTTGGCGTGGAAGGATTCGGGGAACTCGACGTAGAAGATGACGTGCTCGGCGTTGCCCGCCTTGTCGGTCTGCGCGTATTCCAGATGATCGAGGCGCGTGCCTGCCGGAAAAGAGGAGAGCGCCAGGCCCTCGGCGGACTTCGCTCCGGCGCGTGAGACCACGGCGCGCGCCAGAGCCTCGACGCGTTCGTTATGCGACTTGCCGGCGAGCGTGGCACTCGTCTTCGCGACGATGCAGTCGTCCGGCGACGTGCTGCCCCAACAAGATTCACCGGCTCCTGGCATTGCGGCGGCGATCGCGGCCGCGGTGATTGTGCTCCACGTCCATCTCTTCATTCGACTCATAGCTTCTCATCCCTTGCTGGAACTGGTTCGGGACTCTCATCCGTGAAGAAAGTACCCGTCAGGCTCTCAGGCGGGAGAATGGCACATTCCACAGCGGACGCAACCGGCAAGGGGGGGGAGGGCGCGGTTCGTCTCTGCCCTGTCCCGCCATCAGTTGACCCGCAACGGACCTTGAAAGGAGGGTTGTCCGTGGTGGACCGTGCAGAAACTTGCCGGGGGCCGCCAACTCTCCCGCGCGACGGAGCAGGCGTCATGGTGATCGGAGGCGGCATTCTGGCCGGTGGACGGAGCACCCGCATGGGAGCGCCGAAGGAAGGTGTGGTGCTCTCCGATGGACGCCCGATGATCGAGCACGCCGCCGCCGCGCTGGCCCCGCTCGTCCAGCGCCTTGCCGTGGCGGGGGAGTGCCGGGGCTATTGCCCACCGGCGGAGTGGGTGCGCCTTGCCGACCGTGTCGCCGATTGCGGGCCCCTGGCGGGGATTGACGCGCTCCTTGCCTCCGGACTGGCCGACGCCTGGCTGATCGTCACCTGCGACCAGCCTTTGCTGACGCCCGGCCTGCTGCGTCCGCTGGTGGGTGACGGGCGCGGGGCTGCGTACTTCGTCACGGAGTCCGGCGAATCGCTCGCGCCGTTTCCCTGCCTGCTCCCCGCATCGCTGGGGGGGGCGGTTTCGGCGGCTCTGGACGCGGGGCGCCTGTCGCCGCGTCACCTGCTGCACGGACTGCCCGCCCGGCGGATTACCCTGACCGCGGCCGATGCTTTGCGGTGCGGCAGCATCAACTCGCCCGGCGAGCTGGACGCGCTCGGGCATCCGCCGCCAAATCCGCGTTGACCGTCGCGGGGAGATGGGCCGACGCTTTCGCCCGGCCTGCGCGGCCGATTCCATGCGTCTCCGTAGCTCAGTTGGATAGAGCACAGGATTCCTAATCCTGGGGTCACAGGTTCGAACCCTGTCGGAGACGCCACTTCCCCCAGCATGCCGCCCAAGCGTCCATCGCAGCTTATCGACAATGTCGTGCCGTGGGGCAGGACGTTCGATGAGTATCGGCGAATGTTTGCCCTTTCCAGAGAGGACTTCGCCTTGCGGCTTCTCGGCATCGGGGATGGGCCAGCCAGTTTCAACGCTGAGCTGACGGCGATGGGAGGGCGCGTTGTTTCCGTGGACCCCGTCTACGCCTTCGGTGGGTCGCAGATTGGGGCGCGTTTCGACGCGGTCTCCGATGACATTCTTGAAATGGTTCGCCGCGACCGCGATCGCTTTGTGTGGGATGACATTCGCACGCCCGAGGAGATGGTTGATCGTCGGCGAACGGCTCTTGAGCGGTTTTTGGTGGATTATGAGGGGGGACGGTGCCGGGGGAGGTACGTGGCGGCATCACTCCCCGCGCTTCCGTTTTCGGGTGGTGCCTTCGATTTGGCCGTCTGTTCGCACCTGCTGTTTCTGTACAGCCATGTGTTCGACGCTGAGGCCCACGTTGCGGCTCTTCGCGAGCTTCTCCGTGTGGCCCGGGAGGTCCGTGTCTTCCCGCTCATCGACATGGAAGGTGCCCCCTCGGGGCATGCCGGGGCCGTCCGCGACGCTCTGACGGCGGAGGGGTTTCGCGTTTCGATTGAGTGCGTACCCTATGAGTTCCAGCGCGGCGCCAATCAGATGATGCGCATCGCCGCGCGTTAGGTCTTCCGTTCCTTCCGCGTTTTTCCCGGTATTCCCGGCTCCGTCAGGATGGCGGGGTCGAGCGCCCGTGCGAGGTCGTCGTCGCTGAGCAGCTTCTCCTCGCGTACGATGTCGAGCAGCGTGCGCCCCTCCGCGAGCGCCTTCTTCGCGACGCGCCCGGCTTCGTGGTAGCCGATGTGGGTGTTCAGTGCCGTTGCCAGTCCCATGGAGCTTTCCGCGTAGCGGCGGCAGCGCGGCTCGTTGGCTTCGATGCCGCGGATGCACCGGTTTGTCAGTTCGCGTGTCATGGTGCCGAGGACGTGGATCGAGGTGAGGACCTTGTGCTGCATGAGGGGCATCATGACGTTGAGTTCGAGCTGGCCGGCGCCGACGGCCCACGCCACGGCGGTGTCGTTGCCGATGACCTCGAAGCAGACCATGTTGGTGCATTCGAGCATCGAGGGGTTGACCTTGCCGGGCATGATGGAGCTGCCGGGGGCGACGGCGGGGAGGACGATTTCGGCGAGTCCGGTGGCGGGTCCGCTGGCCAGCAGGCGCAGGTCGTTGGCGATGCGGCCGAGTTCGAGGGCGAGGTTGCGCAGCGCAGCGCTGATTTCCGCCACGGGGCGCTGGCTCTGCATGGCTTCGCGCATGTCGGTGCTGGCTTCGAGGTCGCGGATGCCGGAGAGGTTCTTTAGTTCCTCGATCACGGCGTCGCGGTATCCGGGCGCGGTGTTGAGCCCCGTGCCGGCTGCCGACCCGCCGATGCCGAGCGCGCAGAGGCCTTTTCGCGCGTGGGCGATCGAGGCGTGGCATTTGCGCAACGCTTCGCCATAGGCGCGGAACTCCTGGCCCAGACGGATGGGAACGGCATCCTGCAGGTGCGTGCGGCCGCTCTTCACGACGGCGTCGAACTCGGTGCCCTTGGCGAGGAAGGCTTTCTCCATTTGCACCAGGGGCTCGTGCAGGTGGTCGCGCAGCAGCAACAGAATCGCCAGACGCATCGCCGTGGGGAATGTGTCGTTGGTCGATTGCCCGAAGTTCACGTGATCGTTGGGGCTGACGGGATCGTAGGTGCCGATGGCGCCGCCCAGCAGTTCGTTGGCCCGGTTTGCCAGCACCTCGTTCACGTTCATGTGGATGCTGGTGCCGGCGCCCATCTGGAAAACGTCGACGACGAATTGATCGCGCCACTTGCCGTCGAGAATCTCGTGGCACGCGCGGACGATGGCGTCGGCCAGGCGGGGCTCCAGCACGCCGCAGCGCCGGTTGGCCTCCGCCGCCGCCAGCTTCAGCATCGTATAGGCGTCGATGAAGACGGGGTGATGGCGCAGGCCGGAGATGGGAAAGCACTCCAGTGCGCGCTGGGTTGTCGCTCCCCAGTAGGCCTCCGCCGGGATTTCCACGGTTCCCAGGGAATCGTGTTCCGTGCGCGTCTTCATGGCACCCTCCTTTCGGGTCACCTCGTGGGGAAGCAGTTTTCGTGCAGGCTGGGCGTGGGGCTCCTTTGGCGGCACGCCGGGTTTCTGTTGGCACGTCCCCCGCGTGGGGCTTAGCAGGGAGATGGCGGATGCGGGGGCATGCGCTCGAAACTGCTCCACCGGGAGAAGCGGGCATGAAGTTTTCATCCATTCGACGCACCCCGTGGGTGCTGACGTTCTGCTGTCTGACGCTGGCGGCTTCGTTGTGGGCGGGAGAGACCGAGTGGCTCGGGCATCTCGAAAAAGGCAAAGCGGCCTTTGACGAAGGCAATTACGCGGAGGCGCGCGAGGCGCTGGAGGCGGCCGAGAAGGAAGCCGCCACAACGTTTACGATGACAGATCCGCGCGCGGTCGATACGACGCGCCTGCTCGCCGAAACGAATCGCCTGATGGACCGGGTGGCGGTGGCCGAGGACCTTCACAAGCAGCTCCTCGGGGTTCTCTCGCTTGGCCTGGGAGACAACGATCCCGCGACCATCGGCCAACACGTCGAGCTCGGCCGTTTCTACGTCAAGATCCCCGATTTCCCCAAAGCACGCGACAGCTATGCGAAGGCCTATGAGGCCCAGAAAAAGGACCGGGCCGCTTACGAGAACTGGCCCGCCGTGGCCTACGAGTATGCGATCGTGCTCTTTCGGCTGCGCGATTACGCCGAGGCCGAGGCCATCCTGACGGAATCCGTGCCCGTCGTCCGCCAGCAATTCGGAGCGGGTTCGCTGGCGGTGGCGAATCTGGCGCGGGCGCTGGGCGAGGTGCAGATTGCGCTCGGCGACGATGCAGCGGCGGAGCCCAACCTGCGCCAGGCGCTGGAAATCTATGCAGTCGATTCGGCCGAAACTTCCGGCGTTGCTGCCCAAACGATTCGGCAGCGCCTTGACGAAATTGCTCTGCGCGACGCTGCTCGCCGCGAGAAACAGGAAGCCGTGGCGGCCGCCACGGAAGCACGCAAGCAACGCGAAGCCGCCGCCGCTGCCGTGGAGCCGAGCCCTGACGAAAAGGCCGATCAGGTCAGTCTGCCCGTTCCCGAGGGGTGGCGCGCCGTCGCCGTTTTTCACGGCAGCGAGCCAACGGTCACCGCTCCCTTTCGGATTCAGGGGCGTCGCTGGCGCATGGTCTGGAACACCCATGCAACGACCGACCCCAAGTTCGCCAGTCTTGGCATCACGGTCTTTCGTGCCGGCGATTCCTTCGGTGGCGAGCATCTTGACATCGAGGGGAACACGTCGGATTCAGCCGAGTACCCGGGCCCCGGCGAGTTCCACCTGAAGTTCAACACGGCCAACGTCACCTATCAGGTGGGGGTGATCGAATCGCTCGAACGCCCCACGCCCAGCCCACTCGAAGTGCCCGCCTCCGCAGAGGAGAGCGTCGATCAGAAGGCGCTGGAGGACCTCATCAACTCCTACTCGGTGCGCTATCGCACCGCCACCACGGATCTCCAGCGTTCCTCCATCCGGGCCAAGCGAGCCCGCGACCTGCTCGCCATGATGCCGGAAAACAACGGCGTGATGGGGTGGACGGGGATCGTAAAGGCGCGCGGCACGGCGGCGGACGGGAGCGCAACACTGGCGATTCAGCTCGACGGCTCGCGCCGCGTCACGGTGGCCACGCATCTGCTGCCCGAGGCGGACAAGGAAACGCGCACGCTCGTCCCGGCGGACTCGCCCCTGATGGCGTCGTTGGCGTCGCTCAAGGAAGGCGACCGCGTGAGGTTCGCGGGCTATTTCCTGCCCGCCAAGAATTCGCCTGACGGCCTGCTGGAACTCAGCACGACCGAGAACGCCTCGATGACCGCGCCGGAGTTCCTCATGCGTTTTCGGATGGTGCAGAAGGTGCCCTGAGTGATTCGGTGCGCCGGGCCCGGGCCTGGCTCCACGTCTCCCAGGAATACAGCGCCAGGCCTGCCCAGATGAATGCGAAGCCCGTCAGCCGTGCCACGCCGAATGTCTCGCCGAAGACGGCCACGGCCAGCAGAAACTGCATGGTTGGCGTGATGTATTGCAGGAATCCGATCGTCGAGTAGCGCAGCCTCCGGGCCGCATATACGAAGCACAGCAAGGGCATCACCGACGCGAGCCCGATCACTGGCAGCAGCAGATTCACCTGCATCGAGGGGCCGGGGAACGCCGCTCTGCCGTGCCAGCCCAGCCACAGCAGGTATGCCAGCGCAAACGGCGCCAGCATCGCTGTTTCGATCGCGTGCCCCCGCAACGGCCCCACCGAGGCCACCTTGCGGACAAGTCCGTAGGAGCCGAAGCTGAACGCCAGGATCAGCGAAATCCACGGGAGCGAGCCCGTCAGCACCGTCAGCACGCTGACTCCCACACCAGCCAGTGCGATGCTCACCCATTGGCGTGCCGAGAGGCGTTCCTTGAGAAAGAGGCAACCGAGCAGCACGTTCACCAGCGGGTTCATGAAGTAGCCCAGACTGGCCTGTAAAACGAGATTGGCCCCAACGGCGTAGATGAAAAACAGCCAGTTGAAGGAGAGCAGAAAGGCGGAGAGGAGCAGGGTGGCGGCGAGGCGTCCATCGCGCAGCAGGCGGGGCGTCGCCCGCAGGTCGCCCCGCAGCGCAAGAATGGCCGCGAGAACCACGAGGGACCAGACGTAGCGGTGGGCCACGACCTCGCCGAGCGGAACCGCCCGGATGGCCTTGAAGTAGAGTGGAAAGAAGCCCCACCAGCCGTAGGCAAGCAGGCCGGCGATAACGCCTCGCCGCTCGTGGTCGGTGGATGTGGGGAGGGTGCCGGGCACTGTTTCAGGCACGCGGTGCTCCGGTGGCGGCGGGACTGGCGCATTCTCTTTGGAGGGCGGGCATCGGGTTGCATCCGGCCGGAGGCGTTGCGCGTTCCTCGGTTCTGGGGACGATCCGGGGCGAGGGAAACATGGCGGGACGGGACTCCCATGTTTTATGCCCCAATTCGGTGCAACGGACGGTGGCACGCGGGAAAGGCTTGAGCCGGGAGGGCTTCCGGGGTACACTGTACCAAGAGTCAGGAATACCTGTGGCATGCAGGTACTTTCTTTCGCCTGCGAGCGGGAGAAAGACGATTTGACGATTGGGGGTCGTTTCCGGGGGAAAGAGCCTTGCTCTCAGGGCGAGGCGGCAGCAGCGAGCGGGAGGTACGCACGCAAATGGCAGCAGAGATGGAGCGGACGAACGAAAGCGTCCTCCACGATGTCCAGTGTCTGCTTGTGGACGCGGATGACATCGCGGCGGTGTGCGAAATCGCGTGCTCGTTCCTCGAACGACAGACCGGCGTCGCTGCCCTCTCAATTTCCATCGCTGCCCGCTACGGAGGCGGTCTCCGTGTTCATGCGGCGCCCAATGTCCTCAGAGTCCCCACGGCAATCGAGAAGCACGCGCATGTGCTGGCCTCTCTGGAGCGAAGCCAGGCCATTCCAGCGGCGGACGTGCACAGCGACGAACACGGATGGTTGCTGGGCGAGGGATGGCGCGCATCCCGCCAAGCCTTGTACGTTCCGCTTGTGGCCCACGGCGCGTCAGTAGGCTTTCTGTCGCTGCATACCGATGGCGATTCTTCCCAACTGGATTCCCATCTCCCTATGATCCAGAGTTTCGCGTCCTTCCTCGGGATCATCGCCGACAAGGCGTTGAATCTCGAGGAACTGAGCGAGACGAAGGCCATATGGGAGAGCACGCTGGATTCCATCGCGGACCTGGTGGTGCTGACGTCCAGGTGCGGGAATCTGATCTGGATCAATCAGGCAGCGGCACATCATCTGTTCGGGGATGCGGGTGGCTGGTTCGACCGGCATGTGAGCGAAATTCCGCTGCTGCGCCCCCTGGCCGGGATGTACGAGGAGGGCGGCGCCCACGATCAGCCCCTGGAGCTGACGTCCGAGTTGCCGGACCCGGAGAACAGCCGCCAGCGCTACCGCGTCAGGTCGCGCCGGGTCGTTTCGCCCGAGACAGGCCGCACGCGCTTCGTTCACGTCCTGCGTTTCGGTGATTTTGCCTATGCGGCGCCAATGCCCGCCGTGCCGCGCGAGGAGAAGGCCGCCGTCCCTTCCGGTCTCCACGGCTTCGCCAGTGGGATTGCAACTCCCGAGACCTATCAGGTGCTTCTGATCGACGACGAGGCGATGCTGGCCCGTGCGTTGTCGCGCGGACTTGCGGCCATCGGGCACCTGGTCACGTCCTACGGCAGCGGACATGGGGTGCTCAACGAAGAGCCAGGCGTCCTGCAAGGCGCTTCGCTTGCGATTGTGGACATGCGCCTGCCCGACATGGAGGGGATCGAACTTGCGGCTCTGCTCCACGCCCGCAATCCGCGTCTGCGGTTCATCCTGACATCCGGCCTCCAGATTGCGCCCGAACTGCTCGACACGATCAAGGCGCCCCGCCTGTTCCTGCACAAGCCGTTCCGCCTCGACGCGTTGTTGCGGGCGATGAACGAGGTGATGGCCCAGCCATCAGCCTGATTCCGATTTCCCTCCCTGCCTAAAAATCTTCTTCCCCGCATCGTCCTTCCGGGGTAGCACCTCCGCAACGTACCCGAGGGGATTTCTGTCATGTCGCCCGACTCCGCCGCCATTCCGCGCCGCATTGCCATTCTCACGGGCGGGGGCGATTGCCCCGGCCTGAACGCCGTCATCCGTGCCGTTGCCAAGACCGCCATGTTCGACTACGGCATGGATGTTTACGGCATCGAGGATGGCTTCCGCGGCCTGATTCACCGTAATGCGCACCAGCTGACTTCCGCCGACGTTTCCGGTATTCTCACGCTGGGCGGCACGATCTTGGGCAGCAGCAACAAGGACAACCCGTTCGACCATTCCATGAACGTCAACGGCCAGAAGCAGCGCCTGGACGTTTCGGGCGATTGCGTCGAGTACATCAACTCGATGGGGTGGGACGCGCTGATCTGCATCGGTGGCGACGGCACGCAGCACATGGCGAACAAGTTCCACCAGCTCGGCGTTCGCGTTGTCGGCATTCCAAAGACCATCGACAACGATCTTGAAGCGACGGACCTCACCTTCGGATTCCAGACGGCCGTCGATACCGCGACCGAGGCGATCGACAAGCTGCACACCACGGCCATGGCCCACCATCGCGTTCAGATCGTGGAGATGATGGGGCGCTATGCCGGATGGCTGACGCTGTATTCCGGGGTTTCCGGTGGCGCGGACGTGATTTTGATTCCCGAGATCGAGTATGATCTGGAGGTGGTGGCGCGCTACTGCAAGGATCGCTCGCGCCACGGAAAGCGCTTCACGATCATGGCCGTCTCCGAAGGCGCGAAGCCCAAGGGAGGCGAGATGACGGTTGCCAAGGTCGTCTCGGATTCACCCGACCCGGTGCGTCTTGGCGGAGTGGGCAGCGTGCTGGCCGAGCAGATCGCCGAACTCACCGGTCTCGAAGCGCGCGCCACAGTCCTCGGTCACCTCCAGCGTGGCGGCTCCCCGTGCGCGTTCGACCGTTTGCTGGCGACGCGCTTCGGCTTTGCCGCCGTTGAGTATCTGGCCCAGGGACAGTCCGGCGTGATGCCGGCGCTCAAGGGTGCCGACATCGTGCCCGTGAAACTGGAGGACGCCGTCAGCCACCTCAAGTTGGTACCGCCCGATCACCACGTGATTCGTGCGGCACGTGCCCTTGGTACTTGCTTTGGTGACGAGCCCGAGGCATGAGCGCCGATGTTCGCCTGCGTCGCTGGGCCGATGCCCACGCGGCTTTCGGCGAGCGCCTGCGGCAATCGCTGAACATCGCCGAACGCGGCGAAACCGCCGAACCGCGCACCGTTGACGAACGCCTGCTCCAGTGCGTCTGGTTCGACCAGTTGCTCGACGCCGGCAAACTCGTCACGGCCAGCGGCAAGCGCCTTGAAGTTCTCGAAGTCGGGCGTTGGAACGTCGGCCCCGGCCCCGATTTCCAGGGCGCGCGCATCCGTCTCGCGGGCGAGGAACTCAGCGGCGACATCGAAATCCATCTGCGTTCCTCGGGCTGGCAGGCCCACGGCCACCACCAGGATTTCGAGTACAACAACGTCGTGCTGCACGTTTGCCTCGAAGCGGCCGACGACCGCCCCTACGAGGAAAAGCAGAACGGCACCCGGCTCGAACGCCTTCTCATCGCGCACGCGCTCGAACCCGATCTCGAAACGCTCCGCCGCACGCTCAACGTCAACGACTACCCCCAGGGGCGCCCCGCGTACCTGGGCCTGTGCCACGAGCAGTTCCTCGCGCTCCCTGCCGAGCGCCGCCGCAACTTCTTCGCCATCGCGGGACGCGCGCGCATCGAGGAGCGCATCGGCCGCTACCGCGCCCAGCTCGCCACCGCCTCGCAATCGCAACTCATCTACCAGTCGCTGATGGTGGCACAGGGGTTCAAGGCCTCAAAGACACTGTACTTCCTGCTGAGCAAGCGCGCGCCGTGCAGCGAATTGCTCGACCTGGCGCGCGATGTTCCCGCCGCGCAGCACACGGATCTGTTCCTCTCGATCCTGCTGCACACGGCCCAGCTTTTCCCGACGCAGCCGGACTTCTTCGACGGGCTCGACGATGAAAGCGCCGTGTTTGTGCGCCGTCTCGCAGAGCATTGGCAGCCCGTCCGTCCCTATTTCACCGACCGCCTGATGCCTCCGACGCGGCGCTGGTTTTCGGGAATGCGCCCGCCCGGTTTTCCGGGGAGGCGCCTTGCCGCCGTTGCGATTCTTCTCGCGCGCCTTGCTGATCGCGACGCGCCGCTGTTCGAAATGTTGCGCGCGCGCTTCTCGGCGTTCCCCGCCAAGGACGCCGACGCGAAGGCGTGGAAGCAACTCTTCGCCGAGGCGGCGGAGATGCTCGCTGTTGAGGGCACCGGGCACTATTTCCACACACACTTCACGCTGGGCGGCAAGCCGTGCCGGCCGCAGGCGTTGCTGGGCGAGCCCGCCGCGCGTACCACGCTCTACAACGTCATCCTGCCACTGCTCGTGCTCTCCGCGCGCCAGGACAAGGATGCCGTGCTCGAAGAGGTGTGCTGGGCAGCGCTCGAACGTTTCCCGGCGCTGCCGCGCAACTCCGTCACGGATTTCATGAAGCGGCGCTTGCTGGGCGACAGCGGCGAGGACAAGGCGTTGTTCCGTACGGAACTCGCGAACCAGGCGCTCATCCATGTCTTCCAGTCGTGCTGCGCGCACAACGAACGCACGTGCGATCAGTGCACGTTTCTGAATCAGTAAGGCCTGTTGCCCCAAACGAAAACGCCGCGCCCCGGGCGGGGTGCGGCGTTGGTGGTCACACGGTGGGGGAATGAGAGCCTACCCCTTCACGGCGACTTCGAGCTTCTGCATCGTGTCGAGGCTTTCGAGCACGCGGCCCGCGCCTTCGACGATGGCGGTCTCGGGGTTCTTGCTCAGGTAGACGGGGACGCCGGTTTCCTGGCTGATGAGCAGGGGCAGGTTGCGCAACTGGCTCGATCCGCCGGCCATGCACACGCCGCGCTCGACGATGTCGCCCGCGAGCTCGGGGGGCGTTCTCTCCAGTGTCATGCGCACCGCGTTGACGATCTGGCTGACGGGTTCCCAGAGGGCCTCGCGCACTTCCTCGCTGTGGATTTCGATGGTGCGGGGCAGGCCACCCATCAGGTCGCGCCCCTTGATTGTCATGATCAGTTCGTCGTCCAGCGGCGACGCCGAGCCGATAAGCACCTTGATGTCTTCCGCCGTGCGCGGCCCGATCATCATGTTGTACTTGCGCTTCACGTGCTGGACGATGGCCTCGTCCATGGCATCGCCGGCGACGCGGATGCTCTTGGCGGTGACGATGCCGCCGAGCGAGATGACGGCGACCTCGGTGGTGCCGCCGCCGATGTCGATGATCATGTTGCCGATCGGCTCGTTGACGGGCATCCGGGCGCCGATGGCGGCGGCCATGGGCTCCTCGATCAGGGTGACGTTGCGGGCTCCGGCCAGGATGGCGCTTTCGCGCACGGCGCGGCGCTCCACCTCGGTGATTCCCGTCGGAACGGAAATGACGACGCGTGGGCGCGTGATATAGCGGTAGCCGCGGCCCGTGATGGTCCGGCGGATGAAGTAATTCAGCATTTCCTGGGTGACGTCGAAGTCGGCGATCACGCCGTCCTTCATGGGGCGCACGGCGGTGATGTTGCCGGGCGTGCGGCCGAGCATCTGCTTGGCTTCGAGACCCACGGCGAGCACCTTGTTCGTGGCGCTGTCGATGGCCACCACCGAGGGCTCACGCAGGACGATGCCTTCGCCCTTCACATAAACCAGTGTGTTGGCGGTCCCGAGATCGATTCCGATATCGAGATTGAATACGTCGACAAATTGTTGAAGGGAGAGCATGGGCAACGTCCGGAGCGGGAAGGTGTGACAACAACAGGAACGACGAGAGGCCCGCGGGGCACTTTCAGGGAGGGTTTCGCCATGGGGCGCCCTGAAAATCTTTGGGTTATTCCCCGAGTCGGCTCAATCGGCCAACACCCCCCGAAGACCGTCAAGTTCAAAACCACATTTGACTGTGGAAAACTTCGTTTCCGGGGCAGAATGGCGGGCGGATCCGCCCGCCAGGGCGCCAAATCGGCTTTCCCGGGCTCGATGGCCGTCTTCCAGCAAAGGATGCCTGGAGTTGTCCCGTTTGCTTTCGTATTGGCCGCGAGCTTCAAACAGGCTTCTCCCGAATGACCCGCGAAGTCTGGTGCTGCCCGGCCACGCCAAATGAAATGGCATCGCCTCATCACGCTGAATGGAGTGTCAGGTGATCAGCCTGGCATCGCCCTTCGGGACAATGCCGGGCTATTCAGATGCCATCCGTGTCGGGATGGGAATGGCTGGGTGGCATATCGCGTTTGCCGAACGCGGTGCGCGCGTGGCTTTGGCGGATTACAACGATTCCACTCGTTCAGGGCTTGGCGCTGCGGCCCTTTTCGATCCGCAGCCCTTGCCGCAACGCCCGCACGAGCTGATCTTGCTGGCCAGCACCTCGACGCGCAGGTGGGCGATCAGTTCGGTGCCCTCGGGGCCATAGCCCAGCGACGCAATTGCGCACGGCTCTCCCGCTCCACCCGGTTCGGCGCCCGTCAGCACCAGCAGCCCCATGCGCAGCGCGAAGAAGTGCTTGAGATAAAGGAACTCCTCGGCCTCGTCCTCCGTGGGAAAGGTATCGAGGAACGCGTCGAGGTCGGCCGCCAGCACGTCCTCGGCCGCGCGTCCGGCCACCCATTCGGCGAGCAGTGACGCCTCGCCCACCGCGCGCCCGCAGGTGCGCTTGTTGAGTTCGTAGGTGGCAATCCGGTCGTCTTCGTCGAGAGCGATGCGGAGTACTTCGGTGATGTCATCGCACGGCATGGCCTGGTTCCCTTTCGTTTCCGCCCCATGGGGGTGGACGCTCTCCCGCGCCGGTTGCCTCCGTCCAGTGGAATTGGCGTGAGGCGTTTACCGGCGTCCGTATTCTTTTGGAGTTGAACCGTGTTGACGTTACGCCGCTGGGTTCCTAGCCTTCCTCCGCATTAGTGATCGATTCTCCGCCCGGCGGTTACAAGGTTCAGCAGGCATGGCCCGTCCTTCCCGGCTTCTCTATCTCACAACGGCTTTGCACCAGCAGGGTGGGGCCGAGTCCGGTGACGAAGTGTGCTCGTGCCCCGACGGCATCCCTCTTGGCTGGGTGATGCTGTTTGGGGGGCGCAATTACTGGGAGCCCGACGAGCAGGTGGCCGCGCGCGGCGGCGCCGTGGGCGACCGCACGCGCTTCGAGACGCCCATCGAGGTCGCCGAGGCGCGGCTGACGAACGCGATCTCCAGCCTGCGCAGTTCCGAGCATCTGTGGGTCTGGTTCGCGGCGTTGGAGATTCTGCGGCTGCGTATCAAGGGAAAGGGGAAGACCGGCGTCCTGCGCCTGGAAGCCCCGTGGGCGCTGGACAACGCCACCCACCGCGACAAGACGAGCCGCGCCACGGCTTTCGCGGAAAACTACGTTAATATGGTGAGCGTCGACCGGATCGAGAACATCCCGCAGTACGTCGCGCCGCTCGACAAGATTTGCCCGTTCGTCCCGTACTGCAAGCCTGACGACCACGCGCGCTTCCGCAAGGCCGCCGGCATCTTCAAGGAATACGGGGAACCCGCGCAGGCCGCCGCCTTGCTCGTCGGCATTCCGCAATCCGACCACGACAAGTTCCTGCGCCGCGTCACCAGCGTCTATGAGCCCGAGTTCACCAAGATCCCGAACCTCCCTCCCTATCCCGAAGTGAAGGCCCGGATGAGCTATTCTTCCACGGCCGTCCAGAAGAACATCCCTCTCAACGACGACAGCAAGGCCGCTCCCTCCGCCGAGAAACCAAAGGGATTGATCGGACGCCTCAAGCGCATCGTCGGGCGCTGAAAATCAGTACACAATCCACTGTTCGGAAGCCGCTGGCCGTGCATACACTTCGAATTCCGGCAGGCGCGCATAGTTGTCGATGCCCGCGTCCGTGACGAGCAGGCGCACGTATCGCGCAGGAATCGGCGCTGCGGCAACGTGGCGCATCACGGCATACTGGGCCGGATTCTCTCCCGTGAAGCGAGTCGTCCATGGCCCGGCCAGCGACGTGCCGGTTTGCAGCTCGTAGCTGGGGAACGCATAGCGCACATCCTCGGCCGCGTCATTCGCCATGCGCAGGATGAAACCCGTCAGCGGGTACTCATCGCCCAGGTCCAGCGCAAGCCACGACTGCGCCGTCGAGCCGTCCGACGTCCACTTGCTGGAAGCGGACACGACGCCATCGAACGCCTTCGCGCCATTGTAGGCCGTGCTGAAGTTGCTGCTGGCCTGCCAGGCGACGGCGCCGAGAGCGACGTTTTCCCCTGCCGGCGGATCAAGTGACGCCGGTGGTTTCGCCGTCAACGCCGCCGCGCGAGCCGAATACGCATTGAACAGCGCCGTGTAATCGCCGTGCGCGTACCGGTCCATCCCCAGGATGCTGTCTCCGTCCCCAATATCGTTGGCCTGCGCCTGATACCCCCACTGCATGAACCCGCGTGCCTGCCTCTGGTCGATCCATTTGACCAGTTGCTCCTGCACGCGTGCGGGGCGGTTGGCATCGCGCGTGTCCCATCCGAATTCGGAGAGCACGAACGGCTTTTCGATCCGCGCCTGGACCGACCAGTTCTGGAAGGGATCGTCGCCGTTGTAGCTGTGTCCCGTGATGAAGTCGATGTTGGGGTCGTTGTAGAGCTCGACTCCTGCCTCGATGCCGACCTGCGTGTGGTCGATGGCGAGAAACCCCGTCGAGACCATGTGATATGGATCGATGGCTTTGATCTCTGCGGCGGTTTCCTTTGCGAAAGCGATGATGTTGTTCGGCGTCTTGAGGTCGGTCAGCTCGTTGCCGATCTGCCAACTGAAGACGGCGTTGTGGTCCTTCAGTTCCGTCACCACGGCCCGCACCCAGGGGAGGTAGTTTGTGCGGAATCCTCCGGCAAACCACGAGTCATCGAGATAGACGCCCCCCGAGGACTGCGTGAGGAAGTAGGCTTCGTCGCCCGGGGGATTGAACCCCGTGTTGTAGAAATCGGTAAGCGTGATGATGGCCTTCTGGTCGCGGGCCTCCATCTTGTCGAGCACGTCCTTCAGGCGTGCGATGTTGCTCGCGTTGGTTTGGTGCTTGTTGGCCGCGAACAGGCGGATCACCTTCACGCCCATCGACTGCGCGCCGTTCAGATTCTCGTCAATGTGGCCGGTGGTGGTGAAGTTCAGCGGCGAGCCCGCGCCGTAGTGCGAGAGCCCGCGCATGTTCACACCGATGAAAGTGTAGGTCTGGCCGTTGCGCACGAACTCGCGCCCGTGCGGCTGCACGAGATCCGTCGGCTGGGCCAGCACCAACCCGGGTACCATTGCCAGAGCAAGCAACCACCCCGTCTTCATGCGTCCCCTGCTTTCATCGCGTGTCGTTAGACCGTTCTGCCGACCGCCTGAGCCACCGGGCGCACGCCGGCGATCAACTCTTCGAACTCGTCGGGCTTCAGGGACTGCGGGCCGTCGCTGAGGGCCGCGCCGGGGTTCGGGTGAATCTCGATCATCAGGCCGTCGGCGCCGCATGCAATCGCTGCGCGTGCCATCGCGGGCACCAGTGCGGCCACGCCCGTGCCATGCGACGGGTCCACGATGACGGGCAGGTGCGTCTCGCGCTTGAGCACCGGCACGGCGTTGAGGTCGAGCGTGTTGCGCGTCGCCGTCTCGAACGTGCGGATGCCGCGTTCGCACAGGATGACGTTGAAGTTTCCCTTGTCGAGAAGGTACTCGGCCGCCTGCAGGTACTCCTTGATGGTGGTCGCCATGCCGCGCTTGAAGAGCACCGGCTTCTGCGACTCGCCCACGGCAGACAGCAGCGCGTAGTTCTGGCAGTTGCGCGCCCCGATCTGCAGCACGTCGGCATACTCAACCAGCAGGGGAACGTCCTTCACACTGACGACTTCCGTCACGACTTTCAGGCCCGTGGTCGCGCGTGCCTCGGCCAGCAGTTCCAGGCCCTCCTCACGCAATCCCTGGAACGCATAGGGGCTGGTGCGCGGCTTGAACGCGCCACCGCGCAGGAACTGGGCGCCACCGCGCTGCGCCGCCTCCGCCGCCGCCAGAATCTGCTCGTGCGACTCCACGCTGCACGGCCCCGCCATGATCGCCAGCGCCGGCCCTCCGACGGGGATTCCGGCAATGTCGAGCACCGAGGTCTCGGGCTTGAACTCGCGCGAGACAAGCTTGTACGGCCTCAGAATCGGAATCACCGCTTCCACGCATTCCATCGCTTCCAGATCGTGGAGCGGCGTCTTGTCCTCGCGCCCAACGGCGCCGACGATGGTGCGTTCGACGCCGACGATCGGATGCGGGCGATAGCCCAGATCCGTTACGCGCTTCTCCACGCGAGTCAGGTCTTCCGCCGTTGAACCGCATTTCAGAACGATAATCATGGGTACTTTCCTCCAAGGGCAATCCTGCCCTCCGCGCCATCTGGGCCACAAACATGAAGTGGAGAGCGGCTCAGTTTTCGTGCTTCCCCGCTTCCACAATCCAGTCGCCCACGCGAATGATGCCTCCCACGCGGACTTCTGCTCGCAGCCCCCCGGCGCCGAGCCGCGCCAGCGCCTCCCGGGCGCCCGGTCCGGCAAGGCTGTCGAGATAGCGGCACGGGGCGCATGGCCGGATGCCTTCGAGCACCGCCTCGCCCAGGCGAAAGCAACGGCCTGTCAGCGCCCTGACGTCTCCCCCCGAGACTTCCAGATTCCGCCGGTGGCGGCCGCCACGCAGGTCGATTCCCGTTTCACGCAGCACCGCGTCGATGGCCTCCGTGGCCACAAGCGTCACGGCAATTCCCGAGCGATCCGGGTAATCGGACCAGTGCCCGGTGCCGAGGGCATAGCGGTCGCCCTCAAGGCCCTGTGGAGCGAGTAAGTTCGCTTGTGTCAGGAGCTCAGGCGCCTCGCCCGCCATACGAATGCGGTGGATGGCGGCGAGAAAGAGCGGGGGAACATTAAGCAAAAGGGGCCACAATGGTCAAATCCAGACAACCTGTATAACAGTTGTTTACTAAAGAGTTTCGCTTGCCACGGAAATGCTACTGTGCCTATCCATCTTCCGCGTTTGGCAGAAAGTCAGCCGGAATCTCCTCTTTGCAGGCCCGGTTTTTCTCCTTACCGCAAACGAAACACCGGAGAGGTATGAAGAGATGATGAAAAACAAAGGTTTCACTCTGATCGAGCTGTTGATCGTTGTCGCGATCATCGCGATTCTGGCGGCGATCGCTGTTCCCAACTTCCTTGAGGCGCAGGTGCGCTCCAAGGTTAGCCGCGTGCGCAGCGACATGCGCAACATCGCCACGGCCCTGGAGGCCTACGCCGTCGACACGAACAAGTACCCCAGCGACGGACCCCCGCGCCCCGTTCCCGGCGACGACACATCCGCCACCCTGACCCTTGGCAACGAACTCTCGACGCCGATCGCCTACCTTTCGTCGATGTCCATTGCCAACGACCTGTTCAAGCTCCAGCGCGCTGACATCGCCAACTCGACGACGCTCAACGGCCGCGAACGCTACAACTACACGAACATCCAGGCCCGCGCCGACACAACGGCCTTCGAGACCCTGTCGCGCCGCCACGGCATGTGGCGTCTGTACGGTGCCGGCCCCGACATGTACGTCTTCCACACCGGCCAGTCCCCCGCGACCGATTATACCGACTGGACCCTGATCAACTACGATCCGACCAACGGTACGATCAGTTTCGGCGACATCTGGCGCGACCAGCGCAGCACCGAAACCGCCGTCCAGGAGTGAGGGCGCAAAGCACGCGCACAAACCCCAGGCGAATTCGGAACGGGCAGGTCATCCACCTGCCCGTTCTTTTCTTGTTTCACGTGTCCTCGTTCACCACGTGGCACCGGTTGAACTTCCAGTTACAAAAACGGCCGTTCGCGCAAATCTCCTTGATCGGGGCTCGCACCTTGGGCCAGAAATTCGTGCATCAAAATCGGCCGGGCCTTTTGCCTGAACATCGGCGCAACCCCTATACTTGGGTTTGCACGACGCCCACCGAACGAGGAGTGCACACGATGAGAACAAGAGGCTTTACCCTGATCGAACTGCTGATCGTCGTTGCCATTATCGCGATTCTGGCCGCGATCGCCGTTCCCAACTTTCTGGAAGCGCAGGTGCGCTCGAAGGTCAGCCGGACCAAGGCCGACATGCGCACGACGGCGGTGGGCATCGAGGCCTACTGGACCGACTACAACGCCGGCCCCACGGATTGTGGCAAC
>JASGMJ010000042.1 GCA_030156535.1 Candidatus Sumerlaeota bacterium
AATGCGCTGAAAAATCACTCAACAGCCGCTACAAAACAACGCTCTGACAACTCAGTGCGGAAGAAATGGCTGGGCGGGAGGGTTGGTCAGAGGTTTCTTCATTTCATTTGCCCGCCTTCTTTTCTGCGCGTGGAGAGCGTGAAATGTGCCAGTGTCGGCAGCAGCGGGAAGCGCCCCTCGAATCACTTGCGAGTGGAAACAGAACCCGCCCCAAGAGCGCACACGATCGCTGCGCACGTTGGTGAGGAAAGCAGACCGGGCGGTGTGAGCTCAGGACAGCCGCTGTCCTACAGGCACTTGATGAATCCGCCATCCACGAGCCAGTTGCCGCCCGTCAGGTAGTCGGCCTTGGGCGAAGCGAGGAAGGCCGCGAGGGCACCGAGGTCGGCGGGCTCGCCGAGGCGTCCGGCGGGGATGGTGGCGAGCAGGTCCTTGCGCACGGCTTCGGGCTCCTTGCCCGCGTTGCGTGCCTGCATGGCAATGACGTTGGCGAGCCGTTGCGTGTCGACGCGCCCGGGGGCGAGCGAGTGGCAGCGCAGGCCGCTGGCGCCCAGTTCGTCGGCCAGCGTCTTGATGAGGCCGACGACGCCGGGACGATAGACGTTGGAGAGCGTGAGGCCGGCGACGGGCTGGCAGGTGGAGCTGCTGGTGACGACGAAGAACCGGGGCGCGGGGCTGCGTTCGAGCAGCGGCATGGCGGCCTTGAGCAGGGCCACAGGCGAGGCGATGAGGAGATGGGCGGCGTCGATCCACTGCTCGCTGGCGAGGTCCATGGCCTTGCCGGGGGCGGGACCGCCACTGTTGCAGACCAGAATGTCGAGGCGCCCAAACTCCGAGCGGGCGCGCTCGACAAGGCGCTCGGCGCTGGCCAGGTCGGCACTGTCGGCCGTCTCGCAAACGACGCGGCGGCCCGAGGCAGCGGCGATCTCGGCGGCGGCCTTCTCCAGCGGCGCGGCGTTGCGGGCGGCGAGCACGATGTCGCAGCCCTCCGCGGCCAGGGATTCGGCGATTCCGCGGCCAATGCCCGCGCTCCCGCCCTGAACGATGGCGGCGTGTCCTGTCAGTTGAAGGTCCATACTGTTTTCCCTTTCATGGGTGCTACGCGTCGTACCGTGTCCACTCCCCGCGTCCGTTGCCAAGCTCGAACGGGCGGAACGCCGTCTTGTAGTTCATCTTGCGGCATTCGTCGATAAAGTAGCCGAGGTAGTAGTGGGTAAGCCCCAGTGCGCGGGCGCGCTGGATGAACCAGAGGATGGCCCACGTGCCGAGGCTGCGGTGCTCGAAGTCGGGGTCGAAGTAGGTATAGACGGCGCTGAAGTAGGAACGTCCGACGTCCACGATCGCAATGGCAGCCAGGTTCCCCTCAATGCGGAACGTGTACTCCGCAGTGGCGATGGGGGAGGAGTAGAGGAAGGAGGAAAACTCGTGCCAGTTGGTGCACATGGTGCCCGAGTGGCGGGCGGTCTGGTAGCGCACAAAGAGATCGAGCTTTTCCTGGGTGGGGGTGCACGGGGTTGCTTCGGCGGTGATGTCGGCATTGCGGGCCAGCAGGCGGCGCTGGGTGCGGTTGGGCCGGAAGTCAGCAACGGGAATGCGAATGGGAGTGCAGGCCTGACAGCCCGGGCAGGCGGGCTTGTAGACAACCATGCCGCTGCGGCGCCATCCGTGGTCCATGAGCGAATGATAGAAATCGGGGGGGAGAGCCTCGGCGAGGAAGGCCCGTTCGGCGGCCTGCCGCTCGGGCAGGTAGGGGCACTCGTGCTCGGCTCCCACGGGAACGCCAAGATCCTGGAGAAGCAGGTGATTCCAATCCAAAGCGCGGCTCCACGAACAAACGTGGTATAAGCTTCTCTCCACGGCCTCTGAAAAGGCAACGCGGAAGGGGGGGCTTACAGTGGGAACACGAGCGGCACGACAATCATCGCGGTCACGAAGATCACGATGTTGGCCGGGATGCCGATCTTGAGGAAGTCGCTGAAGCGGTAGCCGCCCGGGCCGTAGACCATCAGATTCGTCTGGTAGCCGATCGGCGTCGCCAGACTGGCGGACGCGGCGATCATGATGGAGATGATGAAGGGCTGGGGGGAAACGCCGAGGCCCGACGCAGTGGCCAGGGCGATGGGGAAGATGAGCACCGCAGCCGCATTGTTCGTGATGATTTCGGTGAAGAAGGACGTGAGAATGTAAATCGCGGCGAGCGCGAGGAACGGGTGGTCGCCTGCCAGGCCGATGAAGCCCTTGGCGATGACGGCAGCAGCGCCACTGGACTTGAGCGCCTCTCCCAGCCCGAGGGCCGCGCAGATCGCCAGCAGCACGCGCCAGTCGATGCTGCGGCGGGCATTCTCGGCCGAGCAGCATTTCGTCATCACCATCAGCGCGGCCGCGACCATCGAGGCCATCAGCATATCGACATTGAACAGAGTCGCCGCGGCAACCATCCCGCCCAGAATGAGGACGGCGACCCAGGCGCGGTCGTAGCGCGGGGGCGTGTAATCCTCGACGCGGCTGATGAGGTAGAAGTCCCGGGAGTTGCGCATCCTGTCGAGGAAGATGGGGTGTGCTTCGAGCAGGACGGTGTCACCGGGTTGCATGACGATGTCGCCCATCTTCATCCGGATGCGTTCGCCGTCGCGGGCGACGGCGATGACGGCCGCGTCATAGCGGGCACGAAAGCGGCCCTCTCGGATGCTCTTGCCGATCATGGGGGAAGAGTGCGAGACGACGGCCTCGAAGAGCGCACGCTGGGAGTCGGGCGCGTTGATCTTGAACGTCTGGTTGGTGGCGGGCTTGAGCCCACGGATTTTCTGCAAATCAACAACGGAATCAACGATACCCACGAAGATCAGGCGATCGTCGGCACGCAGGCGTTCGGTGGAGGCGACGGCGGGGAGGACGTGGCCCTCGCGGTCGATCTCCATCAGGTAGACGCCCTGCAAGTGGCGCAGGCCGGCTTCCTCGATGGTGCGGCCGCAAAGAGGGCTTCCCGGCTCGACGAGCATCTCAAGCACGTACTCACGCGGGTCCGCCTGTGCATCCACGGGGGGCGTGCGGTCGGGGAGCAGCCAGCGGCTGGACACGAGAATAAAGGCAATGGCGACGAGCGCCACGGGAACGCCCGCATACGCGATGTCGAAGAACCCCATGCGCGCATAGCCGGGAATGGCAGCCTTCTGGACCATACCGTCCACGAGCAGGTTCGTGCTCGTGCCGATCAGCGTGCACATGCCGCCGAGAATGGCGGCATAGCTGAGCGGGATCATCAGCTTGGAGACGGGCAGGCGCATCTTCTTCGCCCAGTCCGCCAGTGCGGGGACCATCATGGCCACCAGCGGCGTGTTGTTCATGAACGCGCTCAGAAACGCGACGGGCGCCATCACGCGCACCTGCGCCGCAGCCAGCGTTTTTGGCCGCCGCAACACCTTCTCCACGAAGGCCGCCACCACGCCGGTGTCGCGGATCCCCGCCGCGACAACAAACAACACACCAACGGTGATCGGGCCCTTGTTCGAGAAGCCTTCAAGCCCCGCCTCGGTGTCGAGCACCCCGGTGAGCATCAGCACCACCAAGCCGCCGAGCAGAACAACATCGGGGCTGTAGCGCGTGAAGGCAAGAAAGCCGAACACGGCGGAGATGACGGTAACGGTGATCCAGGCTTCGGATGTCATGATGGTTGATGAGAACAGATGGAGAGCGTCAGATGCCGCCACCGTCGAGGAACGTCTCGCGGTTGGTGATTTCATAGCGCAGGGGAGCGCCGGAAATCAGGGTGTGCAACGTCGTGTTATCCATCAGGTCATCGACTTCCCTCCCGATATCGCGCAGAACGCGCTGGACGAGCATGCGTGGCTCGTCCGGCGAGGCCTTCTTGTCGTCGAACTCGGCCTCGAAGGATTCCAGGTGGCCGTCGAAAAAGCGCAGGATCGAGCCGATGGTGATGTCATCGGCGCGCCGGCGCAGGCGGTAGCCGCCCTTCTTGCCCGCGACGCTGTGAACAATGCCCTTCTCGCGCAGTTCGCGCATGATGGCTTCGAGAAACTTGCGGGGGATTCCGTTTTGCTCGGCAAGCTCGCGCACAGGGACGGGGAGCGTCTCGCGCGGAGCGGCGGCCAGATGGAGCAGGGCGCGAAGAGCGTAATCTGATTTGCGGCTGAGTTTCATGTGCCCGATCCGATCAGGGTCTACCTACTGACTTCCTAGGAATTGGCGGCGGGCGCAAGAGGTCTTACGGCTCTATGTCACAAGGAAGAGTCCTCAGTCCCTGCCGTGTCCGAGGTCTCTCTCATTTTCCCTCCCGGCCTCGTCCCCGAAGCTCCCGCTGTCGCCCAAGGCCCGCGCTCCAGCGGAATGGGACCCGCCATTCGGCACGCCACTCGAACCAGGAATCCCCCTCACTTGGCGGCGCGGTAGGCCTCGGCCTCCTTCATGTACTGCGCGCCGCGCTCGACGTTTCCGCTCAGGGAGTAGCACTCCGCCAGCAGGCGGTTGAGTGCATAGGCGACGTCGCGGACCTCCTCGGGGAGATCCGCGGACGGAGCCGGAATGCGGCGGACAAACGGCCCGACGACGGTGGCGGCGTCCTGATAGCGGTGCTGCTCGATGTACACCGAGCCAAGCTGGTACGCGATCCACTGGGCGTTGATCCACTGAAGGTCCAGCGACGCCGGGTTGCGTTCGAGCTCGGCGTCCAGCAGCAGGCGCAGTTCCTCGAACTCCAGCAGGCGGTTGATCGAGTCGTCGCTGGGGGCGATGTCGCGTGCCTGCATATAGTAGCGGCACGCCTCGCCGAAGTTGAAGAGGCGGTACTGGGCATGGCCCTGGAAGAGGATGTCGTTGGCTTGCTGGTAGGCGGCCATTTTCTCGCGGTCGCGGCGGGCGCGCTCGTCGTTCTGATCGACAATGCGGTCCCAGACAGAGGTCTGAACGTCATAGAGCCGCCCCATGTTCTCGGCGATGGGACGCGAATCGTAGCCATAGCGGGGCGAGAGGAACTCGATGATTGGAAAGTCCTCGGTGTTGAGCGGTCCGTCGCCCACATAGGTGTCGATGCCGCGGTTGTCGGTGACGAAGCAGGAGACGAGCTTGGCGGGATCACGCAGCCCGATCTCGTTCATGTCGTCCTGAATCGCCGGGATTTCCAGTGCCTTGACCACGTCGGCGTAGTTGATCGCCAGCGGCCCCTTCTGCCCGATGAACAGACAGTAGTGCGTCGGCTCGTTGGTGAAGTACCAGACCGTCATTTCGGGGAAGACGGCGTGGAAGGTGCGCACAACGATCCGGAAGGCTTCGTCGCTGAGTCCGGCGAGCGGCATCCAGACGACGACGAGACCGCGGTCGCTGATCCGTTCGCGGCACAGCTCGAAGTATTCGAGGTCATAGAGGTTGGCGTTGGACTTGTAGCGCAGGTCCGTGCAGTCCGTTGCGATGACGTCGTAGGACACGTCGGTGAAACGCAGGTAGGAGCGCGCGTCGTCGATGATAAGGCGGTAGCGCGGATCAAAAGTGCGGAAGCCCGGCGCGGGCGTGTGGGTGTAATCGGCGAGGGGGCGGGCGCTGGGCGGGGCTTTGGGCCCGACGCCGGGAATCAGGTCGCCGGGGGCGAGTTCGTCGGCCAGCGAGACGATGTCGTCCTCGGTGTAGAGAATGCCGTGGTTGGCGGCCGTCAGCGACGGCGCCGCCTTCGGCACGTTCGTCGTGATTTCGATGGCGTGGATGTTTTCGACTTCGGGATAGAGCGTATAGGAATAGGAGGCGCCGCCGCTGCCAAAGCCGACGGTGAGCACGGACTCCGCCCTGCCGCCCAGCAGCACCATCGGCACGTGGGCCAGCGACTTCTGGTCGGTTTGCAGCACGGGATCGGTGCCCGCGACGCCGATCGCATCGACGTAGATCGTGCGCCAGCCCTTCGAGTCCTCGATCACCGAGACCGTGGCCAGCGAACCCTCGTTGTAGTAGACCATCTGCTCGCCGAGCGTCAGCGGGTGGAAGTACCCGTCCTGGGAGCGGCCGCGCAATGTGCCGATGAACAGGGCGACGACGACAATGTAGCCAACGAGGAGGTAGGGGCGTTTCTTCGGCGCGACGGTGGGGTGCTCGCCGATGACGGCGGCGACGATCAGCAGGTTCAGCCCCGCCAGGATCGAAATCGTCAGCGAAACGCCCAGGTGCGGGATCAGGAAAAAGCCCCCGAGGAACGACCCCGCGATCGCACCGCACGTATTCAGCGCGTAAACGGTGCCGATGTCCTTGCCCAGTTTCTCCAGCGAACCGGTCGCCATCCGCGCCACGACGGGAAACAGCATCCCCATGACGAGCGTGGGCACACCGATCACAAACGTCGTGCGCACCATCACGTTGCCGATGGCGCCCCAGTAGTTGAGATCGCCCGTCGTGCCTTCGCGCAGTGTCTCGAACGTCTCGGGCAACTGGTACATGATGAGGAACGGCGTGAGCGCCCCCCACACCCCGAGGATGAGTTGCAGCGCGCCGTAGGCAGCGAGCAGGTCGCGGATCCGGTCGACGAACGCCTGCATCAGACTGCTGCCGATCGCCAACCCGAGGAGAAACACCGTCAGCATCGCGGCAAACGAGTAGGTCGTTGCCTTCAACGTCTCGAATCCAAAGAGGAGCGAGCGCGTCCAGGCGATCTGGTAGCAGAGCGCGATGAAGCCGCTGAGGAAGTACGTGGCGAGGATAAGGCGCACGGTGCGCAACGGGTAGAGGGGTTGGCTGGCGGGCAGGCTGTCTCCTGCCGTGGGAATCGCCACGCGCAGTCCCAGCCCGAGCACAATGGCCCCGATCCCAACAAGGCTGTCGCCCGCCACGGCAATCAGTGTCGTCTTCCAGATGCCGAACTTTTCGATCAGCATGAATCCGGAGAGGAAGACTCCCGTCACCGCGCCCAGCGTGTTGATCGCATACAGCCCGCCCACGGAGCGCCCGACGAAGCGCAGGTCGCGCGTCACGGCCTTCGACAACACGGGCAGCGTGGCACCCATCAGTGTCGTGGGCACCAGGAGCAGCGAGCCCGCGAGGACAAAGCGCACGAGGCTGAAAATCAGGAACGTCCCCTCACCGCCGGTGGCGTAAAACTTCCCGACGATGGGCGTGATGAAATTCAGGACGAAGGGGAAGGCCGCCGCCGCCGCCGCCGTGAAAAGTTCGAGAATGCCGAAGACAAGCAGGGGGCGCTGGAAGCGGTCGGCCAGGCGCCCGAACAGCCAGGACCCCAGCGCCAGGCCGCCCATGAAGGCGGTCAGCACCGTGGCGACGGAGTAGTGCGTGGCACCAAAGAGTGTGGTGAGCTGGCGTGTCCAGACGACCTCGTAGATGAGGGCGCTGGCGCCGCTGACCAGAAACATTGCGGCGATCAGCAGGGCGTGGGGCACCCCGAGGCGAGGAGACGGCGTGACGCTGGCGGGTTCAGTCATGAACGGGACGGCATCCGGTCGGATTGGGAACGAAAGCCTCTCCGTGGGTTGATGGCGTGGCAACGGAGACTTTGGGGGAGTGAAGGGTAGGGTGTGTGGTTTGCGGTTCGAAAACCGACGAAGACCTCATGCCCTTCAGCCCTCGGGGAACGAGGCCTGCAGGGAGAGCGAACGTTGGCCAGCGAAGAGGCCGCTACCACACGATCATGGGGCCGTTGCCCTGACCGTGGAAGTCCGTGCCGAGCAGGAGCTTGGCGAGGGCATGGGTGCTCTTGACCGTGTAGTGGGGGAGATACTCGGGAGAGAGAACGGGCTGATGGCGGTGGGGGCCGATCTTCAGGCGCACCGTCGTCATCCCCAGGACGCGGGCAGGGTAAATGTCGTTGTCGAGGCGGTCGCCGATCATGGCGGACTCCTCGGGGGTGCAGTGGGCCATCGCCAGAGCACTCTGGAAAAAGCGCAGGTCGGGCTTGCGCAGGGCCATTTCCTGGCTGATGGCGTGGACGTGGAAGAGGTCGATCATCCCCTCTTCCTCCAGACGCTGGCGCACCATCGCGGGCTGGTTGCCGATGATTCCCAGGGCGTAGCGCTGGCCCAGATCCATCAGCATGTCCTTCATGCCGGGCAGAAGTTGCACGAGTTCCCGGTACTTCTTGTACGAGGTCTTGTTCATCTGCTTTTCAAAGGCCAAGCTGACCTTTTCGTAGAGGGAGGGCTCCTCGGTGAAAATCCAGATGAGATGGTGGATGTAGCGGGGGAGGTAGTAGCGGCGGGCGGCGCGGACGGCGCTGGCGAATTCCTTCTCTTTAACGTCGCAGCAATGCCGGTTCAGGAGATCGAAAACGACATCCTCCTGGTATTTGTAAACGGGTTCTTCGTCGAAGATAGTGCCACCAACATCGAAGAACAGCCACTTCAGTTCGCTCGCCATACGCCCATTCCCACGGTTTGTGTATTCGTCAGGGAGTTGCGCCATGGCGGGGGAGGGTGTCAAGGCAGCCCTAAGAAAATTGCCTCCTTTCCGCCTCCAGGAAGGAGCGGAAGACAAAAAAGCCGGGCCGCAAGAGGAGGAGTCAGCCCCCCGCGGCCCGGCCGGGTCACCCAATCACACGACGTGCAGGCTTATTCGCCGGACGTCTCGATGCTGTAGTTCTCGGGATCGAACAGCAGGGTTTCCGTGCGCACGGGGTGTGTGGCATCCAGCCCCGGGACGGCCAGAATCGTCATGCCGGTGCCGACGGGAACGCGCCCGACCCACAGCACGACGCCCTTCTTGTCCATGATGACGACGGTGTCTTCGCGCTCGATGGTGGCATAGAGGCCCAGGATGTTCTGGCCTTCGGCATACTTGTAGACAAAAGCTTCAAGATTCTCGCCCTCGTAAATCGAGTTCGGAACGCCGAGATTCGCAAGAACGTCGGACTTCTTGGATTCCGCGGAAATCGAGCGGGCGCCGGGCGAGCCGTAGTATTGCTTGGAGTAAATGACGCCACAGCCCGTGAGGGCGAGCGGCAACGCGGCAAGGAGCGCGAACAGGAACGGGCGGGTCTTCATGATGTGCTTCCTCGGGATGGGGATCGGCCTCTGGCGAGGCACGCTGAGCAAAGGCGTTGGGGGATAGCGCGCACACCGTCAAGAAAGAACACTACTGATTTGAGCTTCGGCGCCTCACCGGCGGCTTGGAAAACGTCCTGCCCCGCTTTCCGCGCGCGCGTCTTTCATCTTGCCGTTGTAGAGCCCTCCTGCCCAGACCAGCCGGACGACCATTCGCGGGAGTTCGTCCACTGGGTTCTCGAATCGGCAAACTGACACGCTCCACGGCGATCCTCGGCCATCTCGGCCACGAGGACGAGGACGTCCGCGAGCACGACGATTCCGCACCGCCCGCTCCCCGCAGCGGACGCAACCTGCCCGCGCGTCTTCTCTGGTGGAGCGGCGCCGTTCTGATTTCCACGGGCCTTGCCGTAGCCGGGCTGGCCACAGGCGGCATGGCGGCCTGGATCCAGCAGGCACCCCCGGTCCCCGAAATGGAAGAGTACGATCCGCCGGAGATGACCGTCATCGTCGACCGCTCCGGCACGCCCTACGCCCACCTCTTCGAGCAGCGCCGGCGCTTTGCCCGTCTGGCCGAGATGCCCGCCCGGCTCCCCGAAGCCTTCATCGCCATCGAGGACACGCAGTTCCGCTATCACACCGGCGTCGATCCCATCGGCATCCTGCGCGCGGCCGTGACGAACGCACGCCGCCGCAGCATGTCCCAGGGCGCCAGCACCATCACCCAGCAGTTGCCGCGCAATCTGGGCGAGGAGATCGGCCGTGAGAAAACACTGGAGCGCAAGGCACGCGAGGCACTCGTTTCCTTCCAGATGGAGCGCCACTACTCCAAGGACCAGATTCTCGAAACGTACCTGAACCAGATTTACCTGGGCAGCGGCAACTATGGGGTGGAGGCCGCGGCGCGCTGCTACTTCGGCAAGTCCGTCACCGAGCTCGATCTCGCCGAATGCGCCTTGCTGGCCGGGTTGCCGCAGCTCCCCGAACGCTACTCGCCACTCAACGATCCGGTGGCTGCCCTTCGGCGCCGCAACCAGGTGCTCGATCGCCTGTTCGAGCTCGAATGGATTAGTGCACAGGAGTACGACGCGGCCGTGACGGCCCCCCTGCGCCTGGCCGAATCCACCGGCAAGCGTTCCGGTTCCTCGGAGTGGTTCGCCGACGCGGCCCGCCGCGAGATCGAGCGGCGCGCCCAGGTGGATGCAGCGCGTCTTCGCTCCGAAGGCTGGATCGTGGAAACCACGATGGACGCGCCGCTTCAGCGCATCGCGACGGAAGTGCTGCGCGAAGGACTCGTGGAGGAGGAGAAGCAGTGGCTCGCCACGCGCTCCGAACGTTTCGCCGACGAGGTGTCCTCCGGGGCGTTCAACGCGCCTGTACGCACAGGCCAGATGCGCATGGCGCGCCTTGTCCGGCGCTTCGAAAACACACTGGTCGTCGAACTTGGCGGAGGCAAGCGGGCCGACCTCGCGATTCCGGAGGAAGCCGCCGCGCTGTTCGGCGAGGACGTGCTCCAGATCGGCGACGGCGTCGATGTCGAGGTGCTCTCCGCGCCTGGAGAGAGCCGTGGCGTCTGGCGCGGGCGCCTGCTCCCTCAGAAGCCGATGCAGGGCGCGCTCGTTTGTCTGGAAGCCCACAGCGGCGAAATCCTGGCGCTCGTGGGCGGACGGCCGGACGAGGCCGGGCGGCGCACCGATTACTTCAACCGTGCCACTTCCGCCCGCCGTCAGGCCGGGTCCACGCTCAAGCCGCTCTTCTTCGCCGGGCTGCTCCACAAGGGAATGACGCCCGACAGCGTTGTCGTTGACGAACCCGTAACCTTCCCCGGCGGCTATGCCCCGCAGAATTTCGAGCGCCACTTCTTTGGTCCCACGACGCTGCAAGAGGCAATGGCGCACTCGCGCAATGTTCCCACGGCCCGCGCCGTCTGGGAGTCAGGCATGCGCGACGCGCTGGAATACGCCGACCGCTTTGCGATCGGGACGGACGACGGCGAGTGGCACTTCCCGCGCCAGTTGTCCGTTGTTCTCGGCGCTGCGGAAGTGACACCGCTGGAAATTGCCGCCGCCTATCTTGCCTTTGCGAATGCCGGCTACGCCGCCGAGCCCCACGCCGTGCGCTCGATTCGCCACAACACGGGGCGCAGCGTTTACGCTCCCGCATGGCGGTCGCATCGTCTTCTCGAAGCACGCGAGTGCGCCGGCATGGTGCAGATGCTCTGCGGCGTGATGACGGAAGGAACAGGCGAGCGCCTGATGGCCGATCTTCCCGGCGATTGGCGCGGTTGCCTGGCGGGCAAGTCGGGAACGACTTCGGACTATCGTGACGCCTGGTTCGTCGGCTTTAGCGCCAGGCACGTCGTCGCCGTCTGGGTGGGTTTTGACCAGCCGATCACGTTGGGCGACGGACGCGGTGGCAGCCGTGTGGCCGGGCCCATTTTCGCCGAGTTCCATCGGCGCGCCGCCGAGCTGCACGGCCAGAGTGCTCCTGAACCCATCATGCTCCCCCCAGGCTGGGAAATCGCCTGCGAGGAACCGCTCGATGGCTACGTGTCCAGCGAGCCGCTTTGCCGCGTGCGCATCCAGCAACCCGACCCACCGGAGACGGTGGCCTACGGCATGCCTGACGAGACCCTCGAAACAGACGACGCATCCACGAGCGATTGACAACACCACCTTCACGACTCAGCTTGTCTGCTGCCTGTTCGAGAACATCGGGAGTGCCTTGAAAGTGAGATCCGCGAGGTCCGACGTCCGCGACGCCCAAGACAACCGCGCAGGGGCACGGCGTCCGCGCACTCATGCACGTCTGCGCCGCCGCGCACGGTTGGAGAAGACGGTCTTCACTCCGGACAAAGACCTCCTGCGCATCCTTTCCTACGCCCAGATTGTTGCCTACCGCCGGATTGACGGAAACCAGGACTACTCCTTTGTCAGCCCGGGGATCGAGAAACTCGTCGGCTACAGCTCCGATGAAATGACCGACGTCATCTGGCGCACGCTGCTCGTCGAAGTTCACCCGCGCGTAGGCGAGCCGGGGAAGTCGTACGCCGAATTGCACGCCGATGTATTGGCCGGTCGAATTCCCATCTGGCACGGCGATTATCTGATCCGCCGCCGCGATGGTGCTCTTCGCTGGCTGTCCGACATGTCCGTTCAATTGTTCGAGGGCTCGCGTCATGTCGGCTCGATCGGTATCCTGCAGGACATCACCGAGCGCCGCCACTACGAGGAGGAGCGGCGCCAGACGCTTCTGCGGCTCCAGCGCGTTCAGCGTTTCGAGAGCCTCGGCCGGCTCTCCGCCGGAGTCGCTCACGATTTCAACAACATCCTGGCCGGGATTCTGGGCAACGCATCCCTCGCCCGCGCAGACCTTCCTCCCGATTCGGACTCCGCGATGCTTCTGGCCGAAATCGAGCAATGCGCCGAACGCGCCGCGACTCTGACAGCGCAGATGATGGCCTTTGCAGGCAAGCCCGGTGCTGCCCGCGAACGGACCGACCTCGCGGAACTCGTTCGCGAGGTGCTCCCGGTTGCCGAGACGACCATCTCTTCTCAAACACCCGTGGCGATTCTTTGCATGGGCCCGTCTCCGGTCATCGAAGCCGATGCCTCCCAGATTCGCCAGCTTCTCCTTCAGCTCCTGATGAACGCGTCCGAAGCGATTCTGCCCGGCAAGGGGGTCATCACCGTCGAAATATCAAGACGGCACGTTACGGAAGAGCCTCTGCCATTGACCTATCCCGACACCCCGCTGGCGCCCGGGACGTACGCCGTTCTCACGGTTCGCGATGACGGTGCCGGAATGGACGCCGCCACGCTGGCGCAGGTATTCGATCCGTTCTTCTCGACGAAGGAAACCGGCCGTGGCCTCGGGTTGGCGGCCGTGGCCGGAACGGTGCGCGCCCACTCGGGTGGCGTCTTCATTCAGAGCACTCCCGGGCAGGGCACCGTTGTGCGCGTCTACCTTCCCCTGAGAGAGAGCAAGGCGGCCGGGGGGCACGCCCTCTCTGGCAAGAACGTGCCGGACAGCGATAGGATCGAAGGCACCGTCCTGATTGCCGAGGACAACGAGGCGATCAGGCGGATCGCTGCACGCACACTGGAAGGCAAGGGAGCAGACGTTCTTGAGGCCGGCAACGGCTCGGAAGCACTCGTGCTTTTTGAGCGGCATCGTCACAGCTTGCGCGCTGCCGTGCTTGATCTCAGCATGCCCGAGGTCGAGGGCGACGAAGTCTACCTGCACATCCGGTCCCTGGATCCGCAATTGCCCGTCGTCCTGATGAGCGGCTACCACGAGCTGGATATGGAAAAGGCCGCCCAAGGGGATACCCGGGTGGCCTTCCTGCGCAAGCCGTTCAAGCCTTCTGTTTTGCTCACTACCCTGGCGAAGCTGCTGGCGTAGAACGCAGCTTCGTCATCCCACGGCCGAAGAAGCGCCGTCTTCCTCCATGCGCTCTTCGAGTTCCTTCTCCAGATCAATGATCGTGATGAACGTCTGGCGGGCGGCGTCGATAATGGCATCCCGCTCCTCATCCGAGAAGTCACGCGCATCCATTGCCGCGCGGAACGTGCCCCAGTACTGGCGCTGTTCATCGCCGTAGGGATCAAGATAGCGCGTGCCCTCTCTCGTCTCCAGGCCGAACGCCATGCGGATCGCACGGGCGATGAAGCGTGCGCCGTTGGTGCTCCCCTCCAGAACGTACTGAATGCCCAGCACGGCCACGAGGTTCTCGCGCTCAATGCGGTCGATGTACTCCGCCATGCGCTTCGTCCCCGGTGTCGGTTGCACCGATGCGGGATCGACCCCGTAGAAACGCAGGTCTGCTTCGATCTCGCGCGTGTGAAATTGGTATTCGTGAACGACGGCCTTCGCGTGTTCGTTCTCCTGCCGCGCCTTGCGCAACGCCGCGTCGAGGCGCTTGTGGACGAGGTAGCGCTGTTCGAGGAAGACCGCGTAGTGCGGGCGCGAGATCGTCCCCTTGATGAGCTTCTGCTCCACCGGCGAGGTCTCGGCCTTCTGGTGCAGATCCCAGGTCGCCTTCTTCAAAAGGTCCATGATTGTCTGTTGCGAATCGGTCATTTCACGTCTCCTGATCAGATCGGAATCCTGTGTCTCTCTGTCGGTCAATAGCCACTTGCCAATTCTGGAACTATTCCTGCCTCCTATTTGGCGGGGGATGACGCCGCCTGTGCCAGGGCACGCGGCTTGGCCGGGCGGAATTCATGTGCCCGGGGACGGAACAGCAGGATCGCCGTACCCGTCAGAGCGCACAGTATTTCCAGCCCTCCCGCCACCCCGAATGCCGCGGCATAGCTGTGGGCGCTGGTCACTCCCAACACCCCAAAGCCAACAAACATTCCCCACGATCCCGCCATGTGGAAGGCTTCCATCCCCGCCGCTCGGTCAGCAGGCGAGACAAGCTGCCCCGCCAGAGTCGCATTCGCGATGTACTGCATGGCTGTCAACGCGCCGCACAGCCCCATCAGGCCGATAAAGAAGCTCAACGTGGAGCTGGTGCCGAGCAGGCACAACAAGCCGCCATACAGCAGCGAGCAGAGCGTGACGACACGCAGGCTGCCAAAGCGCCCCGCAAACCGTCCGGCCAGCGGACTGGCCACCAGGAACGCCAGCCAGAACGCCACCAGTGCCATGCTGGTCCAGTACAACGGCTCCACGCCCAGCGCGTCTGCCAGAAACGGCGCCGTCAGCACCGCAAAACCCGAGAACGTAAACTTGTCCACGAAACCGAACAACATGGGGAGCCAGAGGCGGGGGAGACTGCGCAGGGTGCGGCGCAGCCCCGCGCGTGCTGCCTCCTCGGAGCGGGTGGCGGCCGCCTCACCGCGCGCCTCGGCCAGTTGCCACGCGCCCGCCAGAGCCACGGCCGCGCCCACTCCCCCAAAAACCCACGACAGCCGGGTCAGCCCGAACTGCATAATCAACGCCGATCCCGTCAGATATCCCGCCGGAATCGCAGCCATCAGCACCGCCATCACCCGCGGACGCGTCCCCGCATCCGTCAGGTCCACCACCCGCGTCAGCAACAACCCAAACGCCATCAGGCCCAGCAGGCCGTCAAGAAATCGAACGGTCAGCATCAGCGGCCAGGACGTAATCCACGGCAGCAGCGCCGTCGTGATTCCCGTGCCCAGCAGTCCCAAGCCAATCAGCGGCAGGCGCCGCCCCAAACGGTCGGACAGCATTCCGATCGCCAGGCCCAGCAGCAGGATTTGAGGGAGTGAATGCACCCCCATGAACCCGCTCATCACGGCGTTGCCGACGCCAAAGCGCTCGCGCACGAGCACGTCGAGCGACGGCGAAACCAGCGCCATCGACGCAAACAGCAGCATCATCGGCAGGAAGAGTCCGGCAAGCTGGCGCTTGCCAGGCATCCGGGAAGAAGAGGATCGGGGGATAGCGGACACGTCGGACAATATTTCGCTCACTGGGCTGGTACGGAGACGGCCGGTCGAGAGAAACCCCGGCCGGCCGCCAATCCACTTTCAGATGCACGTTTCCGAAGGCGCAAAACGCGGTCTTCGCTTACTCGTAGAGATGCCAGTTCTCGGCGGCCGAAGCCGTCGACAGTGTCAGGATCAGCGCCGGGGCCTGCTGCACCGTTCCCAGTGCCGTGTCACTCACGCCCTCGGACAAGATGATCTGCGGGTAGCTCGGTTGCGGCCCCGGGCCGGGCTGTGCGCCGGGGAACGTCGCCGTGATCAGCCACGAGCTCAGGCCGCTGGCGAGATCCGCCTGCAGTTCCGCCTGAATGTCGGGGTCGTTGACATTCAGATCGATCGTGATCTTGAAGGCCTCGGACGTGGAACCGTTATAGTCCGGATACACGCCGGTGCCCCAGGGAACGCCCGCGAGGTCGTCCTCGGCGTGGGTGTCAGTCCCAAGGTTGCGGGGGTACGGGTCGCGCTGGGCAGCCGTGGACGGCCCGCCGCCAATGTAGGTCTCGGTGCCGACCCAGGTGGCTTCGCTGTACGTTGGGCCAAAGCCCGCAGCGTAGGCCTCGATCTCGCCGTCGCCCGGCGTCCAGTCCGCGCTCTTCGTGTCGTAGAACTCAATGCGTGCGGACGAAACGAAGAACGAACTGCTCTGCAATTCCGTGGGAACCGTGAGTTCCCATTGAATCAGCGCCTCGCCGTCACGGTAGTTGAACTGAAAGCCCGAGGCTCCACCATCATAGAAAGAAAAAAGCGCGGCCGTGGTGCGGGAACCCGGCGTCGCGTTGAACGGGTAGTACCACCGGTCATTCTTGAGCGAGCCCGTGACTTCCGTCTGGGCCGCGGCAACAGCTCCCAATCCCGTGAGCACACCCGTCAGGGCCAGTGCCCGCATCAACATCCTTGCCTTCATTGGAACCTCCGTGGGTTTGTTACGTCCGGCTCTTATTCCGGTACGCCTGGAATGTTGTAGGGGATCAATCCCCCACGCTTGAGAATTTCACCCCGGCTCACCGTGCCGTTCGTGGGGTCGTACACGAAAACAAGATAACGATTCGACTCGATGAATGTCGGAGAAAACGCGTAGTAAGGAAACTCGAGTTCCAGATCGGGGCCCGCACTCGTCAGCGACCACTGCATCTGCAGCGAACGCTCCGCAGGATTGGAGCCAATGCCGAAACTCGCCACCCCGGTATTATACATATAGATGTCACGCGGCTCCTCCGGGGGAAGCACATCATCGAGCAGGCTGCGCGTGCGGCTGAACGGATCGCGCGGAACCGACGAGATATACGCGATCGGCGTGGTCAGCGGCACCAGCTTGTTCAACGGCGACGGCTCGTAGAAATGCACGGTGTACGGATAGTGGCCCGTGTCGACCGCGTAGGCTTCAAGCGCCGTTGCGACCGTGCGCATTTCGGCGCGCACGCGCGACACCTTGCTGCGCGTCTGCGCCTCCAGAAAATTCGGAACGGCGATCGCCGCAAGAATTGCAATGATAGCCACCACGATCAGTAGTTCGATCAGCGTGAAGCCTGCTTTTCCCGGCAAGTGGCTCTTTGTAGACTGTGCCATGTGAGTCACGGAAGGAGTCCTTCCTCAAGGCTGATGGGCACCATGTGCGCTCCCTGTTGTACGAATTGCAAGAGGTGAATTTAAGCGCCGTGTTTATTTTCGACGCGCGAGGCAATGGTGTTGCATTAAATGTTTGGCGGTCAATACCAAATGTTTGGTATGGCAAACAAAGAGTTTTGCTGGCGAATAATAAGGCGTAAGCTTATTAGTTCCAGTGCTCTGAGGAAAGTTTGCCCCCGGGGATCTCCAGAGTTTTTCCTCCCGGGCAATCCTCCTTGCCCGCTTCCGCAGTCAGGGTGTTCATGGGTGATGCCACGAATCAAGGCGTGCCTTCCGGCAATTCGTGTCATCGGTATACAGCGATTCAAGGCGGCGATCATGTCACAGTCAGAACGCTTCATCCGCACACTCCTCGCAATGTTCGTGCTCTGTGCCAGTACTGTGACCGCATTGGCACAGGATCCCGTGCGTCTGGCTCTTGGCGATGACGCCACGACGCAGACGGTGCGCCGCCTGTTGGGTGTGCCCGAGGGCAAGGAGCTTCGCGTCCGCACCGGGCGCGAGGTGCCGTTGATTCGCTATCAGGTCTCCTTCGAGTCCTTCGACGGACTGACGATCAACGCGGACTATGCCCATGCCTCGGAGAATCCGAATGCGCCCACGCTGATTCTGCTCCCCAACATGCGGAGCTCGCGGCGCGATTTCGCCCAGCTCGAAGACTTCCTTCTCCAGCGCGGCTACTCGTATCTGGCTTTCGACCTGCGCGGTTACGGCGGCAGCCGCTTCATGAACGACGGTACGGCGATCGATACCGATGCGATGGAAAACGACATCGAGGGGACGGAGTTCCGCAAGATGGCGCGCGACGTGGAAGCGGCCATCGACTGGTTGTATGCGCGCCACCTGGTGAGGTCCGGCGGGATTTTCCTCGTGGGCGACCGCGTGGGGGGGACGGCGGCGGCGATGGGCCTGGTGGAGAATGCGACGGACGTGCGCGGCGCGGTGATCTTCAATCCGGTGCGCTCGTTCCGCAGCATCAACGCCGACGAGTTGCTCGGCAAGATCCAGGGACGCCCGGTGCTGCTGGTTGCCGCTTCGGTTGATCGCGCGGCGACAACTTCCATCCGTTTCATTCAATCAGCCAATTCGGCCGCGCGCGCGGAAATCCTGCATGACATCGATCCACGCGTGCCGCTGAGCGACTCGCGCCGCGCCCAGGAAGTGATTCTGGAGTTCATCGAGAGTCTGCATTGAGCAGGCTGCGTGTGGCTTGAAATCCGCTTCTTCGGTTCCCTCTTCCGTTGAGCGGGGCTTTTCCCGCACTTGCCGGCAGCCAACTTCTGCGAGTTTCCTTCTTATGACGAACAAGCACAGCGACCGTCCGCGCGATGGATTCCGCATCACGCGCGTCTACACAGGCACCGGCGACAAGGGCGACACGGGGCTGACCGGTGGGCAGCGCGTGGCCAAGGACAGCGCGCGCATCGAGGCCTACGGCACCGTCGATGAACTCGGCGCCGCTCTGGGTGCCGTGCGCATCGCACTCGATCTGGAGCGCGATGCCTTCCCCGTCCCGGCCGAAGCGGAAAAACTCTCCCGCCACGTCGAGTATCTCCAGAACCAACTCTTCACGCTGGGCGGCGATCTCGCCACCCGCCTGGAAGACCGGCACCCCGCCATGCCGGTGATTGAGTCCGCACAGGTCGACTACCTCGAGCGCCTGTGCGACCACTTCAACGAGGAACTGCCCCCTCTCAAGGACTTCATCCTCGCCGGTGGGTCGCAGAGCGCCGTGGCCTTTCATCTGGCCCGCACCATCTGCCGCCGCGCCGAGCGCGCCGTCGCCCGGCTCGGCCGCGAGGAAAACATCGGCGAGTACCCCACCATCTACCTCAACCGCCTGTCCGACGCCCTGTTCGTCATGGCGCGCTGGGCAAATCGCAAACTCTCCGCGGACGAAATCACCTGGGATCGCGATCTTCCAGAGCCCGCGCTGGGCACGGAAAATTCGTAATCGCCGCCGGAAAGAGCGCACACTTAGCCACGGACACGGAATCCCATGATGGTCAGTTTCTGCACATGCGAACGCCTCGCTTTCCGCGAGATCCTCGCCTGGGCCAACGAGCACGGCGCCACTTCCTTTGAGGAGGTGCAGGAGGGCATCAAAGTCGGCAAGCGTTGCGGCATGTGCTGCTGCTACATTGAATACGCCCTTGCCACCGGGGAGACCGAGGTCCCCTATCCCTGCCCGCCGCTTCCTCCGGTGAAGGCGGTGCCGTGCGCAGGCTGCAATTGACAGGGACGTGGTCTCAGCCCAGAGTTTTCTACAAATATGAGGGATACTTTGATCGAGGCAGGCGCCCCATGCGCCCGCGTGAAAGGTGGATCACCCAGAGTTGAACGAAGAGATTCGCGCCGAAAAACGCCAATTCAGCCGTGCCGTGCTGGTTGGCATTCAGTTTGGCCATCAGCGTCCTGGTGAAGTCCTCGATCATCTCGAAGAACTCCGCGCTCTTGTTTCGACCATGGGCGTGGAGGTGGCGGCCTCCGAGGTTGTCCGCATCACCCGCCCCTCACCCCAATATCTTATGGGCTCCGGCAAGGCCGACGATGTGTGCGCGCTGCTCGAAGCGCACGACGCCGACCTGCTGGTCTTTGACGACGATCTGACGGCGCCCCAGCAGCATCTGTGGGAGAAGAAGTCGAAGTGCGCCGTGATCGACCGCCGCAAGGTCATCATCGACATCTTTGGCCAGCGCGCGTGTTCGCACGAGGCGCGTCTGCAAATCGAACTGGCCCGCCTGGAATACACGCTGCCGCGGATCAAGCGCGCGTGGACACACCTTGAACGCCAGCGCGGCGGCGGCGGTTTCGTCGGCGGTGCCGGCGAGTTGCAGATCGAAGTCGACCGCCGTCTGGTGCGCGACAAGATCGCCAAGCTGCGACGCGAACTGATTGAAGTGCGCCGTCATCGCGACACCCAGCGCAAGAACCGCTCGCGCAACGACGTCTCCACCGCTGCCCTCGTCGGCTACACCAACAGCGGAAAATCCACGCTGCTCAACACCATGACCGGCGCGGGCGTTCTGGCCGAGAACAAACTCTTCGCCACGCTCGATCCGACGACACGCCGCGTCGATCTGCCCAACGGCCAGCCGCTGCTCGTCACCGACACCGTCGGGTTCATCCGCAAGCTGCCGCACTCGCTCGTCGAGGCGTTCAAATCCACACTCGAAGAAGCCGTGCTTGCCGACTTCCTCATCCACGTCGTGGACGCGACACACCCCAAGGTCTTCGAACACATTGAGGTCACAACGCGGCTTCTCGAAGAACTGGGCGCGCGCGAGAAACCCACGGTGCTGGCCGTGAACAAGATCGATTTGCTGGAAAACCCCGACGAAATGGCCGGGGCGTTCCGTGCTCTTGCCGAGCGCACCGTGTTCGTCTCCGCACGGACGGGCCAGGGGCTCGAAGAGCTGGTGACGCACCTGCTCTCGCTCACGTCCGCCGGGATGGCGAACGTCCACCTCAGGATTCCGCAATCGCGCTTCGACGTGGTCTCCTCAATGCACCGCGAAGGCGAAGTGCTGGAGGAACGCTACGACCCCGGCTCCGTGCTGATGCACGTGCGGCTGCCCAAACGCTTCGAGTCCCGCGTGCTGGAGTTCGCCACCGCGCCGTGGTGAATCCCAGGGACTCTCAGTCCCGGAAGTCACCCACAAAGGTCTTGAACGGCCCGGCGGGATGGCTGCGGAATCCCAGCCACGCGCGGCGGGAAGGCGGCGCGAACGACGAGCCCGCCGACTCCGCCACCCAGACGTCGCCGAACTCCGTCACGCACAACAAATCGTCGCGCCCGTCCTCGTTGAAATCGGCCACCAGCACGCTCCAGCCCCGGCCCATCAGCGGCGCATCGTGAAACCCGATGGCACCCCAGTTGCCGTGCCCCATCCACCCCGCACCGTTCGACGGCATGACCCAGGCCTCGCCGAACTCCGTCACGCACAGCAAATCGTCGCGCTCATCGCCGTTGAAATCCCCAAGGTGCAGGCCCCAGCCGTCGCGGAAGTCCATGCGGAAGCCCGACGGCCCGAGATCGACAGCCGGAGCGAATCCCGTCCCCGTCGAGCGGTACCACCGAATGCTGCCCTCGTCCCCCTCCACGGTCAGCAGGTCGTCGCGCCCGTCGCCATCGTGATCGCCCGCGCCCACCCAACGCTCCTTGTCGAAGCTGAAGATGACCTCGCCCGTCAGCACCTGCTGGAGATCGGCGAACGTGCCCGCATCATTGCGGCCGAGCAGCACATTGCCCGCGCTCTCGATCTGCACCAGGTCCGTATCGCCGTCGCCGTCGAAATCGCCCGGGATGATGAGCGCCCCGTTGAGCACGTCGAAATCATAGCCGCCCGATTGCTCCTCGACGGGGGCGAATGTGCCCGACGAATTGCGCGCGAGGTACAGCCTGCCGCCAAAGCCCGCAGCCACCAGATCGGTGCGCGCGTCGCCCGTGATGCTGCCGGAGACAGTTTGCCAGTTGTTGCTGGCATCGTGGAAGATCGTCGTTTCCTGCACGAAGACGGGGGGCGCGAAATCCCCGTTCTCCAGCCCATCGGCGATCCAGATATCCCCCCGGTCCGTCAGGCAGAGCAGATCGGGTGTGGCCAACGCGGGAGCACTCCCGGCCAGGCACGTGATAAGGACGGCAAGACGACGATTCATGCGCAGGGCCTCCGGTGAATGAAAAAGGGAGAGCCTGTCAGGCTCTCCCGGAGTCAGTTCATTTCCGCCGCGTCCGGTGTGCTTCCGAGGGCGATGGTCTCACCCATGGGAGCATCCGCGCCGCGTTGCAGAATCATGTAGATTTTGAGCTGCTTGTGCGCTTCTTCGAGTACGATGTCGACGAAGTCATCTTCAACGAGGTTGGGTGGCTCGACCTTGAAGAAGGGGACATCGGGATCGGCGGGTGCGGCAGGTTCGGGTTCCTGTGTTTGCAGTTCGATGCCGCCATTGGTGCCTTCGTCGCCTTCGACACCTTCCCTCACATGCCAGTCCTCGCCCGTGTAGGGCTCGCCGTACAAGCCATGGCGCACGAGTTCGATCTTGTGCTTGCGCGTGATGGGGACGCCGATGTCGGGCGTGATGCCAATGTGGTGAATCGTGCGCCCCGATGGCGTGTAGTAGCGTGCGGTGGTCAGACGCATGGCGCTCTCCATCGGATTGCCGTCCTCGTCATCAACCAGGCTGTTGGAGAGATTGGCGATCGTCTGCACCGAGCCTTTGCCGAAGGTGTTCTCGCCGGCCGGGCCGATGATGACGCCGCGCCGGTGGTCCTGCAGGGCTCCGGCCACGATTTCACTCGCCGAGGCGCTGCCGTCGTTGACGAGAATGAAGACCGGCAGGCGTGTGAGTGAATCGCTCTGTGCGTAGTACTCGCGGTTCTGGTTTGTCATGCGTCCCTTCGTCGAAACGATCAGGCTCCCCTTTTCGAGAAACAGGTCGCTGACTTCGATGGCCTCGCGCAGCAGGCCGCCGCTGTTGTAGCGCAGGTCGAGGATGATCGCCTCGGCGCCCTTGCTCTTGAGGTCGAGCAGCGAGCGGCGCGTGTCGCGCGACGTGTTTTCGCTGAAGCGCGCCAGACGGATGTAGCCGATCTTGTCGTCCATCATCTTGTGGAACACGCTGTCGATTTCGATGTTCGCGCGCACCACGCTGAACTCCAGTTCCTCTTCCTCGCCAAAGCGGAACACCTTGAAGCTGACCTTCGTGCCCGCCGGGCCGGTCAGCAGTTTCACGGCCGTCTGCAAGTCCATGTTCTTCGTGGACTCGCCTTCGATTTCGATGATGCGGTCCCACGGCAGCAGCCCCGCCTCGGCGGCCGGCGATCCCGGAATCGGCGCGATCACCGTCAGCACGCCCTGGCGCTTGCCGATATTGATGCCGATGCCGCTGAACTCGCCCGCGGTATCGCGCTCCAGCGACTTCAGCATGTCGGGGGCCATGTACTGGCTGTGCTCGTCGAGCGCCGTGAACATCCCGTCGAGCGCCCCTTCCAGAATGTAGCGCGCTTCCACCTCATCGACGTACTTCGCGCGAATTTCGTTATAGACCTCGGAGGCGACGTCGATGAAGCGGTAGAACTCCTCGTCCTCACCTGCGGCCTGCACCTGACGGTCGCGCACGCCGACCAGCGTCAGCGAAAGAATCAACAGGCCGATCGAGGCGAGAAAGAAAAAGCGATCGGACTTCGGGGCTCGTTTCCAAAACAACATGGACGACCTTCCGTATGCAGGATCGTGGCGGTCTGGCTATGAGCCGCATGGGTGAAAGCCTCCCGCCGGATGCTCCGGGGCGGGGGGCTTCGCCAAGGCGGCATGCAAGGCTGGGGCCAGTTCGAGTGCCCTGTCAATCCCCGGCTGCCGCTGGGGGTGGGGTGCTTCTCCCGAATCCGTGAGTGGATATCTGGGACTGCCGGGCTCCGTACGGGCGTTCTTCCTCTGGCCAAAGCACAGCCCCGCCCTACTTCAACTTCCCTTCGTCGGCGAACGAATAAAATCGGTCCGCCCCGATGATCACGTGGTCGAGCACGTGGATCCCGATGATCTCGCCCGCCTGCACGAGCTTGCGCGTCACATTGTGGTCCTCGCGGCTCGGGGCTGGATCGCCCGTGGGGTGGTTGTGTGCAAAAATCACCGAGTGCGCCGCGTCGCGGATCGCCTCGGCAAAGACCTCGCGCGGGTGCACCAGACTCTGGTTCAGCGTCCCCGTCGAAACCAGCACCTCGCGGATCAGTTCCAGCTTCGTGTTCAGATTCAGCACGTAGAACTGTTCCTTCTTGAAGTTGGTGAACCGGGGACGGAGATGTTCGAAGACGCGGCGCGCGCCGTTCATCTTCGGGCGCAGGTTGATTTCATCATTGCCGCGCAGGCGCCGCGCCAGTTCCAGCGCCGCCTGCACCGTCACGGCCTTCACTGTTCCCATGCCGGGGAACGCCGCGAGTTCGGGAATCGACATCGCCGCCAGGCGGTCCAGACTTTCCGCTTTCCGCAGGAGCTGGTGCGCGAGATCCACGGCGTTTGCGTTCCCCGACCCCGTGCGCAGCACAATCGCCAGCAGCTCCTCGTCGCTCAGCGCCCCCGCGCCCCGCGCCTGCAGGCGTTCGCGCGGCCGCTGCTCCGGGCGCACCGTTGCCGCCAGATTGCGCGACGGCGCCTGCATCGCCTTGCGGTTGGCCGCGAAGTACGGGCAGCGCTCCGCCAGTGGGCACGCCTCGCAGCGCGGCTTCTCCGTGCAGCGTGCCGCCTCCCGCGCGTCCCCCACCCCCGCAAACGCTCCGAGCAGCACGTTGAACTCTGCCACCGGCGTGCCCAGCTCATGCGCCAGTTCCTCCATCCGCCGGTGTGCCGCCTCGCGCCCCCGCACCGTTGCGTCCATCTCCTCCATCCAGCCCAGCCGGGTCAGCACCCGCTGGCGCGCGCGGTCGGGCACCGCCGCGTCATAACCGAGCGCCGCCAGCCACTGCCACGCCCGCAGTCCCGTCAGAGCCTTTGCTTTCCGGCGCACGCGGACGGCGGCGGCGTGCGCGCCCGCCGTCTGGGACAGCCACGCCGCAGGGGGCTCGGCGGCGATCCACGCCACCGATGCCTCCAGCGCCTCGCGGGCCGCCGGGGCCAGCTTCTCCATCAATTCCAGGGGGCTTTGCTCGCGCACCGCGCCGAACGCCGGGCGGCCGTCGTCCTCCGGTGGGGGCAGCAATTCGCGCAGCACCCCGCGCGCTTTGCGCCGGTCTGGCGCGCTTGCACGGTCCAGCCCCAGCACCACGGCCACGGCCTCCACCTGCGCCTCTGCCGGAGACATCGTGCGCCACGGCTCGCCGCGCAGGCGTTCCAGCTCCCGCGCCAGCCCCGGCGCGTGCGCCAGAACGTGCGCCTTCAGCGTCTCGAACGTATCCAGTTTCTGGTACGGGTCGGGCACCGCGTTCATCCATGTGGAGGATGCTTCTTCCTCGCCGTTGAATTTGCGCGGAGCAAGTGTTGTCCGCAGTGGACATCCCCCTTCGTGCTGGCCCGGCACATGGCCCCAACGGGCCGAATCCCTTAGCCCAGGGCGGCGCGGCTTGCGGCTATGTGATCCAGCCTCTTCGAGGCAGAACCGCCCCGCTCCGGCAGTTGCCATGCCCCCACGGCAACTGGCAACAGGCTGCACAACAACATGCCATCCTACTCATGCGTGTGCATCGCGGCCCCCAGAACCTGCGCCCGGTACTTCGCGTAATCGTTGTGCAATTGAACGGCCCGGGGATCGGGCGAGTTCAGGCTCATGTAGTGCGCGTAGTCGAACGTGATGAGTTGCGAGCCCTGGCGCGCGGCCACGGCGAGCGACGGGCCGAACTCCTCCATCGTCATCGGCCCCTGGTTTCCGGCCATGTGAGCATTTTCCACGTCCACCCAGAACGCCTTGCCGTGCTCGCGTGCCAGCTCGGCGATCCACGCCTGCGCCATCGCCGTGTGTTCCAGCGTCGAAAGCCTCGTCCCCACGCCGTCGATCACCATCCACGCATCCACGGCATCGAGCTCGCGGA
>JASGMJ010000062.1 GCA_030156535.1 Candidatus Sumerlaeota bacterium
GCCCAGCGGGGACGGCTGAACGTAACCCAGCGCTTCGGTGCTTGTTGTTTGTGAGAAGTTGCATTGTGGCCGAGCACATCTCAACACAGACCCGGTGTTAAGGAGTATGAGGAAGCGGTGATGCCGAAGGAACGTGGTACGCCTCGAAGAGGCGAGATCACCCAGCCCAGGGCAAGCGCCGCAGGCGCGCCGCCCTGGGTAGGCGTAGCGTTTCAACCCGCACCCCGAAGGTGGTGCGATCCACAACTCAACGCCTCTTCGGACTCGCCCCATGGGATCGCGCCGCTTTCAGGGCGCGGTCATTGGTGGTGCCCGGACCCAGGGCGACCGTCTCCGTGGTGAGATCGTCTTTCGTTACGACACGACTTCGAGAAGGGCCCTCTGCTCACAGCGTTCTGGCGTAGGAAATCAGCCCGAGTTCGTCGGCCCGCTGCTTGTCGAATCCCCAGATCACTTCCAGCCCCCCAACCTCCGTGCGCTCGAACGCCATCCCGGCGGCGCGCAGCGTTTCGGCTTCGTCGCCGAGCGAGTGGCCGACCACTGCGATGGTGTCCGCCTGCCGCAACGCCTCGCGGTAGTCGTCCACGCGCGGCATGTGCAGGACGGGGTGCAGGCGGACGCGCTCGCCCGAGGACATGCTGATGCGGTACGCCTCCCAGTAGCCGTCGATGCAACCGGTGAAGCTGGTGGCGCCCACCGTGATGCCGCGTTTGAGGAGAAAGTCAATCACCGCGCGGTCGTCGCGCCGCACCATGGTGATGGGTTCGACGGCCACGGCGTCGGCCTTCAGGACGCTGTGCGTGTTGACGGCGGCAAAGAGCAGCAGCACCGCCACGGCGGCCGCACGCATTGCCCGCCCGGCGCGCCCGGCTTCCTTACTCGCCCAAAGCCGCCCCACAAAACAGGCGATCACACCGAACAGAAAGAACACGAGGAACACGGCGTAGTGCGGCACCCTGCTGAGCGGCAGCAGAACCAGCGCCAGTAGCACCAGCGCGCCCATCGTCCCCCCCAGCAGCACAGTCTCCGCCAATGCGTCCTCCGCCTCCTGGCGCTTCCACGCCCGGGCAACAACCAGCAGCGTCGAAACAACAGCGAGAAGCACGACGCACGGAACCAGGACCACGACCCACGCGGGCACGCCGATTCCGCTGAACATCGGACCGGCCAAGCCGAGCAGCGACGCGCCCGCCTCGAAGAAGAGCGACGCGAGCGTGATCAGCCAGCGATACGGCGGCTGGAGCGACGTCGTGTTGTAGAGCACGGGCTTGCCGAAAATCGCGGCAAGCGCCGGCAGGTAGCCGAGAACCGCCCCTACGCCCGCTGCCACCGGCCACAACGGCAGCAGACGCGCACGAACGCCCCACACAGCCATCGCAAGCCCCACGGCAAAGACACCCACCAGATACCAACGCGCGCCGTACAGAAGGGCGCTGAGCCCCGACGTGTAGGACACCGTGCCGCGCAGCACGAGTAACACCCCGGCCACGCCGAACACCACGAACAGCGCGGCACCGGCGAGGCTCCACCCCTCGCGCATCCGCTGCCGGTTCCCGGCGGGAACGAACAACGCCACAGCCAGCGGCACGAAGAAGAAGGCGATGAGCTGCGATGACCACCACGCGACGCCGAAAACGACGCCCGCCGCGGCGAAGCGCCTCCATTGTTCGCGGAAGGAACGCGCGTCGGCCGTAATCTCCGCCGCAATCCACAGCAGCGCGCTCCCCAGCAGCAGCAGCTCAATGCCCCCGCGGCTCTTCAGCGTCCAGACGCTCAGGAACTCGTTCCCGAACGCCAGCAGCAGGGCGAAGAAGGGAAACGCGGCGGACAGCGTCCAACGCTCGAAGAGCTTCCTCCAGAACCACAAGACGGCGATGCCTTCCGCAGTGGCCGCCAGCCGCAATGCCATCGGCGTCTTCCCGGCGATCAGCATGAACGGCGCTGGCAGAATCGCTTGAAGGGCCCCCATGTAGTCCTGCCCCAGGAAGAACGGGTGGAACTCACCCCGCAACAGACGGATCGACATGATGCCGACGATACCCTCGTCCGCGTCGAGCGGGCATCGGCCGGACGTCACCAGCCATAGCCGCTGGGCCGCATACAGAACGGCGAAAATCAGAAAGGAATGGCGGCGCAAAACGTCCAAGGAAGCCCCTTCACCGAAGCATCGCTGGGCAAAAAAAAGCCACGCGAAGAGGCTGGAGACAACCGCCTTCGCGTGGCCGCGAGGTGATACCGAGTTGAAAAAAGGACGATAAGGACGTCCTGCTTCAGACTTTGGCGTCCCGAATCACCAGGAGCCTGATCTCCGTCATGTCTTCCATTGCAAAACGGATGCCTTCCCGGCCGATGCCGCTGTCCTTCACGCCGCCATAGGGCATGTGGTCAACGCGCCACGACGGAATTTCGTTGATGAGAACGCCGCCGACTTCCAGCGTGTCCCACGCCTTCATGGCCTTGTGGATGTCGCGGGTGAACAGGCCTGCCTGCAAGCCATACGTGCTGTCGTCAACGCGCTTGAGGACCTCGTTGAAGTCCGTGAATTTTTCGAGCACGGCCACGGGGCCGAACGCCTCGACGCAGACGATCTTCTCGTCGGTGGGGACGTTCTCCATCAGTGTGGCGTCAAGCATCGCTCCCTGACGCTTGCCGCCGCAGAGGACCTTGCCACCGCGCTTCTTCGCGGAGGCGATCCAGCCTTCCAGCCGCTCGGCTTCCTTCTCCGAAATCATGGGACCGATGAAGGTTTCCTCGTCCTTCGGATCGCCGGCTTTCAGCTTCTTCGTCTTTTCGACCAGTTTCTTGCGGAAGGTATCGTAGACGGATTCGTGCACGTAGATGCGCTGGACGCCGATGCAGCTCTGGCCCGACTGGTAGAAGGCGCCGATGATGATGCGGCCGACGGCGTCGTCGAGATCGGCATCCTCGTCCACGACGACGGCAGCGTTGCCGCCCAGTTCGAGGACGACCTTCTTCTTGCCGGCCTTCGCCTTCAGATCCCATCCGACCTCGGGGGAGCCGGTGAAGCTGAGCAGCTTCAGGCGCTCGTCCTCCGTGAAGAGGTTGGCGCCGTCGCGGCGGCACGGCAGGATGGAGAAGGCGCCCTTGGGCAGATCGAGCTCAGCGAGAATCTCGCCGATGATGAGAGCACCGAGCGGAGTCATGCTCGCGGGCTTGAGGATGAAGGGGCAGCCGACGGCAAGAGCGGGAGCGATCTTGTGCGCGGCGAGATTGAGCGGAAAATTGAAGGGCGAAATGAAGGAGACGGGACCGATGGGGACGCGCTTCCACATGCCACGGTAGCCCTTGGCACGGGGGCTGATGTCCATCGTCATGATCTCGCCGCCGATGCGAACGGCTTCCTCGGCGCCAATGCGGAAGGTGTCGATCAGGCGGGCGACTTCGCCGCGGGCGTCCTTGATCGGCTTGCCGGCTTCGATGCACAGCGACTCGGCGAGTTCCTTCTCGCGGGCCTTGAAGCGATCGACGCAATGGTTGAGCACGGCCTGGCGCTCGTAGGCGGCCATTTCGCGCATGGGCCCGGCGGCTTCGACGGCTTTGGCGATGGCCTGGCTGATCGCCTTTTCGTCGGCCAGGGCGACCTTGGTGACGACCTTGCCCGTGAACTTGTCGGTGACTTCGAGGTCCGTATTGGCCTGCACAGCTTCGTTGGCCAGGTAGTACGGGTACTTTTTCTTGATGGCACTCATCGATGCCTCCTTGGTCCGCGCCGTTTCGACTCCGATTGAGCGGCGTGCGGCTTGTTGCATGACATGGCGGTGGGGTGCGGGGCAACTCCCAAGCCAAGGGGCGGCGGCGGAGACATGCTGGGTGAAAAGGGCCAGCATGACACACTTGTATGGAGGCTGTTTGCACACGATGAGCATTCTGTGTTGACATCCCGCATAGTAGCCCACGGTAATCTTGTGCTTGATCGGACTGCTGACATTCCCCTTGTGGGATGGCGGGAGGCCGTTATTCATATCCCTAATAGATTCAAGGAGGTATCTTCAAGAACCCATGGACATCGCTGCATTGGGCTGGGGACTTGTTTCGGGTCTCATAGTCGGTGCCGGCGGGTGTTGGGCAATCTTGCGGACGACCGGCGGGAACAAGCTGCGCCAGGTTCAGCAGGAAGCCGAGCGTGTTCTGGAACTTGCCAGAAAAGACGCGGAGCTTCTGAAGGACAAGGCGTTACTTGAGGCGAAAGAGAGGGCCGCAGAGGAAACAAAGCGGTCTGAAGCCGACCTGAAGAAGCGCCGCGCGGACTTCGAGAAAGACGAGAGCCGCCTGCGCAAGAAGGAAGAACAGGTTGAACGCCGGGAAGAGCAGCTCGGAAGGCGCGAACAGTCGATTGGCGACAAGGAACGCAGCCTGGAAGACCGTCTGAGCAAGGCCGAATCGGAGCGGAAGAAGATTCAGGAACTCCGCGACGGCCTGATTCAGAAGACCGAGGAAATCTCGGGACTCACGCGCGAGGAAGCGCGGGCACTTTTGCTGGAGAACCTGGAACAGGAACTCCGGCAGGACTCCGCCGCCCTCGTCAGGCGAATCGAGACGGAAACCCAGGAACTCGCCGAAAAGAAGGCGCGCCAGATTCTGACCCTCGCTCTCCAACGTCTCGCCACGGATCAGGTTACGGAGACCACAGTTTCGGTCATCAGCCTGCCGAGCGACGAGATGAAGGGGCGGATTATCGGACGGGAAGGTCGGAATATCCGAGCTCTGGAGCAAGCCACGGGTGTGAACATCATCGTCGATGATACGCCCGAGGCTGTTGTGCTGTCCTGTTTCGACCCGATGCGGCGGGAAATTGCCCGCCAAGTGTTGGACAAGCTCATTTCTGACGGGCGCATCCATCCCAGCCGTATCGAAGAAATCGTGGAGAAGACCGAACGCCAAGTTATTGAGGAGGCTCGCGTAGCCGGAGAAAACGCATGCATCGAACTGGGAATCCATGACTTGCATCCGGAGCTGATCAAGCTCCTGGGGCGGCTTAAGTTCCGCACAAGTTATGGCCAGAACGTTCTGAAGCATAGCGTCGAGTGCGCCAACATCGCTCAGATGATCGCATCCGAGCTGGGGCTGGACGCCAAACTGGCGAAACGCGCATGCCTGCTGCACGACATTGGCAAGGCCGTCACCCACGAGGTCGAGGGACCTCACGCCGCCATCGGTGCGGATCTCGTCCGTAAGTACCGTGAACGTCCGGAAGTGGTGCATGCCGTTGAGGCCCACCACCAGGAAGTCAAGCCCAAGACCCTGACGGCCGTGCTGGTTATCATCGCCGACAGCGTTTCGGCCGCAAGGCCAGGCGCCAGGCGCGAGACACTGGAAAGCTACATCAAGCGTCTCGAACAGCTCGAAGCCATTACCCAGTCATTCGAGGGAGTCGAAAAGTCCTATGCCATCCAGGCAGGCCGCGAGGTGCGCATCATCGTCGAGCCCGAAAAACTCAACGACAACGAATGCAGCCTCCTGGCACGGGACATCACCAAGCGCATCGAGGAAGAGCTTCAGTACCCGGGTCAGATCAAGTGTGTCGTCGTCCGGGAAACCCGCAAGGTTGAATACGCGAAGTAACTTCCCGTTCTGCTCATCGCATCAACAAACACCAAGCCCCCGGGCCGCCAACGCGGCCCGGGGGCTTTTTCTTTGCCGTGGAAAGCGGAGAGGAGTAATCGAGTAGGGGGACGGGTTGCCCCGTCCTCCCTCTCACACCACCGGACAAGCTCTGCGGCATCCGGCGGTTTCGTTTCCTCTGAGCATCAA
>JASGMJ010000005.1 GCA_030156535.1 Candidatus Sumerlaeota bacterium
GTCCGGCCCGCGACTTGTGAAGTCTTCGCCGCCACTTGTGAACAATGTCCCTCGGACTTGTGAAGTCTTGCCCGCGACTTGTGAAGCCCAGAGTTCACACGAAGTTAAAGAAGTTGAAGAAGTTAAATATCAAGTTAACCCAAAGGCGCACCATAGGTGCGCGACGCGAACGGAATCCTTCTCGCAATTCTGGACACGCTACCCGAGGAAGCAGCGCAGGAAAGAAGCACAGGCAGCGTGGAAGAAACTCGCTCCCGATGACGAAACCGTGAAACAGATTTTCTCCGCGCTCGAAGAAGACAAGACCTCGACGCAATGGACCAAGGACGGCGGCCGATTCGTTCCGAGCGCCGCTAGATGGCTCGACGAAAGACGCTGGGAAGACGAACAGGACGCGGACGGGAAACCGCGAGCTGGCTGCGAGGCGACGGCGGGAACGGCAACGATGCCGGGGGCGTGGGCAGTTTACGACATCGAAAAGTGGTTCCCCCGGGTTGGCATTGTGCCGGTTTGTGGCATGTCTGCGGAACTTGGCGCATTGGCCGATGCTGCCTTCGGCCCGGACCCATTCGCGGAATCGAAACTCTCGGAAGCCCTCGGGAAGTCCAAGAGCATTGAAGCGTTGAAGGCAAGGTTGGCCGAAGAAAGGACCAAGCGCGAGAGCGCGGAAAGGCTGGGGGCCGAATGTGCCCCCGTGCCTGCCCCGGCGCTCGCAACTCCGCCCCCGCGCAACCCTGCCGCAAGCGAGGCACCCCCACCGCCCCAAAGCGAAGCCGCGCCACGGCCCGAACCCGCCGGGCAGATACTCGTGGAGAAGGCGAATTCGCAGGCGCACTTGTGGGAATTGCTCATCAAGGATTCGACGGGGCACTGCGAAGAAGGAAGGCACGCCCGCGTGGATGCGATTGTCCGAATGGCGGACAAGGATGGCCCCGAGGTTTTCGAGAAACTCTCCGAACTCCGAAAGCGCCTCACAGGCGACAAGCGCCCCGGCACTTTAGAACTCCTCCGATTCCTCGGCGACAACCCGAACGGCTTTGCCGAGGGCGTCGAGCAACTCCTTGCCGCATCGCCGAAAGCCTCCGCACCCGGCGCTCCCCCACGGCATCGGGCCGGTTCACACAAAGGCGGTTTCAAATCCGCGAACTTCGCAAGCCTTCTCCCTGAAAGCCCCTCGCCATGACGACATTGCCGGAAGCCCCCACAAGCCACAAGAGCGCCGCCCTCGGCCCGAACCCCTCGGAAGGGCACGAAACCCCGCCAGAGGGCACGGAAACGCGAATCCGGCCCCATCGCGTCCTTGCCGTACTGGTAGACAACCGAGAGAAACGGCCGCTCGCCTTCCCGGCGGAAACCCGGGGGCGTCAATCGTGGCGAGTTGAGACGTTCACCGCCTGCTTGCCTGCCGGGGATTATTCCCTCGCCGGACATGGCGGCCGACCCGGGGAAGCGTTCGGCATCGCGATTGAACGCAAGAGCGGTTGGAACGAACTTGCCGGAAACCTGACGGCGCACCGCGACCGATTCACCCGCGAGTGCCAACGCCTGACGCTCTACCGCACCCGCCTGATCGTTGTGGAAGGCGCAAGCCGCGACGAACCCGAAATGGGGATGCTCCGCACCCGAGCCGATCCGCGCGCGCTCATCGCGTCAATCGACGCGCTCTCCGAACGCTACCAGATTCCCGTTGTCTGGACCCGCGACCGCGAAGAAGCCGCGCAAGTGATTCTCGCCGCTCTCCGCCGCTATGTCGAAAGGCACCTGGCCCCCGGTGGAGCCTCCCGGCCGAAGGACGCCCACGGCGCGCCCGCCACGGTTCCCGCATGGCACCTTGCCCAGCTCGAAACCCGCATCGGGAATCTTGAACGCATCGCGGGCGAGCTGCTTAGCGCAAGTCTCCCCGTTGCTCCCCTGCCTGAACCGCTCGACGTGGCTTAGCCCCCCCGAGCTTCCTCAAATATGCGGTTCGCCGCTGGCGTCCACAAACCGCATCGGCTTGACAGTGAGAACCGCACCGTCACGAATCGACGCCGCTCCAATTTCTGACTGAGAACCGAGCGATAGGGTCCAAGTGGCTGTCTCGCCCGGTTCAAGACCGCCGGGAATATCGTATCTGACTGACTCCACTCCCCACGGCACCGCGCGGCCCGGTGTCTGGTAGACGAGTTCAAAGTCTATTTGTGCAACCGCCAAATCTGTTGTCCCATTCGTGATAGTAAACCGAATGGTGTTTCCTCTGAATGCCGACTCCGCCGGAATGAGTTCAGCGTCTTCCACCTTGAACTTGGGACGAACGGAAGGCGGCGGCGTCCACTTCGGCGTTGGCGATAGTGTCGGCGTGGTCAAAGCATCGCCGAAGGGCTGAACCTCCCCCGCTACTGGCTCTTGCGGACCGTTCATCACAGTGCGGTCAACCGCGAGATAGGCAGCCGGACCCCCGACAATGAGAAGGGCGACGGCCACAATCGCGGCCCCAGAACCGAGGCCAAAGAGAAAGAGAACCCACAACAGGAAAGAACCGGTGGGATTGACCCCGGAGGCACGCTTCACCCTCCGAGAGTCGATAAGCCAAGCCACATTGGCGACGAATCCGGGCAGCCAACAAAGCCAGTAGAGAAAGAAGCAGACAACCGCCGGGCCAACGAAAGAACGCTGAAGCCCAACCGCGCGTTGTGATTCGGGGATTCGTTCGTCCTTTGCCATGGGTTCCTCCGGTCAATGTATCACTGTGACCAGAAACACGACAGGCCACACGGGCAAGTGATTCCAACACGGTGGGCGAGCTGCTTACCGCCGATTCCCCCGCCCCCTGACGCTCCATCCACGCCGTCAATTTGGCTCTTTGCCGTCCAATCGTGCCAATCCCCTTGTCCCGCTTGGGTTTTCTTGCCCCCGAGGGCTTGTGGCTGGCTGGATGTATTGTCGTTGGACAAAAACCCCTCCGCAACGGGGTTTTTTTGGCGCCCCCGGCCCGTCTCCATGATGCGCTGGGGGCGTGGTGCGTCCGGCAGGCAGCTCGACCCGGGCGGATTCCTTCCTCGACGCCCGCGAGCTGCCCCGATCCGCTCGACCCCCTCCGCCGGTAGGCGTTCCGCGCGTCATACTGACGAATATACTGACGAATTAAAACGACTCTTCCGGCCGACCTCGCAAGGCCGCTCGTGGAACCCTGAATTTATTTGATTTAGATGGAGCGGGAGACGGGACTTGAACCCGCGACATTCAGCTTGGAAGGCTGAAGCTCTACCACTGAGCTACTCCCGCCCGGGGAGAACCGGTAAACACTGTGTCACCGGGCCTCGCGTCAACGAAAATTCCCACCCGCACGCGCCGCTCCCCGAGGATTCCCAGCGGGCGCGCGCTCGTTAGAAAGCCGTGAGTTCCGCGTGCCGCGCGCAGGCGCGCCGCTCCCTAACGAAAAACACACGGGCAAAAAGGGCCAGTTTCCTTGCTTTCGCTTCGGAGAAGGGGGTTGGCTGCCAGCCCATGCGGGGCACGCAATCGCCCGCGAGGGAATGCGAAACCAGGAGCGTCAACAGAATGAGAATCGCAGCAGTGGCAGTGGTGGCAATCGGAGCCGTGGCGGCGTTGGCCGGATGCGGCAGCGGCACGAGTCAGACGAACGGGGCGGAGTCCCAGAGCATCAGCATCAAGGGCTCGGACACGATGGTGCACCTGGCGAGCGCGTGGGCCGAGGCGTACAACGCCGCCCATCCGCAGGCGCGCGTCACTGTGGACGGCGGAGGGTCGGGCACGGGCATCAAGGCGCTGACGCAAGGCGCCGTGGACATCGCGGCGTCCTCGCGCTCGATGAAGGACATTGAAAAAACCACGGCGGAGGAAAACGGCATCGAATCCGCCGAGCACATCGTGGGCTACGACGGGATTGCCGTGGTCGTGCGGGCCGACAACCCGGTGAAGACGCTGACGGTTCCCGAACTGAAGGGGATCTTCACGGGGCGCATCACGAACTGGAGCGCGCTGGGCGGGCCGGACCACGAGATCGTGCCGATTTCGCGCGAGTCCTCCTCGGGCACCTATGTGTATTTCAAGGAAGCCGTGATGGACAACGAGGACTACACGGCGAACGCGCTGCGCTTTACGTCGAGCGCGCAGATCATCAATGAAATCAGCAGCAATGCCTACGCGATCGCCTACGTGGGCCGCGGCTATGCCGAGCACGGCGAGAACATCCACATGGTGGGCGTGGAGACTGAACAGCACCCCGAGGGCGCACTGCCCACGGATGACTTCATTCTCTCGAACGCCTATCCGATCGCGCGGCCGTTGTACTTCTACTCGCTGGCAGTGCCGCGCACGGAAACGCAGCATTTCCTGGAGTGGGTGAAGGGGACCGAGGGGCAGACCATCGTGCGCGAGGAAGGATACGTTCCGCTGCCCGAGTAAGAAGCGGCACGGGAGAACGGCCATGCGGACTTCCCATTGGACTGACAAGGTGGCGCGGCTCGTCTTCACGGCCGCAGCGGCGAATGCGATTCTGATCGTGTTCCTGATCTTCGTCTTCATCGGGGCGGAGTCGCGCACGTTCATGGGCACTGAGGGGCTCGGCGCGCTGCTCGACACGCAGTGGGTGCCGACGTCGGAAATCGACGCGCGCTACGGTCTGCTGCCGATCCTCGGCGGCTCGCTGCTGGTCACGTTTCTCGCGACGTTGTTCGCGATTCCGTTCGGGGTAATCGGCGCGATCTATCTGGCGGAAGTTGCCAAGCCGTGGGAGCGCGAAATCCTGAAGCCGTTCGTCGAGATGCTGGCGGGTATTCCTTCGGTGGTCGTGGGATTCTTCGGCGTGGTGGTGCTGGGGCCGATGGTGCGCGACGTGTTCGGGCTGAACACGGGTTTCACGGCTTTGACGGCGGCGTTGTTGCTGGCGTTGATGGCGGTGCCGACGATTCTGACGATCAGCGAGGACGCGATCCGCAACGTGCCATCGGCGTACAAGCAGGCGTCCGTGGCGCTGGGCGCGTCGCGGCTCCAGACGATCTTCAAGGTATGCGTACCCGCCGCTCTCTCGGGGATCGTGGCGGCGGTGATGCTGGGGATCGGCCGCGTCGTGGGCGAGACGATGGCCGTTCTCATGGTGGCGGGCGGACGCCCCGTGATCACGGCGAACCCGATGGATGGCGTGCGCACGATGACGGCGACCATCGCGGCCGAAATGGGCGACGTGGCCGTGGGCGACACACACTACTCCGTGCTCTTCGTCGTGGGCGTGGTCCTGCTGCTGATGACGTTCACGCTGAACTTCATCGCGCAACGCGTCCTGAAAAAATATGGGTATCATCAGGCATGAACGCACGCACCCGCGAAACAGCCGCCTTCTGGGCCATGCGCCTCACCGCCTACTCGGTCGTCGTGATCGTTGGCTATATCGTTGTGGACATCGTGGTGCGCGGCGCGGGCACGATCAGCATCCCGTTCCTGACCGAGCCGATGCGCAAGAGCGGGCTGGAGGGCGGCATCCTGCCGGCAATCGCAGGCACGTTCTGGCTGGTGGCGTGCGCCATCGCGGCGGCGCTGCCGTTGGGCGTGGCATGCGCCATCTACCTGACGGAGTACGCGCGTCCCTCGCGCTTCACCGACATGGTGCGCCTGGCGATCACGACGCTGGCGGGCGTGCCGTCGATCGTCTTCGGCCTGTTCGGCCTCGGGCTGTTCGTCTACCAACTGAAGTTCGGCCAGTCGATCCTGGCGGGCGGCCTCACGCTGGCGTGCCTGATTCTGCCGACGATCATCGTGGCCAGCGAAGAGGCACTGCGCGCAGTGCCCGCCGATTTCCGCGCGGGCTCGATGGCGCTCGGCGCGACAAAGTGGTACACGATCCGCACGAACGTGCTCCCCTACGCGCTGCCTGGCATCATGACGGGTTCGATCCTGGGAGTAGGCCGCGCGGCGGGCGAGACGGCGCCGATCCTCCTCACGGTGGCCGCCGCCTACCTGCCGTTTCTCCCGAACTCGCCGATGGACAAGGTCGCCGCGCTCCCCTACCACCTCTATTATCTGGCAACCCAGGTGCCCGACATGAAGGCGGCAGAGCCGATGCAGTATGGAACGGCGCTGGTGCTGATCGCGCTGGTGCTGGGAATGAATCTGGGCGCGATGCTGATCCGGGCGTATTTCAGCCGCAAACACCGCTGGTGAACTATTCATGACGAGTGACGAGAAGACAAAGAAGGAAATAAAGATTCGCGCGGCGAACGTGGATTTCTTCTACGGTGCCACGCAGGCGCTCTTTGGAATCACGATGGAGATTCCGGCGGGCGAGGTCTGCGCGCTGATCGGCCCGTCGGGCTGTGGCAAGTCCACGTTCCTGCGCACGATCAACCGCATGAACGATCTGATCGCGCGCACGCGCCTGACGGGCGAGGTGCTGCTCGACGGCGCCAACGTCTACGATGCGGCGACCAACGTCGTGGAACTGCGCAAGCGCATCGGCATGGTGTTCCAGAAGTCGAATCCCTTTCCGAAGTCGATCTTCGACAACGTGGCCTACGGCCCGCGCGTGCATGGCATGCGCAACCGCGAGGCGCTGGAGGAAATCGTCCAGCGCAGTCTCCAGCGCGCCGCTCTCTGGGACGAGGTGAAGGACCGGCTGAAGGACAACGCGCTCGGCCTCTCCGGCGGCCAGCAGCAACGCCTGTGCATTGCCCGCGCGCTCGCCGTTGACCCCGAAGTGCTGCTGATGGACGAGCCCGCCTCCGCCCTCGATCCGCGTTCCACCGCCAAGATCGAAGACCTCATCGCCGAGCTGCGCGGCGACTACACCATCGTCATTGTCACGCACAACATGCAGCAGGCCTCGCGCGTTTCCGACACCACCGCGTTCTTCTACGAAGGGCACCTCGTGGAGTTCTCGGCCACGGCAACGATGTTCTCGCGCCCTGAAAAGAAGCAGACCGAAGATTACATCACCGGCCGGTTCGGTTGACCGACGCGCGGCAAGGCAATCGGCGAAACGCGAAAGACCAAGAAACCACGAATCGCCGGATTGGCACGAGCGTAACAAGGTACCGGACACACCGGCATCAATCGTTCAGTCGTCCCTTCGGGACTCGATTCCCGGGCAAACGACGGTTGCCATTCTCATTCGGCGCTTTTCCTTCTTCGTGCCGATTCGTGCGATTCGTGGTCCCTCTTGGTCACTCGAACCACGCACCACGCACCACGAACCATGCTCTCGCCCCATTCTTCCCTTGTCCGCTCCCACCAACGTCTGAATATGGCCAAAATCGCCATACTCCGACGTTCGAGGTCATTGCGTGGATTACTCCTGGCTCAGCATCCTCCCCCCGCTTGCCGCCATTGCCGCCGCCCTGCTCACCCGCCAGGTCGTCCTTTCCCTCTTCCTTGGGGTCTGGATGGGGTGGACGGTCATCGAGGGCGGCAACCCGCTCCTCGGGCTGGGCGCGGCTCTCGCGCAGCTCATCGCCGTCTTCGAGAGCGGCTATAACACCAAGGTCATCCTCTTCAGCGCCCTCGTCGGCTCGCTGATTCTGCTCACCCAGCGTTCGGGCGGCGTCGCGGGTTTCATCGCCTGGATGCGCTCGCTCAACATCGGCCAGACGCGGCGCGGCGCCGAGCTCGTCGCCTTCGTCACCGGCATCGTTGTCTTCGTGGAATCCTCGATCACGTGCCTCGTGGTGGGCTCCGTCGCGCGTCCGCTCACCGACCGCCTGAACATCGCGCGCGAAAAGCTCGCGTACATCTGCGACTCCACGTCGGCGCCGGTCTGCATCCTGATCCCCATGAACGCCTGGGGCGCATACATCATGGGGCTGCTGCTGAACGAGGGAATCGACCACCCGCTCGGCGTGCTGGCGCGCGCCGTGCCGCTGAACTTCTACGCCTGGCTGGCGCTTGGCCTCACGGCCTACGTCATCATCACGGGGCGCGACTTCGGGCCGATGCGCACGGCCGTCGAACGCGCCGCCACCACGGGCAAGCTCCTGCGCGACGGCGCCGTCCCCATGATCGACACCGACGTGATCGCCGCCGAAGCCAAACCCGGCATTCCGCTGCGCAAGCGCAACATGCTGCTCCCCCTCGCCGTCATGATCCTGATGATGCCCATCGGCCTGTACGTCACGGGCCACGGCGCCGTGGCGGACAAGCAGGCCACCGCGATTGCCGAAGCCCCCGTCCTGCAGGCCCGCGCCACCGCCATTGCCGAACTGCTCGCCGCGACCCGTTCCACCGAGGCCGACGCCTCCATCGGCGCGTTGCGCACCGAACTCGCCGCCGAGCAACAGGAAGTCGCCGCCCTGCTCGCCACCGCGCAGAGCAACGCCGCCATGCAGCCCGACCTCTTCAACATGCTCAACGAAGGCTCCGGATCCACGGCCGTCTTCTGGGCCGTGCTCGCCGCCATCGCCACGGCCGGCGGGCTCTACCTGCTCCAGCGCATCATGTCGCTGGGCGAAGTGATGACCGACATCCTCAAGGGCGCGGGCGGCCTCATGCCCATGGCCGCCATCATGATGCTCGCCTTTGCGATCAACGACACGTGCGCCGCCCTCGGCACGGGCAAGTGGGTTGCCGCCGCCACCGAGCCGTTCCTCGTTTCCGGCTTCGTTCCCGCCGTGCTCTTCGGCGTCTCCTGCTTCATTGCCTTTTCCACGGGCACGTCGTGGGGCACGTTCGGCATTATGATGCCGATCGGCGTTCCGCTCGCGCTCGCCACGGGTGTCGATCTCCCGCTCGCCGTTGCCGCCATCATGGGAGGCGGTGTTTTCGGCGACCACTGCTCGCCCATTTCCGACACCTCGGTGGTTTCCTCAATGGCCACCGCGTGCGACCACATCGACCACGTGCGCACACAACTCCCCTACGCCCTCACCGCCGCCGCGGGCGCCATCGTGCTCTTCCTCATTGCGGGGTTTGTGATGTAGGGGGACTCGAAAGTCGGGTCGGGATGGAAGACGATTTCACCACGGAGACACGGAGAAGAGAGAACCACGAATTGCACGAATCGGCACGAAGAAAGAAGAGCGCCGACTGAAGACGGCAGCCGTTGTCAGTCAAGGAATGGAGTCCCGGAAGGGACGACTGATCGTAGCCCAGCACTTCAGTGCTGGGAATCCGCGATCAATAATAAGCCGGAGTCCCGCAGGGACGACTGAACGATCGAATCCAAAGAGTACGCACTTTGAAAGCGCCCTGAATGTAGGAGCAGGCAATTGATATTCCTCTTGCATTTATGCTCTGATGTGTAATGTATTCCTACGTTCCTACTCGAAATTGATTGCCTGAGTCCCCATACTCGACGTGTTCTCCATGACTTTAAATGTGTATGCCCTGTATCGATACAGGCGGGGAGATCCCGTGCATCCCGGAAAAGAGAAAGAGGGTGAGATGCTTTCTAACGTAAGGCCGCAAACGAGTGGCTGCCGGTGGTTTCTTGTCCTTCTCCTGATGCTGGGCGCCCACTCCATCCTGCCTGCACAATGTCCCGCCGATCTGGAGACATACCTTTCGGAGGTTCGCGCCGCGGAGCAGCGAATCACGTCGGTGCGGGCAGACGTGGCAGTGGAAGCTCAATGGGAAAAGACCCACTCGGAGATACAGTATCAAGCCGCCTATGTCGATGGGGCATGGAACGCCTTGGTGAATGGTCGGGTTGTCGCCGGGGCTCCTGCCGGATCAGCCGCCCAGATGACGGGAGTGGAACCGCTGCTGAATAATCGAAGGACGCATAAGGTGGGTGGCTTCGAACTAGGTTATTGGGAAAACGACCAGAAAGCCAGACTGTCACCCTCGCTCCAAGAGGCACGTGTGTTCGATCATCTCGTGGCTCATCCCGGAATCACCACCGTGAAACTAGACGGACGGCCAATTTACGACATGCTCGACTTTGTCCTGAAAAATCCGGACCGCGCCAAATTGGAGTTCGAGCCGCTGAATGATCATCAGTGTCTCCTGACCGTGAATTATTTTAGGGACGGGATTCATCGCGCCAAACGCACCTTCACGATGGATCATCGCTATGCCAATGCTCTCACGGAGTACTCATGGGAATCCGGTGGCAAACTCATGCAAACGCTCTCCGTGAGCTATCAGGCGATAGAGCCTGATTTATTCTATCCAAAAGTCGCCATCTACACCACTTACAATACCGGAGAAGATGGCCAGGCCAGAGTGCAACTGCGTACAGAACTGGAATACTCGAATGTCGTCCTCAACGACATCAAGTATGCCGAACAGATCGAATTGAAGCTTCCCAAAGGCACAGAGGTAATAAACGAGGTTCTTGAAGAAGCTGTCATGACGAAGCGGGATGGTGTCACGCTTTCCGATTTGCTTCAAGGCAAGGGGGAAACGGAGGTTATCGCAAGCAGTTCACCCGCCTTTCAGGAGGAGTTGCGAAAAAAATATCAGGAGCCTCCCAAGCCACTCAGCAGAAGTGTTTTTTCATCACCCCGGAAAATGGCGATCATTCTTGGAAGTATCGGTGGCATTGCTTTGGCGATGGGCCTGGCGTTGCGGTTGCGGAAGGGCAAATGAGCCGCAAGCGATACATGCTCTTGATGCTCATGGGAGCCTGCTGCATCGTGGTTTCTTTGTGGCTACTGGCTTCCGAAGAAGCTTCCACGCCTCGCCTCTCCACCTCCTCCTCTCGCGATTCTGAATCGGAATTGCCCGGAATTTCTGCTGAACAATACTTCGATGCTGGCATCGTTCCTCCGAATTCGATTCTTACCCATGAGTTCAAGATCACAAACAAGAGCAAGGAAACGGTAGGGATTCAAGTTGGTTCCGTTTCCTGCGGATGCACTCAAGCGACACTAACCGCCAATACCATCGCACCGGGCGCGACGGAGAAGCTTGAGATGGTTTTTGACGTATCCGGCAAGTACGGCTTTCAGCAAATAGATGCCGCAGTTGTCGTTCAAGAGGCGAGTGCGCCGCTTGTATTTGCACTTGCCGCCACAATAAGCAACCCGGCAACTCTTTATCCTCCAAAGCTGGATGCGGGGCTTCAAAAAGTAAATAAAGACTTCATCCTCCGGATAAGGGTTCTTTCGGTCTCCGAAACTGGAGAAGCATTGGAGTTCGTTGGCTCGGAGAGTACGCTCCCGGAGATTTCCATTCTATCCACCGAGCCGTTGTCGCAGTGGGAAATGATCATTACCATTCTGCTTCAGCCCCAAGAAGGGCCCCGCAAGGGGGAAATGACCTTTAAGTTTAGCGGTGAAACTGGGAATGCCTTCTTCCCTATTACCTATGAGGGAATATGACAGGTGGGATCATTGAGCCTGCTGACTTGACTTGATTTGGTATGTTTTCCCGGAACTTCTCATCATTGCACAGGCCCTTCCCACCTTTTTGAAAGACAGACAAGCGGCACCTGAGCTTTCGCTTCTGCTCGATGCCAAACCGGAGTGTGCGAGGCAACGTATGATGGCTTTGGCAAAGTGGTTCCGCTCTTGTATCCTGCTCTTCTCCTGCGCTTTTCTGGCATGTGGGGAGTCCTCCAAGCCGGGCTTGATAGGCGAAAGTCCCGCAGACGATTTCGGCCCCCAGCAAGACGTGGGCGCTTTGCGGCAGGGTCTCATTGAGGACCCGGAGTATAGTCGAATCCTGGAGCTTCTGAGCAGGGAGTTTGTCGAAAACACGGATTATGAGGATGTCTCCGTCACGCTGCTTGTGAGTGCCGGCGAGGGACGGGGATGGAAGCTTGGGCAGTATCAGGGAGACCAGCTCTGGTATCCCGCGTCGGTGGCGAAACTGGCGTGTTTGCCTGGCATTTTCCACCGAATGGATCAGGTGGGGGCCGACAAGTTTTATGCTACTTTCAACGAGGACCTGACAAGTATTTTCACCAATTCGGACAACTTTGCGTTCGGAAGAGTTGTCGATCAGGTGACGTACACCGAGAACTTTGACGTTGATGCGAGCCCTGACTCGTATCCGGAGTGGCTGAGGCGCAGAACCTATTTCAACAGGGCGCTCGATCATTATGGCCTTTTGGAAGGCCAGCGCGTTCTGATGAAAACGTACCCCACGAATTCGGGTGACCTTCCGCTTCTCGCCGAGGAAAAGGTGTTCAAGGAAATCGGCGGCAACAGACTGACCACCAATGATGCGGCGCTCCTTCTCAGGGATTTGGCCGAAGGGAGTATTCTCCCGTCCCATACCAGCGAGATTCAGGCTCTCTTGAGGTCTTCACGCAATTCGGCATCGAGCATTGTCGGACACGACCTTCCGCCGGGACTGGAGTACTACGGGAAAGTCGGGTATGGAGTCGGAAGAATCGGAGATGTTTGCTACATTCCGAATCCGGACGGAAGCAAGGTGGTGATCGCATGCTTCGGCTATTACGACGATAATACTCCCGGTATCGATCCGCTCCTTACCCGTCAAGCCACCATGGGGGTTCTGACGGAAGCCGTGCTTGATCGCCTATCCCTTTATCCTGTCGCCAACAAGGTGATGGCAAAAGCATCGGATGATCAGAATGTACAAAGGACTGGAACGTGGACGCTCATGCCGGGGAATGACTTGTTCCCAACCTTTTTCAAGCCAGCCAACGCTTCTCGTGCCACGATAGAGTTTCATATGCTTGTTCCGGAAACTGGGAAATATCAAATTAGCTATGCCTACGCGCCTTTGCGGAAGGGTATCCCATTTGCATCATGCAAAGTGATGCAGCAGAATACCCCCATTCTCGACAAGCCCGTTGACCTGACGGGCTATGGGAATCACTGGTATCATATTGGGCAATACTTCTTCCAGAAGGGCACTCTTACGGTTGTCTTTGAGGACAAGCTCCAAGTCGAAGATGGGCTTATCGGAATATCGGCTGTGAAGATTGTCCCAGTTCTTGAGGACTAAAGGATGTTCTTTCGGCTCGAACGGCACTTCATACAGAATACGATGAAGAGGTGGACACTGGCTGAGTCGAAAGAGCCCTGCAGCTTCACGACCTTATCAAAGTATTGTGTTCTGTGGATTCGATCGTTCAATCGTCCCTACGGGACTCCAGCTTCTTATTGAATTCATATCCACAGCACTGAAGTGCTGGGCTACGATCAGTCGTCCCTACGGGACTCTTTCTTGCAGGCCGCGGCATTTTTTCGAAAACAGACCAATGCTGGACTCTGCGGCGCTGAGAGCGTCCTGTACGATGAGGACCTCCTGCCGCCTACTTGCCTCCCTGGAAATGGCTTTGACCGGCGCGGGGCAATGCGTTCTCATGTTTGCTCACTTTTGCCGGGAGGAGTACCCGTTTCGCCATGAATCCCATCACTCGATTCTTTCACCGTGTTCTGCCCGCGTTCGTGGCCCTTTTCACCTGGAGTCTCGCCGGAGCCGCGGCACCCGCTGACTACTACCAAACGATTACGTCGCAGACCGGCGAGGCGCTGAAGCTGGAGCTGCGCGCCATCATCTCGGGCCAGCGCGGCTACCCCGTTTCCGCGCTGAGCTATGACGGCGCCCGCGACAAGCTCCTCGAATCCGTCGACAACGTCGGCGGCGGCAAGGTCCGCATGTTGTATTCCAACGACGAGCGCCCCACTGGCGAATGGAACGTCACGATCAACCGCGAGCACACCTGGCCCCAGTCCTATGGCGCCGGCGTTTCCCCCAAGAAATCCGACATGCACCACCTCTTCCTCTGCGACATGTCGCTGAACAGCAGCCGCAGCAACGATCTCTATGGCGACGTCGGCAGCATCGGACCCGTAACGAACTACACGGGCCTGCCCGACGACCAGAACTACTCGGTCGGCAGCACCTGGCAGGTCTCCGTGAATCATCGCGGCGACGTCGCCCGCGCGATCCTCTACATGGACGTGCGCTACGCCGACCTCTCGCTCGTCAGCCGCGGCGAGACGCCGGGCGCCAACCAGATGGGCTACCTCGACGACCTGTTGCTCTGGCACGAACAAGATCCCCCGGACGCCTTCGAGGCCCAGCGCAACGACCGCGTCTTCGTCTATCAGAATAACCGCAATCCGTTCGTGGACAATCCGTCGTGGGTCGGCCTGGTGTATGGCACGGCCACGAGCTCCGGCCCGACGCTGAGCAATCTGACGCTGACCCCGCCCGCCCCCGACGACACCTCCACGGTCGCAATCTCGATCGATGCAACCGACGCCGACGGCATCGCCAGCGTCACGCTCTACTACCGCATCGGCACGTCCGGCGCCTTCACCTCCATGGCCATGCCGCTCGATTCGGGGAGCACGTTCGCCTCGGCGGGCGCAATCCCCGCACAGGCCGAGGACACCGTGGTCCAATACTACGTGCACGCCATCGACGGAGTGAGCGACGAAACCTTCGCCCCGCCCAGCGGCGCCAACGGCCCGCTCTCCTACACGGTGCGCGGCGACAAGCCGGTGCTCGCCAACCTGGGCACGGCCCCCTCCACCATCGCCGAGACCGACACCGTGCACATCCGCGCCGACGCCGAGGACGACGACGGCAACAGCGCCACGAACCTCACCCTGACGGCCTACTGGCGCATCGCCGGCACCTCCTCGTGGACGAGCATCCCCATGAGCCCGACCACCGGCACCACCTGGCAGACCGACACGGCCATTCCCGCGCAGTCCGCCGACACCACCGTTGAATACTACGTCGAAGCCGAAGACCTCGGCAACGCGCTCGCCACCATCCCCGCCAACGCCCCCACGGCCTTCAGCGCCTACTTCGTCGAGGAAGCCGATCCGTTCATCACCATCACCGATGCAACGGACGTTGAAGGCAAAATCCTGATCAGCGAGTTCGCCCATCGCGTCGATGGCGATGCCTCCAACGAGTACGTGGAGATCATCAACGTCTCGAACCAGGGCTACCTGATCGACACGTTGAGCCTGAACGACAACGACGTCGATGGCGACACGGGCGAGGGCTGCGTCGTCTTCCCCACGGGAGCGATCCTTCCCCCCGGCGGCATTGCCGTCGTCTATGTCCGCACCAGCCCCACGCAGGCGTTCCTCAACACAATCCCCGTGTACTCCAACCGCAATGGCGCGGCCGTTCAGGTCTACGCGATTGACGACGCGGGCGGCACGCTGACGTTCAACGGCCAGGCGATTCCGCTGATGACCTCCGTCGGCGGCGCACCCCAGTTCGCCGGGTCGGGCGACAACATCCAGCTCGTCTACAGCACCACGGAAACCTACACCGTGGACGACGTCATCGATGGCGTGGGATACGGCACACCCTCCGGCCCCGACGACACGGTGTGGGGCCCGGGAATCGCCAAGAAGACCGACGGCGCCAGCGCCACGACCTACAACATCCAGTCGGCCACCGACGGCGCCTATCGCGCCACGCCCACGGACACCGACACGCGCGCCGACTGGACAACGTTCGGAACGGGCGAGCAGACGCCCGGCGAACTCCCCGCCGCGTTCGAGCTCGATGCCGTCGGCGTCGTGATCGCCTCGGGCGGGTGGAACAGCGGGACGAGCACCCTGACCGTGCCCGAGGGCGGGACGGAAACCATCGCCCTCACGCTCGACTCCGATCCGCTGGGCACGGTTTCCGTCTCTGTCAACTGGACGGGCGTGGGCACGGCGAACGCCGCTGGCTTCACCATCCAGTCCGGCCAGACCGTGACGTTCGATTCCGGCAATTACACAATCCCCCAGAACGTCGTCGTCGCGAAATCCGTCGATGCCGACACCAACGCCGACGAGGCGGAGTTCGAGTTCACGGGCCTGCGCATCAACCCGCTTTCCTTCACGGCCCGGGAGAACGACTCGCTGGTGCCCGTCGAACTGGACTGGGCAGGCGTGGAGTAACCCTTCGCCCCCCAACGCCCGTTTTCCCTTCTCCCCCGCCGGAACAAGCATCCGGCGGGGGATTCTCTTGATCTTGTTCCCTCCGGCGCGGGAAGAAACCCGCGACTCGCTCCGACGGATTTTGCCGTGTCCTCCTTCCTTTTGCAAAAGACCCCACCCCGCATCGAAATGGGCGGCCAGGCCGTGATCGAAGGCGTGCTGATGCGCGCCAAGGGCGGCTATGCCGTGGCGTTGCGGCGCGAGGACGGCGCGATCGTGATCCGACAGGTGCCGTACCGCCCATTGGCGCGTGCGCTGCCGCTGCTCAAGCTCCCGATCGTGCGCGGCATGACGGCGCTGATCGAGATGCTGGCCATCGGAACGCGGTCGCTGCAGTGGTCCGCCGAAGTGTACGAGGAAACGCTGCGCCGGCGCGAAGGCACTCCCGCGGAAAGCACCCAGGACCCGGCGCAGGCCTTGCAGAAGGAGGAGGCGATCGATTCCGCGCCTCTGCCGCGCACGGCCAGCGACGCCTTCCGGCATGCCGGATTCGCCGGAATGCTGGCGCTGAGCCTGGCGCTCGTGGTGCTGATGGTGATCGTTGCGCCGAACGCGCTGACGCTGCTGACGGGCAAGCTGCCGTTCCTGCACGCATGGGCCGAGGCCCGCGGCACGCTGGGCTTCACCGAGGAAAACCACCCGTTCGCCTTCAACCTGATCAGCGGCGTGTTCCGCGCGGCGATCCTCGTCGGCTATGTGTGGGTCATCTCGCTCAACCGCGACATCCGGCGCGTCTTCGAGTACCACGGCGCGGAGCACAAGGCCGTGCTCGAACTGGAGGCAAAGGGGGACGAGCGCAAGGTTACCGTCGGCGGCGCTCAGGCACACGACACGCTGCATCCGCGATGCGGGACAACGTTCCTCGCGGTCGTCGTACTCGTTTCCATCGTGTTTTTCGCGTTCGCGGGCGCGGGACTGGTGGCCTACGTCTCGGGCTATCCCGAGTGGCCGTTCTGGCAGCGCAAACTGGCGACGCTGGGCGCGCACCTGCTGCTGCTGCCGCTGGTGGCGGGGACGGCGTTCGAGCTGATGAAGTTCTGCGCGCGGCACGAGCGCAATCCGCTGTGCGCGCTGCTGCTGTGGCCGGGCTTTCGTTTCCAGCGCCTGACGACGCGTCCGCCGGACGACGAACAGGTCGAAGTCGCCGTCGTCGCCATGCTCGCCGCACTGGCCCTTGACGAGAACGCCTCGCATCCGCGTCAGTATGTGGTACGGGGCTTGCACGATGACGAGACGGCGCCGGGCTACATCCCGCCCTCCGCGCCAACGATTCAGCCCACCACGGAGGCCGTTGGATGACTGCCAACCCGAAGAGCATCGTGCTCGAGAAGCCCGTCGTCCTCTACGACGGCACGTGCAAGCTGTGCGTGACCTCGACGGACCAGATGCGCTCGATGGACACCGAGGGCGCCATCGACTGGCGCGAGCTGCACGAGCCCGCCGTGCGCCGCATGTTTCCCGGAATCGACTGGGTGCGTGCCGAGGAGGAAATCCACCTGGTCCATCGTGACGGCCGCATCGTGACGGGAGCCCGCGCCGTCGCCGACATCGGCGAGCTCATCGGTGGCGAAGTCGGCAAGGCCGCCGCCGCCGCGATGAAAATCCCCGGCGTGCGCGATGCCGCCGACATCGTCTACCACATCGTCTCGCAAAACCGCCATCGCATCATGGGCAAGAACGAGCCGAACCCATGAGTGCCACCCGCGCCCGCTTTGCCGTTCGCATGCGCCTGTACATCGATGACGTCGTCGCCATCGGACCGGGCAAGGTGGACCTTCTGGAGGAAATCGCCGAGACCGGCTCGATCGCCGAAGCCGCACGCCACATGGGCATGTCCTACAAGCGCGCATGGACCTTGGTGAAGACGATGAACACGGCGTTCGCGGGCCCTCTCGTCGCCAGCGAAACAGGCGGCAAGGGCGGAGGCGGCGCCGAACTGACGCCGCTCGGCCAGCGCATCCTCGCCACCTATCGCCAGGCCGAAGCCGCCGCCACCAAGGCCAGCGCCCCCCACGTACGCGCACTGAAAAAAGCCCTCAAGTAAGCGGGGACTTTCAGAACGCCCTGCCTCCTCGGGTTGACAGCACCTCATCCCGCGTTATGTTTCGTCGGAAATAACGAAAGGGGAGCGGCGCATGGCGGTGCGACATACAACAACCCAATGCACGCACGCCCTTCGCGTTCTCGCTTTCCTCCTTGTCCTTGCCGTCAACATCGCCACTGCCGAAGCCCCCCCCGAACTCACCGTTGCCGTCGCTGCCAGTGCCCAACCGCCATTGCGCGATCTTGCGGCCTCCTTCGAACAACAGACCGGCGCGCACGTCACCATCACGGCGGGCTCCACCGGAGTGCTCCGCCGCCAAGCCCAGGAAGGCGCGCCGTTCGACCTCTTTTTCGCAGCCGACTGGGAGACGCCCGTGGCTCTCGGCGAGGAAGGCGTCCTGCTGAAGGACTCGGTGGTGCCGTATGCGCGCGGCAGACTCGTGCTCTGGCAGCGCGGCGATGCCGCCGTTCAACTCCGCGCGGTCTCGGACCTCGCGCTGCTCACGGGAGAGAATCGCCGCCTCGCCATCGCGAATCCCCAACTCGCGCCCTACGGCCAGGCGGCCATGGAGACACTCGCATCGCTTGGCCTCGCGGAGTCGCTGGACTCCCATCTGATCCTCGGCGAGAACGTGCGGCACACGCACCAAATCGCCGAGAGCGGCAACGCGGACGCGGCGTTCGTTGCGGCGTCGATTGCCCAGCAATCGGATGGCCGAACCATCGACGTTCCGATGGAAGCCTACGCGCCGCTGCTGCAAGGTGTGGGGATCATGGCGTCGAGCGCGGACCGCGAGCAGGCCAGTGCGTTTCTGGCCTTCGTGCTCTCGTCCAACGGCCAGTCGATTTTGGCCAGACACGGATTTCTGCCGCCCGGCGATTCACCAGCAGAAAAATCAGGGACGGAGTCACGCGCACCGCGCCCGCTCGACTGGCGCCCCGTCTGGATTTCCCTCCGCGTGGGGATTGTGGCAACACTCGCCGCGCTGCTTCTTGGTGCATCGATCGGCTATTCGCTCAGCAACTGGCGCTTTCCCGGAGGGCGGGTGTTCGAGGCGGTCGTGCTGCTTCCCCTCGTGCTGCCGCCCACGGTGATGGGATACTACCTGCTCGTGCTGATTGGCCAGCGCGGCCCCATTGGGCAGGCCTGGGAGTCGGTGTTTGGCGGTCCGCTCGTCTTCACGATCAACGCGGCCATCGCGGCGGCAACGGTCGCAACGATTCCCATCGTCGCGACGCAGCTCCGTGCCGCGTTTGCAACGCTCGATCCCGAAGTGACCGAAGCCGCGCGGCTCGACGGCGCACACGGCCCCAGTCTGTTTCTCCACATCATGCTGCCACAGATTCGCCTGCCGCTCGCCGCCGCGGGCGCCATTGCATTCGCGCGGTCCGTCGGCGATTTCGGCACGACTCTGATGGTGGCGGGTTCGTTGCCGGGCAAGACGCAGACCGCCTCGATCGCCATCTACGAACTGATGAACGAAGGCCGCGACCGCGAGGCACTTCTGCTCGTCGTCATGATTAGCGTCGTCTCGATGATGGTGCTGATCCTGACCGCCGGCAAGCGCCTGACGCCCGCATAGCGCGTTCTTCTGAATGTGCGAAAATGGATCACCACGGAGACACGGAGGCACGGAGAAATAAAGATGAGGGGGTCTATGCAGGGCTTATCGAGAAGATTCTTCAAAACACCTCCTCTTCTCTCCCAGACCGGGAGGGAAATGTGTTTTGCCCTCTTGAAGTTCCCTATTATTCTTCCACCACAACACCAAAAGGGATCGGTAAGGGATTCGCGCTTGGAAACATTCAAGGTCGCCTGCCCCTTGAGCATCTCCTTCTTTTTCTCCGGGCTCCGTGTCTCCGTGTCTCCGTGGTGAAATCATCTTACCTCACGCCAAACCCCGCATAGAAAAAACCGCCCCCGACGGAGACACGGAGGCACGGAGAAATAAATAGGAGGGGGTCTATGCAGGGCTTATCGAGAAGATTCTTCAAAACACCTCCTCTTCTCTCCCAGACCGGGAGGGAAATGTCTTTTGCCCTCTTGCAGTTCCCTATTGTTCTTCCACCACAACACCAAAAAGGATCGGTAAGGGATTCGCGCTTGGAAACATTCAAGGTCGCCTGCCCCTTGAGCATCTCCTTCTTTTTCTCCGGGTCTCCGTGTCTCCGTGGTGAAATCATCTTACCTCACGCCAAACCCCGCATAGAAAAACCGCCCCCGGCGGAGACCGGAGGCGGTGCTGGAAAATGAGGGACGGAGTCTCTCAGAACTTCTCGATGACCTTTGTGGCGAACTCGGAGGTACCGACCTTCACGGCACCTTCCATCTGGCGTTCGAGATCGTAGGTCACGGTCTTCGCGTCGATGGTTTTCTCGATGCCCTCGACGATGAGGCGGCCCGCCTCGTCCCAGCCCATGTGCTCGAGCATCATCACGGCGCTGAGCACGACGGACGACGGGTTGACCATGTCCTTGCCCGCGTACTTGGGCGCGGTGCCGTGCGTGGCCTCGAAGACGGCATAGGGGCGGCCGATGTTCGCGCCGGGCGCCAGGCCGAGCCCGCCGACCTGTGCCGCGCAGGCGTCCGACAGGTAATCGCCGTTCAGGTTCAGCGTCGCGATCACGTCGTACTCCGAGGGACGGAGCAGCAGCTGCTGGAACATCGCGTCGCAAATGCGGTCGTTCACCAGGATCTTGCCTTCCGGCATCTTGCCACCGTGGTTGTCCCACAGTTCCTGCTCGGTCACGATCTGGTCGCGGAATTCCTGCGTCGCAACCTCGTAGCCCCAGTCCTTGAAGGCACCCTCGGTGAACTTCATGATGTTGCCCTTGTGAACGAGCGTCACCATCTTGCGCTTCTTCGCGATGGCGTACTCGATGGCCATGCGGACGAGACGCTTGGAGCCGGTGATGGAGACGGGCTTGATGCCGATGCCGCTATCCAGATTCACTTCCTTGCCGAACTCATCCTTGAGGATGCGGATGATCTTGTCTGCCTCGGCGGTTCCCTGCTTGAACTCGATGCCCTTGTAGATGTCCTCGGTGTTTTCGCGGAAGATGACGACGTTGAGGTCTTCGGGCTGCTTGACGGGAGCGGGAACGCCTTTGAACCAGCGCACGGGGCGCACGCAGGCGTAGAGATCGAGAATCTGGCGCAGCGCGACGTTGAGGCTGCGGATGCCGCCGCCAACGGGAGTCGTCAGCGGCCCCTTGATCGCCACCAGGTACTCCCTGATCGCGGTCAGCGTGTCCTCGGGCAGCCATTCGTCATACTTGTTCTTGGCGGCCTCGCCGGCGTAGACATCGAACCAGACGATCTGGCGCTTGCCGCCATAGGCCTTCGCCACCGCCGCGTCGACGATGCGCCGCATGGCGCCGCTCACGTCCGGGCCGATACCGTCGCCTTCAATGATCGGGATGATGGGCTTGTCGGGGACGACGATGCTGCCGTCGGGGCGGACGGTGATTTTTTCGCCTGCGGGCGGCGTCAGGTGCTTGTAAGTTGCCATGGTGTCTCCTGCTTTTCTCGTTGGAATGGCGCGTGGACCCGGCTAGGAAAGCCGTGAAGTGGAGATTGAGGGGGTCACGGTCCGGGGCGGTATGCTGCCTGTCCCGCTTGTGAAGGGGTCAATGGCGAAGAAAGACGCCGGTGTTTCCCGGAGTGCGAATGAAGAGCCTGCTGAAATTCTCGCTGGTCGTCACCGTCGTGGTCGGCGGCGGCTTGGCGATTTGGCTCGGCTTCCTGGACCCCGAGTGGCTGCGCGCCAAAGCCAAAACCGCCGTCTATCAGACCAAAGACGCCGCCGCCCATCTGGCAGCCGAAGCAACAACGAGCACGCCCCGGCTGAACTCGACCTCCTGCGCCGCCGACTGCCGCGCGAACCTGCGCCGCATCGAAGCCGCCAAGCGCGCCTTGCAAAGCCGCGGCCAGTTCGCCACGGGTTCCTTCACGTGGGGATCCATCGAGCGCGAACTCGGCGCCCGTCCCGTGTGCCCGTGCGGCGGAACGTACAGCCTGGGCAACACGCAGATGCTGCCGCAATGCAGCATCGCCGGCGGCGGCACCGTGGACACGGCCGACGACCATGTGTTGAAGAAATTTTGAGAGCGTGGTTCGTGGTTCGAGCTGGCAGCGAAGAGCTCGGCCGGTACGAGTGTACCGACTGACAAGTCATTGTGGTGAAGGGACTTTCGTGATGAGCAAATCCTGAATCCAGAAGACCATCCCCCAAAGTACTCCGATCAGGCGAGCAAGCCAGGGGGTATTCAAACGGGGAAACGACAGGAGCGAGGTGGTCAACACGGCGACGGGAATCAGGTAGACCAGGACGAACCCGAACCACGCACCCACGTCCACGGATCCCGGCAGAACAAGGTGAGTCAACCAACGCGCATAGGAGTACTCGCTCATCGTGAATATCAGCACAGTATAGAGCAAGGAGATGCCGGCAAGCCCAGCGGGATTGAGCATGCGCCGCCCCCCCAGAGACTGGGTATGCAGATTACGCAAGCTATCAAGGGAGCCGGGATCGTAGCTCACGACTGGCCCGGTCTGGTAGCTCTCGCTCAGGGTCCCGAGAAACCAAGCGCGGAAGAGAAGGGTTTTCAGGCTGATCTGGCACCCCAGCGAACAGAGCGTCTTCCAGGCGGTGAATCCTCGGACCAGAAAGTGGAGCGACATCGCCAGCACGACACTAAAGACCAGAAGGAACGGGAGGAGTCCCACTTGCCACGAGACAAAGCCAAATAGAAGAAAAAAAGCGGCGGCCAAGGCGCAGACGACGTAGAGAAGCATCTCTCACCCACTTTTCCGGTGCAGGCGCAGGTCGCAATGGCTCACACTCAAGGCATGCTGACAAGACCTCAACTGTAAACAAAACTGAAAACTGAGAACTGACAACTCCCCCTACGGCGTCATCGTTTTCTTTTTGGGCGGTTCGAGTCCGGCGGCGGCGCGCCAGCCCTCACAGAACTCGATGATGTTTTCCGGGCGCCACTTCATGGGGAAGTCGCGGCACTGCTGGGGCTTGGCGGCGTGGACGCGGCAGCCGTTGTCCTCCTGCAGGAAGATACAGCTTTTCAGTTCGTCGCGCTGATCCAGGAGCACGTGGCCGCGCGTGTCCTTCTCCCAGCGGGTATAGCGGCCGAGGAAGTCATCACGCCCGATGCCGAGCGCTTCCGCCATGCCGTCGATGTCGGCGTCCGTCAGCGCCACGTAGCCCTCGCCACGGCAGCAGTTGCCGCAGCGATGGCAGACGAATGGTGCCACGGGATAGGGCCAGTCTTCGGTGCGATCCTTCGCCATGCTTGCCTACTTGTCCTTTTCCATCTGCGCCAGGAAGTCGTTCGCGATTTCGATCGAGGCGTTCATCTCGTTGATGAGCGAGGCAACGTCGGTTTCCAGCGAACCCAGATCACCTTCGAGCGATGCAATCGCCTGGGCGTTGAGGTTGTGCTTCAGGAAGAGCACGCGGTCGCGAAAGGCGTCGAGCACGGGGTCGATGCGGCTCTCGACATCGCGCATGGAATTGACGAGTTGATTGTAGCGGTCGAGCGTCTGCGTGAGCTGGCGTTCACTCGCGCGGCGCAGGCTGGGATCGGAATACTGATCGAGTTCCTTCTCCCACTCGCCGAACAGCGCCTTGGCCACGTTCTCGATTTCGTCGATGCGTCCGCCGACTTCCTCCGCCTTCGACTCGCAGCGCTCGAACTCCCTGTTCAGCGTGCGGTACTTCGCTTCGAGTTCGCCACCGTCATGGCCGACAACGGCCTGGAACTTCTCCAGCGCGCTCTCGAATTGCTCCTTTGTTTCAAGCTGCGATTCGCGCGCGTCCTGAACGCGGTTGACGAGAATCTCGCGCTTCTCGTAGCCAAAGTTTTCCATTGTCTTGTAGTAGAGCGAGCTGCACCCCGTCACGAAGAAGAGTGCAGCGAAGAGCGCGGGAATCCCCACCCGTCCTGCAAGTGTTCCGTTCATGGGCTTGTCGTCTCCTGATGTCGCGGTGTTGCGCGTTGCTTCGTAGGACTGATGGGATCCCGGAATTGTTCCCCGCGCCTTGCCTACGGCGCTGGCGGCGCATCCAGCGCCTCCTGGTACACTTCCTCGTAGGCCGCCGTGGACTGGCGCCACGAAAAATCGCGCTTCATGCCGTTTTTCATCAACTGCTGCCAGCGCTTTGGTTCCTTGGTGTACAGGTCGAGCGCCTGCTTGAGCGAATGCCACAGGGCGTCGGGATCATACAAGTCGAACACAAAGCCCGTGGCCTCGCCGCTTTCGATGTTGCTGCCTTCGACGCCCACGACACTGTCGGCGAGCCCGCCCGTGCGGCGCACGACGGGCGGTGTGCCGTAGCGCATCGAGTAGAGCTGGTTGAGCCCGCTGGGCTCGAAGCGCGACGGCATCAGGAAGATATCCGCCCCGGCCTCGATCATGTGCGAGAGCCCTTCATTGAAATCAATGACGGCGCCGGCCTGCGCGGGGTTCTCGGCGGCGAGGCGCGCGAAGTCCTCCTCGTGCTGGGCCTGCCCCGTGCCGAGCAGGATAAACCGCGCGCCGCTCTCCAGCAGGCGCGGCATGATCGCCTTGATGAGGTCGAAGCCCTTCTGGTCGTCGAGGCGCCCGACGACGCCAACGAGCGGAGCGTCGGAGGCGGGATCAAGCCCGTAGAGCTTGAGGATTTCCGCTTTGCACTTTTTCTTCCCGGCCAGATTCTTCACCGAGTATTTGCCCGCCAGATTCGGATCGGTCTCCGGATTCCAGACCTCGTCGTCGATGCCATTGAGAATCCCGCGAAGCACGCCGGAGCGCGCCCGCAACACACCGTCGAGGCCCTTGCCGTTTTCTTCCGTCTGAATCTCGCTCGCATAGGTCGGCGACACCGTGGTGAGCGCGTCGCTGTAAACGAGGCCAGCCTTCAGGAGGCTGACGGCGCGGTGGAACTCCATGCCGTCAGGCGTGCAGAGGCTCCAGGGAAGACGCAAGTGCGGGAGGATGTCGCTGGAGACAATTCCCTGATAGGCGAGATTGTGAATCGTGAAGACAACGCGGGTCTTCTGGTAGAACGGATCGTTGCAGATTGCCGGGTGATGGCGCAGCAGGGGCGCGATCAGGGCGGCCTGCCAGTCGTGCAGGTGGATGATGTCGGGCGGCCAGTCGAGCGCCTTGGCCGCATAAAGGGCCGCGAGACAGAAAAAGGCGAAACGCTTGTCGTTGTCCTCGTAATCGCGGCCGTTCTCTCCATAGAGCCCGCCGCGCCCGAAGAGAAAATTCTGGTGGATGAAGTAGACGGGGACTTCTTCCTCGGTGGGAAGCGAGCAACGCATCACCTCGCCGGTAATCTCCTCGGTTCCCCACTGCACCTGAATGCGGCGCAGCAAGGGAAGGAGCCGGTGCTGGTAGCGGTCAATAGTACGATAGAGCGGGAGGACGCCGCGGACGTCGTGCCCTCGCCGGGCAAGTTCGCGCGGCAACGCGCCCACCACGTCGGCAAGGCCGCCCGTCTTGGCAAACGGCGACATTTCCGAGGAGACCATCAGGATGCGCATGGCAATCGCCTCTTCCAGCAGAATAAAGTGCGGATCATGGAGTTCCAGTAGACGCCGTTTTTGTGCCGTCCGGCAAGAGAAGAGCACGAACATGGCTCAGCCGGGCATCGGCAGCCAACGCCATGGCGGCCAGCGCGGCTGTCTCGGCGCGCAGGATCGCATCGCCCAGTGACGCCGCCCGGCAGCGCCCGGACGCCAGCAGCCCCGCTTCCCCGGCGTTCCAGCCCCCCTCCGGCCCGACAATCAGACAGAGCGCCGCATCGGCACTCTGGCGCACCACTTCGCCCAGCAACGGCGTCTGAACGCCCGAACGCTCGATCAGCGCCACGGGAATCGTGCCCGCCGTCTCCAGCTCGCCGACCAGCACGGCCAGCGGCACGGGATCGTGCAGCACCGGCAGCCAGAGACGCTCGCACTGCTTCAGCCGCTCGATCGCCAACCGGCGCCAGCGTTCATGCCGGGCGGCGCGCTTGCGTTCGTCCAGCCGCACGACCGTGTGTTCCGTTTCGATGGGGCGAAAGACTGTCGCACCGAGCTCGACGGCGCGGGCAATGGCGTCCTCGAACGCACCCGTGCGCGTCAGCGCGAGCGCAAGTTCCATCGGCGGGCCGGGCGACTCCTCGCGCCGCGTGATCTCGCGGACATCGAGTGCGCCCTTGCGCGCGTCGGTGGCCACGGCACGCGCTTCCGTTCCGCGGCCATCGAGCACCAACAGCTCCTGGCCGTCGCGGACGCGGCGGACTTTCGAAAGATGCGCGGCTTCCTCGGGGGCGAGCATAATCGGCTCGCCCGCCCGAAGCGGAGCATCGTGAAAGCAATGGTACAGGCGCATGATGGAAAGAGGACGGCGGCGGGACGCGCCGCCGAATCCCTAGCTGTAAATCTTCGGGTCCAGCACCCCGATGCAGTCCAGATTGCGGTAGTATTCGTTGTAATCGAGCCCGTAGCCGACAACGAACTCGTCGGCGATCTCAAAGCCCACGTACTTGATGGCGACTTCACTCGCCCGCTGGGCCTTTTCCTTGTAGAGGAGCGCGCAGACTTCGATGCTGGCGGGCTGATGCACCCGCAGCAAATCGCAGATCGCCCGCAACGTCCGCCCCGAGTCGTAGATATCCTCGACGACGATGACTTCCTTGTTCCGGAGGTTGACTTCCACGTCCTTGGTGATCTGCACGTGGCCGGTGGTTGCCGTGCCGCCATGATAGGACGACGCGCCGCACATGTCCCAGGAATGCGGAACGGCAATCTGGCGCGAAAGGTCGCACATGAAGATCGCCGCGCCGCGCAGAATCCCCACGAGCACCAGCTCGCGGTTCTTGTAGTCTTCGGTGATCTGCTCGCCAATTTCAGCGACGCGCTTCTGGATGACTTCCTTGCTGTAGAGCACCTTGGTGAGATGCTGATCGAGGGGGTTGTTCAACCGGGTCATAGAGCGGAACTTTACCTCGGAGGGGATTATCGGACGCAATCAACGGGGCATTCGTTCCGTCCCGCGCTGGTGGAGGCGCGAGGTGAACCCCGGCGATGCCCGGGGCTCAACCGGAGTTTTCCATTCTTGCCGATCCGGCTAGCGCATCCGCCCTGCTCCGGGCACGGGAGCCGAAATCCGTTTCTCCCGCGACTTCTTGCCATCGATGAAGACGATCTCCAGCCCCTGATCGTAATACAGGTAGCTGACCTGCTCGAATTCGGGCCGGTCGAACCGCTTGATGTCCTGCGGATCGCCGTAGGTGCATACGGTGCGCACCTCATCCGTCAGTTCGGATTCCTCGAACTTGCCGCCGTCGAAGGTCAGCACCTTCCCCTCGTCGATGTAAATCCACTGGGTCAGCGCCTTGGGCCGGCGTCCGGCCAGCACGTGCCCTTCCTCCAACTCAATGGGGAGCACGATGCGGCGGTCGAACGTGTGAACATTGCGGAAGTAATCGGGGCGGCCGTACTCGCGATAGACGTTTTCCTGCACCACGCGTTCGTGGGGTTCCTCGGGCCAGTCCATATCCTCGCGCGGCCAGAACGTCGGCACGGCCATCACGTTGACGGAAAACTGGGGATCCAGAGTGACCGGCTTGTCCTCGGGGCCCTTTTCGCAGGCCAAGGCAAGCGCCAGCGCCACCATCAGCACGGGCGCCAACAGAAATCGGGTCATGGGTAACGGCATCCTTGATCGGGGTCGGTTGCCTGGCGGAACTCAGCCAAGCATGGAGTCGAGCTGCTTCCTGATTGTCTCGTATTCCTTGCGAATACCCTGCAGCTCGGCGTTTTCCGCGCGCAGACGCTGCACTTCCTCTTCCAACTGGCTCACCTGATCTTCGAGTTCCGCCACCTGGTCCATCTGGACGGCGATCACCTCGTCCTTTTCCTTGATCCGTTCCTGAATGCGGGTGAGCAGGTCCGTGGTCTCCATGGTATGCCGGGCCTTGGGAGGGGGATTCTCGCTGCGGCTTCCCGCCGCATGGAAAGTCAAGCAGCCCCCGCCCCGCCGGGCAAGCCCTACTGTCCGAGGGCTGCCGCGACGCCGCCCACGCCGATGACCAGCGCCACCAGCAGCAGCATTCCCCCGCAACACACGATAATCGGCAGCAGCACCGCCATCACACCCCGCCACGTGTCCGTCTCGTGGGTGTTGATCACCCCGAGAATCTGCGCTACAATCATCCACGGCCCCGCAATGTACCCACCAACGCACGGAATAATCGCCAGCAGATTGATCGCCGCCGCGTAACAACACACCCGGAACGTGGCCTCGAAACCCTTGTTCGCTCCCCCCACGATCATCAGGCACAGGTGCAGAATCCCCGCCTGCATGAACAAGCCCCCCGCCGCAAACAGCGGCGTGAGCACCAGCGTGCACAGCATCGTGCCGGCAAAAATGGCAAAGCCAGCGATGGCATCCTCGGTGTTCCTTCCACTTGCAAGCGCCGGAATCAGCGTGATGCCCTGAATAACGACCTGCAGCAGCATCACGGCGAAGGCGACGACGCTGCTCATGATAACGCCAAAGTACAACGGCTTGAGAAAGTCCCCCTCCAGCCGCATGGTGCGGAAGAACTCTGTCGGCCGCGCAAAGACCGGCTTCACCGTCTCGACAAGCCGGCTCACAAGCCCCAGGTTCGGATCCTCCCACGCCGGGCCGCTGCGCGGGTCCACGCCCAGGGCGTACTGCCCATAGCTGGGATCAATGCCGCTGGGCACCTGATAGGAGGGGTAGCTGGGATCCGTCATGGGGAGGCCCTCTGGGGAGAAGAAGTGTCCGCTGATTCGAGGAATGGGAAGTGAGTTGCCCGGCGGATGCAAAGGATTTACTGGATAACTCTTACTTGATGGAATGCCGCGTATTCACCAGCCCCCGGTTCTTGCTAGGGAAAAGGAAGACAAACTCGGATAGCCCCGCTCCTTGACACGGCGGCCCCGCTGGACCGATACCAGAACCGAGAGAGTTCCGCACTGGGCACGCCGCGGCCCGCAGGAGCGCCGATCCTTATGCACATTGCCTTTATCACCGCCTACGACCCCCGCGTGCCCTATCAGGTCAGCCTGCCGCCCCTCGGCATTGGCTACCTGTCGGCGTGGCTCAAGAAGCACTGCTGGTGGGCCGAGACCAGTTTCCACCACACGGCCGAGGAACTCATCGCCGCCAAGCCCGACCTCGTCGGCGTCTCCTCCACCACCGAAAACTTCACCCACGCCACCAATCTGGCCGTCCGCATCAAGGAAGCCCTGGGTGTGCCGATCATCGGCGGCGGCATGCACATCACCAGTCTGCCGCACGTCCTGCCCGCCGTCTACGACGCCGGGGTCATTGGCGAGGGCGAGCAGACGTTCCTGGAAATCGTCCAGCTCTACCACGACGTCAAGACGCCCACCGACGCCGACTTCGAGAAAATCAAGGGCATCGTGTGGCGCCGCGACGGCCGCATCGTCATCAACCCGTCGCAGGACCTCATCAAGAACCTCGACGATCTCCCCTACCCCGATCGCGATCTGATCGACCACGGCTGGAAGATCCCCGCCACCGACACGATCCACATGATCAGCAGCCGAGGCTGCCCCTACAAGTGTTCCTTCTGCTCCAGCTCGCTGCACTGGAAGCGCTTCCGCTTTTTCTCGCCCGAGTACGTGGCCCGCGAAATCGAGTACGTCCGCGAGCGCTACAACCCCGAGATCATCTACTTCTTCGACGATCTGTTCGTCGGGCACATCGGCCGCTGGCGCAAAGTCGTCGAACTCTTCCGCGAAACGAAACTCCACGAAGGCGTGCAGTTCCGCGCCTATGCCCGCGTCGATCTCATCACCGAGCAGATGGCCGAAGAGTTCGCCGAAATCAATTTCAAGTACATCGACTTTGGCTTCGAGTCCAACAACCAGGACGTCCTGACGTTCCTGACAAAGACACGCGTCACCCCCGAGATCAACCAGGCAGCCGTCGATCAATGCCACAAGAACGGCATCTCCATCGGCGCCAACTTCATCATCGGCAGCCCCGTGGAGACGCCCGAGGCCCTGCAGGAAACCTACGACTTCGCCGCGCGCAACCGCGATGCGATCGACCGCTGTTCCGTCGGCCCGCTGCAACCCCTGCCCGGCACGCCGATCTGGGACTATGCAAAGGGAAAAGGCATGGTCGAGGACGAGATGGACTTCAGCTATCTCGGCGTCACCATCGACAACTTCGACTTCGCGACGTTCCCCTTCATGGGCGAGGCCACGACGCACGAACAATTCTGGGCCGACTGGCAGCGCTTCCACACGCTCGCCAAGGAAATCAACTACGTCGGGCAGATTCGCCGTCTGACGCACCAGCGCGACCTGCGCGAATGGCAACTGCGCCAGCTTCGCGACGACCTCGCGCGCCTCAACGGCTCGCGCCTGATCCGCGCCGCCAACTGGGTGCGCGGCATCGCCGGCCAGACCGAACCCGCCACGGCCTGACAAACCAACGGGCATACGGCGGGCGGGGCGGACTCGCCCCCCCTTCCCGCGCAATCCATCAGGCCCCGCTGCTGTGCTTCAGGCCGCCGCTGTTGTTCCCTTTGGCCCTTTCGGTCCCTTGGGTCCCTTTGCTCCTCCCGTCACATGCCGAGACCGCCCGTCACCTCAATCGTCTGCCCGGTGATATAGCCCGCCGCGTCGGTGCACAGAAATCCGACGATGCCCGCGATGTCCTCGGGCTGGCCGAAACGCCCCGCCGGAATCTGGCCGAGCAGCGCGCCCTTCTGCTCGTCGTTCAACTCGTCCGTCATCCGCGTCTGGATGAAACCGGGCGCCACGGCGTTGACCAGAATGTTGCGCGAGGCAAGTTCCTTGGCCAGCGACTTGGTCAGCCCGATCATCCCGGCCTTCGACGCGCAGTAGTTCGCCTGCCCGGGATTGCCGATGATGCCGACGATCGACGTGATATTCACAATGCGGCCCCAGCGATTCTTCATCAACGGCCGCGCCGCCGCACGTGACAGCAGAAACGCCGACTTCAAATTGGTGTCGAGCACCGTGTCCCAGTCCTCGTCCTTCATCCGCATCAGCAAGCCGTCGCGCGTGATGCCCGCGTTGTTCACCAGAATGTGAACGCCGCCCAGGTCCTTGACGGCCTTGTCCACGAGCGCGGCGCAGAACGCCGCATCCCCCACGTCGCCGTTCAGCCCCTCGGCCTTGCCGCCCGCCGCCACGATGGCTTCCACGGTGGAAGCCGTGGTCGCTGCGCTGCGCGCATTCACGAGAACGGTGGCGCCCAACTCGGCCAGCCGCAGCGCGATCGCGCGTCCAATGCCCTGGCCCGCGCCCGTGACGATGGCAACTTTCTCTGTCAGTTCAGCCATGCTTATTCCTCTGCTCAAAACTTGGTGACGCAGGATGGAGTCCCCTCGCCGCGCGCCGCAATGCGATTCAAGCCGCGTCCGCCGGGTCATTGTTCTTCATCGGCGGATGAGCCAATTCGTACCCCCGGGGGAACGTCTCGCGCGCCCAACGCTCGCCGTCCGGGTCGCGCATCACCACCACCGACATGTAGAGGTTGAACGTGTACGCCAGCCGCTGGCGGCGCTCCTCCGCCTGCTTCGCCTTCTTCTCCAATTGCTCAGACGTCGGGGGCTTTGCCGCCCTTCGGCGCACCACCACGCCAATCAGGACAACCGCCGCGAGCGCCAACCACGGCAGGACAACGGAAAGCGAAATCACCGACTCAACCGTTCCAACAGCGTAGGCAACAAGACGGAAGACAAAAATGCACACGCCGACAATCGCCCCCAGAACAACAAGGGCCGCAACAATCTTGACCAGTTCCAGGCAGGAGTTCCGGATGCGCTCGCGCCATGGCAGCTTTGGCGCCTCGGGTTCCTCCTGCAAATACGGCTTCGCGGCGGAAAACCACATAAACGAGGTTGAGTCGAGAAACACGTCCTGCGTCTTCAGCCCTGCGCCCGCGACGCGAAAGAAAGCATCGCCCAGATACAGCAGCGCCGCGATGGCGAGAAGAAGCCAGGCAACGGGGAGGTCGGCCTCAACATAGACCATCGTACAGAGAAACCCGGAAATGACAACATACACGGCGATGGAAACAATCAGCCCCACCAGCCAGTCGCGCCGGATTTCCAGGTAGTGCGCCTCGGTAATCTCGCTGGCCGTTAGGCCCGTCATCCACAGATCCAGCGCGGCCGCCTCGCAATACTGCATCCCTCCAAAGATTGCCGCAATGCGCGACGGAATCGTGGTCCACGATGCCTTGCGCGGTTTCGTCATTTCCTTGTTCACCTTGTCGAGCCACCGCCGCGTCAGCCCCAGCGTCAGCAGCGTCGCCACAACAAGCACCAGGGACAGCAGAACGTACCCGAGCGTCACCCACGCTTCCGTCCCCTGATTGGGAGCGGGGGCGCTCTGGAAGAACTTGCGGCGTTTGCGGCGCGACACGCGCAGTTGCTCCATCGCCAGATAGAGCGCGTTCGTGTCCTCCGCCGCCAACAACGGATCCTTGCGCCTGACCCAGGCGGGGAAACGCTTCTTCAGCGGTGGGGAATCGGAGGACATGGAGAGCGTGGTTCGTGGTTTGTGGTTCGTGATTCGAAAGGAAGTTTTCAGTTCTCAGTTCTCAGTTTCACTTCCGCAGTTCGCGGGGACTCCGTTTGCTTTTGCAACAAGATGATCTTCTCCCCCATCTCGCTTTCGTGCAAATTCGTGGTCTCTTCTCTTCTTTGTGTCTCCGTGTCTCCGTGGTGAATTCTTCTCCGCGTCTCCGTGGCGAGGCGCAACATAGGACAAACGCCCCGGCGATGAGACCGGGGCGTTCGTGATTGTCGCAGGCTGTGTCAGGAATCGCGTCAGGCGCTCTTGAGCGCTTCGATGGTTTTTTGAATCGCATCCCAGGATTCCGTCGTGTGGCACGGGATGTCCTTGGCGATGCGGCGGACGAGGCCGGAGAGCACCTTGCCGCTGCCGACTTCCACGAACGCCTCGGCGCCGAGGTCCACCAGCTTCTGCACGCACTCGACCCAGCGCACCGCGCTGGTCACCTGGCGGACGAGGGACGTGCGGATCGCGTCGGCGTCTTCGAGCACGGCCGCGTCCACGTTGTTCACGAAACGGCACGCGGGAGCGGCGAGCGAGGCAGCCGCGAGTGCCTTCTCCATCGTGTCGGCCGCAGGCGCAACGAGCGGCGAGTGGAAGGCGCCGCTGACGGGCAACGGCAGCGCGCGCTTGGCGCCGGCTTCCTTGCACTTTTCGCAGGCGGCCGTGACGGCGGCGGGATCGCCGCTGATAACGGTCTGCTTCGGATCGTTGAAATTCGCGGGCACGGCCACTTCGTTGGCGGAACTGACGGCGGCGCAAATCTCCGCAACCTTCGCGTTGTCCAGCCCGATGATGGCAGCCATGGCGCCGGGGCGTTGCGAGCCCGCCTCGGCAAAGGCCAGACCGCGTGTGCGCACCAGCTTCAGCCCCGTCTCGTAGTCGAAGACGCCGGCGGCGTACAGCGCGGTGTACTCGCCGAGCGAATGCCCGGCCACGGCAAACGGCACGATGCCCGCGTCACGCAGCACCGCCAGCGTCGCCGCGCTGGCAACGTAGAGCGCGGGCTGAGTGTTCTGCGTCTGCTTGAGTTCGTCCTCGGGCCCCTCGGCCATCAGCTTCGCGAGACCGTATCCGGCCACCTCGTCTGCCTTGGCGAGCAGCGCCCGGGCACCGGCGTGCTGGGCGGCGGCTTCGCTGGCCATGCCGACGGCCTGCGATCCTTGTCCCGGAAACAAGAGGGCAATTTTCGACATCGTTCCTTCTCCCTATGCTATTGCTGTATGTGGGTGATTACTCTGCGGGCGCCGCGCCTACCACTTCACAATCGCGGAGCCATACGTGTACCCCGCACCAAACGCCACGAGCGCCAGGGTCTTCCCCTTCGTCAAACGCCCGTCTTCGAGCAGGTCCATCATCCCCAGCGGGATCGTCACCGACGCCGTGTTGCCGTACTTGTCGATGTTCACGATCATGCGCTCGGGCGGCAGGCTCAGACGCGCTGCGCCCGCCTCGATGATCCGCAGGTTGGCCTGGTGCGGAATCAGCAGATCCACGTCCGCGGACGTGATCGACGCGGCCGTCAGCGCCTCGTCGAGTGCCTGGATGAAAATGCGGACGGCAAACTTGAAGACTTCGCGGCCATTCATGCGCAGATTGGGGGTGCCGTTGTTGCGTGCCTGGGGAAGCGACGGATCGACGGGGCTATCGCACACCATCCGGATCTGCTCGCTCCCCGAGCCGTCCGCACCGACGCAGGTGCTGTAGACGCCACTGTCGCTGCCATCCGTCACCGGGCCCATGACAATCGCGGAGGCGCCGTCGCCGAACAGAATGCATGTGGCGCGGTCGGTGAAGTCAACGAAGCGGCTTTGCGCCTCGGCGGCCACAATCAGGATGTGGCGGTGCGCCCCCGTGCGGATCAGCTTGTCGGCCAGGTGCATTCCGTACAGGAACCCGGAGCACGCCGCGTTGATGTCGAGCGCCCCGGCCATGCCGATTTCCGGCCCCAGACGGCGGTGGATATCGCAAGCCAGCGAGGGGCACTGGCGGTCGGCCGTGTATGTGCACGCCAGGATCAGATCGACGTCGGAGGTCTTGAGGCCCGCATTGTCGAGCGCTCGGCGGCAGGACTCGGCGGCATGGTCGGCAAGCAGTTCACCCTCGCCAAGAATGCGCCGCTCCCTGATTCCAGTGCGCGACAAGATCCATTCATCGTTCGTATCGACCATGCGCGAGAGTTCGGCGTTGGTCAGGACTTTCTCGGGGATGCTGGCCCCAATTCCAAGGATGCCGGCACGGGCAGGAAGATTCACGCTGCTGATGGAGCCTTTCGGAGTGGCGGAGTGGGTCGCCGCCGAGACTTGAGAGAGCCCGGCACGGGGTCAAGGGAGAGTACGGACGAGGGGGCCGCGAGGTGCCCTATTCCTTGGCCCCGGTATCCGCCGTCTCGCCGATCTGTTTGCCAATGCGGATGAGTTCCTCGTGCAGGTGACGCACCAGATTCAGGTTGTAGCAATCCGCCGCCACCCTCAGCGCATTCATGAAGGCTTTCTTGTTCGAGCGCCCGTGCGCAATGATCGCCACGCCGTTGACGCCCAGCAGCGGCGCGCCGCCGTACTCGTCGTAGTCGCACCGCTTCTTGATGCGCCGCGCTGCGGGCAGGATCGCCGCCGCGCCGATCATCGCCAGAATCGAGCGGCTCACTTCCTTCTTCATCATCTTGAACATCAGGCTGGCGATTCCCTCCGCCGCCTTCAGCAACACGTTGCCCGTAAACCCATCGCACGCCACAACGTCCACGTCGCCGCTGAAAACGTCGTTTCCCTCCACATTGCCGAGGAAATTGAGGTCCGTCTGCCTGAGCAACTGGTTCGTTTCGATCACGACCTCGTTGCCCTTCGTCTCCTCCTCGCCGTTGGAGAGCAGGCCCACGCGCGGGGCCTCGCGTTTCAGGACATACTGTGCGTACACCGAGCCCATGATCGCGAAATGCACCAACTGGTGGGGCTTGCAGTCCACGTTGGCGCCCGCGTCGATCACGATCACGTCCTTGTGGGCCGTGGGCAGGTAGGTGGCGATGGCGGGTTTCTTGATGTGGGGAAGGGTGCGCCAGGAAAGGAGGGTATGCGCCAGCACAGCCCCCGTGTTGCCGGCGGACACGAGGGCATCGGCTTCGCCCCGCTTAACGAGATCGGTCGCCACGGCAAGCGACGACTGGCGCTTGGCCAGCGTCTTGCGCGGCGACTCGTTCATGCCGATCACGTCGGGGGCATCGACGATCGAAATACGGGGATCATCCACCTTCAGAGCTGTTAGAAGGCGTTCGAGATGGCGGCGCCGCCCGACAAGGGCGACCTCAATGTTATACCGTTCGGCAGCCAGAACCGCGCCTTCGACGGCGGGGCGGGGGCCGTGGTCGCCCCCCATGGCTTCCAAAGCAATACGCATCGGCGCAGCCTTCTGACGGATTTACCCTGAATCCCCGGGAAACCCGTTAACTGCTGGCTTCCTTGGGCTTATACGAGACTTTCTTGTACGTGCCGCAGGCCGGGCAAATGCGGTGGCGCTGCTTGGGCGTCGAGCAGTTCTCGCATGGTACCAACTGGTGCGTGTGCACACGATGGTGCGAGCGGCGCTTGCCTTGGCGTGAACTACAGTGACGTCGTCTTGGAACGGGCATGGTTTCTAAACCTCCGCGAAAGGGTTGGGAGAGTCGTCAAGACCCCCTCCCCGCGTCAAGGCCGAAGTCGGACTCAGGCAGAAACCTGTGCATCTCCCACCGAATCCGTGAGACGCACCCGCAGAAAGCAAACTTCCCGGTTCTCACCTGTAGTGGCGCAATCCCGGCCAAATGCTCACCGAATCGCATCCGCAGGACCGGCGGGCGGCTCCCCGGCCACCTCCTCCGGGTGGTACATCAGCAGCAAGTCCGAGTACACCATCGAGGCCGCCACGGCCGCCACCGGCGGCATCAGCACGATCGAGCAGGGGATCAGCAGCATGGGCACCCCGAAACCCACCGCGAACCGCCGGTTCGCCCACAGCCACCGCAGCTTTGCCCGCGTCGTGATCCCCCGGCGGTCCATCGGCATCGCAAATGCATCGAGCGTCAGGAATACCGCCGCGATCACCCCCTGGAGCAAAAACGCCACCACCGGCCCGATCAACGGAATCAACCCGACCAGCAACACCAGCACCAGCGCAGGCACCAGAATCAACAACCGCCGCCCCGCTTCGAACAGCGCATGGCGCACCCCCGCCCACAGCGTCATCGACGGAGCCCGCAAGTCCGGCCGCCCGCCCAGCTTCTCCTTCTCCACCCGCTCCCCCACCATGTCGTGAAACGGAGCGCCTGAAAGAATCGCCCCAATCAGAAAGAACACCGCCGCCGTCATCAGGCAAAACGGAATCAGCAGAAGCGCCAGCAGCACCGTCGTCGTGTCCTGCACCCATCCCGGCCACGACACGATCAGCCCGAGAACGAATTCCCGGGCGTTGTCGAAAATCAGCCACTTTGTCAGAAAAAAAGAGATCGGAAAGACGATCAGGAAGTTGAAGACCCACGGCCCCAGGCACAGCCCCACCAGCTCGGCCCGCCGCACCAGATAGCCCACAGCCAGCAGCGGGGCGGCAACGCCCTTGCCAAACCCGAGTGGCTCGGGATTCAGCACGACTTCGCGAACGACTTCCGTGGTCTGACGCAGCATCGGGGTGCGGGCCTCCTCGCCTTCTCCCCATGAACCTCCGGGAACCGGCCGTGGCGGTCAAGGTGCGGATGGAGGGCACACGGATGTTGAGCTCCAACAGGTCCATCCGTGCTCATCCGACGTTGTCCGTCGTTCATCCGTGGTAGTCGGTTGCCGTGGGCGTGCGGCGCCCGGACACGGCGAAGGGGAAGAGCAAACCACGGACAAGGGAAGGATAAGAACCGATGCACACGGATACTGAGGTCCAACCGCCCATCCGTGTCCATCCGACGTTATCCGTCGTTCATCCGTGGTAGTCGGTTGCCGTGGGCGTGCAGCACCCGGACGCGGCGAAGGGGAAAGTAGACCACGGATAAGGGAAGGATGAGAACCGATGCACACGGATTGCAAAGCCCAACCGCCCATCCGTGTCCATCCGACGTTATCCGTCGTTCATCCGTGGTAGTCGGTTGCCGTGGGCGTGCGGCGCTCGTGCGCGGCGAAGGGGAGAGCATACCACGGATAAGGGAAGGATGAGTCCCGATGCACACGGATTGCTGAAGCCCAACACGCCCATCCGTGTTCATCCGCCGTTGTCCGTCGTTCATTCGTGGTAGTCGGTTGCCGTGGGCGTGCAGCACCCGGACGCGGCGAAGGGAAGAACAAACCACGGATAAGGGAAGGATAAGAATCGATGCACACGGATTGCTGAGGGCCAACCGCCCATCCGTGTTCATCCGGCATTATCCGTCGTTCATCCGTGGGAGCCGGTTGCCGTGGGCGTGCGGCGCCCGGACGCGGCGAAGGGGAAAGTAGACCACGGATAAGGGAAGGATAGGTCCCGATGCACACGGATACTGGGGTCCAACCGCCCATCCGTGTTCATCCGACGTTATCCGTCGTTCATCCGTGGTAGTCGGTTGCCGTGGGCGTGCAGCACCCGGACGCGGCGAAGGAGAAAGTATACCACGGATAAGGGAAGGATAAATCCCGATGCACACGGATTGCAAAGCCCAACACGCCCATCCGTGTTCATCCGACGTTATCCGTCGTTCATCCGTGGTAGTCGGTTGCCGTGGGCATGCGGCGCCCCGGACGCGGCGAAGGGGAAAGTAGACCACGGATAAGGGAAGGATAAGTACCGATGCACACGGATTGCAAAGCCCAACACGCCCATCCGTGTCCATCCGACATTATCCGTCGTTCATCCGTGGTAGTCGGTTGCCGTGGGCGTGCAGCGCCCCGGACGCGGCGAAGGAGAAGAACCGGGTTCTGTTTGGTAGTTCCGGCCGAACCATGAACTCCGAAGAGTCAGGACCGTCCGGTCAGCTGCGCCAAATGCTGGCGGGCGAGGGCGGCTTCTGCGCTCTCGGGCGAGAGGTCCACCACACGCTCGTACTTCTGCACGGCCTTCTCGCGTTCGTTCATGAAGACGTACACCTGGGCGATGCCGACCAATGCCGATGTGTGGTCGGGGGCGAGGTCGAGAGCCCGCTCGTAGGCGCCCAGGGCGCGTTTGAGTTGCTCCATGCCCTTCGCCGACCCACCGGCCTGGAGCCGGCGGCCGTACTCGCGTTGCGAGCGTGCCAGCTCGATCCAGTTGTCCGGATTCAGGGGATCGGTACGCGTGGCGCGTTCGAACGTCACGGCGGCCTTGTCGTACTCCTGGCGGTCGAGCTGCCGGTTGCCCTGGGCCCGCAGAGCGCGGGCAAGCGCGGCGTCAGCCAGCGGTGCGTAATCGGGAAAATCCGCAGCGAGCGTTTCCAGTTTCGCGATCGCCTTCTCCGGCTCGCCAGCGGTCAATGCCTTGGTCGCCTCGTCCAACCGCGCCGTCAGCGCCTCGGGCAGCGTCTGCACGACGGGAACCTCCGGGAGCGCGGCGGGCTTGAGCGCGGCACTGATCAGCCCATGCGCAACCCCGGCAACGACGAGCGAGATACCGCCATAGAGCGCGGCGGCGAGAACCACCTTGCGGCGGTTGAAGTGCCGTTTCGCGGGCGAACGCGGCGCCCGGGGAGCGCGGACCTGTTCGGTGCGCCGCTCCAGCTCGCCGACCATCTTGCGGATCGTCTCGCGCGATTTCCCCTGGCGGACTTCCTTCTCATCCGTCGCCGCCATTCCATCCGGTTCGCGGCGCGGCGTGCGCGGGCGCGGGCGTGGTGCCGGACGTGGCGCTTCGACCTCGTCGAGCGAATCGCGCAGAATCGCCGTGGAATTCTCGGGGCGGCGGGGCTTGCGCCGTGCCTCCGCGCGCGCCAGCAGCGCCTCCGCGAAATCCGCCCGCAGCGGACGACTCAGCGGCGCCAACTCCAGCGCATCGCGGTAAAGCTGAACGGCCTCATCGATGCGCCCTTCGGCGCGCGCGCGTTCGGCGGCGCAGGCAAGTCTTTCAACTTCCGGAATCCGGCGGGGTGGGGATTTCTTCTTGTCAAACAGGGAAAGCATGGGCGGAGCAGCCTCAACGGGAGCGGACCTTCAACCGCCCCAGCGAGCAGGCCAGGCGTGAACAGCATCAAGAAGAAATTCGAGTCGATTCAGGACTCCCGCGGCCGCCGGGCTCCGCACCGGCGCGGTAAACGATAGGATTTCCTGAAGCTCCGCAAAGCGGAGTCACCTTTGGCATCAATCGTTCAGTCGTCCCATTCGGGACTCCGGTTTTTTATTGATCGACGGTTCCCAGCACTGAAGTGCTGGGCTACGATCAATCGTCCCTGACGGGACTCTTTCCTCAATGCTGGAAGGTCTTCCTCGAACCACGAACCACGCAAAAACTGAAGACCGGGAACCGGAAACTGAGAACCTTCCCGTCAGGGAACTGCTTGCTCTCCTCCCGCTGACTCACCCGAATGTCAGGAGCAAACACCACAGTCCCTTCAAAGGCGGCACGATCCGAAGATGACCTTTCGCACCCTTGGAACACTGATTCTCTTGTTGGCCTGCGGGCTCGCCACCACCTCCTGCATGAAGCACGCACCCTCCCCAGCTGCCGTCACGCCGGAAGCCCTGATCGACGAGATCGTGCAACTCTCCGGCACGAGCGCCACGCGCCTGCACCCGGACTACGTATGGCGCTCGCTGCACACAATGGAGGAAGACGGCAGCGTGCGTGCGGCCTTTGACGCGGCACTCGCCAACGGCAGCCACGACGCGAAGCTCGCCCTCCTCCGCGCCCTGGAACTCCAGTTCGTTCACGACCCGAACACGTCGGCGCTCGACCTCCTCGGCGGGGAACTCAGCGAGCACTTCCGCACGTTCGACTGGCAGCCGGCCGACTACCCCGGCGGCACCAAGGGGCCCAACGAGACCTTCGCCGACGTCATGGTCGATGCCCTCGACGTCGTCAGCCCCGAGCGCCGCGCCAATCGCTCGCGCACCGCCGTCATCCTGCGCAAGGAAGCCACCGAGGACATCTGGCAGTACATGGAAAGCGAATGGGTCACCGTCCCCGGCCAGGAGGAGTGGATGCTCAACCGCCACGCCCGCGAGTCCTTCATCCGGATGCGCGATCAGGCGCGCGCGGAGGGCGTCGAACTCGTCATCCTGTCCGCGCATCGTCTGCGCAAGACGGCGGAAGCCAATGCCGCACGGACCAAGAACCCGGCCGCCGTCGCCAGCTTCTCCGCCCATTCGCTGGGGCTGGCCATCGACTTCCGCATGAGCCAGGGGGAACTCAAGTTCTCTGAAGTCACCACCCGGCCAATGGCCGAAGTCGTCCGGATGCGCGAATCACCCGTCCACAAGTGGCTGCACCTGCGCGGCGCGGAGTTCGGATGGTTCCCCTACCAGAACGAGCCGTGGCACTGGGAGTACAACCCGCCGGGCTTCCGCGACGTGTACTTCAGCAACTTTCCCGGCGGCGCGCCGCAACGCGACTGGGATGCCTCCGAGGGCACCTGAGCCGAGCCGCCGCCTGCCAACAGCAACACCCCGGCCGCTTGCGCCGCCGGGGTGGGTGTAAACATCGCGATTGCCGTGCGGGGAAAAAGAACCGGGGCGTCAGGCCTGCCCGGACTCCGCAGCGGCCTTCTTCTGGGCCTTCTTGGACTTCACGCCGCCACCAAAGCGCTTGTTGAACTTCTCAACGCGCCCTGCGGAGTCGACGAACGTCTTGCGGCCCGAGTAGAACGGGTGGCTGAAGCTGCTGATTTCGAGCGCCACGACGGGGTACTCGACACCGTCGATCGTCTCACGCGGGCCGTCGAGCTTCGTCGAGGCACCAATCCACTGCTCGCCGCAACTCACATCGCGGAAAATGACGGCACCGTAGGTGGGGTGGGTATCCTTCTTCATCGTGCTAAACCTTCCGGGCTTCCCTGTTGGCTTTGAGGCCTTTGGCCTCTTCGACGATCCGCGCGTGGTCTTCGGGGGAGAGAACTTCGGACTCGTCGATCAGACAAATCGGAATGCCGTCCTCGACCCGGTACAGTCGTCTTGTCTTGGCGTCGGTGGAGACCAACTTGCCGTCCTTCGTCAAAAGAAGCGGCGCCTTGGAATCCGGACAAACAAGAATCTTGAGCAGGTCGGTGGAGAGCATCGTCGTTTCATCCCGCCCCCAGGCGGGGAGCGACAGAGAGTAGGAACGCCCCCCGTGAAAGCAAGACGATTTTCACACCCCTTTCTCCCCCACACACCTTTCTGCCTGAGACGACTGGCTTTACCCTCTTTCCAACAAGCTGCAAAGACATCAAAAAAACGCCCGCGGATTTCGGCCGCGGGCGCTTGCAAGAGGAGTCAGTCGAATAGCGCGGGCTACTCCGTTTCCTGGTGATCGATGCGAACCTCGGCGATCACCTTCTCGGCGATGCCGGGCGGCACGGGCTCGTAGTGGTGGAAATCGGACTCGAAGATGCTGCGTCCCTGCGTCATAGAGCGCAGATCGCGGCTGAACGTTGCCATCTCGGCCGCAGGAACGTCGGCCGTGATGCGCACGCGATGGCCGAGCTGATCGTTGCCGCTGATGCGGCCACGCTTGCCCGAAACATACCCCATCACGTCGCCCATATACTGATCGGGGACTTCGATGACGACGCGGTTGATCGGCTCCAGAAGCACGGGATCGCACTTGGCCGCGACGTTCTTGAAGCCCAGCGAGGCCGCCACCTGGAAGGCGGTATCCGAGGAGTCCACGGCGTGGTAGGAGCCGTCGTAGCACTCGGCGTGGACGTTGATGACCGGGTAGCCGGCGACGATGCCGCGCTCCATGGCCTTCACGATGCCCTTCTCGACGGAGGAGGTGAAGTTGGTCGGGATCACGCCACCGACGATCTTCCACTCGAACTCGAAGTGTTCGCCGTTGTCCGTCGGCCGCAGGCGAATCCAGCAGTCGCCGTACTGGCCGCGGCCACCGGTCTGCTTCTTGAACTTGCCTTGGCCTTCGCCGGCCTTGCTGATCGTCTCGCGGTATTGCACGCGCGCCGGCTTCATCGCGAAGTCGACCTTGTACGTGCTCTCGATGCGCGAGTGAACGACTTCCAGGTGCGTGTCGCCCATGCCCGAGAGCACGGTCTGGTGCAGCAGTGAGTCGCGCTCGACGCGCAGCGTCGGGTCGATGTCGATCATGCGGTGGATCGACGTGCCGAGCTTGTCCTCGTCGCCGCGCGCCTTCGCCTCGATGGCAACGTGCACGGTCGCCTTGGGCAGGTGCGTCGGCTCGTATTCCACATCATGGCCCTTGGGGTCCTGGATCGTGTCGCCGGTGCGGGCGCCTTCGAGCTTGGTGAAGGCACCGATGTCGCCGGTCGCAAGGCCCTCGGTGGAAAGCTGTTGCTTGCCGCGGAACGAGAAGACGTGCCCGACGCGCGTCACCAGGCCCGTGCGCACGATCTTGATCATGCCGTCACCATGCACCTGGCCCGTGATGACCTTGAAGAAGGAGAGCCGCCCCACGAATTCGTCGTTCACCGTCTTGAAGACGTAGGCGCTGAAGTCCGTGTTGGGATCGAGCTTCTTGAGCTCGGTCTCCGTCTTCTCCTTGTTGGCCCAGCCGAGGAAGCCCTTGCGCTCGGTCGGCGGCGGGCACTCGTGGCGGAAGAAATTCATGAGAACGCTCAGGCCGATTTCCCTGCTGGCCGAGCCGCAAAGCACCGGGCAGAAGCGCCCGGCTTCCAGATCCTGGCGCAGCCCGAAGATCACTTCGTCGTCGGAGAGCGATTCCTCCAGAAGGAACTTCTCCGTCAACTCGTCGTTGCCCTCTGCAGCGGCTTCCACGAGTGCGCGGCGCGCAAGCTGCGCTTCCTCCAGCATCTCCTCGGGAATGTCTTTTTCGACGCGCTTGCCGCCCTCGTCGTAAACGGCCTTCATCGACATCAGATCGATCACGCCCTTGAAGTCCGCCTCACTGCCAATGGGCAGCGTCACCGGAATCGTGTGGACGTCTTCGAACGAGGAATCGATCGAGCTCATCGCCTCCGCGAAGTTCGCTCGTTCCTTGTCCATCTTGTTGATGAAGAATGCCGTGGGGACTTGATATTCCTGGGCAAAATCGTGGGCGAACTCGGTGCCGACCTCGACACCGGTGGTCGCATCAACAACAACCATGGCGAGTTCGGCGACGCGGATTGCATTCTTGATTTCGCCGACGAAATCGCGGAATCCCGGGCAGTCCAGAACGTTGATCTTCAGATCGCCCGACTCGATGGGGAGCAGGGTGGTGCTGATGGAAATCTGACGCTTCACTTCCTCGGGATCGTAGTCGGAGGCGGTGTTGCCTTCCTCGACCCGGCCGGGCTTGGGGATGACACCATTGATGTGGAGCAGGGCTTCGGCCAGTGAGGTCTTGCCGCTGGCGGAATGGCCGACAAGTGCGACGTTGCGGATTTGATCCGTGTTGTAGAGTTTCAAGGGGTCCAAACTCCTCTCGACAAGTTCCCAATGCCCCTCCTGAGGGGGCGATACGCTGAGTCGTTTGTGATGGGGAGCGGCGGCGCGGGGCTCAACCCTTTAATAGGGGACTCCCCGGCAAGAACAACCGGGGAGTCGTTCGTAAACGAATGGCCATCAACGCCCCGGGGTCAATCGACCATGTACTGGTCGAGCTCCACTGGCACCGCCTCCAGAATATCCAACGCCTCGATCAGCGCCGTGATGATGTGCTGGGGTTCCTCGCGCACGTCGGGGTCCTGCTCGATGTGGATGAAGCGCCCCGTAGCGCCCGTGGCCGGCGTATCGCATTCCAACCCGATGGTGACGCCGTTGGTGACCCGCCCCTGGAGGTTGGTGGTGGCGCCGAGAAAGGTGGTGTCGGCCGGGTAGACAGCGGCGGTCGAAAGATCACTGCCGTCCGCCAGGAAGTTCTGCGCCTCGATCCGCGCCTCCCAGATTTCCGTCAGATCGTTCACGCCGGGACTGGCGTTGTAGCCGTTGGAGAGAATCACGTCGTCCGTCACCGTCGCGTACGTTCCCGAACCCGGACAGCAGAACCCGTGGAACTGGATAAATAGCGGGGTGGCAAGAGTCCCGTCCAGGTACTTGTGCGTCGTGTGGAAGAAGCTGCCGGGGTGATGGGCCACGTCGCTGATGCGATAGTCCGAGCCATTGGAATGCGTGCCATCGCAGGTACTCGGGGTCAGATGATTGTTGCGGTTGGCACCGGCAAACAGAGTGACACGCGGCAGCACTTGGGGAATCGCGAGCGCCCCCTGGGAATCGGTGTTCGTATCCCAACGGGGATGCGGAATCTCGAGCACAAGGTAGCCGCGCGTCCCAGTGTCGTTGCCGAAGACATACGTCCCCTGGCCGGTGAAACCCGCCTCTCCCGGAACCGTCTGCTCCTGCAGAATGTGAAAGTTCTTGCCGGAAACGGTATCGAGAAACTCGACGACCTCGTAACCCAGGGCATCCGCAGCGTCGAAACATCCTTCCCAATCCTCCGCAAGCGCAAGTGCGAGCACGCCCTCCCAATCGGTGAGGTCGGCGGGCAACGGCACCGCAAAATCGGCAGGGCTCTGGTCCTCGTCGCGGGCAATGCGCCGCTGCGGCGCGTTGGTGCTGTCCAAATCGTCAAGGTAGGCCGTCAGGCTGCCGGTTGCCAACAGCGGCTGAATGCCATCAACGGTCGTTACGTAATCCGAAGCATTGCCGAGTGTTCCCTGATGGCGGGGAACGGCCTCCCATTGGGCCGGCCCGTCCGGGGTTCCCACAGAGAAGACCCCGTTGCTGCTGATCCGCCGCAGCACGCCGTTGCCGTAGGTGCTGACGCCATCAAGTCCGGTGAAATCGACGGTGGCCGCCGCGTAATCCAGTTCCGTGGTGATCGCGTCAGCGCCGGTCCACGCGGCGTTTCCAATGGTGAACGAATAGTCGGAAGTTGGCGGCGTGACCGAAGAGAGGTCCTCGGTCATGTCCGTCAGCGTGCTGGCGCTGGGCGAGGAATCGGTGACGTGCCACGCAACGAAGTCCTGGGGAGTGCCGGCAGCATTGGCGAGCAGGACCTGCTCGAAGGAGCGATCGAGAAAACTCGCACCAACCGTCGCGAGAGGAGCAACAATGTACAGGCCGTAGTTTGCATCCGCGTAGGAAGCCGTGCCGTTCGTATCGGCAAAAACAACGACGGCGAACTCCCCGGGAGCGAGTACGGGAAGACTCAGGGAACCGGGCGCGAAAGTCGCCTCGTTGAGCAGGCTGGTCTCGGCGCTCGCGGGATCGAGGTCGCTCAAAATCCAGTCTGTCAGATCCACGTTCTCGTCGCCGTTGTTGTAGAGTTCCACCGTGTCGCCTGCCGTCGAATCGGTGGACACCGCCGGAATGACTTCGGTGATCAGGATGTCGACGGTTGCGTGCGCGGTTGTACTCAGAAGCAGCGAGAAACAGAGGGGGGCGAGGAGATGCGTTTTCATTGTATCCAATCGTGTTCCCGTGGGTATGGGGGCGCCATGAAGCCGCCACCCACGCAACAGAGTCCGGGATGCAACCGCCCCGGACTCTTAGCTATTGGATTGGCCAATGGTGAGAACGATCTGTCAACGGCGTCGTTCAAGATGACGCAGGCGGGTTTGCGCCTTCGCCGCGTAGGGTTCGGCCCCGGGCATCGTCAGCAGTTGACGATACTCGGCTTCCGCCCGCTCCGGCTCCATCAGGCCGACGAGAAACACCTCGGCGAGGGCGAAGCGGAATCCGGCGGCATGGGGGCTGGACCCGGCACGCTGGAGGGCGTTCTGGAAGAGAACGGCCAGTTCCTCGGGAGCCGAGCCATCCGTGCGCGGGCGCGGCTGGACAAGTTGACCCGCCAACGCCACGGCAGCGTCGGCCGCCAGCGGCGCCTGAGGCATGGAATCCACCAGCTCCGCCCACAGGGCTTCCTGCTTGGCGCCCGTCTGTTGCTGGGCCGCCTGCCACAGGCTCACGGCGCGCCAGTCGTCCTGATAGTTGCGCGTCAGGATCTCGATGCGTTCGAGCGCGTGCTGGCGTTGCTCGTCCGTCAAATAGTGCGAGGGATGATCTTCAAGAACGGCGCGGTAGGCCTGCAGTGCGCCGCGATAATCGTGGAGTTCCTCGTACAGCAACCGGGCCGCCTGGAACTGCGCGACGAACGCGAGGAAACTGTCGCTCCCCGAACCGGCGCCGCCCGAACCGGCGGCAATCTCGCGATAGGCAGCGAGCGCCTCCTCGGGCTGGCCGTCGGCAACGAGATCGTCCGCGCGGTTGATCAGCCCGAGATCGTCCACCTTGGCCTGGGGAAGCACGTTCTCCACCGTGAGCAGTTCGGAGAGCGCGTCCTCCAACTGGCGCAGCGTCGCGAGCTGCCCGGGGTCGCTCTCTATGAGCGAGCGCAGGCGCAGCTCCTGAAGCAATTGGACGGTTTCCGTGCCCGCCTGCTCCTGCCGTTCCAGCACCGCCTGCCCACCGTGGCTCGAAACGTACCACCCCTGAGCCGCACCCGTGGGAATGAGGCGTCCGGTGTTGTCCAGACCCGAACGCTCCAGGCTGAGCGAGCCACTATCGCCACCCGATACATTGCCGTTCGGAAGGTTGTAATTGAACGTGCGGTAGCCCGAAGAAGACACCGGAATCACGGTGGACTCGTCGAGCGCCGGATTGGAAACAGTCGTCGGAGGAAGTGATGCGACCCCCACCGGAGGCGGTGCGGGGGGAGCACCGGAACCGGCATTCCTCTGCATCGTGAAGGCGCCGATCGCGAAAGCCGCAGCGGCAACGGCGGCAAAGCGCACGAGCTGCCCGCCTGCTCCCCCACCAACGGCGATCTGGCGCACCCATCCCGCGAAGGAATCCTCGGCGGGGCGGACGGGCAGCACGCGGGCACCACCGCTTTCGCGAGCCAGCTCCTCGCGCACCCGTTCGCGCATCGCGCGGAACTCCGCCGCAGAGGGAACGCGTCCCGGAGCATCGGCATCGGCCATCAGGCCGACGATGCCCCGCCAACGCGGGTCGGCGTCGGACGCAGGCGTCCATCCGGGAGGGAGGGCGCCTTCAGCTTCGGAATCGTCGAATTCGCGGGTCATGGTGCTTCCTCGGGTCTTTCTCGGGCGCAGGCGAAAGATCAGTCCGCCGCGGAATAGATCGCATTGCCGTCCTCATCAACATACTCACCGAGGATTTCGCGGAGCTTGCGACGGCCCTGGAAGATATTGAACTTCACGGCGCCTTCGGAGCATCCGAGGTCTTCGGCGATCTGGCGGATCGACCATCCTTTCACGTCGAACAGCAGCACGGCGGTGCGCTGGCGGGGCGGAAGCTCCGTGATCGCGCGGTTGACATGCCGCAGGATTTCGCTGCGCGACGCCGCCGCCCGGGGGGACGGAGGGCCGGCTCCCTGCAAGGGGAGCGCATCGTTGTCGACCTCGCGCGCGTCGTTCAGCGATTCCAGCCGCGTGCGCCGTTCCTTCACCCGCCAGGTGTTTACCTGGTTCACGATCAGCCGCGAAGCCCAGGAGCCGAAACGCTCGGGGTCCTTGAGCCGCGGGAGATGCCGGAAGATGCGCACCAGACAGTCCTGGCTGATCTCCTGAGCGTTCTCCTCGTTGCGCACCAGCGAGTACGTCCAGCGGAAGACGTCCTGCTGAATGGCAGCAAACAGCTCGTCGAAGGCCCCCGGCTCCTCTTGCTGGCAGCGGGCGATCAGGTCGGCCGGTACGTCAGCAAGGGCCACTCGGCAATCTCCGGAACCTGCCGTCCCGGCGGGTCATTCACACGATACGACCGGGACGGCGGCGATGGGGTTTGGTGGTGCGTGCTTCCCGCGTGCGTTACCGCTCGGGAACCTCCGGCTCGATGGGAAGCTCGACGTGTTCGCTGCACGGCAAGTACTCGCTGTCGATGCTGCGCGCCTGATCCAGCAACTCGGAGGGTTGATCGTCGATGCGCACGCCGGGAATCAGCCCCTTGCACAGCGCCCATTCAATGTCGTCGGGGAAATCCCAGACGGTGGGATTGGTCGTCAGGTACTCGGGCTGGTCCTCGGTCACGGGGAACTGCCGGCGCGGGAAGTCCTCCAGCAGACCATGCATCCCCAGACGCGGGTCGTTGCGCTCGATGCGGCGCTTCTGCGTGGTGGAGAAGAACCGCACCGGATCGCGCTTGTAAACCCAGTGCCCGCCAAAGCCGTCCTCGCGCAGGTACTTGGCCATCGTGTTGAAGTCCGGCGGGTTGCCCTGATCGTCGGTGTTCTCCATGATGAACGACTGCACGCCCACTCCCATGGCATCGAGGCGGGAATAAACCTCCAGCGCGGATTCAAAATAGCCGAAGCGTTCCTCGATGCCGGCATCTTCGGGGAGGTCGGCCTCGATGGCATCGCTGCGCATGTAGGGATTGAGGTAGTACCAGGTGCCTTCGGGCTCCGGCGGCAAGCCGACGATCTCCAACATGGCCGCCTCGCGGATGGCGTCCTGATTTGGCTCGAGCTGCTCGCCACGCTCCAGATAGTCGAACATGACGTTGTGGAGGCTCTCGATCGTCGGAGCCGTGAAGCGCGGGGTGCTCTCCTCTTCCTGCAGCATCTGCTCGATGGAGACCGGGTCCGCGCCGTGCTTCTGGTAATAGGCTTCGGCCGAACGGGCCAACTCAAGGCGGTACCATTGATTGAGAATCACGCGCGCCTTGCTGAGCGCCACGCGCGATTCCACGCTCAACTCGTGGTCGGTATAGCGCAGATAATGCCCCAGGTTGATGTCCCACGCGGCGTGGTACTGCCCCGACTGGCGCTTGATGTACTCGTCCATGCGCAGGATGTGCTCGGGCGTGCCCGGGATGTTCTGGAGGACGTGCAGGAACTCGTCGGCGCGCTCGGGCTCCTTCATATCGTAGAGCGTGGTGTACATGCCCAGATACGGCAGCTTCCACTCGCTCGGGTTGTTGCGGATGCCCTTGCGCAGGAGTTCGAGTGCCTTCTCGTGCTCGCGGTGGTCGTCGGAGATGACCAGATGCCCCAGCTCGTAAACGTCAATGAAGTGGGGGTCGAGCGTCGTGAGAATGTCGAAGTAGTTGTAGATCGGCTCGATGTCTCCCGACTCCGTGTCCCATGCGGCGCCAAAGGACTGAATCGCCCGCAGCGTCAGGAAGTCCGCATACAAGTTGTCGTAACCCATCGCGGCGACCTTGATGATCTCCGCGTTCGGCAGGTTCACTTTCTGAACGTACTTGCCCGACGGCACGACCCAGTTGCGGTAGTTGTAGTTCTGGAAAAACACGCAGAAGACAAAGAAGACCAGCGCGAGAACCACAAGGGAACCGTCGCGAAGGAGACGTCGGCGCTTTTCCATGGGTGCGGGCTCCTTTCCGTGGCGGTTACTTGAAGTTGCGGCGGTTGAACACGACGGTCGCAATGGCGAGAACCGATGCCGCATAGGCCAGGCCGTAGAAGATCGGGTAGAAGCCGATCTCCGGTTTACCCAGCGCTGCAATCACTTCGCGCTGATTGAAGAATTCCAGATTCGGCGCCACGTGGCACGCGGCGAGACTGAACCAGTACGTCAGGAACTGGCCGCCGGCAAGATTCTCGACGCCACCGGCTCGATGCACCAGCATGTTCGCGAAGAAGTACAGATCCTCGTTCGCCCGTCCAATCAGGAAGACGATCACCGTGAGGAACGCGCTCAGCGTCGGGCTGCTGAACGAGGAGAACAGCACCGCGAACGCCGTGATGATCGTCATCTCCAGCATCGTCAGGAACGACGAGACCATGATTCCCTGCGTCGTCGCCGTCTCGTAGAATCCGAGGCTGCCGACCGTCAGGAGAGCCTGCCCGGTCGCAAGAACCGCAGACTTGATGTAGTAGAACATCAGCCCAGCGCCACTGATCCCTTCGACCGCCAGCTTCTCCAGCACCGAGTCCTTCGTGAAGTCCCGGAAGTACAACACCAGCAGGAAGAAGAACGTCATGAACAGGATGTTGACGAAGATCGTGAGCAGGAGACCGAGAAACTTGCCGACCAGGAAATGCCATCGGCTGATCGGTTTCGAGACGATCGTGTAGATCGTCTTCTTGTCCAGATCGTTGTAGACGAGACCGACGCCAACGAAAACGGCAATCAGCACCGAGATGATGTTGATCGTGGCAACGCCGAGATCGCGGATGATCTTCTCCTGGCCGAAGATGGCCAGCGAGGACGCCACCCACGCGCCCAGCAGAATCAGAATCGCAAAGAACAGCAACACGTACAGGATGCGGTTGCGCACCGCTTCCTTGAACGTATTGACCGCGATGGCCAGTACCTTCCCAGTCATTTCGCACTCTCCTTGCCCGTGCTGGCGGCGTCGCGTTCCTGCGCGCGTTTACCTTCGATTTCGCGGATGAAGTAATCTTCCAGGCTCTCGCGGCGCGGCGTGTAGGCCATCAGCGTGCCCTCGCCCGATGCCAGCCGCCGCGTCACCTCCAGGGCATCCTTCTCGTTCGCGAACGACGCGAAGTAATCCCCCTGGCCCTCGACCACCGTGCGGGCGGCCTTGCGCACCATCTCCAGCAACTCGGCCGACGGGCCGCGCATCTGGACTTCGTACTCGTTGATTCGCGTGGAAAGCAGCTCGGACAAGTGCCCCTCGGCAATCAGGTGTCCCTGATGCAGAATCGCCACGCGGTCGCAGATCATCTCGGCGTCCGACAGAATGTGGCTGGAGAACATCACCGTCTTCCCCTCTTCCTTCAGGCGGACGATGATGTCGCGCACTTCCTTGCGGCCAAAGGGATCGAGGCCCGACTGAGGCTCGTCGAGAATGACCAGCTTGGGATCATTGAGCAGCGCCTGGGCCAGCCCCGCGCGCTGCAACATTCCCTTGGAGTAGCCGCGCAGCGGAACGCCGGCGGCCTTGCTGAGTCCGACGAGCTTGAGCAGCTCGGGGATGCGCTGGCGGCGGGCCGCGGCGCTCATCCCGTAAAGTTGCCCGTAGAAGTTGAGAAATTCGTCGCCCGTCAGGTAGTCGTAGAAGAAGGGGTTCTCGGGAAGGAAGCCGATCTGCTCCTTCACCATGTTGTCTCCCAACGGGCGCCCCATCATGGTGGCCGTGCCCGACGTCTGGAAGTGCAACCCCATCAGAATCTTGATCGTCGTCGTCTTTCCGGCACCGTTGGGGCCCAGAAGTCCGAAAATCTGCCCCTCCTCAACATTGAGGTTGAGGTTTTCGAGGGCGACGCGGCGGCGGTTTTTCAGCCGAATCTTAACGCGGCCGTGCTCGGTGCCCAGAAAATCCTGAACATAGACTTTGCTCAGGCCGCGAATCTCGATGAGTGGCGCCATGGAGCCTTCCCCTGGTTTGGACTTTCCGGTTCACCCGTCCATCGGGCAACCGTGTCGCAATTGTCCCACCTGTGTCAGCCCCTGCTCTCATGCAGCGGGCTGGATGCTTGAGACTGAACGACCTAGCATTAGGGGTGCCAATCTTTCGCACCTGGTCAGCCCTCGCATCCGATCACGCCTTCCGGCGTGGCGACCCAGCCAACGCGAAAATCCGTCGCCGGGTCGGAAGGAACGCGGTCTACGATCTGGAACGGGAACGCAACCCCGATAACGGGAATCGACGGCGGACAGGTGCGGAGAAAGCGGTCGTAGTGCCCGCCTCCCTGCCCCAGACGTCCCCCTTGGCGGTCGAAAGCCAGCCCCGGCACCAGGATCGCCCCAACCTCCCCGGGAGCCACCTCCGCACAGAGCCCGGCATCGGGCTCCGGGCAGCCACGGTATCCCGGGCGCACCTGATCAAGACTACTCAACTCCAACAAAATCAATCCGTTGCTCTCCGAATCCACAGCAGGAAGGACCAGCCGCCCCCGCTCCTGCAACCACTGTCGGCAGAAGGGCCCCGCGTCGATCTCCGCCCCCACGGGCAGCGTCCCGGCCAGCACCGGCGCGCGCATCAGTGCGTCCAGCCCTTCCAGCCGTTCGCACAGACGATGCGCCGCCTTGGCGCGTTCCCCGCGCGGGACGGCCGCGCGCAAGGCACGCATTCTCTGGCGGAGATCGGCTTTCGCCTGCGAAAGGGCATCCACGTGCTGCTGCATCCGGGCCGCAATTCGGCCCCGCCTTGCTCGCCGCCGCACCCCTTCGGGGGAAAGAGGAAGTTGAAGAGGGGGCACGGTTCATGATTCGCGACCGGAGAACGAAGACACGCCTTCGTGGCGTTCGCCAGGTTTTGCCGCTTCTCGAACCACGATCCTTGAACCACGAACCGCGTTCTGCTTCCCTTTCACGTTGCGGCCCCGGCAGAAGACGGGATGCACTCTGAGGGTCTTGCTGACCCAGCAACGCGCCCGGCGGCACAAACTGTCACAGCAGCGGCCAACGAAGAGAAAGCCATGAAAGCCGTTATCGCCCATCGCAACGGCGAACCTCGCGTCGTTCAGCTTCCCGAGCCACCGCTCGGTGCCCACACGGTCCAACTCCGTGTGACCCATTGCGCCCTGATGCTCCCGGAGGAACATCGGATCTTCGAGAACCTGAAGGATCGCATTCCCGCCACCGAGGAGGGAATCCCCCTCGGCATGATGTGCAGCGGACTCATCGATGCCGTCGGCGACCAGGTCCCCCCCCGTCTCGGCCTCAAGGAAGGCCTGCGCGTTGCCGCCTTCGGAACCCCCTACGTTTACCACGCCACCCAGCTCAGCGTTCCGGCCAACCTCGTCGTGGAACTCCCCAAGAAGGTGAACCACGAAGAGGGCGCATTCGCGGGGCAGGGAGCGCTGGCGTTGCAGTGCCTGCGGGCCTGCGGGTTGCAGATCGGCGAGTCGCTGCTCGTGTTCGGCGGAGGAATGCTGGGCCAGATGATCGCCCAGCTTGCCCGCGCCGCGGGAATCACGCCGATCCTCGTGGACGAGTCCGACCACCGCCTCACCCGCGCCCGCAACGTGGGCGTGACGCACGCGGTGCTCCCCGAGAAGGAAACCCTCGTGCGCGAAGTCGATCGCGTGACGCGGGGGCTGGGCGCGGACGGCGCGATCCTCACCCCCGACGCCGAATCCACCGCCGGCCACTGGGCCGTGCTGCTGCTGCGCTGGCGGGGCAAACTGGTCGTGCATGGCTCGGCCGCCAACCGCCTATCCGCCCGCGCCCTGGAGGAAAAGGAACTCACCTTGTCCGCCGTCCGCTCGGCTGGCGCGGGACACGGCGACCCGGCCTACGAACGCGGCGCCGTCGAATACCCACGTCATGAAGTGCGCTGGACAGTGCGCGACAACATGCTCGTCTTTCTCGACCTGCTCGCCGAACGCAAGGTGCAGGTTTCTCCTCTCGTGTCCGACCGCATGCCGCTCGAACGCGCGCCGCGCCTCTACGAAAAAATCCAGCGCGCCCCCCAGACGGTGATTGGCGCGACGCTGACCGTCTGAGAGCAGGCCGACCGCCATGATTATGCCGCCCTCCCTTGTGGAAGCCCTCGACGCCGAGGCCGCCATCGCCCCGGCGTCCCAACTATCCGCCGCCTCGGCGGAAATCTCCGCACTCTATCGCCGAGAGAAAAAGTCGTCGAAAGGGCGCTTCGTTTCCGAGCGTGTCCAGCGCGCCGCTTATGCCGTGACGCGCATGCCCGCGACGTTCGCGGCGATGCGCGCCGTGCTTGCCGAAGTCCACGCCCGGGCCCCCGAGTTTGAACCGGCCTCGCTGCTGGACCTCGGCGCCGGACCCGGCACCGTCGTCTGGGCAGCAACCGAGGTCTTTCCGGAAATCGAATCGGCCCTCCTGCTCGAAGAGGATGCCGGCTTCATCGAACTGGGCGAGCGCCTGATCGCGGCGGCGGGGGCCGGACTTTCCTGTGTGCCCCAGTGGCGCCGTGCCGTCCTGCCGGGGGCTCTCCCGGCGGGAACGCACGACCTCGTCACGGCCTCCTATGTGCTGAACGAAATGCTGCCCACGCCCGGCAGGACACTCGCCCTGGACGCATGGAACGCCACGGCGGGTGTGCTTGTCCTGGTGGAGCCCGGCACCGTGGAAGGCTACCGCCTGCTGCTGGAAGTGCGCGAGCTGCTCGTCCGCGAAGGCGCCCACCTGATCGCGCCGTGCCCGCAGACGGGCGCGTGCCCGCTGGCTGCAACACCGGAATGGTGTCACTTTGCCCAGCGCCTGCCACGCTCCAAGGCCCACAAGCAGGCCAAGGGCGCGAGCCTCGGCTTCGAGGACGAGAAGTACTGCTACCTCGCGTTCTCGCGCCTGCCCGCCTCCCCCGCCGCCGCACGCGTCATCGAGGAGCCGCGGCAGCTCAAGCACGCGGCCAACCTGCGTCTCTGCACCGCCGACGGCACCATCGAGCGCACGGAGATTCCAAAGCGCGACAAGGAAGCCTTCCGCCGCGCCAAGAAGCTCTCCTGGGGAGATGCGTGGTAATCAGGGACGGAGCGACTCAGGGCGTCCCGTCCGTCTTCTCCATCAGCCGCGCCGGAACGCCCGCCACGACGGCGCCCGGTGCAACGTCCTTCGTCACGACGGCGCCCGCGCCGATCAACGCTCCTGCTCCAATCGTCACGCCGCACAAAATCGTCGCCGACGAGCCGATCGACGCGCCCCGGCACACGCGCGTCGGCACGCACTCCCAGTCGGCCTCGGTCTGGAGTTCCCCGTCCGCTCCCGTCGCGCGCGGATGACGGTCGTTGATGAACGTCACGTTGTGCCCGACGAAGACTTCGTCCTCGATCACAACGCCCTCGCAGATAAACGTGTGGCTGGAAATCTTGCAGCGCGCGCCGATTTTCGCACCCTTCTGGATTTCGACGAACGTACCGATCTTCGAGTCGTCGCCGATCTCGCATCCGTAGAGATTGACGAAGTGAAAGAGGCGCACGTTGCGGCCGAGTTTCACATCGGGGGCAATGACCTGGAACTGAGGCTTCATGCGGGGACTCCCGGCAGAACGGTTGGCTTTCCACGAGGCATCTTTTCAAATACGGAGACTGTCTTGGCTCCCGGCAGGGCAGGGCGTGGAACATCCGCTCGATTCCGACGTGGGTACCAGCAACTCCAAGCGGATGACAATCTGTGAATGGCTCTCCCATGAGCCTGTAAGCGACAGTCCCGCACGAGGAGCTGCTGGCAGGCAGCCACGCTCGTCCTGGCCGGCGCATGCGGAAACGATCCAGCCCACCGCGTCATCCTGCAAAACGCAGCGGTGGTGCTTCCAACGATGCCGGGGTTGTTTCTGGTGTTCTGGTGGCTCAAGGTCGCTCAGGCGAACTCGTCGCGCCAGTTTTCAATTTCGCGGTGCAGCAACCCGAGTTCTTCGCGCACGCGGCGCAACGCCCGCAGCTGCTCCTCGTTCAAGCCCCCGGAGCGCGACGATTCGAACGACGCTGTCGCCGAGTCCGCCTCGGGAGGGAGCTCCGTGAGGAAAAGGTCGGCCTGATCTCCCGCACCGCCTTCCACCGCTTCCGCGGGAATCGACGCCGAGGCCTCGCGCGTCTTGCGCCGTCCGCCGCGCTGCCCGTCCTTCAGCTTCTCCACGGCGCCGGCGATCGTGTATTTCTCTTCGTAGAGCAGGTGGCGAATCTTCAGCAGAATCTCGATGTCTTTCTGCCGGTAGCGGCGCTGGTCGCTGCCGTCCTTCTCGGGGGTCAGCATCGGGAATTTCGTTTCCCAATACCGCAGCACATACGCCTCCACCCCGACGATATTCGCCACTTCCTGAATCCGGTAGAAGAGCTTTTTCGGATAATTCGCGACGGGAGCCATGGGACCACCAGATTGAGACAATGGACGTGGTATCGTCCGACTGCCTCGGATACTCAAGCAGAAACCGGCCTTCGGGAGAGGTATTCAGTTCTCAGCTTTCAGTTTTCAGTGTTTCCCGTCCCGATTTCGCACCCCGCGTGCTGTACCCGGCACCGTCCTTCGAGAGGATTCCCGACAATGAAGCCGGTCGAAAGCGACTCAAAAGGGACAAGGGCGGGGGCCGGGACAGGCATAACACTGAAATCCGAGAACTGGGAACCGAAGACTTCTCCCATCGCGCGTCCGCCTTGACGCTCCCCGCCCCACCCCCAACGGTTTTCCCATCTGCACGGGCCCGCGCATTTTCATGACGGTTTTCCTGCCCCTCACCCTCATCGCCTTTCTCCAGGCACTCGCCGTCAGTGCCGTGCTCACCCGTGCCGCGCGCGCTCTCGGCCCGCGCTGCGGCATGATGGATGCGCCCACGCTCGACCGCAAAATCCACAGCCACCCGGTCCCGCGCAGCGGCGGTCTGGCCGTTTACGCGGCGTTCTGGGGCTGCCTCGGGCTCAACCTTCTTCTGGCCCGCCACGTCGTCCCCTCGCTCGCGTGGCTCCCCGAATCCGTCCGCCATCTGGCCGCCAACACGGGAATGCGCGCCCTCCCCCTGGCCGGGATCGCCGCCGGGAGCCTTATGATCTTTGTCCTCGGCGTCATCGACGACATCCGGGGACTCAGCCCCACCGTGCGCCTCGTCGTCCAGATTATCGCCACTCTTCCCCTGATTGCCACCGGCACCACCGTGCAGGCCTTTCTCCCCTGGCTTGCCGGGGCCGCCCTCACCGTTGGCTGGGTCGTTCTGCTGACAAACAGCTTCAACTTCCTCGACAACATGAACGGCCTGACGTCGGGAATCGCGGCCATCACGGCGGCCGTCTTCGCCCTCCAGTCCGCCCTGGCGGGCGAATACTACATGATGCTGTTGTTTGGAATGCTGGCGGGTGCGGTGCTCGGCTTCTGGTTCTTCAATTTTCCCAAGGCCTCGCTCTTTCTGGGCGACTGCGGCTCCACCCATCTGGGGTTTCTTTTCGGGGCGCTCTCGGTGCAATGCACGTACTACGAGCCTGGCGCGGCGACCCAGCTCCCGATCCTTTTCCCCCTCGTGGCCCTCGGCGTGCCCGTTTTCGACACGCTTTCCGTGATGCTGATCCGCTTCCGGGCGGGGAAACCGCTGATGCAGGGCGACCGCAATCACTTCTCGCATCGGCTGGAAGCGCTGGGAATGTCGCGAACCGAGGCCGTCGTCTTTATCTATGCCGTCACCCTGTGCGTTGGCCTTGCCGCCGTTGCCCTCCGTCCCCTTGACTGGCGCTACGGTCTCGTCCAGGCCGCCGTCATCGTCATGCTTTTTGCAGGCATCACCTGGATGGAACACGTCTCGCGAAGGAAAAAGACCGAGGAACCCTGACCATGCCGCTGCGCTTCCCGATCCTCCTGCTCCCCCTGCTCCTCACCGTCGGCTGCTTTGCCAAAATCAACAAGCTCCAGGACGACAACACGCTCCTGCGCGCCCAGGTCCTCCAGTACGAGCAGGACTACCGCGCCCTGCAAACCCGCTACGCCCAACTGGAAACCCAGATCGAAGAGGCACGGGCCAAGAGCGACGCCCTCGACAAGGAACTCAGCGTCCTCAAGGATCGCAATGCCCTGATGCGCCGTGTCATGGACGAATCGCAGAAGTCCCAGGCCGAAGCCCTCGTCAAGGATATGGAGGACCGCGTCGCCCGCGAGAACCAGCTCCGCCTGGAACTCGACCAAACCGCCGCCCAGATCGAGAAGGTGCAGAACGAAGCCGCCCTGCTCGAAAGCGAACGCGACGCCGCACAGGCCCTCGCCGAGGAACTCCGCAAGACCCTTGAGGAAACCAGCGCCAAACTCACCGAAATGACCAACACCTCGGAGACGCTGCGCACCGAACGCGACGACGCCCGCGCCGAGCGCGACGACTTCCGCCGCCAGGTGCAGGCCCTCCAGTCCAACAGCACCGACCTCTCCAAGAAACTCGAAGAGGTCAGCGGCGCCCTGCGCGACCGCGACAAGGACCTCGCCACCGCCAAGCGCGAAGCCGAGGACCTCAGGGCATCCCTCGCCGCCTCCGAAGCCGCCAGCCGCGCCTCCTCGGAGAAGCGCGACGCCCTGCGTGCCAAGCTGCGCGAAGCACTCGCCACCGACATCGCCTCCGGCGCGCTCTCCCTTCCCGCCGACGGCCCCGCGCGCCTCATCATCCTCAGCGACTCCCTCTACGAGCCGCGCACCGTCCTGCTCACCGACTCCGCCCGCGCCCTGCTCGTCCGCGTCGCCGAAGCCCTTGCCTCTCTCCCCTGGGACTCAATCCGCATCGAGGGCCACACCGACAGCCAGCCCGTCGCCTCCATGCCTTTCGTCGACAACTGGGACCTCGCCGCCGCCCGCGCTTCCGCCGTCACCCGCTTCCTCGCCCAGCAGAAAAACATCCCCGCCCGCAAACTGTCCGCCTCCTCGCACTCCTTCTACGCCCCCATTGCCTCCAACGAAACGGCCGAAGGGCGCCGGGAGAACCGCCGCGTCGAAATCGTCATCCTCCCCGCGAACGAGTAAAAACGCAGCCCCGCAAGCCTCCCCTCCGCCGCATCTTGGCATTGCGACTCCCGGCGCACTGTTGACCCTCGTTGACGAACGTCAACCCACCCCGCCGATTCGGCTGGATTCTTCATGCGCACGCTTCTTCTCCGCCGTCTGCTGGAAATGATCCCCACGTTGGTGGGGGTTTCCTTGCTGGCGTTCTTCATCATGAAGATGACGCCCGGCGATCCCGTGCGCATGATGCTGGGGCCCGAGGCCTCTCCCGAATCCATCCAGATGCTGCGCGAGCAACTCGGCCTCAACCGCCCCTGGTACAGCCAGTACTACATGTACACCGTCGAAATGGCCACGGGCGAGCTCAAGTCCATCACGCTCCCCTCGCAGTCCGCGCGCGAGCGCATCCTCGCCCGCCTGCCCGCCACCATCGAACTCGCCGTGGCCGCCATGTTCTTCGCCCTGCTGACGAGCATCCTCGTCGGCGTCATCTCCGCCTCGCGCCGCAACAGCATCTTCGACAACGTCTCGCGCGTCGGTGTCTTCATCTTCCTTGCCATGCCCAGCTTCTGGCTGGGCCTCGAACTCATCATTCTGTTTGCGCGCAAGCTGCACTGGTTTCCCCCCGCAGGACGCGGCACAGGCTCGCTCGATTCACACATCAGCCACCTGATCCTCCCCGCCATCACACTGGGAGTGGGCACGGGCGCCTCGCTCAGCCGCATCCTGCGCTCCTCGATGCTCGAAGTGCTGAACGCCGACTACATCCGCACGGCGCGCGCCAAGGGCCTGCGGGAGACGCGCGTCGTCCTCAAACACGCGCTCAAGAGCGCCCTGATCCCCTTCACCACCGTTGCGGGCATTTCCGCGGGCGCACTGCTGAGCGGCTCGGTGATCGTCGAGACCGTCTTCAACTGGCCCGGGGTCGGATCGCTGCTGGTGGCGACGATCAAGGAGCGCGACTTCCCCGTCACAATGGGGTGTATTCTGCTGCTGGCCACGGTGTTCGTGGTCGTCAATTCGGCCGTGGACATGCTCTACATCCTGTTCGACCCGCGCATTCGCGTGGAAGGCGAGAAGGCCTGACGAGCAGGCGCATCCCCAGAAACCGCGAGACGATTCCGGGAGACGTTCTCGGTTTTCAGTTTTCGGTTTTCCGTCCCAGCCGTATCCCGCCGCCTCTTTCCTGCCTTCCGTTTTACCTTCCTGCCACCCCGCGTCCTGCCGGAATGACAGGTGAACAGCTTGGCTTCGTGCCGCAGGGCGGGGCCGGGTAAGACGCCAAAAGGATTGCGCGCCCGAAGGGCTGGCGCCACTCTTGTTCAGGCTTCTCCCACTGGATCCGCGAAACGTGCCCCTGACAAGCCGGGCGCCGGTTTCCCCCCGAACAATGAAAGTTTCGACGATTCCTCCCTTCCGGGCTTGACAGCAGCCCCCCGGCCCTCCTACACATCTGCTCCCTTTCGGGCGGGGATTGCCCGCGGTGGCCCTTTGTCCTGCCCGGCCCCGAATCCCAGGAAGTTCACCAGGTTCAGGTTTTTCAATGACTTACGCGATTCTCCGCCAGGGTGGCCATCAGTATCGCGTCGCCCCCGGCGACGTCATCCAGATCGAAAAGATCGACGTGGAAAAAGGCCAGCAAATCGAGATGGAGGACGTGCTCGTTCTGCACGACGGCTCCAAGCTCGAAATCGGCTCGCCTCGCGTCGAGGACACAATGGTCCAGGCCAAGGTTCTTCGCCACGGCCGCGGACGCAAAATCGTCGTCTTCAAGAAGAAGCGCCGCAAGGGCTACAGCAAGAAGCAGGGCCACCGGCAGGACTTCGTGGAAATCAAGATCACCGGAATCACCCATAACGGTCAGCCCGTCGGGGTCTGATCCCGACACCACAGCGAGGCACTATCATGGCACATAAAAAAGGCGTAGGCTCCAGTAGGAACGGGCGCGACTCCAACGGCCAGCGCCGTGGCGTCAAGGCCCACGACAACCAGCTCGTCACCGGCGGCAGCATCATCGTCCGCCAGTGCGGCAACAAGTTCTGGCCGGGCCGCAACGTCGGCCAGGGCAAGGACTTCACCATCTTCGCCAAGGTCCCCGGACACATCAAGTTCGAGACCAAAGGCACCGGCAGGAAGTTCGTTCACATCATCCCGGCCGAAGAGTTCGCAGCGAACAACTGACGCTGCTTCTCCATCGTTTTCCCCTCGCGCCGCCTCTCCACCGGGAAGCGGCGCGTTTTCGTTTCCAGAAGGCTCTCCCGTGACTCCCGACGCTCCGCTCCCCCAACTGCTCGCCGATGCCCGCACCGCCGCTCTCCATGCCTGGGCCGGCATCGCCCACTACTATCGCGGCGACTTCGCTGTCTTCGACAAACCCGACGGACCCGCCACCGACGCCGACCGCAAGGCCGACCTCCTGATCGTCGAGTTTCTCACCCAACGCTATCCCCGCGATGTCTATGGCTACCTGACCGAGGAGTTCGAGAACGACCCCTCGCGCCTCGAACGCCGCCGCGTCTGGATCATCGACCCCATCGATGGCACCAGCGAGTTCATGAAGGGCCAGCACGACTTCGCTGTCCACATCGGCCTGGCCGAACGGACAGGCGACGTCTCCGTCCCCATCGTGGCCGTCGTCTACGTTCCCACCGCCGGAATGATGTTCACCGCCACTGCCGGTGGCGGCGCCTTCGTCGAAGTCGAACGCCGCGCGCCAGGCGCCGATCCCTGGTGGGCGGCGTCCGATCCCGATCCCGCCACGGCCGATTTCGACGCACCGCGCCGCCTCGCCGTCAGCACCAGCCCCGGCAGCCCCAACCTCACCGCCGTCATCTCGAAATCCCACAGCACCCGCCGCCTGCGCGCCACCCTGGAGGCCATGCCCCTGGGCCGCACCTACCGGCGCGGCTCCGTCGGCGTCAAAATGGCCGAGGTCGCCAGCGCCAACGCCGACTTCTACCTCAACACGGAAAACGGCAAGTGCAAGGAGTGGGACGTGTGCGCGCCGCACCTGATCCTGGAAGAAGCAGGCGGCCGCGTCACAGATCTACGCGGCCGCCCAATCACCTACAATCGCTCTGACGTGCGCACCGGCCGCGGCATCCTCGCCAGCAACAGCACCGCGCACGACTACCTGCTCGAAGAACTGACGAAGATTCCCGTCCTCTTCGAGTAAAGCGCGGCCCGTTCTTACCCGCCCGACCCGTAAAGATAATCCACCATCAGCCCCGTCACGGCCCGGCGCGTCGGCGTCGTCACCGGCGGGTCCTTGCTGTAGACCGAGTTGGCCAGCAGCAACACGTACGCGTTCTTGTTCATGTCCAGCCACAGGTAGGTGCCCGTATAGCCCGTGTGCCCCACCCACGACCCGGCGGGTCCGTCCGGATGCGTGTAGGGAGCGCTGCTATAGACTCCCCAGCCCAACCCGCGCTGGGTGATTTCGCCGCCCTTCGGATTTCCGTTCGCGTCGCGCCCCTTGTAGTCGGGCAGTGCCGCGTGAACACCCGTCATCAGGCGGATCGTCTCGGGCTTGAAGACGCGCACGCCGTTCAGCTCCCCTTCGTTGAGGATCATCTGGCAGTACTTCTCGAGATCGTGCACCGTGGAGAAGAGCCCCGCGTTGCCCGGGCAATGTTCCGGCGTCGAGCCGTAGTAGAACGCCAGCGGATCGTGCGTGCTGCCGGGCTGACGGCCTTCCGGCAACGAACCGGCAAACGTCGGCGCCCAACGCGCCACCATGTCCGGCCGCAGAACATACGCCGTGTCGTTCATCCCCAACGGCTGCCACACGCGCCGGCGCAGCAACGATTCCTGGCTCTCGCCCGCCACGATTTCGTTCAGCCGCGCCAACGTCAGGAAGTTCAGGCACGAGTAGTTGTAATACTCCGCCGTCGGATACTGCTTCTCCAGGCTCGCGATGCGATTGACCAGCGCGTCGCTCTGCGCGCCACCGTTGCGAATTGCCTCGGCCGTCTTCCAATTCTCATACGGCTTCAGCCCCGAACTGTGCGTCATCAGATCGCGAATACGCACATCGCCCTTATCGTGCTCCGCGAACTGCGGCAGAATGTCCGCGACCCGCGTGTCGAGCGTCATCTTGCCGTCCTCGATCAGCAGCATCGTCGCCGTCGCCGTTCCCACGACCTTCGACACCGACGCCAGGTCGAACACCGTGTCCGTCGTCATCGGCACATCAGGATTGAGCGCCTTGTTCCCGATGGCGCGTTCCTCCAGCACCACGCCATCATGCCCCACGGCCAGCACCGCGCCCGGCATGACGCCCTTGGCAATCGCGTCGAGCACCTTCTGCTCCATCTGCGAGGCAATCTCTGCGGGCAACGGCTCCACCTCGGGGGCCTTCGCACAGGCAAGGCTCGACAACGCCAGCGCCACAACTGCGGCAGTTCTTAGCGCAAGGCTTCTGTACTCCTGAAAACGGACCATCATTCCTGCTCCTGACAACATGGGCGTCTGTCCGGCACGCGATCACCACGCAACCGACTGCCCCCCGAGCGTGACACGAGGCACACAGGCGAGCAATGCGGAAGTGGGCGCGGAGGATTCACGAAATCCCCGTGCACCTCGCCTCGGCTCGCTCAACGGAACGCCGGTCGGCTCCCGTCCTTGCCGTTGCTTTCGGATGCTGTAGTCCTGCTAGCCCTCGTACACCGCCGTGCCCACGCGCACGAGCGTCGCGCCTTCCTCGACGGCGACTTCGAAGTCGTTGGTCATGCCCATGCTGAGGTGCGGCAGCGGCAGGCCCGTCTCTGCGCGCAGGCGTTCGGCCAGTTCGCGCAGGCCACGGAAGACCGGGCGCGCGGCCTCGGGGTCCTCCACCAGTGGCGCCATCGTCATCAACCCAACACACTCCAGATTCGGCAGGCTGGCAACGTGGCGGACGAGCGCGGCGGCGGCGCCCGGTTCGACTCCCGCCTTCTGCTCCTCGCCCGCGATGTTCACCTGGACAAGGCACCGCACCGTGCCCCCCTTCCGCGCGAAGGCCTTCCCGATGGCGTCGGCCGCGTCGGCGCGGTCGATGGAATGCACCCAGACAAACAGGCCCGGCAGATACTTTGCCTTGTTCGTTTGCAGGCGCCCGATCAGGTGCCAGTCGATTCCGGCAGGAAACTGGGGGATTTTCTCGCGTCCGTCCTGAACGCGGCTTTCGCCGAAGTTGCAGATGCCGAGGGCGTGCAGCTCGCGGGTCTGCTCGACGGGGCGATACTTTGAAACGACGACGAGCGTCACGTCGCCGCGCGGGCGCCCGGCGCGTTCGCAGGCCTCCCGGATGCGGCGTTCAACGGCGTCCAGGTTTTCGTGCAGTTTCGTCATCAAAGGTGCTATCCGATGGGCTTGCGCGGTGCTTTGCGGCTGCGGCACTCGTCGCAAATGCCATCGGGCAACGGCACCATGAAGACCGCGTGGCATTCCGTGCACACGTGGCGTTTGTCGTAGGTCTTCTTCATCCGCCCGTTGCGCAGGGCGTGAAACTCGCGGTACATTACGGTGGCCGTGTCGCGCAGGTTGTTCTCCCAGCGTTCGATCCGCGCGGGGTCGATGGCGCCCGGATGCTTCGCGGCAAACTTGCCGATCAGGGCGTTGGCCACGTTGACGCCGCAGAGCACCTCGGACATCTCGTCCATCACGCGGATGTCGCCGCCTTTCAACGCAATGGAGGGCTTTTTGCACAACGCCTCGTACTTCGACATGTCGGGGCGGCGGGGCGACGGTGTGTTGCGGGCTTTGGCTTCCGCCTCGTCGTCGCGGGCCTCGCGCGGCACGCGGACGGCGCCCTCCTTGGGGTCGGGCGCAAATTCGGGCATCGGCTTGGCGGGGGCGGCGAGCTTGGCCTGGCGCACGGGCAATGGTGTCAGGCGTTGCTCGATCTTGCGGCGTTCCTCGCGGCGTGCATCGTAGCTCTGAAGGTCTTCGAGCGCCTTCATCCAGTCGTTGCGTCCAGCGGCATCCTTGCCTTTGGGTTCCTCGGTCATGGCCTTTTCCTTGTTCCTGCCTCTCCCCTGCCGGGGGCTCACGCGTCGTCGGACTTCGAAGCGGCTTCTTCGCGCATCCGGCGGTATTCGCGATTCATCTGAATCGACGTTTCCTTCAGCTCGTCCTCCCAGTTGCGGAAGATGTTGGGGGCAATGAGGTACGGGTGTGCCTGCGAGAATTTCTTGAGCTGCTGCATGGCCGAGTTGACGGCCATCATGAGCTTCTCAAGGTCCTCGACCATCGAACCGTCGAGTGACGGAACCCGGTTGCCTCGGTCCTGGATGAATTCCTCGTGAAACTGCTGAACCGGGCGGGGCGTGTCGCCATACGCAACCGGCAGGGGCGTGTGCAGGGGTTTCACCGGCGGCGGCGTCGGGCGTGGAGTCACCGGGCCCTTTTGCACCGGCGGCTTCACGGGACGCGGCGTGGCCATGTCTGCGGGATCGGTGCGCTCAAGCTCCTTCAGCGCCTCCTCCCAATCGACGGGACCATCCTGCGGGTCGATTTTGATTTCGTAGGCCATGCCGGGGGCTGGCTCATCACCATCGTTTTGCGTCATGACTTCCCTCGCATGGACAGGCGTCGCCTCCCCACATTGGCGTCTCTATCGAAGCACGCCATAAGTATGGGACGTAAAGGCCGCTGCTGTCTACCCTTATCCGAATTGTCGCGCTCTCTGCTAGCGCTCGCTCCCCATCAAGCGGTCCAAAATGATGCCCGCCGCCGCCCGCACGGAAAGGTGGTTCCAATTGCTCGGGCCGTAAATCGGATCGAGCACGTAATCCATCTCTTCCAGGACGCACGGGTGCAGCCCCCACCCCGTCCCGAAGATCAGGCAGAACACCCGCGTGTCGTTCGGATCGGCCAGCCAGCCGCGCATCTCGCGGTACGAAATACTGTTGGGCCAGGGGCGCGCGCTCGTGGCCACCCAGACAACTTCCTGCCCCGGGTACGCGGCCTCCAGCCGGTCGGCCACCTCGCCCAGATCAGTCGCCAGCCGCGTGTACGCCAGCGACTCCTTGCGCCGCGGGTTGTACGTCGAGCCCCACCCCTCCGTCCAATGATCGAGCACGCGCTCCACATAGCGGTGCGTGCTCTCGAATGGATGCACGATCCACATGCCCTCGGCGCCGTAGGTGCGCGCCGCGCGCGAAAGGTCGTGAACATCGAGATTCGTCACAGAGGTGGCGGCAACCGCCCCCTGCTTGTCGACGGTGGGATGATGGACGAGGGCGACGTGAAGAGGCATGGGAAAGGAAGGCGGAAGAGAGAATGGACGCCCCAGCGGGCGGGCCGCCATTGACCACGGCACCGGCATCGAAGCAACGCCAATGCGGGCTTGCGGCCGTGCGGGCTTTCCCGTTCCAATTGCGCGTCAAGTCCGCCAAGCAACTGTGCCTCCCATGCCCCGTGACTCCCGCGAGACAAAACCGCCGCGCTTTGCCCGGGTCTTCCTCGTGCCCGGCGTCCTGCTTGCCCTGCTCGCCCTGTTCCACGGTGGCGTGGTCTGGGGATCGCTCGTCCTGTGCGGCGGCGACCTCGTCAATCAGGACCTTCCCTGGCGCGCCTACTGGACGGCGCACGGCCCGCTGACCGGTTGGTTCGGCTCGTCCTTCAGCGGCTATCCGTTCTTCGCCAACATCCAGGCCGGCGTGCTCTATCCGCCCAACTGGCTCTACTTCATCGGCCTCCCCGTCGAGCGCACCGCCTCGTGGCTGGTCCTTGCGCACCTGATGCTGGGAGGCTGGGGGTTCTACCGTCTGGCGCGCCTGCGGCTGGAGACGGCGGGCGCCCTCGTCGCCGCCGGGCTCTGGATGTGCGGCGGGTACCAGATGCTGCGCCTGACGAACGGCGTCGTGATTTTCACTCAGACGCTGGCGTGGCTGCCGTGGGTGTGGTGGGCGGCCGAACGCTGCGGCCCGCGCAATCCGCGTGCAACGGCCCAGCTCGCCCTCTTCGGCGCCCTGCAGATTCTCGCCGGATCGCCCCAGCTCGTCCACATCACGTGGGGCGGGCTGGGCATCTGGATGCTCGTGCGGGTGCTCTCGCTGGCCGGAGCCCGCGCGCGCCTGCGAACGGCCGGGCACTTTCTGGCGGCCGGCGTGCTTGCCGCGCTGATCGCCTTTCCGCAGCTTGCTGCGACCGCCGAAATGGCCTCGCTCGCCGCCGGACGCGGCGGCGAACCCGACTGGGAGTACCTGACTGATGGCTCGCTGGAGCCACGCGTGCTGTTGACCGACGTGTTCCCCGAGCTTTTCGACGCGGGAAATCGCGAGGACACCTACTGGGGCTCGCAGGCCGGGTATCTGGAAATGAACGCCTACACCGGCGTTGGCGCGCTGCTGCTGGCGTTGTTTGCGGCGGGGCTGCTGGCAGGGCGGATTGCGCGGCCGGAGGAGGACGACGCCTGCGCGCCGAAAGCTCCCGAGCGCCGCTGGCTCCTCGCGCTCGCGCTCCTCTTCGCGACGGGTCTGCTCGTGGCCCTCGGGCGCTTCACGCCGCTGTACCGCCTGCTGTTCGCTGTCGTGCCCGGCTTCGACATGTTTCGCGTTCCGGCGCGCTGGCAGGTGTGGTGCGTGGGGCCCGTGTGCCTGCTGGCCGGGTGGGGTGCCCAGCTTCTGCTCAACGCGCGAACGGGCGACGAGGAGGCGGAGCGGCGCCCGCTGCTGGCGTGGCTCGGCGCGGCGGCGGGGCTGCTGGTGGTTTTCGCGCTCGTCCGCTCGCTGCTCCCCGCGATTCTGAGCGCTGCGGGCTTCGACCGGTTGCCCGTTGCGGCGGTCCCCGAACTCCACGGCCAGCTCTACCGCACGGCCGCCAACTCGGTGACGTGGGCGATTGGCGTCTGCTTTGCGGCGGGCGCGGTGGGTCTGGCGCTGCTCAAGGGACGCCTCGCCCCGCGCGCCGGATTCGCGCTCGTCTGCGGCGTGCTGCTGCTCGACCTCCTGCGCTTCTGGCAGCCCTTCCGCCCCCCCGTTCCCCCGGAAGCCGTGGGCGCCGACCTCCCCTCCGAGGCCCCCTACCACCGCATCGCCGCCGCCGATTTCCGCGAGCGCTTCTTCCCCGAAACGCCCCTGATCGCCGAGTTGCAGGCCCGCGCCAACGGACGCTTCGTCTTCACCGACGACCTGATCGGCTACCAGTTCGACCAGAACACGCGGGAACTCTCCGGCGAGCGCCCCGCCCTCCACGGCCTGTGCCAGATGCGCGGCTACCAGCCGCTCCAGCTCGCCGCCTACGCCAGCGAGTTCGCCGAACTCCTCCCCGCCGAGGCCAACGCCGCCATCCACCGCAGCTCCTCGCTCACGCTCCCCGTCCTGGCCAGCCGGGAACCCCTGGACGCCTACAACGCCACGGTGGTCCTCAGCTACCTCCCCGCGCTCGACCCCGGATACGCGGAAGACTTCGAGGCGCTCGGCCTGCGCCGCGCCACGCGCCTGCCCTACGGCCTGGAGCTTTGGGAGAACCCCCACGCCCCCGGATGGGCGTGGCTGTCGAACGATCCCGAGTGGCCCGGCCTGGGCGATCACCTTGCAAGTGCCCTGCTCGAAAACATGGAGCGCACGCCCGACGAGTTGCGCTTCACCATCGACGCGCCCGAGCCCGGCCTGACGCTGCATTTCGCCGAAATCGACTACCCGGGCTGGCGCATCGAAGTTCGCGAGGCCGGAGAGGCAAAGCTGATGTTCGCGGGCGAGGGACGCTCGGTGACGCTGCCGCGGGCCGGGCGCTTCGACATCGCACGCGTTCTGCGGCTGCCGGTGGCCACGCGCTGGAGCCTGGGGCCGTCGGCCCTGCTGGCACTGGCCGCCGCCACCGTGGCGTTCGGGATGCTCGGCAAGCGGGACCGTTGACACCCGCCCCCCCGGCCGCCCCAATAGCCCGCCACCCCTGAGACGCGAGGCGACAAACACACATGCCCGGTTCCCTGTTCGGCCACCTGTTCCGTATCTCCACCTTCGGCGAATCGCACGGCGGCGCCGTCGGCGTCGTCATCGACGGCTGCCCCCCGGGGATCACCATCGACCTCGCCGAAATCCAGGCCGAACTCGACCGCCGCAAACCGGGTCAGTCCAAAATCACCACGGCACGCGCCGAAACCGACATCGCCGAAATCGTCAGCGGCGTCTTCGACGGCAAGGCCACCGGCACCCCGATCTGCATCCTCGTCCGCAACAAGGACGCCCGCAGCACCGACTACGAACCGTTCAAGGACATCTACCGCCCCTCGCACGCCGACTTCACCTACGACGCAAAGTACGGATTCCGAAACTGGGCGGGAGGCGGCCGCGCCTCGGCCCGCGAAACCATCGGCCGCGTCGCCGCCGGCGCCGTCGCCAAACGCATCCTGCGCGAGCAGTGCGGCGTCGAAGTCCTCGCCTGGGTCTCGCGCGTTCAGGACATCGAGGCCAACATCGATCCCGCCGACGTGACCCTCGCCGCCGTCGAAGCCAACATCGTGCGCTGTCCCGATGCCGCCGCCGCCGAAAAAATGATCGCCCTCATCTCCGCCGTAAAGGCCGACGGCGACTCCATCGGCGGCACGGTTGACGTCGTCGCGCGCGGCGTTCCCGCCGGACTGGGAGAACCCGTCTTCGACAAGCTCGAAGCCGACCTCGCCAAAGCCATGCTCTCGCTCCCGGCCAGCAAATCCTTCGAGATCGGCTCCGGCGTCGCCGGCACCTACCTCAAGGGAAGCGAGCACAACGACGAGTTCGTCATGAAGGACGGACGCGTCGCCACCACCACCAACCGCAGCGGCGGCGTGCAGGGCGGCATCTCCAACGGCGAGCCCATCACCCTGCGCGTCGGCTTCAAACCGGTCGCCACGATTTTGCAGAAACAAATGACCGTCAACAACAAGGGCGAACGCGTCGAGCTCATGCCGCGCGGCCGCCACGACCCCTGCGTCCTTCCCCGCGCCGTCCCCATGGTCGAGGCCATGATGGCCCTCGTCCTGTGCGACCACCTTCTGCGCCAACGCGCCATCGGGGGGTGAAGGCGAGGAGGGCGCGTTCGCCCTACAACCCGTCCTCGCGAATCAGCAGCAGAATCGCCGCCTGCGGCACCACCAGAAACGTCTGCTCCAGATAGCGGATCTCCACCGCCTCCTTGCGCAGGAACAACACGTGATCCCCCACATCCACCTGCAGCGGCACAAAGCGCACCGGCGAGTCCCGCCGCTGCTGCCACGGCTCCGCCGTGTCCGCCGCGAAATTCGGAATCGCGATCCCCGGCCCAACCTCCACCACGGCGCCCGACTGCACCGGCTCCTTCTCGATCACCGTCTGCGGCAGGTATAGACCCACCTTCGTGCGCTCGTTCGCATCGTCGGGCTTTACGAGTACCCGGTCTCCCACCACCAACATTTGTTTGTTTCCGAGCTGCATTACAAACGCCTCCTGCCCCCACTGTGCCCGCCCCCACCGGCCGAACGCAAAACGAATCGCCCGGAAGCGCGGGGCTTCGTACCGGCGCTCTTCCCTCTTGAACCCAGCACCCCGCCCCAATCCCCGCCCTGGGTCCGGCCGCCACCACGGACCGCACCCTGAAAGGGGCGCGATCCCAAACCGCCGCAACACAAGGAACGCTCTCCTGGCTCTGATCGCACCACCTTCGGGGTGCGGTTGAAACGCCGCGTCTTCCCAGGGAGGCGCGCCTTGCGGCGCTTGCCCCCCGGGCTGTGTGATCCTGCCTTTTCAAGGCAGTACCGCCCAGTTTCGACATGACCGCTTCTTCTTTTCCTCAACACCGGGTGCCATGCCGAAATGGGCTCGGCCACCGTGCTGACTTTTCAGGAATGACAAGCTCTTACCTCTCGGCCTACCACGCCGGTATGGAACCCGGTGCTCCCAGGCACCAGCGCCCCCCTCCCCTCATAGATAAATAATCGCTCACCTACAAAAATACCTTGCGCCCTCTCTGTCAACCGCCCGACACTTCTCCCAGCACAAGGAGGCACCCGCCATGCTCGCCCGACTCTTCTCCTTTCTCTGCGGCAAGTCCCCTCGTCTGCGCCGCGCCCTCTGGCGCGCCTGGTACAACTTCCTCGGAGGACGCTTTCGCCAGGACAACTGGACGTTCATGAACTACGGCTACGCCCCGCTCGATGACGATGAACCCGTGCCCGAGCTCGCAGAAGCACAGGAGCGCGACCGCACCTGCATCCAACTCTACGATCACCTGGCGCGCGCTGTTCCGCTCGCCGGCAAGCGCGTCGTCGAAGTCGGCAGCGGCCGCGGCGGAGGCTGTGCCTGGGTCCATCGCCGCCACGCCCCGCGCGCCACCCGCGGCGTGGACTTCTCCGGCGAAGCCGTCGCCCTCTGCCGCCGCCGCCATCGCCTCCCCGGCCTTTCCTTCGTGCGCGGCGACGCCGAACACCTCCCTCTCCCCGACGCCCGGGTCGACGCCGTGCTCAACGTCGAGTCCTCGCACTGTTATGGCTCGCGCCAACGCTTCTACGCCGAAGCCGCCCGCGTGCTCCGTCCCGGCGGACACTTCCTCTACGCCGACTTTTTCAGCGCCGAGCAATTGCGCGACGCCCGGCGCTGGCTCGCCGACGCCGGCTTCGAGACCCTCGTCGAACGCAACATCACGCCCAACGTGCTGCGCGCCATGGACCACGACCACGACTGGAAGCGCGCGGAAATCCGCCGTATGCTCCCCGGCTTCATCGCCGGTGCCTTCGAGCAATTCGCCGGACTCAAGGACTCGGAAATCTACGAATCCTTCCGCACCGGCCAGCTCGCCTACACCAGTTGGGTGCTGAGAAAAAGCGGCGGGGGCTGATTACAGCACCTCCCTCTTGACCGCTTTCACCATGTGGAGTGGAACACGCCTACTTCAGGAAGCGCTCGATCTCGTTCGCGGGGCGGGGCGCTGCCAGAAGGAAGCCCTGCACGAAATCGCAACGCAGTTCCTTGAGCAACCTGACATGCTCCTCGGCCTCCGCGCCTTCCGCAATCACCTTCATGCGCATGATGCCCGCGAGGCTGATGACGGCGCGCACGATGTGCTGGCTTTGGGTTGATTCGGAAAGCTCGCTCACGAAGGAACGGTCGATCTTCAGACAATCCACCGGAAAACTGTTCAAGTGCGTCAGCGAGGAATACCCGGTGCCGAAATCATCTAGCATGATGTGCATGCCCATTTCGCGCCACCGGGCCAGCACCGCGCCGACTCGCTCGGGATTGTTCTGCAGAGCGGTCTCGGTCAGTTCCAGGTGCAGGCTCGAAGCGGGCAGCCCATTCCTTGCCAATTCTTCCTCAATGACGCCCGTGAGGGCCTTGGAGGCAAATTGCCGGGCGGAGATATTGACGCTGACGTAGCACTCCCGCGCCTTCTCGTACTGCCCGCGCCAGTCGGCGATCTGACGGCAGGCTTCCCGCAGCACCCATTCGCCGATGGGAACGACAAGGTTGCACTCCTCCGCCACAGGGATAAACTGTTTGGGCTCCACGAGTCCTTTCGCCGGATGGTTCCAGCGAATCAGTGCTTCGAAGCCAACGACCTCCACCGTGTTCAATTCGAAGATGGGCTGGTAGTACAGCTCGAACTCCTCGCGCACGAGGGCGTCGCGAAGTTCCGCCTCAACGTCCAGAGCAGAACAGACTGAATCGCGCATGGTTTCGTCGAAGACTTCGTACCGCCCCCTGCCCGCTCTCTTTGCCCGGTACAGTGCGGCATCTGCGTCTTTCAGGATGTCCTCCACCTTCTCATGACGAGGCTCGTTGGTGGCGATCCCAAGGCTGACGCTGGCGTGAATCTCATTCCCCTCAATGAGAAAGGGATTGGTGAAATCCTTGAGCACGCGATCCGCCACGATGATGACGTCGCGAACTCCCTTGATGTCCTCCAGCAGCACGGTGAACTCGTCACCGCCAAGGCGTGCCACGGTATCGCTGCCGCGAAAGTGGCGGAACAATCGCACGGCGATTCCCTTGAGGAGTCCATCGCCCACATGATGCCCCAGCGTGTCGTTGATCAGTTTAAAGCGATCGAGGTCGAAGAACATCACGGCAAAGCGATGCTGGGGTGATCGGCTCGCCCGCCGAACGGCGTGAGACAGACGGTCCATGAACAATGCGCGGTTGGCCAGGCCGGTGAGCGGATCGTAGAAGGCAGACCGGAGCAACTGCGCCTCGGACTCCTTGAGCTTGGTAATGTCCGTCAAAGACCCCGCAATCCTGAGCGGACGTCCCCCGGCGTCGCGAACTGCTACTCCGCGGCAGAGCATCCACCGAATCCTGCCATCCTTGTGCTGGATTCGGTGTTCGTGCTGAAGCAGCTCGGCACTGCCGGAGAGATGCTCGTCAATTTTCTCTCGAAGCGCCTCGAGATCCTCGGAATGAACACGGGAAAACCACTCCTCAATCCGAGTTCCAATCTCCGCTTCCTCAAAGCCGAACATGGCTTTCCATCGTGGGCTGAAATAGACCGTTCCGCCCACCAGGTCCCAGTCCCAGAGTCCATCGTTTGCCCCGCGCGCGGCGAGAGCGTAACGCTCCTCGCTCAGACGCATACTCTCTTCCAGACGAATGTGCTCCAGCACACCGGCACAGTGATCCGCCAACGCTTGGAGAAGCTCCAGATGTTCCTGGGTGTAGGCATGCGGAGTGTAGCTCTGGACGGACATGAAGGCGACGATGTCGTCCCCCTTGCGGGCCGGAGCATACATGAGTGAGGCCGAGTGATGTTGCTCGTCGCCAAACTCCATGAAAGGCGCGGCGTTGCGATCCGCCTCCCTTGCCCGATCAAGCAGGAACGCCCCCTCTGCCAGAACACGACGCTCGGAAACCGTGGGTGGCCCGGAAACATAGTGCCCTTCCACCACCTGCTTCTTCCCGGCGATCGTGTCCATGTTCAGGATTCCGAAGACTGTGTCGGAGGACTTGTCGTAGAGATCGAGAAAGAACGCATCCAGCCCGATCAGATCATCGGCAACCTCGGCAATCAGTTTCCCCGCTTCCTTTGCCGTGGTCACGAAACTCAACTGGTGGGCCAGCTTGCCGAACGTTGCGACGTTGCGTTCCGCCGTCCGGAGTTTTTCCTCCGCCTGCGTCCTGTCCAGCGCCGCGCTGCAATGATCGGCGATGGCCTGCACCAGCGCCACGTCGCGGCTGCTGTAGTAGTCCGCCGTGTAGCTCTGAACCGAGAGCGTACCGATAATCTCGTCGCCGTGATGTCTTATGGGAACAAAGATCCGCGAGGCGCTCCGCCGCGTGGAAGCACCCATCGCCGCCAGGCTCTCCAACTCCTGCGGGTTGGAGGAAATCAACAGCGCCCCTTCCCGCATCACACGCCGGAAGGTCTCGGTTGGCGGCTGGGGCTTCTGATAGATCGAGGGGTACTCCGCACGAACTCCATCAACCGTGTCGAGATTCAGAACCGAGTACGCCACGTCTTTCTTGCGGTTGTAGAAGTCGAGAAAAAAGGTATCCCACCCCGGGATTTCCAGGAGTGCGTCGGAGGCAACCTCCGCCACTTCCCGAGGCGTTCGGGCCGCACTGAGCCGCACCCCCAACCGTGATAGCACATCGTTGAAACGCGACGAACGCTTGATCCCCGTAATGTCCTGGAGCAGTCCCAGACAGCTCGTCGGTTTTCCATCCGAGTCACACAAAACGATGGAGGAATCAGCAAGCCACCGTTCCTGCCCATCCCGGGTATGGATCAGGTATTCGGCCTTCCAGTTGCGCAACTTCCCCGCTATGATCAGTTCGACGGCCTCTTCAGGCCGCAACTCGGCCAACTCATCCTTCAGCACCTGTTGCTGCAAAAGCGAATCCCAGATTTCCCTGGTCAATTCGTCCCTGGTGTAGCCGGTCAGCGCAGCGATGCCATCGCCGAGGTAAGCGAAGCCTCCTGTTTCCAAATCTCGTTCATAGGGGATTGCGCCTGCCTGATCGATTGCCAGGCGATAGCGTTCCTCCTGCGTGCGCCGCTCGTCATCCGCGCGCTTGAACTCAATGACGCCTGCAATCTCCGTGGAAACAAACGACATGATGGAGAGCGCTTCCGGCCCGTAGGCATGGGGGTCCGTGTAGGACTGCACCACCATCGCACCGATGACGTTTCCGTGGACCATGAGTGGAACACCGAGCCAGCTCTTGGGTACATGCCCGATCTGGCGAATGACGCCGGATTCCACGAGACGTTCGTAGGAAGCCTGATCCACGAGCATCGGCTTTCGCGATCGAATCACCATGCCCGTCATCGAATTCCGCATGGGAACAGGCACAGAATCGTAGACGTCGTTCTCGTCGATCGCGTAGGGGAAACGGATCGTGTCCTTCCTCTTGTCATGCAGGGCGATGAAGAAGTTCTCGGCGGGAAGAACCAGGCGAATGGCGGAATGCAGCAGCGGAAAAAGCTCGTCCAGCGTTCTCGCCGTGCGCACGGATTCGGCCACATGATAGATGGCTTCCTGCAGGCTGTTCTTCCGCCTGATCTCCTCGTAGGCCGCCTCCAGTTCGTGCAATCGCGCTTGCAGTTCCTGCTCGGCCAGAACCCGGCGCATCGCGGGAGCTGCAAGCCCACCCACCGACTGCAAGAGGGCAAGATCGCTCTCCGACCACTTTTCAACGGTATAGGACTGTACGGAGAGAATCCCATAGAGCCGGCCGCCGATGGAAATGGGAACGTAGAGGAGGCAGGCCGAGATGCGCGAATTGTCGCCAAACCGGTTCAACTCGCTGTCCGTCTGCTGAGGGTTGTGAATCAGCAACGGCTCTCCCCGATGCAACTCTGCCCGGGTCTTGTAGGGTTTTGGGACATCGCGTGTGTTGTCGAGGTCTACGCGCTGACCGTTGATGGTATCGCAGGCCAGGACACGGAGAAAGTCGTCCGACTCGCTGATGCGCTCGGAAAAGATAAACGCATCCCAGCCGAACAGCTCGATGGTCACGTCACGGATGATGCGGGCGAGATGCGCTGTTGTGTCGGCCTCGACGAGTTTCGCGGCCATCGACGCCATGGCCTCCCAATTGCGGCGCGAGACCTCGATGTCCCGTGTGCGTTCCTGGATGCGCGACTCCAGTTCCTGATTCAGTTTTCCGAGCCGCTGACTCGTTTCCTTGAGTTCCACGGTCGTCCGCTGCATGGCGATGACGCTTGCGACAACACGGGCGAGAAGTCCGAAGAACTCGGCATCCTGCTCCTTGAATCGTCCGTAGTTCTGAAGGTCGTCCACCCGCAACACGCCAATGGGCCCGCAGTCTCCGGGAATGGGAAGCGCCATCGTGGACTTCAGGTGAAGCTGCTCGACGTACTGCTGCGGGATCAGCGGCGTGACGGAACAATCGTTCTCGATCACGGGGCGGTTCTCGGCAAAGCAAATTCCCGAGACACTGAGGGAAGCCGGCTGGGGATCCGATTGGCTGGCGCCCGGAACGGCTGGTGGAGGGGCGACGTCCGAGCGCCGGAGCCCCAACTGAAGGTCGCTCACGAGTCCGCCGCTGGCCGGGTCGTGCAGCAGAATCGAAATCCGGTCGACGCCGAACTCCTGGCAGACCAGTCCGTGGATGGACTCGACCAAGTCTCCCATGCTCTCCCGGTTTTGCATGAGTTGCACAACGGATTCCAGAAGCCGCCTTTGACTCTCGCGGTTTCCGCCGCTGCTTTCCGTGCCGTTCATCATTATTCTGCCATTGGAGGGAGGGAGACACCTCAAGTACTCGCAGGAGGGGTCCCGGGTGCTGCCGAAAACTCCGGAAGAGTATGGAGAGCACGATACCCTACTGGGAATGGAGGGCAAGGGGACCTTGTGCCCATTTCTCGGCTCGCCAGCGGACTACCGCAAAACCCCATAGGCAGACCCGTGCCAGAAATCGACGAATTTCCCCCCTTGATTCTGCCCGCGCACGGTGGCGAAATGGCTTTGCCGGGCCGGGACACAGCGCGTTCCGCCCCTCTCCGCTCATCTACACGCAAATAGCTGATTAGGCTGGAGTTATCGTCCATGCAGGATTCCCGCGAGCAAATTATCCCCCTCAGCATCGAAGACGAGATGCGCACGTCCTATCTCGACTACGCGATGTCGGTCATTGTCGGCCGTGCACTGCCCGACGTGCGCGACGGATTGAAACCCGTCCACCGTCGTATTCTGTACGCGATGTACACAGGGGGATACCGGGCAAACCGGGCGCATAACAAGTCGGCCAAGATCGTCGGCGAGGTCATGGGCAAGTTCCACCCCCACGGTGACTCCGCGATCTACGACACGCTGGTCCGTCTGGCGCAGGACTGGAACATGCGCTACCCGCTCGTTGACGGCCAGGGTAACTTCGGCTCGGTGGACGGCGATCCTCCCGCCGCCATGCGATACACGGAAACGCGCCTGCTGCCACTGGGCGAGGCGCTGCTCACGGACATTGACAAGTCCACCGTGGACTTCATGCCCAACTACGACGGCAAGGAGATGGAGCCCGTCGTCCTGCCCGCTGCCTTCCCCAACCTGATGACCAACGGCGCCGAGGGCATCGCCGTCGGCATGGCGACCAAGATTCCGCCCCACAACCTCGGCGAACTGGTCGACGCCCTTGTCGCCCTGATCGACAAGCCCAAGACCACGCTGGAGGAGATCCTGACGATCCTCCCCGGCCCCGACTTCCCGACGGGCGGCTACATCCTCGGCCGCTCCGGCATCATCGACGCCTACCGCACCGGCCGCGGCAAGGTCGTCATGCGCGCCCGCATGCGCACCGAGCAGTTGAAGGGCAACCGCGAGGCGATCATCATCACCGAGATCCCCTTCCAGGTGAACAAGTCCCGCCTGGTGGCCGATATTGCCCAGCTCACGCGCGACAAGAAGCTCCTCGGCATCAGCGAAATCCGCGACGAGTCCGACCGCGACGGCATGCGCATCGTCATCGAGGTGCGCCGCGGCGAGGCACCCGAAGTCATCATCAACAATCTGTACAAGCACACGAACCTGCAGACATCCTTCGGGGTGATTCTGCTCGCCATCGTGAACAACCAGCCGCGCTACCTCAGCCTCCTGCGCGCTCTCAAGCTCTACATCGACCACCGTCGCGAGGTGCTGCTGCGCGGGACGCGGCACGATCTCAACCGCGCACTCGAACGCCTGCACATTGTCGAGGGCCTGCTCATCGCCCTCTCCGACATCGACGAGATCGTGCACATCATCCGTTCGTCGAAGGACGTGGACGAAGCACGCGAACGCCTGATGGACTCCGGCCTCGTCGTGCGCCTGAAGAGGAAGAAGGACTCCGAAGCCGCACGCTCCGGGCTTCTCGAGAGCTACGAGCACCTCTCCAAGCGCCAGGCCGACGCCATCCTCGAGATGCGCCTGCGCACGCTCACCGCCCTCGAAGTCGGCAAGCTCGCCCAGGAACGCAAGGAACTCAGGGAACTGATCGACGAACTCGAATCCATCCTCGCCAGCGAGAAGAAACAGTTCTCGATCATCAAGCGCGACCTGCTCGAAATCAAGAAGCGCTTTGCCGACCCGCGCCGCAGCGAAATCATCAACGACCCCGGCGAGATGACGATCGAGGACCTGATCGCCATCGAGCGCATGGTCATCACGATCAGTCACCAAGGATACATCAAGCGCACCGACACCGAGCTCTACCGCCGCCAGCGCCGCGGTGGAAAGGGTGTCGTTGGTGCCGAGACCAAGGATGAGGACTGGGTCGAGCACCTGTTCATCGGCACAACGCACGACTACCTGATGTTCTTCACCGACCGCGGCGTGGCGTACTGGCTGAAGGTCTACGAGCTTCCCCAGGCGGGACGCGCCAGCAAGGGACGCCCGATCGTCAACCTCCTCGAAGGCTTCCAGAAGGGCGAGCAGATCGAATCCGTCGTCCCCGTCTCCAAATTCGAGGAGGGGCACTTCCTCGTCTTCATCACGCGTCAGGGCCGCGTGCAGCGCAACTCGCTCGACCTGTACAGCAACCCGCGCAAGGTGGGGATCAAGGCCATCAACATCCAGGACGGCGACGAACTCGTGAAGGTCGCGCTCACCAACGGTGACCAGGACATCTTCATCGCCACGCGCAAGGGCATGGCCGTGCGCTTCCACGAAACCGACGTGCGCGCCGCTGGACGCTTCACCCAGGGTGTCGCCGGCATTTCGCTCCAGAAGGGCGACTACGTTGTCGGCGCCGAAGTCCTGCGCCCCAACTCCACGATCCTGACGGTGTGCGAGAAGGGCATCGGCAAGCGCAGCAACGCCGAGGATTACCGCCTGATCAAGCGCGGCGGCAAAGGCGTGATCAACATCCGCGTGACCCCGAAGAACGGCGAAGTGGCCGGCATCATCGAGGTCTCCGACAAGGACGAGGTCATCGCCGTCACCGACCGCGGCCAGACGATCCGCTGCGGCATGGGCGACTTCCGCGTCATCGGCCGCGCCACCCAGGGCGTGCGCCTGTTCAACGTCAACGATGGCGACCGCATCACGGCCATCTCGCGCGTCGAACCCGAGGAAGAAGACCCCGGCGACGGCACCGACGAAGGCGAAGGCCAGGGCGAAGGCGACATGCTGGAGACCTGATACGCGGCTCCGCACCGCCTGACAGAGCCGCACGATTCAAGGACCCCGCATGGAAGACCTCTTTGAAGACGACGACTCGCTCCAGCCGCCACCACCGCCGCATCCCGCGGCGCCGTCCGTGATCGGCCGCGAAGCCGCGCGTCAGCCGCTCGCCGACAAACTGCGTCCTTCCTCCTTCGACGACTTCCTCGGCCAGGAAAAGCTCGTCGGCCCCGGCGCACCCCTGCGCCGCCTCATCGAGAGCGACCGCATCCCCTCCATGATTCTGTGGGGACCGCCGGGCTCGGGGAAAACGACGCTGGCCATGCTCATCGCCCGCGCCACGGAATCGGATTTCATCACGCTCTCGGCCGTTGGCGCCGGCGTGAAGGACGTGCGCGCCGTCGTCGAATCGGCCAAGCAGAACCGCCAGTACGCCCGCCGCACCATCCTGTTCGTCGACGAGATCCACCGCTTCAACAAGGCCCAGCAGGACGCCTTTCTCCCCCACGTGGAGAGCGGCCTCATCACACTGATGGGCGCGACGACGGAGAACCCCAGCTTCTCGGTAATCTCGCCGCTGCTCTCGCGCTCGCGCGTGTTCGTGCTCGGGGCGCTGGCGCCCGGGCACCTGCGCCGCCTGCTCGAACGTGGCGTCGAACTGCTCAACCGCGGACTCGGCGAGGGGCGAACAATCTCCGTCGGCGCGGAGGCACTCGATGCCATCGCGGGGCTGTGCGACGGCGATGCGCGGCGCGCGCTCGGAATGCTGGAGATCGCCGCCGATGTCGTGGCCGCCGATCTGCCGCCCGGAGGCGAAGCGGCGCTCACCCGCGAAATCATCCGCGACACGGTGCAGCGCCACCTGCTCTACGATCGCTCCGGCGAGGAGCACTACAATCTCATCTCCGCGCTGCACAAAACCATCCGCAGCAGCGACCCCCACGGCGCACTCTACTGGTGCGAGCGCATGCTCGTCGCGGGCGAGGACCCGCGCTACCTCCTGCGCCGTCTCGTGCGCATCGCAACCGAGGACGTCGGCCTCGCCGATCCGAACGCCGTGCAGCACGGCATCGCCTGCCTGCGTGCCTTCGAAGCCGTCGGCCAGCCCGAAGGCGATCTGTTCGTTACCCAGCTCGCCGTCTACCTCGCTCTCGCACCCAAGTCCAACGCCCTGTACAAAGCGTCGAAAGACGTGCGCGCCGAGATCGAACGCTCCGGCACCCTCCCCGTGCCAATGCATCTGCGCAATGCGCCCACCGGGCTGATGAAGGAACTCGGCTACGGCGACGGCTACACCTACGACCACGACAGCGAGGAAGGCTTTGTCGCCAAGCAGGGCCTGCCCGACAAACTGGCGGGCAAGAGGTTCTACCGTCCGGGGCGTGCCGGGTACGAAGGCGAGGCGCGCGAACGCCTGGAAGGCCTCGACCGCAAGCGCGCCGCTCTGCGCGATCCGTCAAAAGGCAAGGGACGCTGCGGCTGAGCAACCGTCCGGAACGTTTCGTTTCTGGCCGAAAGCGCAGTTCGTTTTCCGTGCTTCAAGCGCCTGCCATCCGACAAAGCGGAAGGATCTTCCAGCTTCACCAGTCGAACAACAAACCACGAAAAACGCCCTAAAATATCTTCCACTTAATCTTAACTTCGTCCGTGCTGCCGCGGTCGCCTTCGCGCTCGGCACCGGGAAGCGGCGTCGAGCCCGGATCGTCGCCCGATGATTCGCTCGCCGCGCCCCCTTCTTGAGGCGATTGCAGGCGCTGCATCGAACCCGTTGAGGGATCGGAGAGCTTGTTGATCGGGGTGAACCGTGGGCGGTCGTCCTCGGCAAACAAATTGGCCAGCAGCCCCTGCGCCATGTCCAACGGAGGCGGCGGCAGGGCCGAAAGGCCCGAAGTGCGTTGCTCGCCGGAAAGCCCTGGTGGCGTCGGCGCCGGCTTCGAAGCGTTCGGCGACAGCTTGTGCGTCGGACGGTCGTCGTGCGAAACCTCGATCCCCTTCTGGATGTCGTCGGAGGACAGCGGCGTGTGGCGCGAAGAAAGCGGAGCCTTCGGCCGCGCTGGCTTTGCATCAGGCGGAGGCGTGGGGCGCCGCACTTCAGCCGAAGAGGGCGAAGGAGGCATCAATCCGGAAATGGGCAGGCGGTCGCGATGGAGTTCCTGCGTCTGGTCGCTGGCAAACTCGCGCGAGGGCATCCGTGGCGGCGATGCGGCAGCGGCCGGCGGACGGCGTTTGTCCTTCAGCGGCTCGAAGGGGAAGGCACGATCAGAGGAGGGCTCTCTTCCCGAACGCGCCGCTGCCGGCTTGCTCTTGCGCGCCACCGGGAACTGCGCGCCGGAAATGCGCGGCCGCGACGGCGGGAAGCCAACGGCCGAGTCCGGCTCGCCCTGGGCATACTTGAAGTCCGGGCCGAGTTGCTGCACGCGTTCACCCACCATCACGTTCGAGAGATCCGTCTCCCGTGACTGACGCGCCGCGATCTCCTTGCGCCGCCGCACCTCCACGCTCTCGGGCATCACCAAATCCTTTTGCAGGGTGACAACCGACGTGCGCGACGCGGCTTCCATCACACTGCTCGAATCCCCCGAGAGCGCAGCGTGCGGGATCGCCATGTGCATCTCGATGAGTTCCGCGTGGGCGACCAACCCCAGCGTCCACGCATAGGAGAGAGAGGTCACCATCCCTTTGGGCTGCCACCAGTCCGTATGGAAGAGCGCGCCAATGCCCTGGCCGCGGCGCGCGTTGAACTCCCCGTCCACGCGGGCGAGCAACTGTGTCGCGAACGTGCGTCCCTCGCGGGCGCGCTCGCCGTAGTACGAATCCCCGGTCAGCGCTGCCAGCTTCTGCATCTCGCCGTAGCTGATGAGCCCGTTGGCGGTCAGCATCGGAGCCGCGGGCGAGGAGATGTCGCCCCCGCGCGTCATGAAGCCAGTCATCCCCAACAGCGATTCCGGCGGAAAGGTAATGTTCCATGCCATACGGTAGGTCAGCGCCAGATCGGCCGCCTTGCGCGCCAGCTCCAGCCAGCGCGGCGAACGGTCCGCCTCGTACAGCATCATGTACGCGATCAGCGCCATGTGGCAATCGTCGACCGTCGGCGCCAGGGGAAGGTCCTCCACGCATCCGTAGAGAAAACCGTTCTCGATGAACTCGGCGTAGTACTCGCCCGCGTGGCACGCCGCTTCCAGGTATACATTCGATGCGAAGAAGTGATTGCACGCCGCCAGCGCGCCAATCCAGCAGACCCCCGCGCACCCATCGTAGGAGAACACCTCGCCCGTTTCCGCATCCCAGTACGCCGGGAATGCTCCGCTATCGAGCTGGTTCTGGATCGCGTAATTCAGGCTGGAGGCAATGGCCCCGTACCACAGCGGATGCGAGGTGTTGGCCTGCAACTCCAGCCGCAACACCCGAACAAAAAACAGCAGTGCCTCGCCGATCGTGCGCGCGTGCGTCAGACCATCGCGCGGCCCCGCGCCCGCCATCGGCCCCTCGTCGAGATCCAGCAGCGGCCACAACGTTCCACACGGCGACACGTTCGAGGCAATGTTGTCGAGCACCGACGTGGCCGCGCGCACCAGGTTCGGATTCATCACATCGCGTCCGTGCCACAGCAGCACGTAGGCGGGCAGCACTCCGCTCTGCCACCCCACGTGCATGTGCGCCAGTTCCACCTGCGTGCCCGGCAGCGCAAAATGCCGGTCGAAGCAGGCGCGCTCGTGAATCATCCGGTTTGCTTCGTCCAGATGCCACTGCATCAACCCCTCGACCGCCAGGTGCTGCGCCCCGATCGAGCTCACTTTTGGCCTTGGCGGCTGGATGCCCCAGAGCTGCCGGTACAACGCACGGTACAGTTCTTCGCGAACGCCTTCCGCCTGCTCAATCAGGCCGAACTGGACGTTGAACTCGAAGGGACGCCCTTCTTCGAGCAGCGTGAAATGCTCTTCCATCTCCGTGCCCGTGCCGCTGCAGAAGGAGAACTTCACCGGCTCCTCGCAGAAGGGAGCCTCCGCCCTCAGCACGGGAAATCCGTCCTCGGTGCTGAACCCGATCGACGTCAGCCCCCGCCCATGCAAGCGCTGCTCGGAAACCGACGCGAACTCCTGGGTCATCACAAAGCCGACCACGTTGTACGTCTGGCAAATGACGACCGGCAACGCCGCGCGGTCGCACCGGAAACTCCAGTGATTCGAGACGAATCCCGCCGGATCGCGGTGAATCTCCGAATAGCACGGGTACACGTGCTGGCAGTCGCGCACCTTGTTCTCGTTGTAGAACAAGCCGGGGATCAGCCACTCCGGATCCGCCTCGCCCGGAAACTCCAGACAAACCGCCAGCCGCAACGTCACGGGTTCCCCCGTGTTCTGCAACGTCAGAGCCAGGCCAAGGCCCTCGGTCTCCTCGTCGTAGGTGATGCTTCCGTCCAGCGCCAGCGAGTCCGTCGTATAGCCGTGAATCGCCAACCCCTCGCCCCCCGTCTGGGGAATAAGCCGTTGGATCGTGAAGAGGACGGGCTGCTTGCCCTGCTCGTACAGAACCAGGATCAGGTGCGCACGCAACTCACCCGCCGGACCGTTTGCGGGCCGCGTGACACGAACACCCCGATGGTCCGGCGCAAGGACATACGGGCCGATTTCGACTTCGTCTGCCAACGTGCCTCTACCTTCTTCTCACAGGCTGGCTCAATCCCCGTCCGTATAGGCGGAGCGGCAATCTGCTGGCAAGTGAAAGCTATCCAGTCGTCTACTCCGCACGACGCCCAAATCCCCTCCGGTCAGCCCGAGCCAGCCTCGGGCCCTTCCTCCTCCAAAGCCGAATCGACGGCCATGCCCGACTCGTCCAGCGGCGGGAAACGCATTTCAAGTTTCCCCGCGTTGCTGTGGTAAGCCGGACGCGCAAAAAACAGGTACAGCGCCTCGTCAATCCGCACGTCGAACACCAGAGGCCGTTTTGTCAGCTGCACCGGCTCTCCCTCCTCGCGGTGCAGCGGGTAGATCGCCTCGCCCGGCAGAGTGCCGAAAACGTCTTCGCGATACCGCGTGGCAAAGCCTTCAATTTTCTCCCGAAACGTGGGATCGTCCAGATTCTGCGGCCACCGTCCCTTGCGCTGGAGCACGAGCACCACCTTCATCGTCTCCGTCGAGGCCTGATCGTACAGCGAAGCGTAGAAGCTCTCCGCGATCTCCGGGGTAAACGTCCCCGCAGGATCATCCGGGTCGGCTCCCAACGGAAAGACCCGCATCGTCAGCACAACGTTCGGATCAAACGTCTCCTTCAGCAGGCTGCGCTCGGTCTCGTAGAGCGCACCGCCCTTTTCCCCCTTCAGTTGCTGAAGCGACAACACCGTCAGCAACACCAGCAGCAGCCCGAATGTCGCCGAGCCATTAATCATGGCCTGCCTGTGGAAGCGCTGCCACTGTCCCCCGATGATCTCCGCGATCTTCTCGAATGCCAGAGGCTCGCCCTTGCCGGGCTGCACCGTCGTCTTCGCAAGGTAATCGTGCATCCCCTGCTTGAACGGATTGAACACGATCGCGATCACCATCCCCAGGAACAGCGCAAACGTCACGTACCCGCTCAGCATGTTGCCGTACACGAGTCCCTTGTACGTGTCGTAGTCGAACACGAAGGGACTTACGAAAAACGCCGCAAGAATGCCGGGAAACAGCAACACCGTGCGCGCCGCCGAACGTCCGAGCGACGGCACCTCGCCCCGGTAGTCCCGCACCCGGATTCCGACGAGGAACTTACCCACTGTCCGCCCCTTCCCCACAGGGCCGTTGGCCAGCGTGAAGTACAGCAGCACCACCACGGCGCCCAGCGCCGAACTGTGCCGTCCCAGTGCAAACAAGGGCTCGTGCAGCAGCTTGCCGATGCCGATGAAGACAAAGTAGAGAAGCACGTAGTCAAAGAGCAACGCGCCCAACCGCCGCCAGAAACCCGCAACGGGTGCCTTGGGGTAGTTCAGCCGGTCGCGTTCGCGATCATCCCCGCCGTCACCGCCGCCGGACGATGGGCGGGCGGGAGTACTCGGGGGCACGGGTTTGAGGAACTCGTTTACTTGGGCCATGAAGAATCTCGCGAAAAAGTGGCCGGTGCGACGCAATCGCACGGCAGGCCCACGAGACTGGGCGGCAGCCCGGAGGCGGCAATCCGAATCGACCCCGGCCGCCCGTCATCCCCGGCCGTGTACCATCTCAGTCCATCCGGTCCGCCGGTGCCTCGTCCACCAACTGTGCCAGGCGAATGCGCAGCTGCACGCTCACCAGTTCGATCCGGCGCAGAACGCGGCGCTGCTCCAGAATGCACTGGCGGTCGTAGCTCTCGCGCACCAGCGCCGCCGCCACCTGGTCCGCGATGATCCCGGGGTGGAGATGCTGGTTGTCGAGATTCGTCAGCACCCCCCGCATCTCCGGAGCGTACTCGGCGATCTGGGCGGCCAGCCCGGTCAGCTCGCGCGTCGCCACGCGAATCGCCTCGCGGTCCCCGTCGTCCATCAAATCGGGGAGAGGCAGCACCCGGCCCACGCGGAACGGCTTCTCCTGCAACTCATCGACGAGAGCCGCGCGCTCGATCCCCTCCAGCAGAATGTTGAACCGCCGGTCCGGCAGCTTCTCGTGATGGAGCACCCGCGCGATCGTCACCACGCGGTTGGCCGGTGGCGCGCCAAAGTAGTCCTTCTCCCACCCCTTGCGCAGGTTCGCCGACGCGATGCGGTAGTCGCTCTCGATCGCGCTCGTCACCAGACGCACGTACCGGGGCTCGAAAATATGCAGCGGCATCACCGTGCGCGGAAAGAGCACGAGGCCGGGCAGCGGAAAAATGGGAATCGTCGTGAGAGACACACGGCGCCTTTCGTCACGCATTGTCGTCAAAGCAACGATGCCGCAAGCAGCGACGGCCTGACAAAGGAAAAGCGAGTTTCCTGGTTCGTGGTTCGGCTGGCCATAAGGGATGCCGGCAAAGAGCGGAAGGGAAACCGTGCGTTCTCTGGAGCGCAATCAGCGAGAAACGAACCGCGCCCCAGTCAATGTCCTACTTGCCCTTTCCCGCCTCGGCGATGTTGCCTCGTAGGCAGACGCTCGCCCACCATGCACCACGCCCCACCAAGAAAGAGCACACAGCATCATGGGTCTTCGCATCGCCATCGGCTCCGATCACGGCGGCTTCGCCGTCAAGAGCACCATCGCGCGCCACCTCGCCGAACGTGGCCATCACGTCATCGATTGCGGCACCTACACAGCCGAGTCGGCCGACTACCCCGTCTACGCCTGGAAGGTCGCCGGCATGGTCTCCGGTGGCGCGGCGGACCGCGGCGTCCTGCTGTGCCGCTCGGGCAACGGCGTTGCCATCGTCGCCAACAAACGCCCCGGCGTGCGCGCAGGCTTTGCCGTCACCCCCGAGACCGCCCGCCTCGCCGTCGGCCACAACGAGTGCAACATCGTCGTCATCGGCTGCGATCACACCAAGTACCCCGTCGAGGAACTCGTCGACGCCTTCCTCTCCGCCGAGCCCGAAGGCGGACGCCATCATCGCCGCGTCCGCCAGATCATGGGATTCGACCGCCTGCTGGAATCCGCGCTCGCCACCGACAAGATGGCGCTCGCCGGGCAAAGCACCTGGCTGCTCGACGCACCGGAGAATCTGCAACCCGACCGCACGCTCGAATCCCTCGTCCTCTTTGGCGGCGTGCGCGGCCTGCTCGTCCGCGTCGCGGCCATCGCCCAGGCCCTCGCCAACGGCCGCGGCAACTACGCCGCCCGCCTCGCCGCGTTTCGCCAGCAGGCCGGGACGAACGACGCCCTCTGCCTCCAGCTCAAGATCGCCGACGCCCGCGACGCCGCCGACGTCCTGCGCCCCGTTTACGACATCACTGCGGGCGACGACGGCTACGTGGCCCTCGAACTCGACGTGCGCCTCGATCGCGACGAAGCGGGCCTCGCCGAGCGCGTCCGCCAGCTCGTCAACGAAATCGACCGCCCCAACATCATGGTCGCCCTCCCCGCCACTGCCGAGGGCCTGCGCGCCCTGCGCCTGCTCACGGCACGCGGCTTCTCCACCGCCGTCCTCCACCTGTTCTCCCCCGCCCAGTTCCGCGCCGCCGCCGACGCCTACCTCGCCGGCCTGCGCGACAGCCTCGCCGCCGGGCTCTCCATCCACGACGTGCGCTCCGTCGCCGCCCTCTCCATCCGCCCCCTCGCCGAGGCCATCGGCCGCGCCCTCATCGCCGAAGGAACCGGCCGCCAGACACACGCGGACGAACGCCTCGCCCTCGAAACCGTCGGCACGCCCGCCGCGCTCGCCCTCGCCGCGCAGCTCCACCACCAATTCCGCCAGACGTTCCTGACCCCCGCCTTCAACGACGAATTCGCCCGCCACGGTGGCGCTCCCCAGCGCCTCCTCTGGCTCGACGCCCCCCACGACGACCAGGTCCACCCCCACTTCCCCGCCGAATCCCTCGCCGCCCCGTTCACCGTCGCCTGCCTCTCGATGGACTCCCTCCAGATGCTCCTCGAACGCCCCCGCACCACCGGCGAAGGACTGGTTTCAGCCCTCTCGGACGACGCCCCGCGTACCGACGGCCTCCAGGAACTGCAGACCGTCGACCTCGACGCCCTCGACACGTTGCTGCTGGAACAACAACTCGCCCGCGGCCGCGAGGAACAGCAGGCGCTCTTGCAGGCGATCGAAGCGGGGAAACCCAGTGCCATTGACGTGGCGAAGGGCACGAAATAAACGCTTTCCAGAGTCGCCCTGGTGCCACCGAAGCCCGACACTCCTGCGTCGGCGGTTCATGTAGGTGCATTGGGGCGTTTCTCTATTGAGAGGTATAGTAAGGCTTTGGGCGCTCCCATCAGATGGCCGCGGGAGTGGAATCCTTCAGCGCACGCGTCAGTCCCTTAATCGCGGGGGACAGACTCGCCCACCTCCCCCCTTTCTCCCGCCTGCCCATCCGCTCGCAGCCCGCCTGACAGGACCCCACCCCCGTTTCGGCTTGCACGACTTCGCCACCCCTCCCAGCCTCGCACCGTCCATCATGGCAATCAAAGCGGGACCGCGCACCCGTGTGCCCGTGCCCCGCTCCGTGGAGAAACGCACCAATGACTTTTCGCCTTCCACATACCCTGCTCGCCGCCGCTCTGCTGCTTGCCGCCTGTTCCGCCGAGCCGCGCCAATCCCAGCAGAGCGAATCCCAGGAAAACCGGTCCGAGACCACGGCCACCACGGAGATGAACACCACCGCGCCCGGCAACGACGGCGCCGAGCGGCGCGCCGAGGTCCCCAAGGACGCCACGCGCGCCGAACTCCTCCAGCAGTACATCGAACCCATCGTTGTGGATCGCTTCAACCCCGACGTGACGGATGCCAACCGCACCACCACGCCCCAGCGCGGCGGCGTGCTGCGCCTGCGCACGCCCGCCGACTACAGCGACCTCAATCCGCTGACGTCCACCGGCCAGCCTGAGCGCATGGTCCAGAATCTCCTCTACGACAGCCTCGTTTCCCAGGACCCCGAGACGCTCGAATTCTTTCCGAAGATGGCCTGGACGTTCGCCAAGGCCGACCTGCTGAAAATGAAGGACGGCGAAGTCCTTGAAGGCACGTTCCTCGAAATGGGGAACGAGGACAATCCCGCGTCCGAAGTCGTCTTCGCACCCGGTGCCTGGCGCCGCACGTTCAACAAGTACGACGTGGCCAGCGTCGGCGATGGCACGCTGACCCTGAAGGAGCAATGGGGCGGCGCCACCTACAAGGGCGAGGTCACCGAACTCGTCCTGACCTACGAAATCAACGAGGCCAAGGACCCCGCCCGCGAAGCGGAACTGATCCGCACGACCATCGGCGACCTCGCCACCTGGAAGGACGTCGAGGACAACGGCCGCGAGCGCCCGTTCCGCAAGGAGGAGTGCGCCTTCGAGTTCACCATCCGCCCGGACATCCGCTGGCAGGACGGCGAGCCCTTCACCGCCGAGGACGTCAAGTTCAGCTACGACACCATGATGAACGTGAACGTCAACGCCCAGCACATCCGCAACTACTTCCAGCACATCGAGTGGTGCCGCGTGCTTGAAGACGGCATGACTGTCGCCTTCCGCAACGACAAGCCGTACTTCAATCAGTTCGCCTTCGTCGCCGGCATCTACCTGCTCCCCCGCCACATCTTCAATCCCGAGCAATACGGAGGCGACGACGTTGCCTTTGCAGCCGCCTTCAACGAGCATCCCTATCGCGAACGCCCCATCGGCCTCGGCCCCTACAAGCTGAAGGAATGGCGCAAGAACGAGTTCCTCACCGTCGTGCGCAACGATGACTACTGGGCCAGCAAACTCCCCGAGGGCGCCGTGCCAAAGTGGCACCCCTCCCAGCCCTACATGGACGAAGTGCGGTTCACCGTGATCCAGGAGAAGGCCGCCGTCCTCAAGGAGCTCCAGAAGAACAACATCGACGCCGATCTCGACGTCGAGCCCGACACCTGGTACCTCGACGAAACAAACACCGACGCCTTCAAGAGCCGCTTTATCCGCGCCCAGCACTACGGCTTCCTGTTCACGTACGTCGGCTTCAACATGGACCGCGCGCTCTTCAGCGATCCCGTCGCCCGCCGCGCCGTCTCCATGCTCATCCCGCGCGACCGCATCGCCAACGACATCCACCAGGGCCTTGCCGTTCCCGTCAGCGGACCCTTCTACAGCAAGGGTCCCGGCTATGACCAGACGATCAAGCCCGTTGAGTACGATCCCGAAGGCGCCAAGCGCCTGCTGCGCCGCAACGGATGGCTCGACCGCGACGGCGACGGCGTGATCGAAAAGGAAATCGACGGCGTCACTGTTCCCTTTGCCTTCGGATACAGCATCCACAATGCCCGCGACTACCACCAGAAGATCGCCGACATCATCAAGGAATCCGTCGAGCAGGCGGGCATCAGCATGACCATCCGCAAGTCGGACTGGACGATCTTCTCTGAAACAATCCGCAACAAGGACTTCGACGCCGTCCGTTTTGCATGGGGAGCCTCGCTCGACCCCGATCCCTACCAGATTTGGCACTCGTCGCAGGCAGACAACAAGGGCGACAACTTCGTCGGCTACCGGAACAAGCGCGTCGATGAAATCTGCATCGCCATCCGCGAAACCTTCGATCCCATCAAACGCTGGGATCTGGCCCGCGAGATGCATGCAATCGTCGCCGAAGAGCAACCCTACGCGTTCCTCTTCGGGTTCAACGAAACGTACTTCTACAATCGCGGTATCCGTGGCGTGAAGTTCTATCCCTCCCAATACCCCGTCGATTGGACGGAATGGTGGTGGGCCGACGAAGCCCGCAGGCAAGAATCCGCCAAATAAGGGACGGAGCACTTCAACCCACCAAGGACGGCATTCACCGGCGTGTTTAGTTACATCGTCAAGCGCCTCCTCCTGATGATCGTGACGCTCTTCGGCATCACGGTCATCACCTTTGCCGTGACGCGCCTCACGCCCGGCGAGCCCGCCGTCATTGCCCAGAGCGCCTCGGGGCAATCCTCGGGGGGCTACGACAGCCAGCTCGAACAAAACCGCCGCAACCTCGGCCTCGACAAGCCACTCCTCTTCAACTTCGACTTCGAGGACAGCCACACCGAGGCGCGCAAGGCCGTCCACGATTTCATCCGCCCCGCACGCTTCTGGCAGCAGGACGCCCGCGGCCGTCTCGCCCGCGTCAGCACCATCGCGCTCCCCCCCGCCCTCGATGTACTCGAACGCCTTCAAAGCGTCGAGGGCTCCGTCGATCATTATCTCGAACCCACGCAGAACTCCGAACGCCGCATCGACCCCGCCGACGCCACGGATCGCCTGCTCGAACTCGTTCCGACGCTCGCGCAGGCACAGGGCATCGAGCCCGAAGGCCTCGACACCACCGAGCGCATCGCCTTCTGGCGCGAGTGGTACGAGAACAACAAGGAGCGTTGGAACGACGACGCCGTGCGCCAGGCCGTTGACGACTATCTCGCCGGAACAACCGGGATCGGCGAAGTCCTGATACGCGGCGGCTACGCCGTTCCCGCACTGATCAAGGGGATCAACAGCAACGACGACGAAGTCGTCCAGCGCGCCAACCAGGCCCTCTCCGGAATCACGGGCTTCGATTATCTCGGCGGGCAGGACGAGTGGGAGAAGCAGCGCGATGCCCTCGTCGGCCGATGGAACACGTTCTACGCACGCGAGAAGATCCGCTATCGCGACTTCGGCCCCGTCGCCGACACCTTCAACATCGTGGCCAACACGCAGTTCGGCGTCTGGTGCCGCCAGGTTATCTCCTTCGACTTCGGCGATTCATACAAGCACCGCCGCCCCGTCATGGAACTCATTCGTTCCCGTCTTCCCGTGACGTTCGTTCTCTCCGTTCTTTCCATCCTGCTCTCGTATCTCGTCGCGATCCCGCTCGGCATTCTGTCCGCCGTGAAGAAACACTCCCCCACCGACAAGGGCGTCACCATCCTGCTCTTCCTGCTGTACTCGCTGCCGACCTTCTGGGTGGGCCAGATGCTGCTGCTCTCGCTGACAGGTGGACCGAGTCCGTGGCCCGGCGTCGAATGGCCCGAGATCTTCCCCGCGCGCGGCATGAACAGCGAAGGCTTCGACTGGCGCGGTGGCGGCATTCCCGACATCATCGACTTCGCCTGGCACCTTGTCCTGCCACTGCTTTGCATGACCTACGGCAGCCTCGCCTTCCTCTCGCGCCAGATGCGCAGTGCCATGCTCGAAGTCCTCAACGAGGACTTCATCCGCACTGCGATGGCCAAGGGGGCCTCGGCGCGCAGCGTCATTTTCCGCCATGCGCTGCGCAACTCGCTGATTCCGATTCTCACGCTTTCCGCCGGGCTGCTTCCCGAACTCATCGCCGGATCGATCATCATCGAGTCCATCTTCACGATTCCCGGCATGGGGCAGTTGTCGTTCGAGTCGATTCTCAATCGCGACTATCCCGTCATTAATGCCATTCTGTTTTTCTCCGCTCTGCTCACGCTGCTTGGCATTTTGATCGCTGATCTTTCCTATGCGCTGGCCGATCCGCGCATCACCTACGACTGAGGCAATGGGTTGAAGACGACCGACGAACAAGCCAGCGCGCCCTCGCCCTCCTACTGGCAGCTCACGCTGCGCGACATGCGCCGCAACCGCATGGGCATGTTCGGCCTGGCCATCGTTCTGATCGTCACCACCATCGGCGTCTTCGCCCCCCTGATTGCCAACGGCCGTCCGCTCCACATCCGGATGGTTTTCGAGGACGAGTACGACCAGGCCTACTTCATCGTTCTCGATGCGGCACGCCAAACCCAGCAGTTGATGGAACGCGCGAGTGACAAGTCCCCCGATGAGATTCTTCCCGTTCTCGACCGCGCTCTCGGCCTGATGAAGGCGAGTCTGCCCAACGACAAACGCGAACGGCTGGCTGTTCTCGGGTCGGAACTGCGCGCGCCTCTGCTCGGCCGTGAATCCTTCGACACGTTCGGCAAGGCGCTCGCCGCCTTCGAGCAGGAATTCGACCTGCCCAACGTCACGCTCCAGCCCAGCACGCGCTACCCTGCCGTGCGCGCCCTCCAGCGCCCCGAAATCTTCTTCATGCTCTTCTACCTGCTGACGATTCCCGCTCTCGTTTTCCGCCGCGTGTTCCGTTCATGGTTCCAGGGGCTCCTCGCCATCGTCGTCCTCGCCGCCATTGGCACTTTCCTTTGGACGCTCGCCTTCCCACTGATTCAGGACACCTTCCCCTATCGCACGTACTTTGAATCCCCGGAGTTCCACGCCGCCGGCAACTCCGTGCTCCTCTGTCCCATTCCCTACGGCGAGAACGAAAACCTGACCGCCGAGAACCGCCAGCCGCCCACGTTCCTGCTCGATCCCGAGCGCCGCGCTCCCAATCAACACTTCCATCTGATGGGCACCGACACGAACGGCCGCGACGTTGCCGCACGCATGGTCTACGGAGCCCGCATCTCCATGATGATCGGTATCGTGGCCGTTTCGATCTACGTCACGATCGGCATGATCCTTGGCGCTTTGGCAGGATTCTATGGCGGATGGATCGACCTGGCACTCTCGCGCCTGATCGAAATCGTCATCTGCTTTCCCGTGCTCTTCCTTATTCTTGCCGTTCAGGCCTTCGCCACGCACCCAAGCATCCTGAACATCATGGTGTTGCTCGGGCTTGTTTCCTGGACGGGCGTGGCCCGGCTCCAACGGGGCGAGTTCATCCGCCTCGTCAACCGCGACTTCGTCATGGCCGTGCGCGGCCTCGGCGGATCGAACATGCGCATCATCTTCCACCACGTTCTCCCCAACGCCCTCGGCCCCATCCTCGTCACCATCAGCTTCGGCATCGCGGGCTCGATCGTCGTCGAATCCGCGCTCTCCTATCTTGGCTTTGGCGTGCCCCAGCCCATGGCCTCATGGGGCGACCTGCTCAACAACGGCCGCAACGACATCCAGGGCACGTGGTGGTTGACCGTCTTTCCGGGCATGGCGATCTTCCTGACCGTCACATGCTTCAACCTCGTGGGCGAAGCCGTGCGCGATGCGCTCGATCCCCGGCGCGAACACTAAAGCGTTGGAGGGTAGTGGAAGGAGATTTCACCACGGAGACACGGAGAAAAGAAGACCACGAATCGCACGAATTGGCACGACTAGAGAAGAGAACCGAATGAAAACAGCAGCGGTGCAAGTCAGGGAATGGAGTCCCGTCAGGGACGACTGAACGATTCAGTGGAAAGCGCGCTCACCTTGAGCCGCGACCTGAATGAAACAATCGGGACTGCGACAAATTAGGGACGGAGTCCGTCATGGCCACTTTCACGGCACGCACCATCAGCGACGACGATCTCCCCGCCTGGCATGCCCTGTGGGATGAATCCCCGCGTTTCCTCGCCCAGCACCCCGGCTACTTCTCCTTCGCACCCACCCGTGCCGCATCCGCCTTTGGCGTCTGGTCGGGCGACCGCCTCGTTCTCGCCATCGCGTTCCATCTTCTTCCGCTGCGTGGCGCCACGATGTGGTCGGCTCCGCTCTTCGCATCCTTTGGCGGGCCACTCGTCTCGGCCGCCACGCTCGCGCTCACGGGGCTTGCCGCCGAACGTTTCTGGCGCGATGCACTCGAAGCACTCGACGCCGAACTCCCCGCCAGCGCGGACATCGTGGAAATGCTCTTTCCTCCCGGATGTCACGACGCGCGCCCTCTCGTCTGGAAAGGGTGGGAGGCGCGCCCGCACTACAACTACGTTTCCGCCTGGAAGGAGGCCGGCGCGTGGCGCCACGCGATGGAGTCCTCCGCCCGCCGTCAGGAACGCAAAGCGCTCGCGGCCGGACTCACGCCCATCGTCCGGAACGCTTCCGAGACCGACGGCCTCGCACGGCTCTGGCGCCTGAACGCGCAACGCAACAAACTCGACGAGGAACTCGCCGCGCCGCTCGCCGAACTCGGCGCCTGGCTGGCACGCGAAGAGCGCGGCTTTCTCGTGGAAATCGCCAACAGTAAGGGTGAACCGGAGACTGCGGCGCTCGTGGGCTTCGACGAGCACCGCGTGTATTATCTCGCGGGCGCGTCCGATCCCGAGTGCCTCGGTTCCGGCGCTCCCACGTTGCTGCAAACGTCGATCCTTGCCGAGATCGACCGGCGGGACTTGCCAAAATACTATGACTGGGTGGGGGCCAACACGCCGGGCGTCGCGCGCTTCAAGCGCCACTTCGGGCCGGAACTCGAAACGTTGATTGCGGTACGGCGAACGGGGCGCAAGGCCCGACTGATCGAGACGGGCCGCCGCCTGCTCCGTCCCTGATTATTCATCGAACATCCCGCGCGTCACTTCCTGTTTTCCGTTGCGGCCTGTATACGAGAACGTCGCCTCGAACGTGATCTCGTTGATCGAGTCCAGCTTCACGACCACGTCCTCGTTCTTGTGGCGCACGGTTTTCGTCAGCGTCGCCGGGTCGTCCATGTCCATGAAGAATTCCTCGCGCGTGCGCGGATCCTCGATGAACACGATCCCCTTCACGATGCCCTTGATGTTCCACTGCTTGATCGCCTCTTCGAGCGACGGATCGGGTGGCGGCGTCGGCGGCGGCGTCGGCGGAACGGTCGGCGTCGGAATGATCGTCGGGAAGATGTCCTTCTGTCCGAAGTTGCTGTACTTCGCCTGACTTTGCTCGCTGGACTTGCGGCCGCCGTCGTTGCCTATTTGCTGCAGCGTCTGCTCGATCAACGGCATCGGCGGTTCCGCCGGCACGGTGAACGTCTCTGTCATCATCACGACGGCGATGACACCAATCACCAGAAAGACCGCGGCGTTGACCGCCACGAGCCGTTGCTCCAGGGAAAGGTTGCGCAGAATGCCCGAAAGGTTCGCTTTCATTTATGACCTGGCCCGTTTCTGATCGCGCGTGGGATAGAAGTAGTCGACAAGGCGCGCCACGACGATCATCGCCGAGAGCTCCTCGCTGTCGTTCGGAGCCGACATGTCCAGCTCCTGGATGATCAACCCCCGCTGTTCAAAGACTTTCAGCAATTGCGCGATCCGCGGAAGATCGCCGTCGCGGATGTTGATCGTCACGATCACCAACTGGTAATCCATCACCAGTTTGTTGTCCTTCGTTCGGATGTCCTCGACCTTCTTCGAGACGTCGGGCGACGGAAAGCCCACCTCGCGGCACCAGTCCGCCACGTCCTTCTGGAACTCCAGGTCCGGCCGGTTGTTGCCGCTCCCCGCGCCTTCTTCCTTGTCCTTGAAGGAGCGCAGCGAATCGTCGCCCGTCAGCCGCGCGAACTCCTGGACGGTGCGTGGCGATTCGACGACGACCTCCACCGTGCTCTCGTAGTTCTCCCGCGCCATTTCGACTTCCTCGCGTGAAACGCCGAAGAAGCCACTTCCGCCCTCAGAGACGTAGATATCGTCGTCCGAGCCGGAAAACTGGAAGTATCCGAACACCGCCAGTGCGGCGATCGATCCCAGCATCAATGTCCGTTCGCGTTTGTTCACGTCATCCCTCCAGGAACAGCAGGCCAACGATCTCGAACTCATAGATCGTCTGGTCGCGCCGCGGCAGGCTGGTGGGATTCTGCGTTCTGATGTCGACGTTCTCGAACATCAATTCGCCTTTCTCGTTCTTGAGGTTCTTCAGGAAGTACACGAACTTGTTGATGTCCTCGATTTCGAGCGCGTGCCCGTTGATCCGCACTTCCTGACCCAGGCTGAACTCGAAGTCCGTCAGCGCCACCCGCCCGCCTTCGGGCTGCGTTCCGATCGCGTCGAACACGCTGATCCCCTCGAGAATCTGCAGTGCCCCTGCGCGCTCGGACTTGATCCCCTTGATGATCTTGATCCGGTCGCGCATGTCCTCGATGTCGCCGACCAGTTTGTCCAGGTCCTCGGTGTACGACTCGTAGCGCTGGTACTGCTCCGCGCGGTGGTTCCCCGAGCTCCACATCCAGAGCACCACCATCAGCGCCGCGACCACCGCCATCGCGCCGGACGCGACATAGTGCACCAGAAGCTCGGAGTGGCGCCGGCGCTGCAACAACGCGGGGGGCAGCAGATTGATCGTCTGCTCTTCCTCCTCGCGCGCCAGACGCAACGCCGCACCGTAGGCACACGCATACGCCGGCAGCATCGCATCGTCGATCCCCGCCTTCTCTCCCCGCGCGACATCGGCCAACGCATCGAATGCCACGGCGGTGATGTCGAGCTGCGCTTCCACGGCCTGCGGCAGGTGGCGGATCAGCGCTCCCTCGCCCGTCAGCAAGACGCGCTTGAGCGGCGGAATTTCGTACTCGCGCAGCGAAAACTCGTACGTCCGCCGCAGGTTCGTCGCCAGCTTGCCGATCCACGCGCCGACGGCGGGCACGGGATCGGGCAGCAATGGCGTGGTGCCCGCGTTGGTCTGCTCCAGAATCTCGAACTCCGCCGACACATCCGCGGACTGCTTCGCCGGCTGGGCGGAAGCGCGCCGCGCCCGTCCAAACTCAGAGGGATCCATGGCGTCGAGCGAGCCAAGCGTCTCGGGCGCAAACGGCAGCTCGGTCTGCAATGCCCGCCCCAGATCGTCCAGCAGATTGCGCACTCCATGCAGCACACTGCGGGTCGCGATGAGATCGCCATTGTTGTAGATGGCAATGTCCGTGTGCGTCCAACCGATCTGCACCAGCGCGAAGCAGTGGGTCTTGTCCTCTTCAGGCAGCGCCCCGAAGACCGACAATCCGACGGCCAGCGAGGAAACCTCCGCCACCGCCGGGTCGATCCCCGCGCCCGAGAGCACACTCAGCATCGGCTCCATCACGGTCTCGTCGATCGCCGCCAGCAACACGTCCGTCCCCTCGATGCCGTGCGAGCCGATGGTCGTGTGCGTGATGATGTGGCGCTCGACGTTGAACGGGATCAGCTTCTCCGCCTCGAAGCGCGCCATTGACGCAAGCTCCGACGGCTCGGTTGAAGGAAGGCGCACCTTGCGCAGCGTCACCAATTGCTTTGGCACTACCAGCACGAACTGCGGCGCCTGTACCTTATGCTGTTTCAGCGCCTCCTTCAGCCGCGCAGCGCGTTCCTGGTTTCCCGCCTCGTCGCGCCCCAGCGTGCCGAAGGGCACGCGGAACGCCTTCTCCAGCAGCGGGCCGGTCTTGCGCGTCCACGACACCTGGACCACTTTCGCGTCCGAGTCGTTTAGTTCGATGGCGACTGTTCGTGACATACGTGCGTTGGCTTCCTGTCGGCTCGTCTGGCGCTGGTGTCAACTTCCCGCCTTACGGCCCTCCCCATTGGAGGATCCGAATGTTCGGCTGGCGAACCAGCAATTCGTTATCCTTGTCCTGATGGCGCTGTCTGCGGTCCTCATAGCGTTCCTCGCGCTCCCGCGCCCGGTCGATCGCCTCGAAACTCTCGTCGCGCTGCAACTGCGCCAGCCCCCGCGTCACCGTGCACTTAAGCGTCTGGCTGACATCCCCGACGGTCCCCACGGAGGTCAACGTGAACACGGACGAACGGACATCGAATCGGTAAAGGGCCTGCGCCGGGCCATAGATGCTGGCCAGATCCGCGTTCTGCTGCATGTCGGCGGTCGACTTGAAGGCGTTGTCGTTGTTCACCCGGCGCCGCGACGTCCCGCCGGGGCGGTACTTCACGATCTGCTCGGCCAGGCGGTCCGGATCCGGCGCCCCGGCCGCGTCGAACAGTGCCGCCAGAACGTGCTGGGGCGCCGTGTTCACGTTCAGCCGCCCTGTTCCGTGCACCGTGAAGTAATCGCGCAGGCCGAACTGCGTTTCCTTGCGCCGCGTCGCCCGCCGCGCGCGGTTCGACATCTCGAAACGGTCGCCCTTTTCCTCGCCTGCCAGGTCGCGGTAGTATGCCGCCTCCGGGCTGTCCGGCCCAAAGAACAACTCCGGCGTCACGCCATAAACATCCAACAGCGCATCCACCGTCAGGTAAGGCTCGTTCGGAAAGACGAGGCGCTCCACGTCGTCCTCGCGCGTCGATTCCCCTAGTGCCTCCGCCACGTACACGCCATAGGCGAATCCCTCGACGCCCTGCGAGAGTTCCAGGACCGGCTGGTCGTCGGGGTCGGCGTAGTCGATGATCGCCGACGCCACGATCTTCGCATCCTCTTCCTCGTACCCGATGCGCTCGATGATCTTCTCCAGCACGATGCGGTTCGCCGCGCGGAACTGATTGATGTCCAGCAGACTCTCTTCGTCCACGATGGTCACCGTGTAGCTGCCGGGCCCCAGCTCCACGTCTTCCTTGTTCTCGCTTGGGTCCGCCCAGACGTCACCCAGCGCGTCGAACGGAGGAATCGTGTCGTCCGAAAAATCGAAGATCATGTCGTTGCGCAAATCGACGAAGCCCTTTGCCATTCCCGCCCGCGCCATCGCCTTCGCCTGCAACGTCTTCTTGCTCATCGACGTCAGCCGCAACTCCAGCGACATCTGGTAGAGCACGGAGTAGGCGAGCATCGAGAGCACCACTGCGATCCACAGCACCAGCACAAGAATCACTGCGCGCCGCCGCCGGGACAGCGGAGAGCGCCGCGGGCCGCGTTCGCCACGCACGCGCTTCCATGCACGCGCCACGCGCGAGCGCCCCCTGTTCCACCTTTGGCGAAGCGTTCCCGTCATTCCTTCTTCAATGCTCCTGGGAAAACCGGGACAAACTCCTCGTCCCGTTCCTCACGCTCCATCTCCTGATCATCTTCGTCCAACTGATCATTGGGGACCCACGTTTCCAGTGAATTCGGAATGCGGAACACGCGCACCATCTCATGCGTGCGTGCCGTGTTCTCGGGGTCCGACAGCAGAACGCGCAGGCGCACGTATGTCGGCAAGCGATCAAGCGGCTGGTCTTCGAGCTCGTTCAGGTAATCGTTCCATCCCGACGCGCCTGGAACTGGCAGCCCCGCATTCAGCAACTCGTCGTCCTCGGTGTCGTATTCGCCCAGCAAATACTGGTTGTTGCGAATCTGGCGATTGCTCGACGACCAAGTATCCGTCTCGTACCATTGATTGTCCCACCAGAACGCATAACTGAGATCGAAGGCCTGCACGCCTTCCGCCACGATGGAGTACTTCGGCGGGATTTCCTTTTCAAGCACCTGGCCGTCCCACGTGCGCGGCGCCGTGCCGACGTCCTCGACACTGCGGATCAGGTAGTCGCCCTCCACGTTGTACTCAACGCGCGCCAGACCCCAGAAGTGATAATCCGCGCCCAATTCGAGCGGCTGGCGGATGGCAAACGTGATGCTGTCCTTCGCGAGTCCGTCGGAGTCCTCGCTCGATACGCCAACGAACTGCAGGTCGATCAGCTTCGCTTTCTCAAACGGATTGCCCACGTAGTTCGGGTCGGAGTCGGCCTCGTCCCTGTCGCGAGGCCCATAGCGTTCCTCGAAGGCATCCCAGTCTCCCGTGCGATCCGCCTCCAGATAGTACTGCTGGTACTCTTGAATGTCCTCGCGCGCCTGGACGTTGTACGACGTCTCGTCGCGATAGAACAGGTTGCTGATGTCGGACTCGAACGAATCGAAGACGTAGCGCGACCGCTGGAGCAGCAGCATCTCGCGGTGGCTCGCCGAATACGTCCGCGTCCCCGTGCGGAAGACGGCCAGCACGGCCACCGAAATCAACGCGAAGATCGTGATCGCCAGGACAAGCTCCAGCAACGTGAACGCACCCGCCCCCCGCCCGCTCTCGCGCAAAGGCCTGCCCGCCGCGGTTGCATGATGTTCGGTGTTGCTCGTCACGTTGTGGTTCCCGTCTACGCCCAGGGGGCGTCCATCTTCAGAAAAGCTGGTTCTCCTGCAACGCCTCGTCCGAGTAGAGTTGCGAATCCATCAGATACGTGGTGATCTCGAAGGGGCGGAACGGCCGGTGTCTCCCGTCATCGTAGCGGATCGACAACGTCAGTTCGTACAGCGGTTCCGGTTCCATCAGGGGATCGCGCGGGATCTCGTCGTAGTCCACGTCGATTTCCTCCACGCGGCGCTCCCATGTGTACGCCGCGAACGCCTCGCCGAAACGTTCGTCCTCTTCGAATGTCCCTTCCTTGCTCCCCTCCATCGGCGGTTCGAGTTCATAGTCTTCCAGCAGTGACTCTGCCAGCAACGTTGCCGTTTCGACCACGCGGTTCTCGCGAATCGCCGACATCGCAATCACGAAGCCGCGCAGCAATGTCGTCAGCACCACCGAGAGAATCACGAGCGCAACCATCACTTCCAGTAGCACGAACGAACGCCGTGTCCGCCGAAGGGATTTCGTTGTCGCTCTGGTGGTGCACATTCCCAATTCTCGCTTCTCGGTTCCCGGTTTTCAGCACGTTCGTGTAAATTCAGGCGATTCGTTGTTCCTTCATGGCGTCTGCCACTAACGTCCGGTGCCGCGATCGTGAATCCGTCCCGCGTCGGGGTTGTCCTCCTGCTGCAACTGACGGTCGTACTGCCGCGTCGTCTGGCCCATGATGCGTGCCGCGGCATCCTGGTAATAGCTGACGCGTTCCTCCTCGCTGCCGGCCGAACGGTAGAAACGGTCCTTGGGTTTCGTTCCCGCGTCGGCCCCCATGCCCGTGCCGCCGTATGCCGTCGAATCGAGCCCCGCCGCTTCCAACTTTTCCGTGAACGACATCGGCTGGCCGAGGTACGCGGACGCACGCCCCGTTGCCCGCTCGATCTCCATCGTCATCACGCGTTCCTTGTCGTTCGTCAGCAGCACCGTCAGGCCCGACGCGCTGCCGTTCGGATAAAAGCTCGCCACGATTTGCCGGTCGTCCACCGTCTCTCCATCGAGCAGGAATTCCTTGAATTCCACCTTCATCGGCAGAACGCGCGGTTCCTCGAACTCGTTCACCGTCTCGCCGCGGCGCCGGCGTTTCTGCTCGTACTTCAGGTCGTCCGTGAACTCGGGATTGAGATCCAGCCACCACTTCCGCTCTTCCGGCTCGAACACAATGACGACCACGCGGTTCGACGTGATCGCCGACTGCCGTGCGTACTCGCACAACCGCGCCAGGTCGCGCGACGTTGTCTCCAGTGCCGTCCGCGATCCCGCGCCCGTCATGCGCGGCAACGTGATTACGAGCAATACCGCCATGATCGTGATCACGAACAGCAGCTCGATCATCGTGAAGCCCGCAGACCGCGTGCGCATCCGGCATGTCATGATCAGACTCCTCCCGTCGGATCGAGACTGAAGATAGGCATCAGCATTGCGATCACGATGAAGCCGACGACCACGGCCATCGCCACGATGATCAACGGCTCGATCAGCGACGTCAGCGTGCGGATCTTGCGTTCCACTTCCATCTCGAACGAATTGCTGATGCGCAGCAACACCATGTCGAGCTGGCCCGTTTCCTCGCCGACCGACATCATGTTCACCGTCACGGGCGGGAAGATCTCGCTGTTCTTCAATGGCACTGCGATTCCCGCACCCTGCGTGATCTCCTCGATGATCCGGTCCACCTCGCGCTTGGCCACGGTGTTGTTCAGAACGTCGCGCGTGATCCCCAGCGCCGACAAAATCGAAACGCCGTTCTTCAGCAGCGAACCGAGCGTCCGCGAGAAACGCGCGACCTCACGCTTGCGCACCAGATCGCCCAACAGCGGCAGGCGCAGTTGCTGGCGGTGCCACATCGTCCGCCCCTCCGGCGTCGAAATGAACTTCCACACCAGCAGCCACAGCCCCACGACGGCACCGATGATTATGTACCAGTACGATGCGGCGAACTCGCTCGACGAAATCAGCAGCTTCGTCGGCGTCGGCAGCGTCTGGTTCAATTGCTTGAACGTTCCCACGATCTTCGGCACCACCACGGTGAACATGATGAACACCGCAACACTCCCCGCGCAGATCATCACCACGGGGTAAGCCAGCGCCGCCTTCACCTTCCCCTTGAGCTGTTCCTCCTGCTCGCTGAAGTCCGCCAGGCGCATCAGCACTTCGTCGAGCATACCGCCCGCCTCGCCCGCGCGCACCATTGCCACGTACAGCTTCGAGAACAAACGCGGGTGCTTTGCCAGCGCGTCCGCGAACGTTGCGCCGTCCTGCACGTCCGCGTTGATCGACAGGATCACGTCGCGCAGCGTGTCGTTCGCCGTCTGCTTGCCAAGAATCGTCAACGACTTCACCAGCGGCACGCCGGCCCCGAGCAGGTCGGCCATCTGGCGGTTGAAGCTCGCCAGGTCGCTCGACGACACGCGCCGCCGCGTCATGAACCCGAACGGAGAATCCGCACCCGCCTTCTTTCCCGCATTGCCGCCACGCGCCGGAGCCTCACCGCCAAACTTCGGCAGGAACTTCGCGAACTGAGTCGCGGCCGAATTCCCACCACCGGCAGCGACGACCTTGCCGCCCTTGCGCGCACCCTGCTCGATCGAAATCGGGTAGTACCCCATCTGCTGCAAACGCGAAACGACCGCCGCGCGGCCTTCCGCGTCCAGCACTCCCTCGATCGGCTCGCCCTTGCGGTCCTTCGCTTTGTAAATGAATTGCGGCATCGCCTGCCTGTCGCCGTTTCTGTGAAAGTGTCTTGCTGCCTACTCGCCGGCCTTCTCGCTCTTTGCAATCAACTCGACGTCTTCTTCGGCCGAGAACTCGTCCTCCATCGTCACGCGCAGCACCTCGTCGATGGTCGTCATTCCCGACTTCACCTTCTCCCAGCCGTCCCAGCGAATCGGGCGCATTCCGCCCTTGATCGCCTCCTGCTTGATTTCCGTCGCCGACGCACCGTTGACGATCGCGCGCCGGATCGGCTCGGTCACCTTCACCATCTCCAGCACCGCCGTGCGGCCGCGGAAGCCGGTGTACCGGCACGCCTCGCATCCCACCGGCTTGTAGAACGTCAGCTTGGCCGTGTCCTCGCGCGCCACGTTCACCTGGGTCAGCGCCACCGGATCGGGCTTGTGAGCCGCCTTGCACTCCGGGCACAGCACGCGCACCAGGCGCTGGGCCACGATTCCCTCCACGGACGAGGCGATCAGGAACGGCTCAACGCCCATGTCTTCCAGACGCGTCACCGCACTCGGCGCGTCGTTCGTGTGCAGCGTCGAGAACACCAGGTGGCCCGTGAGCGCCGTCTGGATCGTGATCTTCGCCGTCTCCGGGTCGCGCGTCTCGCCCACCATGATGACGTCGGGGTCCTGGCGCAGCAGCGTTCTCAGCACGCGCGCGAACGTCAGTCCGATCGTTGGCTGCACCTGAATCTGCGTCACCCCCGGAATGCGGTACTCGATCGGGTCCTCAATCGTGATGATCTTGCGCTCGGGCCCGTTGATTTCCGACAGCGATGCATACAGCGTCGTCGACTTGCCCGATCCCGTCGGCCCCGTGATCAGGATAATGCCGTGGGGCTTCAGGATCATCTCGCGCATCAACTCGCGGTGCTTGCCCGAAAAGCCCAGAATGTCGAGCGTGCACAACTCGCTCTCGCGCGAGAGAATACGAATCGCGCACGACTCGCCGTACGGCGTCGGCACCGTCGAAACACGCAGATCGAATTCCTTGTCGTGCATCCGAATCTTGATCTTGCCGTCCTGGGGCAGGCGGCGTTCGGCGATGTTCATGTCCGCCATAATCTTCACGCGGCTGATGATCGCCTGCTGGTACCGCTTGATGGCGGGCGGAATCGGCGCCTCGTACAGCATGCCGTCAATGCGGTAGCGGATGCGCAGGTCCTTCTCGAACGGCTCGACGTGGATGTCGGTCGCGCGGTCGCGAAACGACTCCTGGATGATCTGGTTGACGAAGCGCACGATCGAGGCGTCCTCGGCCGCGTGCTCGTCGTCGATGTCGATGTTTCCATCGATGAGCACCTCGTCCTCGCCGCCGAGCGCCTGGCGCTCTTCCTCCAGCCCCATCATCGTCGCGCCACCGATGCCGTAGAACATGTTGCGCGCCTTGTCGATGTCCTCGCGCGAGGCCACCACAGGCTCGACTTCCACGTTCAGCACCCGGCGCAACTCGTCGAACGTGTGCATGTCCAACGGATCGACGACGGCCACCTTCAGCACGCCGTCGAGAAATGAAATCGGCAGCAACTCGTAGTGCTCGGCGATGCGCGCGGGCACCAGCTCGCGCAGCGAAGCCTCCGGCTGAAAGCCCGTCAGGCGCCGGTACTCCACGCCCATCGAGTTCGCCATCGCCTGGAGAACGTCCTCCTCCTCGCAAACCCCCATCCGCACCAGAATCCGGCCGATCTCCTCGCCCGACTTGTGACTCTCGCGCACGGCCATCTCGAAGTCGTCGGGGTCCACAATTCCCTTTTCGAGCAGTTCCACGAACCGCTCGGTGTGCATCTTCAGATGCGTGGTCCGCCCCGCGGCAATTCCATCTGGTGCAAGTTCACTCATGTCTGCTTCTGCCTCGGGTAAAATGGCGCTGTCTCGTTCCTGGGATCGGACCCCGTGCCGGGCCCGGCTGTTTGGCCTGTGGATAACTGCTGGCATTCGAGTTGGCCGACCGCAAAACCACGGTTTTCGGTCGGTGATTCCACGGCCCGTCAGCCCCTTTCGGGGCCTTCGGACGCTTTCTCCCTCCAGAGGAGCAACAGGAGAGCCAACACGCCCGCAAGAACGATCCCTTTTCTCCGCCAGACAAACGTGGCGGCCCGCTCCACGGCGGTCAGCTCGCGCGGCAGGACGTACTCCCCGCCCACCGGCTGGAGCACCGTCCCCTCACCGGGCCATGTCCAGTAGAGATGGAAGTAGTGCTCGCCGCCGCCCGCAGGATCGTACTCAACCTCCGCCAAACGCAAGCATGACTGCTTGACACCAAGCACCCCTCTGAAAATATGACGATCCAAGGCTTCCGTTTGTTCCACGAGGGGAGAACCGTCGACGGCCAAACGGTACGTTCCCCCTGCCGCCTTGCCATACAGCCAGTACGTTCCGTGCGGCCGCAAGTCCAGCAGCGCGGAAACCCGGCGCACGGCCGCGTCGTCACGTAAACGCAGATACGTCAAATCTTCATGATGTTTCCCGTCCTCGCCATCCACGGCCCATCCGCGTGGCCCCCGGAAGGCTCCGGACGCAGCAATCACCACAAGGACCCCGACGAGCGCCGTCCAGCGCCTGTCCCAGGTTCCCCCCTTTTTCGCCCAGTGCCCAAAGAGGAAGATCACGCAGCTCATCGCGATCAGATAGCCAGCGGTGTGCAGCGCCGCATTGCCGGCTCCGAAGGCTCGCTCGGAAAGCCCGTACGCCCAGCGAAGCCAGACGGGTTTCCACGCGCCGTCCTGGAGCACCACGTACCAGTTCGCCCAGAGGCTGAGCTGGGGTTCGAATTGCCAGCGGCTCTCCACTTCGTGAAAGCGCCAGATTTCCTGCCACCACGCCACGGGGCTGAACAGCGAGTAGAGCACCGCACCCCACAGCCCCCAGAAGAAGGCCGCGCCGAGCGCCCAACGCTCCATCCTCCGCAGGTTCCCCAACTGGCCCAGCGCGCCCGCGGCGACTGGCATCCCCAGCGCAATCGCGGGCAGCAGAAAGCGCGGCCCGGGCGACCAGCCGCCGTGCCACGTCCAAAACCGCGCATGGAATACGAGGGTGAAGATCAGGACCCCGCCAGCGAGCAGGCGATAGCTGCGAGCCGCCTGCCCGTAGGGCCGGAGCACCAGCATGGCCAACGGGAGCAGCGGAAAAAAGACCAGTATACCGCGCTCGGGCGCCAGCAACAAGCCGTGCAAACCGGTCAGCAGCGGCGTCACAAATTCCTGACCGTCGTACCCCTGGGCGAAGGGCGATCCGCGCAGAACGGCGTTCTGCACCCCGCGCGCCACCACAGCCAACGCCAGCCCGATTCCCGCCCCGGCCAGCCGCCGACGCGGCACTCCCATCGTCCATCCCCACACCACCACCAGCGCCGCCACCGGCAAAATCGCCAGCCGAGCCAGCACCGCCGCCGCCGCAAAACCCACCGCTCCGGCAAGAGCCAGCCGCACGCCACGCCCGGTCGCCCCCTGCGCCATGGACCACGCCAGCCCCACCAGCCCCACGGCCGTCAGCATCTCGCTCCCGAACGTCGCCGATGCAGGAAGGAGCGGACTCGCCAAAAGGACGATCGACGTCAAGCACTCAGGCTTTCCATTTGTCCCAGTTGTCTCGCCATCGATCCGCCTCAGCACTCCCGCCGCCAGCATCCCCAGCCAGGCAAACAACAGCAGGTTTGCCAGCGGAAGCAGCGACCACCCCGCCGGGCGCACGATCCCTTCGATCCAGGCCAGCGGCACTCCCGCCAGCGGCGTCCCGATCCCGTAACCCGTGAACGTCTGGCCATACATTTCGGCGAACCGCAGGCTGCCGCGCCAGGCCAGCGCGTGGCTGGTCGCCGCCATCAATTGCTCGTCGCTCGTCTCCAGTCTGCCGCTGAACACGGCCAGCCCCGCGCCGAACAGCACAAGAAACAACAGTGCGCGCGGCCGCCGGGCGAACAATTCGGAGAGGCTGTCGAGAAGGGGCACCATGGGGGGGCAGGCATCCGGGGGAAGGGGATTGGGCGGCGGACATTGTGTGGGGGGTCTCACCGGATTCCGCCCCGGCGCCCGGCCATCACCCTTTGCGCAGGCGCGGATTCAGCACGGGATAGAGCGAGTCGGCGATCAGATTCGCGGAAACCAGAATGCCGCAGTAGAAGACCGTAATCCCCAGGATCAGGGGCATGTCGCGATTCTGAACGGAAACGACGAACATGTCGCCAAGCCCGGGAATGTTGAAGATCGTCTCCACCACCAGGCTTCCCACCAACATCCCCGCCGCAACGGGCATCACGTATGTCACCACGGAACTGAGCGAGTTGCGCAGCGCGTGCCGGAAGACGACCTTCCATTCCGAGACGCCCTTTGCCCGCGCCGTACGCACGAAGTCCTCGCGCAGTGCTTCGAGCATCGAAACCCGCGTCAGCCGCAGAATCGCCGCGAACGAAAAGGCGGAAAGACACACGCCCGCCAGCCACAGGTTCTTGTCACTCTGCCAGTGCGACGGCTGGATCCACTGCATCTTGCGCGAGAAGAAGTAAATGGCCAGCGATGCGAGAATGAAATTGGGGACGGACATTCCCAGCAACGCCAGCAGCCGCCCCAGCTGGTCGGGCCAGCGATGATGGTAAACGGCCGTGAAGACACCCATCGGAATCCCAAGCAGCACCGCGATCATCAACGCGCGCCACGCCAGCCGCGCCGTGTTCGGGGCGTGCTCGGCCGCAATCTCGCGGAACGTGCGCTGGTTCTGGTGGCGCGAGGGAATCGTGTCGAGCACCACGAGCTTGCTCATCTGCATGAAGTATTGTTTGTACAGCGGCTCATCGAGCCCGAACTGCTCGCGCAGGTTTGCATACGTGCGCGCGTCCATGCGCCCTTCCTTCAGCAGCGCATCCTCCTCGCCGCCCGCGGCCTTCGCCAGAAAGAACACCGTCGTCGCCACCACCCACATGGTGAACAACGCCATGGGGAGCCGCTTGAGAAAGTTGGGAAGGAAGAGTTTGAGGAACAAGGCGACGCTGCGATGGCCCCAGATCAGCAGTCCGGCAACAACGACCAGCAGCACCATGGTGGAAATATCGAGCGGCATTGCGATCAGCCCCCTGCCGCCCCGCCCGCTTGCAGCAACCGAATCTGCACCTGCTCCTTCGCGCCATAATTCGAGAAGCACGACGCGCGGTAGCGGTACGCCGAACGCGGCCGCGCCGTGGCGCGTGCCCATTCCGTGGTGTCGAGCAGTGTGCCGTCCTCGCGGAAGAACAACGTGCGGATTTCAAACGCGAGCGGCTTGTCCTCCAGCAGGTTGTAGACTTCGAGGTGGACGAACGGCTTGTCGTCGAAGCGCGAACGCTGGAATTCGTAGTGGCGGATTTCCAGGGTGTTCTTCAGTTCGTCGGGCACCTGGCCGGAGACGACGGTGAGAAAGTCATCGAGCTTCGGCCATTGGTTGCGGGGAACGGCCTGGTTGACGGGGCGGGTGGCCAAGAGATCGTCGGTGCGCGTTTTTCCTGCGGGCACGGCGGCGGGAGTATCCGCCGCGTCAGCAGCGAGTGCCGCCTGGGGGGAAGCAGCGGCAGGTTCCTTGGGGGCGCGGGCGCATCCAGCGGCCAGGGCCGCCCCCAGAAAAATCGTTGCGAGTCGTTGTCCGCGCATCGTGGTCCACCAGATCGCCATGCAGATTGCCCCTATTACGGACCGCCCGGCGGGGAGACGCAAGGGCATTGCCCGGCAGGAGGGCTCCGTTTTCCGCCTCATGCTTCGTCGTCCCCGGCTCCCCGTTCGCTCAGCGTGACTCCGTTACGCCCCCGCGCACTCCAGCAGCCGCAGCGCCAGGCGTGCGTTGGTGCGCACGCGTTCGGCTCCCTGAACCTTGCCGACCACATTGTTTGCATGAGCCACACTTGCCAGAAACGACGCCAGTTGCCGCAGGTCTTCGCGTGTGGCGATCTCCCCCCCGCCGCGCGCCCGCACCAGCGCCCCGTAGAACGCGTTCTCCACCTGTGTGGAGAATTGCAGCGCCCCGCGCCGGATTTCCTCGTCGTGGACGGCCTTCTCCACCAGCGCGTTTGTCATCAGGCATCCCCCCCTTCCCGCCTCCGATGCATAGTAGTCCTCCTGAATGCGGAAGAACCTGCGGATCGCCTCCAGCCCCGAGGCTGTGTGGCGCAACGCCCCGAGCGCCGAGCGGTTCATCATCGCGCGATAGCGCTCGCACGCCGCCAGATAGAGGCGGTGCTTGTCGCCGAATGTGGCGTAGAGACTGAACCGGTTGATTCCCATCGCATCGACGAGGTCCTGAATTGAGGTGGCCTCGTAGCCGTTGGCCCAGAAGACTTGAAGAGCCTTGTCGAGAACGGCATCGGGATCGAATTCCCTGGGACGGGGGGACATGGCGTGGCTCCGGGATCGGATTGCGGAATGTTCGGTCAGAAACCGTGGAACGTCAAGTGCCACACGTGCACCCCACACGTTTTTTGCACAGGGGCTTCGGTTCGTCCTTTACAGGGCCGCCGTTTACCGCTTAGGTATCAACATTGGTCGGCCTTCTTTTGCGCGCGGACAGGAACACGTTAGTCCTCCGTGAAGCACCGTGAGAATTTTGCGAACGGTGCTTCAGGGCTTGGCAGACGGCGCTTCTTTTTTCTACCGTTCCACGCAGCGCGCCGAGGAAGTCAGGCTTCCCCCAGCGCCGCCCGGCACTTGCCAACCCGGCCCGGGAATTTCCAACTCGCTCCAAAGGAGAGCACCGTGAAAAAAAAAGCATTTACCCTGATCGAACTTCTTATCGTTGTTGCCATCATCGCGATTCTGGCGGCAATTGCCGTGCCGAACTTCCTTGAAGCTCAGGTTCGCTCGAAGGTCTCCCGTGCCAAGTCCGACATGCGTACCACGGCAACCGCTCTTGAAGCCTACGCCGTTGACTACAACTCCTACCCGCAGTGCAACGCCCGTGCGACGGCCATCGCCTATAACGAGCCGCCCTCCTTCCCGCCCAGCAGCGATGGCGATTTCCGTATCCTCGAGCGCCTCTCCACCCCCGTGGCCTACATCACCACGGGCGCTTTCCGCGATCCCTTTGCCGTGCTGACCCGCAAGTCCGCCGCCACGGCCAGCGCCATGGTCGCCAGCGCCCCCATCACCGTCAGCCCGACGACCGACGTTGCCGCCAAAGTGAACTCCTATCTGTATCAGGCGGTGAACTCCGAGCAGCGCGCCACCGTCACCACCGGTTCCTACGAGCCGAACCTGGTCAAGGCACGCGGCTGGTTCCTGCAGTGCGTCGGTCCCGACAGCAACTACTACAACCTTGGTGGCGTTCTTGACACCCACTATACGCCGGACGAGCCGATCCTGCTGATCTACGATCCGTCCAATGGCACGGTGTCCGAGGGCAGCGTGTGGCGCGCGGGCGGCTCGACCCAGGGCGGCGCCGACTACGCCGCAGGCCAGGGCCTTGCCACCGCGATCACCAACGCCAACTAAGCCCATCCCGCCTCAACAGATCACTCCGCCGGCCGGGAGCCCAGCGCTCCCGGCCGGTTTTCTGTTGGAGCGCACCGCCTCGCCACGGCAGGCTCCGTGCCTCAACGCCCCGGGGAGCGGCACTGCTGCATGACTTCCGACGGAATGCTCAAACGCCTGGCCCAACGCACGTTCCGCGTGCGGCGCCACCTGCACGCCCTCGCACGCTACGGCAGCCCGCGCCGCTATGCCAACATCGCAATCACCGAGGCCGAACGCCTCCTGCGCCGCGACCACCTCGCCGGCCGCCCCTACATCCTGCTCGTCGATCCCGTGAATGCCTGCAACCTGCGCTGCCCCTGCTGCCCCACCGGACGCGGCGACCTCCCCCTCAAGACCGGCAAGATGCGCTTGGAGCAGTTCCAGGCCCTCGTCGACCAAATCGCCCCGCACACCGTCAAAATGCTCCTCTATAACTGGGGAGAGCCCTTCCTCCACAAAGACATCCTCCCCATGATCCGCCACGCCCACGGCCATCGCATCGCCACCGGCGTCAGCTCCAACCTCAACATCCTCCCCGAAGGCGGCGCCGAAGCCGTCGTCGCCTCAGGGCTCGACGATCTCATCGTCAGTTGCGACGGACTCGAACAGGCCACCTACGAAAAGTACCGCGTGCGCGGCAACGTCGAGACCGTCCTCGCCAACATGAAAGCCATCGCCGACGCCAAGCTCCGCCTCGGCCGCAAGACCCCCGTCATCGAATTCCAGTATCTCGTCTTTGCCCACAATGAACACGAGGTGAACGACGTCGAACGCACCGCCCGCTCCCTTGGCGCGAACTTCGTGCGCCTGATGACGCCCTACATTAATTTCCGTGAATCCGACGTCCGCCCAGCCACCAACCCCAAGTACCGCAAGGCGTTCTACGAGGACGACGAAACCGAGAAGGCGAAGATCGATCCGTTCGAGCGCGACGCCGATCTCGACGCCTGTGCCGCGCAGAACCCACCGCCGCTCTCATGCTTCTGGCCATGGCGCTCGATTGTCATCAACTGGAACGGGCAGGTGGACCCGTGCTGTTTCAAGAATTACCACGATGCGTTCGGCAATGCTTTCGAGACACCGTTCGCGGAAATCTGGAACGGCGAGGTGTACCGCGACGCGCGGCGCTGGATCGCGGGCAAGCCACTCGCCGACCCCGCCCGCCGCATTGTCTGCCGGGGCTGTGCGGGGTATCGGTAGCGTCAGGCGCTGGCACGGTGCTGATCATGCTCCGCACTGCCTGGAGCGGGGTTGCCGCGCAGCGGGCCTTCGAGGCTGAGGTCTTCGTCAAGGTCCGGCCAGTGAACGCCTTCTCCACCGCCAGGCAGGCGCCAGTTCTCCCGCCGAGATGGACTGGCAGCCAACAGCCGGGGATAGCACTTCAGGGCGGCCTTCACGAAAAGCGACGCCCATGTATCCTGAGGACAGCTGGCAACCGGTCTCCCCTCCGCCTTACACGTCGAGGTTTTGCACTTCGGGTGCGTGGCGTTGGATGAAGGCGCGGCGCGAGGAGACTTCCTCGCCCATCAGGGTGCTGAACATTTTCTCCGCTTCGATGACGTCGTCGATCGTCATGCGCACGAGGCGGCGCGTCTTGGGGTCCATCGTCGTTTCCCACAACTGCACGGGGTTCATTTCGCCGAGACCCTTGTAACGCTGGATCTGGATGCCCTTGGCGCCGATGGACTTCACGCGTTCCATGACTTCGAGCAGCGAGTGGCAGGGGTGTTCGAGCCCCACCTTGTCGAGCACGATGAAGGGCGCGGTTTCGTCGGTGCCGGAATCGACGCGGTCGAAGTGTCCGACCTCGAAGCGCTTGATGTCGAAGTTCATCTTTTCGAGCGTCTTGACGATGGCCTCGATTTCCTTGCCTTCGGGGAATTCGTAGAAGTCCATCGGGATGACGGGTTCGGCGTCCATTTCACCAGCGTCGTCCTGCTCGACGTCGTCGGAGGGAGTGAAGAGGTCTGCAGAGCCGGGCTTGGGTTTGGCGATTTCATCGGAGTCGTTGCCGTTGCGTCCATTGGCATGCGAGGCGGCCGCCTCTTCTTCGAGGGCGGCGAGTTCCTTCTCCGTGTAGGCCCAGATTTGCTCGTCGCCGCGCATGGCCATGCCGATGGGAAAGCGTCCCTTTTCGTCGCGCAATGTGAGGAACTGAACGAGCGGAACAGTCTTGCGGCGGGTGATGCGGGCGAGCTTCTCGAACTGGAGCATCGCGTCGCAGAACTGGCGCACCTGGGAGGGCGAGAGTTCGTGCAGCTTGCCGTTGCCGTCGGGGCGGATCCGGATGGTGGCGGAGTCCACGCCCTCGTCCATCAGGTAGCGGTCCTTTTCCTCGTCGGAGTCGAGGTACTGTTCCTTCTTCCCCTTCTTGAGACGGTAGAGCGGTGGCTGGGCGATGTAGACGTGGCCGCGCTCAAGGAGGTCGCGGAACTGGCGATAGAAGAAGGTGAGGAGCAGCGTGCGGATGTGGGCGCCGTCCACGTCGGCGTCAGTCATGATGATGATCTTGTGGTAGCGCAGCTTCTCGTACTCGAAGTTGTCTTTGATGCCAGTGCCGAAGGCCGTGATCATCGTGCGGATTTCTTCGTTGGAGAGCACCTTGTCGATGCGTGCCTTCTCGACGTTGATGATCTTGCCCCGCAGCGGGAGGATCGCCTGGAAGTGGCGGTCGCGTCCCTGCTTGGCCGAGCCACCGGCCGAGTCGCCCTCGACGAGGTACAGTTCGGTGAGCGCGGGATCCTTTTCGGCGCAGTCGGACAGCTTGCCGGGAAGCGAGCCTCCCTCCATCGCGGACTTGCGGACGATTTCGCGCGCGCGCCGTGCGGCGATGCGCGCCTGTGCGGCGTTCACCACTTTCTCGACGATCTTGCGCCCTGTCTTCGGGTCCTCTTCCAGCCACTCCATCAGGGCTTCGTTGCATATGGCCTCGACGACGCCCTGGATTTCCTGGTTCAGCAGGCGGCCCTTGTTCTGGCCCTCGAACTGCGGGTCGGTCACCTTGACGCTGATGATCGCGCAAATGCCCTCGCGTACGTCGTCGCCGGTAAGCGACTCGCCCTTGAATTTCTTGAGCAGATCGTTCTTCTGCGCGTACTTGTTGATCGTCGTCGTCAACGCGCGGCGGAACCCGGTGAGGTGCGTGCCACCATCGCGTGTGTTGATCGAGTTGGCAAAGCAGAGTTCACGGCTGTCGTAGGAATCGTTGTACTGGATGGCGACTTCGGCGTAGATGGTGTCAATGGCGCCGTTGGGGCGTTCGTACTCGCGTTCGCGCGAAAAGTAGATGGGCTTGGAATTGACGGGCTGGCGCGCGGCGTTCAGGTGACGCACGAACTCGGTGATGCCACCGTTGTACTTGTAGGTGTGGGACTTGCCCGAGCGCTCGTCCTCGATGGAAAGCGTGATGCCGGGGTTGAGGAAGGCCAGTTCGCGGAAGCGCGTGTTGAGCGTGTCGAAATTGAATTCGGTCGTCTGGAAAATGCGCGGGTCAGGCTTGAAGCGAATGCGCGTGCCCGTCTTGTTGGTCTTGCCGATCTGCTCCAGCGGGCGCTGAACCTTGCCGCCGTCCTCAAAGCGCACGAAGTGCACGCCGCCATTGCGGCGCACCTCGACTTCCATCCACTCCGACAGGAAGTTGACGACGGCACCGCCGACGCCGTGCAGGCCGCCGGAATACTTGTAGGCGTCCTTCTTGAACTTGCCGCCCGCGTGCAGAATCGTCAGGACGACTTCAACCGTGGACTTCCCCTTCTGGTCCGGGTGTTCCTTCACCGGAATACCACGGCCGTTGTCGATCACCGTGATCGAGTTGTCGTAGTGAATGACAATCTGGATGGTGTCGCAATGCCCGCCCAGTGCCTCGTCGATCGAGTTGTCGACGATTTCGTACACCAGATGGTGCAGACCCAGGCTGTCGGTATTCGAGATGTACATCGCCGGGCGCGTACGAACGGCTTCGCGCCCCTCGAGTACCTGAATGGAGGACTCGTCGTACTGGGTGCCGGGCTTGATTTTCTTGGGTTGGTCGTTGGTGCTCAACGCGGGACTGCCTTTCTTTCGCAACGGGCCGGAGGAGAATCGGCTGGCCACGGGTGGACGGGGGCACGGCAAAAACCGCGCTCGAAACGGCGGAGCCGATTCCATCGGGAACGGGAATTTGGGGGCGTGACCCCCATGCGTGGCAGTGTCCCGCCCGCCCCCCGGGAGTGTCAAGGGCAGGGCCTTGGTCCGGGCGGAATTTATTCACCCCTAGAACGCTGATTTTGCTAAACTTGAAAGCGCCCGCAAAAATGCCGCCGAACGCTTTGAAAACCGGATCCTAATTGGCCGGTTTTGAGGCCCTGGCGCCGCTGGAAGCGGGTGCCTTTCCCGCCAGAATTTCGTCGAGCAGCGTCGGGGAAATCGCCAGTTCCAGCGGGTGTCCCTGCCAGACGACGATGCCCTCGGGGTTCTGGATGAAGGCGAAGGGAATCCCGTAGACCCCGATGCGGTTGGCCGTGCGGCGCTGCGAGTCCGTCCCCAGTGGATAGGTGAACTCCGTGTCGCGCAGGAAGGCGGAAACGTCGGTCGCAGGCTCGTCGGAAATCGAACGGATCACCAGCCGGCCCTCGTACTTCTTCGACCACTCCTGCAGGTACGGCATCGCCTCGTGGCAGGGGCCGCACCACGTGGCCCAGAACTCGGTCATGACGTACTTGCCGGTGAGGTCGCCGGGCTCACGTGTGATCCAGCGCTCGACGTCGAGCTGCGGGGCTTTCTGGCCAAGCATGCTGGCCTCCGATTGCGGCCTTCCGGCGGAAGGCCCGGCCTGCCCAAGGCTGGGCATCATGCGCCCTTCGGCGAGCGCCTCGGCGACGCGGACGAACTCGGCCTCGCGCCCGATGCGATAGCCTGCGTGCAGGTAGGCCACGCGTCCTTCGGGTCCGGCGATCAGTGTGCGCGGGACGCCCTTGCCCAGTTCGGCAAACCAGGCGGCCTTCTCGCCCTCTGGATCGGCGATCACGGGGAACGTCCACCCGTTGCTTTCGGCGAAGGCCCGCGCCGCGGCATCGTCCGCGCCTCTCAGAATGACGGCCATGCGGGCGCCTTTCGGAGCCACCTGCTCCCAGAGATACTGCGACGCCGGTGCCATCTGGCGGCAGACGGCACTCTCGGGGGCGAGCACCTGGATGATCGTCACGGGCGCCGCGTCGCCCGAGGACCAGTCGCTCCCCGCGACCGTTCGAGCCGTGAAACGGGGCAGTGTCTCGCCGGTTTGCACGATGAAATCGGCTGCCGACACGGCGGCAAGGCAGAGAAGAAAAAGCGCGAGGAGGGCCGAACGCCGAAGTGGAATCATGGGAGGGGCGTGGTTCGTGGTTGGGGGTTGGAGAGAGTCTTCAGTTCTCCGTTTCGAGTCTTCCGTTTCGTGGCAGATGGATGCGGGATGAGAAGAGCATCCCGCACTTGGTGAACACCCGGGCGGCAAACACGGCAAGGGAAACCCGACGGAAGAGCGCACCTGGGGGCGGCCGAACTCGCTTTTCCGATTGCCGCCCCGAGGCCCGGCCGAGGGGATTGCCCCATGCAGCCCATCAGCCTGGTCATTCCCGTCTACAATGAAAAGCGCTCGTGCGCGAAAACGGTGCACCGCGTGCGTGCTGTGCTCGCAACGTTGCCGGAAGGCTCCGAGGCCCTGTTCGTCAACGATGGCTCGCAGGACGGGTCGGGCGAGGCGCTGGCCGGTGCCCTGCGCGAAGGCGAGCCTCTGCGCCTGATCACCCACATCCGCAACAAGGGCTATGGCGCGTCACTGAAGACCGGCATCCGCGCCGCCAGCCATGCGTGGATCGCCATTGCGGACGCCGACGGCACGTACCCCATCGAGGACCTTCCGAAGTTGCTGGCGGCGATCGACGGCGGCGCGCGCATGGCCGTCGGCGCGCGCCCTCTCGGCCAGCAGCCCACCGTGCGCCGCCCCGCCAAAGCCTTCCTCAACGCCTATGCGTCCTATCTGGCGGGCACGCGCATCCCCGATCTGAACAGCGGCCTGCGCGTCTTCCATCGCGACGACGCCCTGCGCCTCGAACGCCTTCTGCCCGACGGCTTTTCCTTCACCTCGACGATCACCATGGCGCTGGCGAGCGCGGGCGAGCCGGTCGTCTTCCTGCCGATTCGCTATCGCGAGCGCGTGGGGAAGTCCAAGATCCGCCCCGTGCGCGACATGGGGGGCTTTATGCTGCTCGTTTGCCGTCTGGCGATGGCGTTCAACCCGCTGCGGATCTTCGGTCCGGCGAGCGCGGCGTTGCTCGCCCTCGGTGTCGTGCTCCTGTCCGCCCGCTTCTTCATGGCCGACAAGCCCTTCGGGCTGGCCACGACGATCATCCTGCTCGTCGGCGGAGTGCAGTTGCTTGCCGTTGGGTTGCTGGCCGACCTGATCAACCGGCGCGGCGGGGGCGGAACGTGATTCCCCCGTCCGGGCAGCCCGAGGCGGACGCCTTCTGGATGGACCGTGCGCTGGGGCAGGCGCGTCTGGCCGCCGGGCGCGGCGAAGTCCCCATCGGCTGCGTCATTGTGCGCGGCGGCGAACTCCTCGCCAGCGCCCACGACGGCAAGGAACTCTTCTGGGAACCCACGGCGCACGCGGAGATTCTCGCCATCCGTCAGGCGGCAGCCCGCGCGGGCGACTGGCGCCTGGATGGCGCCACGCTCTACGTGACGCTCGAGCCCTGCCCCATGTGCGCCGGGGCGATGCTCCACGCGCGCATTGCCCGGCTCGTGTACGGCGCCTCCAACCCACGCTGGGGCGCGTGCTCGGGCGCGTGCAACCTGCTGGCGGACACGCGGTTCAATCATCGAGTGGAAATTCATGCAGGGGTGCGCGAGGAGGCCTGCGCGGCGCTGCTGCGCGAGACCTTTCGCCAATGGAGGCGTGCCAAGCGCGGCTAGAAAGTCTCTTTTCGAGACTCTCATTTGCCGAATGTTGTCGGTTTGCAAAGAATTTCCCCTCGACCTCGGTCTCGAAATTGGATAACTGGGCAGCGGTTTCTCCCCTCGTTTCCGATGGTGTGGCGCGCGGTTCCAGCATTCAAGAGAGGCACTCCGGGAGCCTCCGTGTCGTCTGTGGAACGAGCAGACTCCCTCTCATCTGGCAGCGGGACGCCTTGAGAAAAGCCAAGTTGCCTCATCATTTCGAGCGCCGGGCGGACGGCGTGAGCAGCACCAGGGAGGGGCGGTTGTCCGATTACAAATGCCCAACTCGATACCGTTCACAGAACTGGTTGCCGGAAATCAGGATTGAGAGCGTGAGGGCAAATGTGAATGGCACAGGATTCGTTCATATGATCTCAGACGCGTTACCGGATACTTGTTCCAAATCAACGAGTGGACGGCAACGTTGCAGGTGAAGGGTAGAAGTCCCGCACCCGGCAATCAAGAGTCTCTTGGCAGAACGGAAATTCGGTCTTCCGACAGAAATTCCGTTTTCGTCTTCTCCCGGACTCTTTGGTGCAGGCACCACAGCTTCCAGACAGGATGAAGTCTACAATGAGCACGAATTTTTTTCAGGACGCTTTGCGTCAGGCCATGACAAGCCGACACTTCAATCAGGCGCAGCTTGCCGAATTCCTGCGTGTTGACCCCGCCTACGTTTCGCGCTGGCTCAAAGGGTCGAGTCCCCGCATCGACCAGATGCGCGCCGTCCTGATCGCGCTGGGTTGGGATTTGGACCGGGCGCGCCCGGACTATGATGCCTTCAACGATGCGCTGGCGCAGTTGTCAACGCAACCGGGCGCCGTGCTCCCCGGCGAAAAGGGGAAGAGCAAGTCCCCCGAAAACGTGAAGGAAATCAAGAGCCTGCTGGAGAACGCAGCCGTTCAACACAAGCGCCTCGCTTCTCCCCCGGTGGAAAACATCGGGATTCTCAAGGCTGAGACGGCCACGTTGGTCCTCAATGAGGCCAAGCCCACCGAGAGCTTCGAGTCCCTCAGCGAAATGTTTCCGCCCATCGACTTCGCCGCCAACGAGCTGGTGATCGTCACCGTCGAGGGAGACGAACTCGCCCCGGTTCACACAGCCGGAACACGTCTGGTGCTACGGAAGATCCTCAAGCCCAATGGCGTACCCAACGACACGCAGGTCGCGATGGAGCCGGTGCACCAGACCGGAACATTCCATCTGCGCCGGCTCGTGCGGGTGGAAGTGGGACGCTCAGGGCGGGTCGACCGCCTCATGGGACTGCCGCTGACGGATCGCCAGGACTACCTGTTCTTCAAGCCCCGCGAGGTGCGTCTGGCCTGGGCTGTGGTCGGCGCCATCGAGAAACTGGCGTAACGGCCCACCTGACAACGACACGAAAAGTTCAACGGGCCGGCCTTGCGCCGGCCCTTGCGTTTTTGCCCCCGAAGCTACTCGGCGAGCAACTCGTCGAGGGCGTTCGGAATTGCGATCCCCGGCAGGTCCATCGCCGCAATGCGTCCCGAGCGATCCACGAGCACAACGCGCGGCAGGCGACTGACTCCCAGCATCTGCGCCGCCTCCGAGTGGAAACCGTTCCCCTCGAAAATCTGCCGGTCCGTGAAACCCGATTGATCCTGATAGCGCTTCAGGGCCTCCGCGGTGCGGTCGAGACTGACCCCGACGACCTTGACTCCGTTGGTGCGGTAAGGCTCGACGAGTGGGAGGAGTTGATCGATCAGTTCGCGTGATTCCGGGCTCCATGATGCCCAGTAGACAAAGAGGACCGGCGCGCCGCGGAACTGATCGATGTTGACGAGTTCCTTGTTCAGGTCGTCTGACTTCTGAAAACGCGGGAAGTACGTCCGGCGTGCCGGGGGGATCAGCAGGCTCCCGCGGGTCAGGGGTTCCTTGCGGTCGCTGGCGCTGTACAAACGGCGCATGGTCGCCAAACGGTCGGCGAGCAGATCGGACGACGGATTCTCGATGATGCGGTCCACCTCGCGGGGCGAGAGCGTGGTGGCCTGCGTGCCCGATTCCGCGAAGGCGCTGGCTTCCGAAGTGCCGGGTGATGGCGTCGGGTTCCCCGCCGAGTCGCGAAAGCTGCGCGCCCACAGCACGAACGTCAACGCGTTGTGCTGGGTCTGTCCCGAACGGCGGTCAAGTTCGTCCGTCCCCGAGAGAACGATCAGCCCCTTGCCCCAACGACGCGTCACAATCACCGGATGCTTTCCCACCGCCGTGCGGTAGTGGGCCTGCCAGGTGCCGTCCTCCAACTCGAAGCGCCGGATGCCTTTCGCGCAATGCCAGACGTTGCCGTCCAGCGGCCCCTGGCCCACCTTCTCCGGGATGATCTCGCCCTCGACAATCGTGTCCGTGCAGCGGAATCCGAAGCGTTTGCCCAGGTAGTTGAAGTTTTCCAGCGTGACGGGAGTCGCACCCGGCGATGCGATCAGGATAATCACCGAGCCCGTCGTTGCCGCGCTGTCGAAGGCTTCCATGTCGTCGCGGAACAACTCCGCGCCCGGCGGAAACTGATCGGCGTAAACAACTGCCGAAGAGTACACCCGGGGACGATCCAGCGGAAAGCCGGCGGCCACCAGGCGCAGGCGCGTATTCCCGACGCGGATTTCCTTCTCCCCCTCGGGCCGTGCATAGAAGCCCAGGAGAATGGAGACGGCACTCTGCGGGAGGACGGGAACCGTCAGCAGGGCGAAAAGAAGAGCGGAAATCAGGGTGCGGCAACGAAGGTTCATGGTGGTCGTGTCGGCCGCGCCAAACCACGACGCGGACTGCGTCACTTGCCTCCGAGCACCAGGAGCCCGATAATGATGCCAATGCTCAGCATCGCAACTCCCACGAGGATGGCCACCATGATCGTGGTCTTCATCGAGGAAGGCGCGGCGGGCACCGGTGCCTGCGCGGGTGTGGATGCCGGCGCGGAAGCGGCGGCGGGCTTTGCTGCGGGGGCCTTGGCTTCCTGCGGCGGCGCCTGGGCGGGGTCGAAGGCAGCGAGGGAATCGGGAAGTTTCTTGCCGTTGAGCCAGCGGTCCAACAGGTCCGCCACCACTCCGGCGTCGCCAATGCGGTCCTTGGGGTGCTTGGCCAGCATCCCGAGGACGACCTGCTCGACCACTTCCGGAATGCCTGGTTCGATCTCACGCAGGGGCTTGGGCGCTTTCTGGACGATGTTGCGCATCGTCTTCAGATCGTCGGGCCCGATGAACGGGTGTTCGCCCGTCAGCATTTCGTAGCACACCGTGCCGAGCGAAAAGACGTCGGCACGGCCGTCGGGCTGGACCTTGAACTGATCGGTGATCTGCTCGGGGGCCATGTAGGCGGGCGTACCGACGGCAAAGCCACTTGCTGTCAGCGTTTCGTCCTTCTGCCCTTTTGCGAGACCGAAGTCGGTGAGCACCACGCGGTCGGTGCCGCGCTCGATCAGAATGTTGCCGGGCTTGATGTCGCGGTGCAGGATGCCCTTGCTGTGCGTGTACTGCAACGCACCGGCGACGGTCTGAACGACACGGGCGGCCTCGCGGGGGTCCCACTTCTTGCCGCGCCGGCGCTCGCTTTCCAGATCGTAGCCGTCGATGTATTCAAGCGCGAGAAACTGAATCGGGCCGTCGTCGGCGAACTCATAGAGAGTCGCAATGTGCGGATGGCGAATCTGGGCGAATGTGCGGGCTTCACGCTCGAAGCGCGCCAAGCTGTTGTCGCGCGTTGCGCGGTCGGGCGAGAGCGTCTTGAGGGCGACTTTGCGGCCCAGCTTGGTGTCCCGGGCGAGATAGACAACGCCCATGCCGCCGCGGCCCAGCTCGCCGAGCAGCTCGTAGTTGCGTTGCGCAAAGACAGCCGCCAGACGATCGGAAGCCGACCCTCCGGGGTTGGCCTTGGTCACTGCGGGGTGTCGCTTGGGTCCGGGAGGGGTGGTCATTGAAAATCCTCGGCGGAGGTTCGGTCGAGTGGATGAATACCGCCGTGCGTTTAGACCTCGAAAGATCGGAGAGGGAGCGGTGCAGGGCAATCAAAAGGCGACCATGCCAGTGGGAATTGCGGAATGGCCCGGAGGAAATGCAGCCAATCCGGCCGGATACCCAAACGCAATCACCTCCGATAATTCAAAAATAGGTCTGCGGGCTCGCCCTGCGTCAAGCCAACAGTCCAACCGGAGACGGACAACCCGATAACCCGGTTTCATCCCAAGAGCCCGCTGCATCCGCCGCCAACGGGATGCGCATCCGGCCTACCGCGGTGTTTCGCGCAGCAGCAGGCTCTTCTCGAAGGCCTGGAGCATGACGACGACGATGCCCACAGTCAGCACGCCAAGAGGCAGGACGAACCCGGCCAGCGCCACGCTCTTGAGAAACGCCACGTTGGTCAGCGCCGTCAGCCACAGCCCCAGCGCGAAAACCTCCGCCTTGCCATAGGGCAGACTCCGCCGCGCCACGCCATCGGCCAGCGCACGCCCCAGCACCGCCCCCGCCACCATCCCAGCCAGCGTGTACGAGGCGACCGTCTGCTGGCTTCCCCCGCTCAGCCACACGACCCCGGAGAGGGCCAGGCCGAACAGCGGTGCCCCCATCGGAACGAGGCTGACCAACTCCACGATGCTCGACAGCAGAAAGAGCCACAGCACCGTGAAGACGACGACCAGCAGCGGCGCGAGCGAGACCGTGCCGCTCCACGGCGCCGTAATGATGAAGACGGAAAAGCCGACGAAGCTGAGCACGATGCCGCTGCCCAGCAGGCCGAGCAGATGGCGCTCGCTCTTGGGGCGGCCAAAGTCACTCTTCAGTGCGGCGGCCAGCAGCGGTAGCGCAGCCAGCAGCAGCGGCCACAGGGCGGGACCCACGCCGCGATTCTCGCCCGGCGGCAGGGGAAGCCGCTGCTGGAATGCGCCGAGCAACGCCGTCGCCACCGCCAGCCCCACCCACAGCCCCATGCCAATGCGCGTGGATCGCCCGCCCGGTTCGCCGTGCAAGGGCTTCTGGGTGCCGGCCGGGAGCACGGCGTGGGCCAGCGCCGTTGCCGCCAATGCCACGAGCAGGCTGATCGGATAGGAGGTCATGGCCTGCCCCCCTTCGCCGCCGCCTGGGCCGCATCGGGGGACTTGCGCCCCAGACGCTTGAGCCAGACCGCCCCAAGCTGCAGCACGCAGCGCGTCGAGACCATTGCGATCGTCGCGAGATCAAGGAACAGCAGCTCGCGGCTGTAGTGCTTCTTGTAATACAAGTACATCGAGCGATGCCGCTCGAAGATCGGCATGAAGGGAAACGCCGAGGACGTTTGCCCAATGAAGTGCATGACCGTGGAGACGGGCAGGTAGGCCACACGCCACCCGGCCTCCCAGACGCGCAGGCAGTAGTCCACGTCCTCGCTGTACATGAAGAAGCGCTCGTCGAGTCCGCCGATCTGCTCGTAGACGTCGCGGCGGATGATGAGGCACGCGCCGCTGACCCAATCGACGTCGCGGATTTCGTCCTCATCGAGATCGGTCATCAGGTAGCCGGCCGAGTAGGGGTTGTTCGGAAACAGACGGGTCAGCAGGCTGTAGCGGTTGAAAAGCGCCTGCTGGAAACTGGGGAAGCGGCGGCAGGACAACTGGCGCGATCCGTCGGGGTTGAGCAGCTTGAGGCCGGAGGCGCCGATGTCGCTGCGGGCATCCATGGCCCGGACGGCCTCGGCAAAGCAGCCGGGACTGCTGACCGTGTCGTTGTTGAGCAGAACGAGGTAGCGTCCGGCCGCCACGGCCAGCCCCTGGTTGTTGGCGCCGGTAAAGCCCCGGTTCTCGCCGTTGGCGATCAGACGGACTTTGGGGAACTCGCGACGCACCATCTCCTGGCTGCCGTCGGTGCTGCCATTGTCGACGACGATGGCCTCCCACGTTACGCCCTCGCAGGCGGGGGCCAGACTCTGGAGGCAGGCCCGCAGCAACTCCACGCCGTTGCGATGGACGACAATCAGCGAAACATCGCACGCCCCCCTGGCTTCCCGCTGCTGCATCACTTTCGGCTCCGGCCCTTCCCCGGTGGCTCCAGGCGGACTGTGCGGTCGCGGAATCCCCACGCGAGCGTGCGCTTCTTCAGCCAGAAGCGCGCGCCGCTGAGCAGGTGCTCGACCGTCAGGCGATTGAAGCCTTCGGCGCTCTTGCGCTGCACCTTGTGAATGATGCGCGCTTGGGGGTTGAACGCAATTTTCCACTTCAGCCGCTTGGCCCGCCAGCACCAGTCGGTGTCCTCGAAGCCGAAGTAGTAGCGGTCGTCGAAGAGGCCGACCTGTTCGATGGCCTCGCGCCTCATGCAGAAGCAGGCCCCCGCCACCCAGTCGCCGTAGTAGGGATGCTCGGGGTCGCGGTCCATCATCAGGTGGCGCCGGTTCCAGGGGTTCTCCGGCCAAATTTTGGCGATCAGCGAGCGGCGCGCGATGATCGTCGGGAGCGTGTAGAAGCGCTTGACGTTGCGCTCGAGCGATCCGTCCAGGCGGTGCGTGTTCCCCCCGCAGGCCCCCACCTTCGGATAGAGGTCCATGAACTGCACCAGGGCGTCGAAGCACCCGGGCAGCACCTCGGTGTCGGCATCGAGCATCAGGCAGTAGCGCCCGCGTGCCGCGCGAATACCCACGTTGCGCATCTCGGCAATACCAAAGACGTCGTGGGAAATCAGGCGCATCCACGGATTGGCGGCGCACAACTCCTCGGTGCCGTCGCCGCTGGGTTTGTTGACGACGATCACCTCGACGCCACAGGAAACCTGATGATGCCGAATGCTCGGCACGACCCCTTGAAGGTCTTTCCCCATGCGCCAGTTAATCAGCACGACCGAGAGGTCGGGCCGGGGGGCGTTTTCCCGCACAAAGGCCGCTGCGGATGCCTCCACAGTGGTCACGGGGGGAGCGGCTGTCCTCTCCGCAAGACGGGGAGCGGAAACCGGCAAGGCGTTTGCATCATGTGGTGCGGCGGAGGGTTCCACGGCCACCTTTTCCTGCCAAAACTGTCATTTTGCCCGGCAGCACCACGGCGCGTACCGAACTCTCCCGGAACATAAAAACACCAGGAGTCACCAAATGGTTGGGACATTGAGAGCATGGGATGGAGCCGAAACAACGGAAAAGGCTCAGCGGGCGCTCGAACGCCTGAAGGAAACATTCAAGGTGGAAAGCCTTCCGGCAAGTCTGGCAGAGCTGGCCCATTCGGAATCGGGCATCAATGATCTGTACATGAATTTGAAGCGTCAGCTCGAAGGCGGCAAGGTGGAGCAGAAAGACAAGCTCCTGATCGCCATTGGCGTGGCCACTGCCGCGGGCTCGCGCGACGCAGTGACCTTCCTCGGCGCCGCCGCCCGCGAGGCAGGCGTCACGCCCCAGCAGATCGCCGACGCCATTGGCGTGGCCACTGTCTGCACCCTGTTCAACAGCTACTACAAGTTCCGCCATCTGGCGCAGGATGAGGCATTCGAAGCCTTCAAGGCGCCGTTCAATGCGAACTCCTTCATGAAGACGGAACTCTCGCCCGTCCAGACGGAACTGCTCAACATCGCGATTTCCACCTTCAACGGCTGCGACGTCTGCGTGAAGGGGCACCTGAACAAAACCCGTGCGCTCGGCGTGAGCGACGAGCAGATTGACGAGACCATCAAGGTCGGCGCCATCGCCACCGCCCTTGCCGCCGCCTGCGGAGCCATGAGCGCCTGAGCCACCCGCAAAACACGGCCGCCCCGCGGCCGGAACAGAGATCGCGACCACCCCGGGCAAGACCCGGTTGTCGGCAACAAACTGCATCCCAAGGAGACACGTAAATGATTCAGATCGGCCAAAAGGCCCCGGAATTCGAGTGCAAGGCCCTCGTCGGGACCGAGTTCAAGTCCATCAAACTGAGCGACTACAAAGGCAAGTGGGTCTGCCTTTACTTCTACCCCCTCGACTTCACGTTCGTCTGCCCCACGGAAATCAAGGCATTCAGCGACATGGTCCCCGAGTTTGAGGATCGCGACTGCGTCGTGCTCGGCGGAAGCTGCGACAGCGAGTTCAGCCACCTGGGCTGGGTAAACTCCAAGAGCGAGCTGAAGGACCTGAAGCACCCCCTCATCTCCGACTACACCAAGCAGATCTCCGCAAGCCTCGGCATCCTTGACGCCGCCAAGGGCGTCTCGCACCGCGCCACGTTCCTCATCGACCCCGAGGGCATCGTGCGTTTCATCTACGTCACCGACCTCAACGTGGGCCGCAGCCCCGACGAGGTGATCCGCGTGCTCGACGCTCTGCAGACCGACGAGCTGTGCCCGTGCAACTGGAAGAAGGGCGCGGAGACGATCAGCGTCTGATCCGGATACCGCGCAACGTCCAAGCTCCGGCCGGCCCCGCAACGGGCCGGTCGTTTTTGTTTCAGGCCCGCCGCCGCCCCGCCACCGGAGGCGGAGCCGCCGTTCCGTCGAAGTTCACCAGCGGCACTTCGAGGCGCTCGTAGGGGAGGTGCTTCTCCGGCAGCACACGCGCCGCGGCCGCCAGAATCGCCCCGGCCAGCACAAGGCCCGCCAGCGGCAGGTAGCGCCAAATCTCGCGCGGCACGTCCTCGGGCGGAAAGAACCACTGGCCCGTGTAGAAAACTTTCAGAAACGTGAACTGCGGAATCGCCAGCTTCGTGGCGAAACCGGCCGCGTCGAGCACCTCGTGCGGATTGCCCTGCGGCAACTGTGGGTCCATCAGCGCCAACGGCACGTTGAGCGCCAACGCAACGACACCTGCGCCAACAAAGGCCCACCACAGCCACGCGGGGCGGTCGCGGCGACACACTTCCGCCAACCCCATCGGCAGCGCCACCATCATCGGCAGCATCAGCCGCGGGCCCATCGCCCAGCCACCCCACCACATGTAGTAGCCGCTGTTGAAGACCAGATACGCCACGAAGGCCCACAGCCCCAGCCAGCCCCACAGCCTCCGCCGTCCGGCCGAGCGCGTTCCGAGTACGCAACCCGCCAGCGCCAGCACGATCCACGGCGACCAGAAGAGCACGCCCCGGTAGGGGTGCAGCGTCAGGAACCACGCGTTTGCGGGCTTCGGCGTGCGGATTCCCATGAAGCCCTGCTGCATCGCCTCGCGGAACAGCGGCCACGCTTCGTACTCGTAGGGAATACCCACGCGCCCGAAAATCGCATAGGTGTAGGCGAAGAACAGCACGAGCGGCAGGGCCCCGGCCACGGCTCCGGCGGCCAGCAGCACTCCCCCGCCACGCACCGCCGTGCGCGGTCCCTGCATCTCCGCAAAGCACCGCATTCCCTTCAGCCCGGTTTGGTCCGCCAGCCGCAGCAGGTACACCACCCCGATGCCGATGACCATCAGCCCGAAGATGAAATCGCAGATCATGGCAAAACCGCACAGCAGCCCAATCGCAGCGCTGTTGCGCACGGTCAACCGGTTCGCAGGGGGGTAGAGCAGCACGTACAACGCCCCCAGGCACGCCGCGATCCCGGGAATGTACGGCATGAAAATCGTCGCGTACCCAAACCACATCGAGCCGAAGAGCGCGGCCATGACGGCGAACAGGGCACGGCGCGGAGGAGCGCCGCCGCGTACGAGCAGCAGCCACAGCAGCGCCGCCGAAATCGCCCCCGGCAACGAAACGGCCAGCAGGCGCAGCACGTAGACCTTCGCCCAGAAGGACCACTCGACGTTGAACAACGCCCCGGCCGCCTGCATCGCCGCGTAGGGGGGCACCGCCAGCAGGCTGACGCCAAACACCTTGTCGCTGTAGTAGCGGTCCTCGAAGACGGCTTTGTCCATCGTGTGCGTAATGGTGCCTTCCTCGTGGTAGCCGTCGATGGAGAAGGAACCCTCGTCGACGATGGCAAAGACCAGCGCGAGGCGGCTGTTGACGTTCCAGCCCGTACTGCGCTGGTGAATCAGCCCCAAAATCACCAGCGTGGCGGCGAAAACGGCGAGGGCGCCGAGCTTCATCCAGGGCGGAAGCACCATGCGGTTGCGGGGGTCGTTGGCTGGTTCGGGCAAAGGAAGTCCACCTTCAGGTTTCGCCGGTTGTGCCGGGAGGCACGGCGGGCGACAAGGCAAAGGAGCGGGAGAAGTCTTCAGTTCTCGGTTCTCGGTTTTCCGTCTTGATCCCGCCGGGCCGCACGTTGCGCTTACAAAACAGAGATCGAGGGCTTTGAGAGCCTCCTGCTGAGAAGGATTGCCTTCCCCAAAGGACCGTGCTAACAGGCAGACCTTGATGGAGGGTGGCTTAATGCTTCCAGGGATACTTCATTCAGGCTGCGAGCCGATTCCCGTGCTGTTCTTTCTGTGGAGCGGCCCGGCGAATGGTGCGGGATTCCTTGCGGGTTCGCTCGCCGTCTTCGTGCTTGTGATTGCGGCGAAATGCGCGATCTTCGGCAGGCTCGGGCCCGAAGGGTTCGGCGTGAATGCCTGGCGGATGCTCCTCGCCAATATCGTATCGACGGTGGCGGGACTGTTCGTCGGGGGCTCATTTGCAAGCAGCGCGTTTTCCTTGCTGATGCTCTTGGCCCTGATCGTCCTGGCGTTTCCCGCCGGGCGGATTCTGACTCAGGGTCTGGCGGGGACGAAGTGGGAGAAGACCAGCGGCGCGAAGTTGGCGGGGATTCTGCTGGTCCTCGCGATCTTCTCCTCCGTGGCGTTCACCGTCTTCCTGATAAGCATTCATCCCGACCTGCATATCGTTCTGTATTGGACCGTGAAGGTCGCCACTCTCTTCTGCGGACTGGGGACTTCGATCGTCCTGACGTCGATCCTGGAGGCTCTGGTCATTGCGAGAATCTCTCCGGTGAATGATCATGGGGAGATTCTCCGCGCCGCCGTTGCAGCGAACCTTTGGACGTTCTTCGGCGTTTTCCTGATCGGCGCGATCATCGCGTTTCCCGTCCGGATGAAGCGCCCCCGGGATTTCCTGATGCCGCGCTCGTGGTAGGCACGGGCGCGTTTCGCTTGCCGCGTCTTGCGCGCCCGCTTAGTTCCGGAGGTCTCCAGCCGACGCGCGAAATGGCAAGCAGGGCGGAAGAGGCAGTCCGGACTTCATGACACTCCCGAACTTCATCATCGGCGGCGCCCCCAAAACGGGCACGACGTCGATCTATCATTACCTGCGCCAGCACCCCGACATCTATATGCCGGCCGACCGCAAGGAGCCGCACTACTTCACGCACGCCTGCCACGAACCCGTGTCGTGGTACGAGGCGTTCTTCGAGGCCGCGCGCGGCGAGAAAGCCATCGGCGAGGCCAGCACCTGGTACATGAGCGACAACGAAGCACCCGGGCGCATCGCCGCGCTGCTCCCTGATGTCCGGATGATCTTCCTGCTTCGTCAGCCTGCCGAGCGCGCCTACTCGCACTACTGGTACCGCGTCGCGCGCAGCACCCACGTCGCCGCCACGTCCTTCTCCGACGCCATCCGCAGCAACGACTTCGACGCCAAGGCCTACGTGGGCAGCAGCCTGTACGCCGACCACCTGAAGCGATGGGTGGAAGTCTTCGGCCGCGAGCGCGTACTCGTGCTCCTGCAGGACGATCTGAACGCCGACACGCAGGGGGTTCTCCGCCGCATCTACGAATACCTGGACGTCGATCCGTCCTTTCAGGCCGACACCCAGCGGCGCCACAACGTGACGTACTACCCGAAGAACATGCACCTGTTCCGCGCCGTGATCGGGCTGTACGAACCCGTCGAGCGCCTGATGGAGCGCGGACCGCTGCGCCGCGCCTGGTCGAGCACGCGCCGCCTCCGCCAGATCGGCCGCGATATGCTCTACACGCGAGACCGCAAGCGCCCCCCCGAGCCCATGTCCGAATCCGACCGCGCCTACCTGCGCGAACTCTTCCTCCCCCAGATCGAATGGGTGGAGGAGTTCCTGCAGCGCGACTTGACGGCGTGGAAGGAATACTGACCCGGAAACCGCGTGGGTCGTTCCGGCCTTCGCACGAGCGACGGCACTCCCACGACAAGTTCCCGTTCCCGATACCCGGAGTGTCTCGGAACTTCGGAAACCGAACCGCGAACCACGCGCCACGAATCACGCGCCCCCTCCCCTTTTGCCCTTGCGAAAGGCCCACTCCCCGCCAGTCTTGAGGCAGCACTCATTCGGGACGCGCCATGATCGAACTCGACAAGGAGATGATCGCCTCGACGGCCGATTCGGCCGTTGACGATCCGCGTGCCCTCAACGAGGTCCTCGCGCTTCTCGACTCCACCTGGCTCGATCCCGAGGTCCACGCCCGTCCGACGCACTACAACATCGCAACGTCGGTGGTGTGTAACATCAAGTGCGTCTTCTGTCCCCGCCAGACGTTCGGCCCCGAGATTGATTCCGGGTTCCTGAAGCCCGAGTTCTACGAGCCCGTCGTTCCGCATTTCGAAGCGGCGCTGCGCACGGGGCTGTTCGGACTCGGCGAGCCGTTTCTGAACAAGAAGTTCTTCGACTTCGCCGCCGACGCCAGCGCGCGCGGCACGTACACGATGACCTCCAGCCACGGGATGTCGCTCACCCCGGCGGTGATCGACAAGGTGATCGACTGCGGGCTGAACGAGTTGTGCGTCTCCTTTGACGGCGCGACGCGGCGGACGACGAACTTCCTGCGCAACGCGGCGGACTTCGACACGATCGTCGCGAACGTGACGGCGCTGCTGGCGCGCCGGCGCGAACTGGGCCGCAAGTATCCCCGCGTCCACATCAGCTTCACCGTCTCGAAGTACAACGTGTGGGAGATGACGAAAATCGTCCGGCTGGTGAAGCGCATGGGCGCCGATCAGCTGGCGTTTTCCAACCTCGTGCTCGACCACCCCGAGCACGCCCACGTTTCCGCCGTCGGCACCAAGGTGTTCGACTTCAACCTGAAGCGCGCCCTGCGTCTGGCCGAGCAACTGGGCGTGAAGGCGAGCTACTTCCCCCAGATTCCCTTCCCGTTCCAGGAACAGCCGCAGCCTGCCATCGAGCCCACCCAGCGCTGGGGATGCCCCGAAGCGTGGCGCGCCCTGATCGTCGAGAAGGACGGCACGCTCAAGCCGTGCTGCTACCTGAAGAACACGTTCGGCAACGTGCGCGACGGCGAGCTGCCGGAGTTGCTGAACGCGCCCAAGGCCGTCAATTTCCGCAAGCTGTTCACCGAGCGCCGCTACCTGAACACGTGCCGCGGCTGCGGGCAGTTCTACCGCATTTCCGACGAGGAGACGCTCGGGATTCTGGACACGGTGCAGCAGCGCATCGAAGCCGGAAACTTCAGCGCCGCAGGGCGGATTCTGCTGGAAGAGAAGCTCGCGTACTTTCGTGCGCTGTTCGAACAGTCGAAGGCCGAACGCAACGTCAGCTAAGGACAAGGGAACGTGGCGGTGTCCCGTCCCGTCATGGATCGAGACCCGCACGGCCTTTCCGAATCAACGACTCTCACCGCACTGCGTTGAACAAAAGTTCCGCCTGCTCGGGGATTGCGGGGCCGGGAATCGTGACGTGGGGATCGTCGAGCATCACGACGCGCGTCCTCCCTTTTGCGGCGGGGCCGAGGTACTCCAGCCACAACGTGCGCAGATGCGCGCGCTCCTCGTCCGTCCACGGTTCGCCGGTAGGCTTGTGTTCGATCACGACATCCGGGGGCTGGCGCATGAGAGCCTCGCGCGAGACGACGGGATAGCGAATCGCCGCTCCGGCCATGGCGTTGCGCGCGCCCACGAGGGCGAGCAGCTCGTCGAGGAACGTGTTCGGGCCCGCCGCGTAGACTTCGCGCAAAACACCGGGGGGATGTCCGACGACAAAGAGCACGGTGATGGGGTCGCTCGCCGCGGCCCGCTGGCGAACAGCAGCAAGACGCGCGTCGAAGTCCTTCACGAGTTCCTTCGCACGCGCGCCGCGGCCGATGCGTTCGCCCATCGAGAGAATCCCGGCACGCACGTCGGCGATTGTCTCGGCCTGCACGTTGATCGTCTCGATTCCGCGTTTGTCGAGTTCGTGCAGAACATCCGTTGTCGAAGCGAAGTAGAATACAAGGTTGGGGCGCAGCGCGAGAACCTGCTCCAGGCGAAGATCGTGCAGCCCGCCAACACGCGGCTTGGTGCGGGCCTCGGCGGGGTACTGGCAGAAGTCTGTGACGCCGACGAGTTGATCTTCGGCGCCGAGAGCATAGAGCGTTTCCGTCAGGCTCGGCGCGAGCGACAGAATGCGCAGCGACGCCGTCGTCGGCTGGTCGTTCGCGTTGGCCAGTGAACAGACCAGCGTGATGGCAACGGCGAACAGCGTTCGCAGGAAAGCGCGAAGACGGATCACTTCGCCACTGCCCCGGGCTCCATGTCTGTTCCGCCCACAACGGTGCGCACGGAAAAGTCGGAGTACATCGCATGTTCGAGACGGCCCTCGTCTTCGCCTTCGCCCCACGGGTATCCATAGTCCGCCGGGTAGGCCGGATACGACGACGCATACCATCCCATCTCGGGCGGCAGGAACAGATTGCGCAGAATCCACACGTCGCCGTTTTCAATGTTTCCCATGCCGCCCGCATGCCCGCCCGAGGAGAGCGCGGAACTGTTGTAGGCGTAGCGGAAATTGTGGAAGCGCGGATAATCGTTCTTAATCGTCTTCCCGCCCTGGTAGAGCTTGAGGTACTTCGGCGTGAAGAGCGTGTGCCAGTCGGAGATGTACTTGTAGTCAACGAGCACCCAGGGCACGCCGTCCCATGATCCGCCGGCGGCGGGGCCGTTGCCCACAGGCGAGCCGAGGCCCGTGTGCGAGGAGAACGGCCCGGCTTCGCGGTCGGCGGGCGGCAGGTGCCCCCAGTCCGTCAGGTACATTTGGAGGGCCGATCCGACGACCTTCATGTTCGCCGCGTCGGCGGCCTTGCGCGAGCGTTCGATCGCCAGACGCATGTTCACCATTCCGATGGCCGCCAGGATGGCGATGATGGCCACGACGATCAGCAACTCGATCAGGGTGAAGGCATTCTTTCTCATCACTCGTACCTCTGCCAGTGGCGGGCTGCGGCGGGTTCATACGCGCGCACAAACCAGAGCGCGCCCGTCACGGAATCGACCTGTTCCTCGTAGATGACGGTCGGTTCGCCGGCTGCGTTGAGCACGAGCTCGGGGCGGAAGTACGCGCCCGCGTGATCGCTCAGCGCCAACTCTTCCTCACGCGTCCACGTTCCGGCGGCGAAGCGTGCGTAGTAGACTTGGGCACTCGCTGCGCCGTCGCGGTAGTCCACCCACACGGCGTGCAGATTTCCGTCGGCGTCAACTTCGAGATCACCGCTCTCCTCCGCGTAGGCGGGATTCGCGGCGATGTCGATGGCGGCCTCGAACGTGGACGTTCCAGCGGGGCGCCGAATCGCGCGCACGTCGGAGGCGGCCCCCACGCGGTCGGTGGCGACAACCCACACGTCGCCGTTGGGCGCGGCGGTGATCTTCGAGGCGAAGTCGTGCCCGCCCGTGGCCGTGCGGATCGTCTGCACCGTAACGGGTGCCGAGGGATTCGGAAGCGCGGCGAAGTACGTCGGCGCGGCCCCGCCAAAGCCCGACGTCCACACGCCGTACAACGTGCCGTCCGCGGCGCGGACGATGTCGGGCGTGGAGTACGCGAAGAGCGCTCCCTGCGCGGCGGCGTCCGTCAGGCGCAGCGTATCGAGCGCCTCGGCTGCGTTGAATACGCCGCTGGCGTCCGAGTGCTTCGCGTAGATGTCGGCGTTGCTGCCGCTGCCGCGTGCGAAGTCGTACCACACGATGCTCACGCGCCCCTGGCTGTCGATCGCCACGCGTGGCGTGTAGCCGTTGTCGCCCGTCAGCAGCGCGTTGTTCGTTTCCGTGATGCGGATGTCGGCGGTGGAGAAGTTGCCCCCGGCGGGTTTGCGGTCCGCGTAAATTTCGATGTTGTCGATGGAGTTGCCTGCGGTGCTCGTGTGGCGGTAGTCGTGCCAGACGACCCAGACGTCGTCGTTGGGTGCGATGGCAAGCGAGGGATGGCGTCCGCCGATGTGCACGGGGCCGCTGCCCTGATCGGCTGTGGAGTCGTCGATGGCGGTTTGCGCCGACCATCCTGACGCCTCGGTCCATTCGCGGTGGTAGACATGGGAAGGTTCGGCGGCCGACGTGGCGAAGGCGCCGGACCAGTAAACGAGATGCAGGGCACCGGTGCTGTCGAAAGCCGCCGTGTGATTGGGGTTCTTGCTCATCTCGTACTTGGCGGCGCCATCGGTCAGGAGTTCGGGCGCCGTGAAGAGCGTCTGGGCGCCCACGGTGGCGGGCGCGAGCGCCGCGATTGCGAGTGCGGAAAACTTGTTCATCAACGCATTGTTCATCAACGCAGCCAATCCCTTCGGGAAGATCCCGGCGCTCCGATGGTGGGGAGCGCCGGGAGGTCGAGGGTTGTGTTACTCAAGAACGAGCCAGTCGGCGACGCCTGCGGAGGCCGGCACGGCAAGTGCCGTGAGGTTGCCGCCCGCGCGGAACGTGAAGACCGATCCGTCGTCGTCGATGCTGACGGTGCCCGTGTAGTTTTCGGCGGCCGCGGAGCTGCTGGCCACCGCACCGTTCACGGGATCCAGCCGGAGCAGGAACGTGTTCGCCGCCGACCCGAAGCCGTTGTCTGTCGCGCAATACAGCGCGTCGTTCACGGCGACGACGTAGTTGCGGAAGATGTACTGCCCGCCGCCAAAGAGATCGGCGGAGAACGTCTGCGCTCCCGTTGCCGGATTGTAGCCGCGAAGGTCCGCGTCACCGTAGGAACCGCCGATGCCGTAGAGCGTCCCGCCGGCGAGAAGCGGCGGCGAGTCCGTGCCGATGGCCGGGTAGAGCGACGCCGCGCCCGTTGCCGCGTCCACGACAACGAGGTCGCCCGTGGCACTGAAATCGTAGCTGAAGGCATAGACGGTGCCGCCATCGAGCACGAGATCGCCGTAGAACTGGCGCCCCCCCGTGTTCCACGGTGAAGCCACCGTCGCGTGGTTCCAGACCTCCACTCCCGTCGCCGCGTCATACGCAACGAGGCCGCCGTTGCCCGAGCCGTCCTGCGCGTCGGTGATGACGAGTTGCGTTGCTCCAAGATCGGCGAACAACGGACTCATCTGCCCCGGTCCGCCGGGAGCGGCGAACCACTCGACGCTGCCCGTTGCCTGGTCCAGCGCGACGATCTGGCTGTCTCGCGTCGAGCCGAACCCCTTGTACGTCTTGATGAACACGTTGCCCGCGCCGAGCGAAGCCGAACTGTTGATGATGTCGTACTCGCCGTTGGCATCGGTGTTCGTGGCAGTGAGGGGCGTTGACCAGACGGCCGTGTTGGCGGGCACCGTTTCGTCGAGATCGAACTTTGCGACCTGTGTTCCGCAGCCGTAGTAGAGTGCGCGTCCGGCCGGATCGATGACGGGCGCCGCAACCGAGCCGTAGCTGATCGAGTTGCCCGCAGGGAGATCGGCGCTCGTCCACGCGGACGAGCCGTCCGCCTTGTTGAACCCTTGGATGCGGACGGCCGTGTCGAACTCGACGGCGTAGACAACGCCATCGAAAACCAGGGGCTGAGCCCCGGCATTGAGGTTGCCCGTGCCCGTCGACCACGACGGAACGGCGGTGGCAAGATCGGTGAGCTGTGCGTTCACCGCGACGGCGGCGTTGTTCGTGCCGTCGCGATGCGCGCCGAGCCAGTCGGCCTGGGCTCCGGCCGCGAGACCGGAAACGAGAAGACCGAAGGCGAAAGTGCGTAATGCGTGAATTCGTGGCATGATGCCATCCCCTAGAAGAATGAGTGCGTCCGTCCCGGCCTGCCGGGAGGCGGACCCGTCCGCGCTGGGGCGGACGGCGTACACTGACTCACTCCTTTGATGGGGAGAAGAACCGGACCGTGCGGCTGGCGCCATTTCATGAACCGCCGGATGACAGTTCGACTCCCGCTCCCGCGAGCGAGCACGGAACCTGGGGCGGAGAAAGGCGCGGCGTCGGCCGCACAGGGATGGCGTTTGAGGGGGAACTTGGGATTCTTTGGGCGGAACCCGGGTACCCATCGCACGACCCTGCCTTTCCCGCGAAGGCTCCAGTCGATGCATTCAACGCCGGTATTCGGCAGGTCTTCGGACTCGTGGACATTGCGGCCGTCGCCGCTTTCCTACTGGCCGTCGCTTCCCGGCTCCTGGGGAGCCAGTGCTTGTTGACGGCGGTCGTTTCCACTCACCGCTGCGGGGCAGTTCCGGATTCTCACCGGATTCCCTCTTTCAACGGGGAAGGCGCCAATGCCGCACTCTTCCCCGTACCGATCCGGCCTTACAGCCGAATGCGCGCAGAACGTCCCGCTGCGGTGCGTGCGATGTCAAGCCGACTTCCCGGCACCGGCAGGACATCAGCCACCCGCCACCGACTCCAGATGCAGCGCCAGCCACCAGAAGCGCAGCGCAAACCACGTCATCACCACGCCGCCCAGCAGCGAAATCGTCCCGAACAGCCTGGGCCCTATCCACCGGCGCCCCGCCGTCAGAAGCGCCATCAGCGTCAGCACCCACGAAATCGTCCCCAGCCACACGAATAACGTCGCCTGCACGATCTCGCCCGCACCGGGAACCCGACCGGGGAAGAGCTGGCCCGCGATCGTCATCCAGAACACAAGCGTCATCGGATTCGTCAGCGTGATTCCCACGCCCAGCAAATAGTGGCGCGGCAGCGAGACGCGTGCGCCTCCGCCGGCTGGGGGGTCTCCGCCGGCAGACACCTTGTCGAACGACGGCAGCGGCTCGGCCGTCCCACGCAGGTACTTCCACGCATCGCGCCCCGCCAGAAACGACAGCCAGCCCAGCAGCGCTCCGCCCACCACGAAACACACGAGCAGCACCGCCGGCGACTGCAGGAAGCGCGAAAGCCCGAAGCTGGTCGCCAGCATGTAGATCGTGTCCGCCGTCGTCGCCCCCAGGCCCACGCACAACCCCGCCGCCAGCCGATGGCGCAGGCTGCGTCGGATGATCTCCAGGTTCACCGGTCCGACCGGCGCCGCGACCGCCCAGCCCAACAGATAGGCTTGCAGCAACAGTTCGAGAGGAATCAGGGCGGGCATCGGCAACCTCCGCAAAACGCAACAATGCCGGGCAGGGTGAGCGGCCGTCCGGCGGAGGGCAACGGCGGGATACCGTGCCGAACGAAGGCCGCTTCCAGCCTGCGCAACGTTTGCACACCCTTCGGGAACTCTTCTGTGCAATTCATGCCGCCTCCCCGCCCGAAACCCCGCTTTCCCGCGTCCTTTTGCTGTCATGCCTCCTGCTTATGGGAAGGCTGGCACCGCCATGTGCGGTCCAGACTTCCCCGCTCTCAAGGAGACCTTCGATGCAAGCACGTTGGACCATCCTGGCAGGAGGCGTGGCGCTCATGGCCCTCGCTCTGGCCACCCCGATGCATGTCGATGCGCAGAATAACCCGGGCCGCCGAGGCGGCCGCGGCAACTTCGACCCCTCTGAAATGTTCGACCGCATGGACATCAACGGTGACGGCTCGCTCGACGCCACCGAGTTCCGCGGCGGCGAAGAACGTCTGAAGGAAGCTGACACGAACGGCGACGGCAAGGTCTCGAAAGAGGAATTGAGCGCGGCCTTCCAGGCACGCATGGCAGGCGGCCAGCGCGAGGGCGGCCCCGAAGGCCGGCCCGGCCCCGGAGTGGACCGTTTCAAAGAGGAGCTTGGCCTGAGCGACGACGAGTGGGCCGTACTGAAGCCCCGCATCGAGAAAGTCATCGCGCTCCAGAGCGAGATGCGCGGCGGCGGACGCGGCAACACCGCGTCGATGCCCGAAGTCGAGGCTCTGCGCACCGCGCTCGAGAATCCCGAAGCCACCAACGATGAAATCACCCAGCGCGTGGCCGAACTGCGCAAGGCCCGCGAGGAGAAGCAGGCCGAACTCAAGACCGCCCGCGAAACGCTGCGCGAACTCCTCACGCCGCGCCAGGAAGCCCTCCTCGTTCTCAACGGTCTCCTCGACTAAAGCTCAATCGTCCCTTCGGGACTCCGGTTCCTTTTTGGGCCGGGGTCCCATGACTGATAGATCGCAACTCAAGCCACAAACAACAAACCACGAACCACGGCCTCAAGCCAATGTCCGATACCATCACCCGTATGATCGCCGCACGCCAGCTTCTCCAGGCTGACGCACGAGCATTTGCAGACGCACATCCCGGAGTGGAGGAACCGGCGGAAGAGGAAGTTCTCCGCTGGCTGGCCGAGGAGTATGGCTGCCGCTTCAGCGATCTGACCGACGTCTCCCTCGAACGTGAAACGCTGGCGCTCTTTCCACCTCGCCTGCTGCTCCGGGAAGAGGTTCTCCCCCTCGTGCGTTCCGGCAATGTCGTCGAAGCAGCAACAAGCAGACTCTTCGCCCCCGAGGCCTTCGAGGGCCTGCGCCTTGTCACCGGCCTGACGATTCGTCCGGTGCTTGCTCCTTCCACGGCGATTCAACGCGAAATCAAGAAGTGGCTCGGCGTTGGCGCCGACACGATCGGCTCGATCGAGGAAGAGGAAGGCATCCAGGTCGTCAGCGATTCCGACGAGGACGAGGGCAATCTCGACGAAGCCGCCGAGGACGCCTCGATCATCCGCTTTGTCAATCAGGTGCTGACCGATGCCATCAACCTGCGGGCCTCCGACATTCACCTCGAACCGTTCGAGGACGAACTGCGGCTGCGCTACCGCGTCGATGGCGTCCTGCAGGAAATCCCCGTTCCCGCCAGTCTGAAACGCTTTCAGCCTGCCATCGTCTCGCGCATCAAAATTTTGAGTCACCTGGACATCGCGGAGAAACGCCTGCCGCAGGACGGCCGCATCAAGATCCGCCTGGAGCAGCAGGAAGTCGACGTCCGCGTGTCCCTGATCCCCATGATCCACGGCGAAGGCGTCGTCATGCGCCTGTTGCGCCAGGATCGCTCGCTCCAGTCCGTCGCCGATCTTGGCATGGCACCACACACCGAGGAGACCTTCCGCACGTTGCTGCGGCTGTCCCACGGCATCGTACTCGTGACGGGGCCGACGGGGAGCGGCAAGTCCACCACGCTCTATTCCGCACTCACGGAAATCAACGACAGCATCCGCAAGATCATCACGATCGAAGATCCCGTTGAGTACCACATCAAGGGCATCAACCAGATTCAGGTGAGCGAGAAGACCGGAATGACGTTCGCGCGTGGGCTGCGCTCGATCCTGCGTCACGATCCCGACGTGGTGCTTGTCGGCGAAATCCGCGACGCGGAAACGGCGCGCATCGCCGTGCAGGCATCGCTCACCGGGCACCTGGTTTTCTCCACGCTGCACACGAACGACGCGCCCACCGCTCCGACGCGCCTGGCCGACATGGGCATCGAGCCGTACCTCGTGGCCTCGTCACTCGAAGGCATTCTGGCCCAGCGTCTCGTGCGTGTTCTGTGCATGGAGTGCCGCGTCGAGGATCACAGCAGCGCCAGCGCCGCCTTCCGGAGCCAGATCGGCATGCCCGCCGGAGCGCACGTTTATGCTCCCGGCGGCTGCGAGCGTTGCCGCAAGACGGGGTTCTTTGGCCGGCGCGGCATCTTCGAGATGGTGCGCATCGACGACGAGTTTCGCGAACTGATCCTGCGCACAAACTCGGCGCCTGCCCTTCGCGCGGAAGCACGCCGCAAGGGTATGCAGACGCTGGCCGAGGACGGCTGGCGGCTCGTTGCGCAGGGAGTCACTTCCCTCGACGAGGTTCTTCGTGTCAGCCAGGCGGACATCAGTTCGCTCGAGGCACTCCCAAACGGACATGGGGGCAAGTAGCTCATGGGAGTCTTCGTCTACAAGGCGTTCAGCGAAACGGGGCAGATGACCGAGGGGCGCGTCGATGCTCCCGGCCGCCGCGAAGCGCTGCGGCTTCTTGAAGAACGCGGCCTGCGCCCCGTGCGCGTGGAGGATGCGGCGGGGCGTCCAGCCGAAAGCGAAACGGGTGGGTGGGATCCGTTGGCGATGCTGCGCGGACGCGTCACCGCGCGCGACCGCGAACAGTTCACGCGCCAGCTTGCCAGCCTTCTCGCCGCCGGTGTTTCCCTCAGCCGTGCGTTGCAGATTCTTTCGCGCGAAAGCTCGCGCCCTCTCATTGCCGCGCGGTGGAAACGCCTGCGCGAGATGGTGGTCGATGGCATGTCGCTGGCCGATGCGATGGCACGCCAGCCCGACGTTTTCCCGCGGATCGACACGGCCATGGTGCGCGCGGGTGAAACGGGCGGCTTCCTGCCGCTGGTTCTCGGGCAGGTGGCGGATTTTCAGTCGCGCGACCGCGAAGTGCGTTCGCGTCTCGTGTCGGCGATGACGTACCCGGCGGTGCTGATGGCGCTGACCGTGGCGGTGGTCATCTTCCTGATGACGTTCTTCATTCCGCGTTTCCAGACGATGTTCGAAGGACTGGGCGCGCCGTTGCCGTTGCTGACGCGGGCAATCATCGCGGCGAGCGAAGGCGTGCGCGACTGGGGACTGGTCGTGGCGGCGGTGCTGGTGATTGCGCTGGTGGCCGCGCGGCAATGGATCGCATCGCCGGCGGGGCGGCGTTCCTGGCAGACCTTCGCCCTGCGCATGCCGCTCTTCGGTTCGCTCGCGGCACGTTTCGCCGCCACGCGCTTCTGCCGGATGCTCGGGACGCTCAGCCGCTCGGGCGTCGAACTCATCACGGCGTTGCAGGTTTCGCGCGAATCGCTCGGCAATCAGGTGCTGATCGACACGCTGACATCCTCCATCGAAAACGTGCGCAAGGGCGAGTCGCTGGCGCGCAGCCTGGCCGCCTGCGAGCGCCTGTTCCCCCCTTCGACGATCGAGATGATCGCCGTGGCCGAGGAATCCAGCCGCCTCGATCAGGAACTCGTGCGCATCGCCGAGGAATCCGAGAAGGATCTCGACGGGCAACTGCGGCTCGCCGTCGCCCTCGCCGAGCCGGCCTTGCTCTTCGTGATGGCGGCGGTCATCGGCACGATTTTTATCGGCATGGTCCTGCCGATCTTCACCATCCAGGACTACATCAAATAACCCTCGGAAGAAGGAGTGGCACCATGAGTCTGTTGCATCGCACCACGCGCGTTTCGCGGCGGGCCTTCTCGCTCGTCGAAATGCTTCTGGTCCTCGTGATCCTCGCGACGCTGGCGGCGATCGTGATTCCGCGCTTTGCGGGACGCAGCGAGCAGGCCAAGGAAACCGCCGCCAAGACGCAGATCAGCGCGCTTTCCACCGCACTCGATTCCTTCGAGGTCGACAACGGCTACTTCCCCAGCAGCAGCGACGGTCTCAACGAACTCATCGTGCAACCCGATGGCGCAACGAACTGGCGCGGGCCCTACATGAAGCAGGGAATCCCCAATGATCCCTGGGGCGCGGCCTACCTGTACGAATATCCCGGCACGAACAACGCCGACGGATACGACCTCTCCTCGATGGGGCCGGACGGCCGCGCGGGCACGGAAGACGACATCACGAATTGGTAGGCGAAAGCAATGACTCGGCGGCAACACATCGCGGCACGCGGGCAAGAGGGCTTCACGCTGATGGAGCTGATGGTGGTGCTCGCCCTGCTGTCGGTGATCGCGGCGCTCGTTGCTCCGCAGCTTCGCGGTTTTGTCACCGGGCGCGCGAGCACCGAGGAGTGCCGCCGCTTTGCCGCACTTACCGAGTACGCGCGCGAGCACGCCATCGGCAACGCCGTGCGTGTGGCGCTCTGGGTTGACGAGGACGGCGATTCCTATGGCCTGCGCGACACGCGCACCTCGCGCGACATCTATACGTACCAAACCGCGACCGGCCTGACGATCACGCCCTTCGACGAGGAAGGGGAAGCCCTTGAGGAGGATACGGAACTCGTGATCTGGCCGGATGGCGAAATCGACTTCGAAAGTCCCGCTTCCTACCACATCGACGAGAAGGGAACGACGGTCTTCGTCATTGAGCTGAACGAGAACGGAACGCGCTACGAGGTGACGACGCCATGAGACTCGCGCTCCATCCACGCGGAATGACGTTCGTCGAGCTCCTTGCCTCGATGCTGCTGCTCTCCATCGTGCTGCCCGTCACGGTCGGCGCGATTCTGTACGCGAACCGTACCTCCTCCATGGCCGTGCGCAAACGCGACGCGGCGTTCCTGGCCGACCAGATTCTCCAGGAAGTCATCGGCACGGAGTCGTGGGAGGATGGCGATCAGAGCGGCGAGTTCGAGGACGACTTTGCGGGATGGACCTGGGAGATGACCGTTTCGTCATGGGACGTCGAAGCCATGCAGCAGGTCGACGTCACGGTGTTCTATCCCGTGCAGGGCACGACATACTCCGAAACGCTCACACGCCTTGTGATGGCGGAGGAGGAAGAGGAGTCGTGAAACGCACCCGTGGCTTCACGCTGATTGAGACGCTGCTCGCGCTGGGCATCGCCGCCACTCTGCTGGCCGCGGCGGTCTCCGTGCTCTTCGGTGCGGTGCGGATGCGCAGCGCGGCGGCCGAGCTCTCCGAGGAGAAGGGCGGCACACATCGCATTGCTTCCGTGATTCGCAGCGACCTCCAGAACGCGGTGGTGCCCGCCGGATTGCTCGCGGGCACGATGCTCCTGGAGTCCGACGGCTCCGAAGACACCGCGATGGACACACTGGAATTTTACACCGCCTCAGGAACATTGAACGACAGCGAACCCTGGGCTGACATCCGCCGCGTGGAGTACCTCCTCGACACCGAGAGCGAAAGCGCGACCGGCGGGGCCTATCCGTTCATCCGCCGCGAAACGGTGAACCTGCTCGCCTCCACCGAGGACGACGAGGACACGCGCGACACCGTGCTGCTTGCCGAAGCAACCGGCCTTTCCATCGAGTGCTTCGACGGCGAGGTCTGGTCGGAAACGTGGGACTCCACGGTGGTCGAAAACGAAAACCCGGTTCTCGTGAGTCTGACCGTGACACCCGCCGAGGGCAATTCCCTGGTTTTTCTTCAGCATCTGACGACTCAGCCCCGCCCCACTGCCACGGCAGCGGCAGCGGCTCCATCCCAACAAACGGGAGATGAGCCATGATGCCGCGCCGCCGCCGTGCCATTGTCTTTGTCGTGCTTCTCTGGGTCATCTCCACGATGGTTTCCACGGCAATCTACTTTGGTCATTCCGCCCGCATGGCCTACCTCGCGAGCGAGAACAGCGTCGCCGGTCTTCAGGCGGTGCATGCCATCGACTCCGCCATCGAGTACGTGCGCTTTGCACTCGAAACCATCGACGAAACCGGCAAAGTGCCGGACCTCGAAGAGGAGGGGTACGCCGTCGAGAACGTTGCTGTCGGTGAAGCGCACTTCTGGCTGCTTGGCATGGATCATGACGCCCTCCAGACACCGACGGAGTTGACCTTCAGTCTCGTCGATGAAGCATCGAAACTGAACATCAACACAGCGGAACTTGAAATGCTCGAAGCGCTCCCCGATATGACGGCTGAGTTCGCCGCCGCCATCGTGGACTGGCGCGACGAGGACAGCGACCTCACCACCAACGGCGCCGAGTCCCAGGACTACCTCCTTCTCGACACGCCGTACCTTTGCAAGGATGCGCCCTTCGAAAGCGTCGAGGAATTGCGCCTCGTCCAGGGCGCCGATCTTACCCTGCTCTTCGGGGAGGATGAAAACCGCAACGGTATCCTCGATCCCAACGAGGACGACGGCGACGAACTGTGGCCGCCCGACGACGCCGACGGCCAACTCGACACCGGGATCGTGCGTTTTCTGACGGCGCATTCACGCGAACCGAACACGCGCGATGACGGCAGCGCGAAGGTGAACCTCAGGGGGGAGTCTGCGCGCGTTGATCTGCAACAGCTTCTTATCGAAACCCTCGGCCAGAGCGTTGCCGACCGGGTGATGGAAAGCCTTGGTCCCGAGCTCACCGATGTCGGCAGTCCGCTGGAGTTCTACCAACTCAGTGGCCTCTCGGCGACAGAGTTCGCGCAGATCGAGGACGCCCTCACGATTGAGAGTGGCGATTACCGTACGGGTCTCGTGAACGTGGCGACGGCACCGAGTGAAGTGCTCGCGTGCCTGCCCGGTATGACGTCGGAGAAGGCGATTGAACTCGTTGAAGCAAGAGCATCCCTCGACGAAACCACACTCGAAAGCACCGCCTGGCTGACCACCGTCCTCGACGCGGACACCGTCGCACTGGTGGGTCCGTTCGTCACGAGCCGCTCCTATCAGTTCGGCCTCGACATCGCCGCAACGGGACGGAACGGGCGCGGCGTGCGCCGCACGTTCGCGGTGCTCGACGTGGAGGACGAGGCGCGGGTGATTTACCGACGCGATCTGGCCCGCGCCGGATGGCCACTGGACGACGACACCATGGCGGCACTGCGCGAAGGGACGGAACAATGACTGGAAGCATGACGCCCATGCGACGCAAGAACTCGCGCCTGCTGGTTATCGAGCTTCGGCCCGGCTGGGTGCGGGCCACCGAATGCCACGCGGGAAACACAACGGACGCTCCATTGCGCTCGGTTATGGGCGAACTCTCGTGTGATCCCTTTGGGGGCGATCCCGAAACGGCGGGAGCGGAAATTCGTCTCTTGCTGGAACAGGGTGGTCTTCGCCCTGGCGCTGCCATCGTCACGGTGCCCATGGCATGGACGATGACGCACGCCTTCGAAGCCCCCGAGCTTTCCGCCGAGGATTTTGCCAGTCTCCTGGAACTCGAAGCAGAAAAGGCGTTCCCCTACCCGCCGGAGGACATGGTCCTCTCGCAGACGCGCTGCACGCGCGCGGACGCACCGGATATCGCCATTGCCGCGGCCATGCCGACAGCGAAGCTCGACGCGCTCGAAGCCGTTCTGCGCGCTGCCCACATCGCGCCTTTGGCCATCGTTCCCGCCTGCGTCCATGCACACGGCGAAGCCGCCAATGGCGTGTCCCTCATCGCCGAAGGGCACGACCTGGTGCTTTGCATCGCGTCGGACGGCGGGTTGCTGGCCCTGCGCGTTCTCTGCAAGATGGAACCCGGCGCGGGCATCGAGGACGAAGCACTGCGTGCCGACATTCTCAGGGAACTGCGCGTGGCCCTGCGCACGCTGCCCGAGGAATTGGCGGAAGCGAGGACAACCGTTGCGGTTCACGCGCCGCTGGAACTTGCCGCACGCCTCGCCGAGCAGCTTGGCCCGCAGGCCGGACGCATGGGCATTTCCGTCAAGGCCGTGCCATCGCCACCCGACGAAATTGCAAGGAGGCTTTCCGCCGCCGCTTTTGAGGGCCAGGCGTTGACGGTCAATTTCCTCCGTCCCCGCATTACGCGCTGGCAACGGCACCTGGCATCAATGCGCCGCAAGGGCTTCGTCGTCCGCGCCGCGATCGTGGGCGCCTCGCTTCTTGCCATAGCCGTGCTCGTCTTCGCCGCACACACGTGGCGGGCACGTTATCTCGATGCGAAGTGGCTCGCCATGCGCGACGGCGTTGCCAGCGTCGAAAGCTATGAGAAGGACATCCGCGCATGGCGTCCGTGGAACGATGCGAGCGCACCAAGCCTCGACCTGCTCAAGAGCATCACCGAGGCCTTTCCGGTATCCGGCGAAGTAACCGCGAGCACGCTGCACATTAAGGACCAAACGACGGTGACCTGCACGGGCACGGCAACGTCGGCGAGTAGTTTCAGCCGATTCCAGGAAGCGCTCGGCGCACGCCCGGGAGTCTCCAACTTGAAAGTGCAACAAATGCGGGGAGACTCACCCGTTCAGTTCAGCCTGTCGTTTACGTGGAACCCCAGGGGGAAGACATGAGAGCGGACAAACGCCGACGGCTTCTGCTGATACTCGCCGCCTGTGGATTGGGCGTGCTGCTGCTCGACGCAGTTGTCGTGCGACCCTTGCTTGCCATTTGGGACAAGCAGGCGGCGCGCATCGTGCAACGCACGCAGGACATCGAGCGCGGCACCGCCCTTCTCGAACGAGAGGAAGACATCGCCGCGCGCTGGAAGGAAATGCGCGAGAGTTCGCTTCCCGCCGACACGGCGCGAGCCGAGGCACTCGTGCTCGATGCCATGACGAAGTGGGCGTCAGCCAGCGGCCTGAGCATTTCAAGCGTCCGCCCCCGGTGGGTCGAGATGAAGGACGTGGGCGACCGCTTCGAGATTCGCCTCTCGGCGGAAGGCGACATCGCGGCGCTGACGCGCTTTCTCTTTGAACTGGAAACCGCCAAGCTCCCGCTCTATCTCGACGAAACACAGATTCGCGCACGCGACGAAAACGGCAGGAGCCTGGGAGTGGATCTCGTTTTCTCCGCGCTGCGCATCGAGGGGGCAAATACATGAAGCGCCGAAACCTCGCCGTTCTTGTCCTTGCACTGATCGCGTTCTCCGGCCTGCTGGCTGCGCAGTCGGGCACAACGAAGAATGCCTCATCAGGCACGACCCTATCGCTCGATACGTACAGCATCATCATCGAGCGCAACATCTTCAACCCCACGCGCCGCGCTCCCAGTTCACGTCCCGCACCGCCCGTCTCAAGGGCTCCGGCCGTCACGACGATCACGCTGATCGGTGCCGTCGTGAAGGAGGACGAGCGGACGGCGATCTTCTCGTCCGCCGTCACCGAGCACGCGGGGCATCGCAAGACGGGCGACAGCATCGCGGGCTTTACCATCGAATCCATCGACACGAAGGGCGTCACCATCTCGATCGACGGCGATACGAAGCTCTGGGCCGTTGGCTCGATCCTCCGCCGCATCGACGACGGCGACTGGTACCTCCCCCAGGCCGCCGGTGCCGCCACGGACATCACGAAAGACCCAGCCGCGGAAGCGGCCATTCTGAAACGCATGCGCGAACGCCGCGAGCAGGAGAAGGCAAAATGACCACCCGACGCCACATTGCCGGTTTGCTGATGATCGGTTTTCTCGCCACGGCTTCACTGGCGGCCCAGGAACCCGACACCACCACCGGGATACTCGGCACCACCGAGGCATCCCCCGATACCACGACGCCACAGACAGCTGAAATCAGCTTCAACTTCCGCGGCGCCACCATCGACACCGTGCTCGACTACCTCAGTGAGGCCGCGGGGTTTGCCGTCGTCACCACGGTTCCGCTCAGCGGAACCATCGACGTCATCAGCCACCGTCCCCTCAATCCCGAGGAGTCGCTCGAACTCGTGACGACGATCCTTCACGAGAAGGGCTATGCGGCGTTGAGATCGGGGAACACGCTGACCATCGTCAGCCGCGAGGATGCCAAGCAGCGCGACATTCCCGTGCGCCAGGGCTCGGACCCGTTGACCATTCCGAAAAACGACGAAATGGTGACGCAGATCATTCCGATCCGCTACAGCCAGGCATCCGAACTCGTCGAGAACCTGCGCCCCCTCCTGCCGTCCTACTCCACGATCTCGGCCAACGAGGGAAGCAACGCGATCCTGCTGACGGACACGCAGGCGAACATCCGCCGCGTCGCTGAGATTATCACGGCACTCGACAAGTCCTTCAGCGAGATCACCACCGTGAAAGTCTTCCAGCTTCGTCATGCCGATGCCAAGGAGACCGCAACTCTCATCACCGAACTCTTCGAGCAGGAAACGACGAGCGGCAGTAGCAGCAACAGCCGCCAGCTTCCGCCGTTCTTCCGGCGCGGGGGCGACGACGGCGACAGGCAGAGCAGCAGTAGCACCCAGAATGCCGTCGTCCAGGCATCCTCGCGCGTGACTGCAACCGCCGACGAACGCACCAACTCCCTCGTCGTCGCGGCGCCTCCGCAACTCATCACGACCATCGAGGAGCTTATCGCCACCCTCGATCTTTCCACGGAAATCCTCACCGAGGTGCGCGTCTTCCCCCTGAAGTACGCCGACGCCGAGGAGATGGCGGACGTCATCACGGAGATCTTCGCGGCCGATTCCACCACACAATCCACCACGAACTCCCGCAGCAATGTGCGCATCGGCTTTCGTGGGCCAGGGGGGAGAGCTCCGGGAGGAAACACCGTAAGCAACAGCGAGCAGAGTGAACGCGAGCAGGAATCCGCCACCGTCCTCGCCGTCGCCGACACGCGCACCAACAGCGTCGTCGTCAGCGCCGTCAGCGATGTGCTGACCCAGATCGCCGGCGTCGTCCATGAACTCGACCGCGATCCCGCCGGCACGAAGAAGGTCTACGTCTATTCCCTGAAGAACGCCAACCCCGAGGAAGTTTCCGAGCTCCTCGACGAAATGTTCGGCAGCACCAGCAGCTCCAGCAGCTCACGAACAAGTACGAGCAACACCAGCTCCCGCAACACCACGAACACCACCAACACAAACCGCAATACGAACACAACCAACCGCTAAACATGCCGCCAGAAACGCGAGGAACAGACATCATGGCCAGCATCCGCTCCGTACTCCAACCCGCCCTCTGCACCACTGCCCTTCTTCTTGCGGGCACACTGGCATCGGCTCAGGAGCCCACCTTGGAACCTTCCGGGGTGCGCGGCAATCTCGGCACCAACCTCAGCGGCGATACCATTGTGCGCTACGACCTCGAAACGGACTCGATCATCGTCATCACCGACGAGGAAACAAATGCACAGATCGCCTCGCTGATCGAAACGCTCGATCGCCCCGTTCCCCAGGTTCTCATCAAGGTGCTCTTCCTCGAAGTCACACACACGGACGACCTCGATCTTGGAGTCGAAGCCAGTTACTCGTTCGACGCTGGGACCGACTCGCTGCTCACGGATTTCGGAGTCGCCAGCGCCTCGCGCGGCGGCTTCCTCAAAATCATCGAGGACGACCTCAGCGTCACGCTCCGCGCCCTTGCCGGTCAGGGGAAACTTGAAGTCCTCTCGCGCCCCTCTGTCATCGCGCGGAACAATGAACTCGCGACGATCACCATCGGCCAGGAAGTCCCCTTCATCCGCAACTCCCGCGTCACCGACAGCGGCCAGACGATCAACACGATCGAGTACGAGGACATCGGCATCATCCTGGAAGTGACGCCACACATCACGCCCGACCGCCTGGTCGAAATGGAAGTTGCTCCGGAGATCTCGACGCTGACCAGCGAGTCCGTCGCCATTACCGACACAACCGATGCCCGGGTGATTGCCAAGCGCTCGGCGAGCACCCGCGTCGTCGTCGCCGACGGAAAGACCGTTGTCATCGGCGGGCTGATGGAGGACAATATGACTGAGTCTGTCTCCAAGGTCCCCCTGCTCGGCGACATTCCCCTTGTCGGTGCCCTCTTTCGCAGGACGATCAAGGAGAAGAGCAAGACGGAGCTTCTGATCTTCCTGACGCCGACGGTGGTGACGGGGGTCGAAGATCTGGAGACGCTGACCGATTCAGAGCGCGCGCAGTTCGACATCGTTCCCACCGCCTTCGATGGCGTTGACATGCCGGACTACCTCCCTCCGCTGCCCGAGGATTGACGCATGGTGCACGCCGAGCCCAAGGAACGTTTGCTCTGGCCCATCCGCATCGGCCTCGCCGGCGTCTGGATCGGCATCGTCGTCCTTCTGGCCGTCGAATACGGCCGCGTGCGCGAGCAGGCGCGCGACAACCTGCTCCAGCGTGCCCGCGACATCAGTGATACGATCGCCCTCATCAGCCGCTCGGGCCGCATCGGCATGATCCGCGAGGATCGCCTGAAGGCCACCCTCGATGAGCTCGTTCGCGGCGAACTCCTGCGCTCCGTGATGCTTGTCAACGCCCTGGGCGAAACGGTTGTCGCGGCTGGAGAGCCCGGCGCCAGCCCCCCCCAACTCCCTCACTCGGGCGTCCGATGGGAGCCCGACCGCGTCATCGTGACCAACGTCGTGGACCTCGGTGCCGACGAGGCCAGCGACTCGCGCCCGCGCAACCCGACCATCGTCATCCCTGAGTCCAAGGACGACGAGCGCATACGCCCTCCCCGTCCCGAGGATGCCCCCACGTCGCCGACTACCGAGGCGCCGCCACCGGGCGACGGAGGATGGGATCGCAAGCGCCATCCGTTTGGCCGCCCTCCCTGGATTTCCGAATCAGAGTTCCGCGATCTGATTGAACGCCGCGGCGTTCACGGTTTCGTCCTGACGCTGAATACGGCGGGCATGAACCGCGAACTGAACCGCGATCTCCGGATGCGCACGCTGCTCGCGTTTGTCGCGTTGCTTGCCGTCGGCGGCATTGGCGTCGCTGTCTCCTCCTGGAGCCGGTTCAACCGTCTGCTTCTCCGGCTTGTCCGCAGCCAGCAGCAGAACGAGCACCTGAAGGAAATGAACCTGGCCGCCGCTGGCCTTGCCCACGAAACGCGCAATCCCCTGAATCTGATTCGGGGCCTGGCACAGACAATGGCCCAGCAGGAAGACACCTCGCCGGAGACCCGCGACCGCTCGCGCCAGATCGTCGAGGAACTCGACAGAGTCACTTACCGCCTCAATGAGTTCATCCGCTACTCCAAGCCGCCGCAGCCACGCCTCGCGCCTGTCGATCCCTCAGCCGTCGCGGAGAACGTGCGCGATGCCCTGGCCGCGGACCTCGAAGAGAGACACGCAGCCATCCGCTTCGAAGGCGGCCCCGCAACCGTCGAGGCCGACGAGATGCTCCTGCGCCAGTTGCTCTTCAACCTGTTGCTCAACGCTGTCCAGGCCGTGGGCGAGGAGGGTGAAATCGTCGTGACAACGAAGCAGCAGGCGGACCGCACTCTCACGCTCTCCGTCGAAGACAACGGTCCCGGGGTCCCGGCGGAACTGCGCGACGAAATCTTCCGTCCCTACATGACAACGAACGCCGCGGGGAGCGGCCTTGGCCTTGCCGTGGTCCGCCAGATTTGCGCTGCCCACGACTGGCGAATTGTGTGTACGGAATCGGCACTGGGCGGCGCGTGCTTCACCGTCAGCGCCATGCGGCCGGGTGGGAAGGCGAGTCCGGCTTCATGACCACACCTGCCCCTCCCAAAGTTCTTGTCGTCGACGACGACGCTGGCAATCGCCGCCTGCTGTCCGGGTGCCTGACGCATCACGGCTACGAGGTCGTTCAGGCCACCGACGGCGAGAATGCCCTCGAAGTGTTGCGCTCAACTCCTGCCAGCCTGGTTGTCTCTGACATTCGAATGCCACGCATGACGGGGCTCGATCTTCTGCACGCCCTGCGCGATGCCGGCTCCGGCGTTCCCGTGCTCCTCGTCACGGCCTACCCCGACGTGCGCGATGCCGTCGGCGCCATGCGCGACGGCGCCGTGAACTACCTGGAGAAGCCGATCGACCTCGACGAGTTCCTCGCGTCGGTGCGCAATGCCCTGAAGACGCCAGCCGGCGCGGCGCCCGCCTCGGATTTGAGTGCGCTCGTGCCGCCCCATGGCATGATCGCCGAGAGCCCCGCCATGAAGGCCATCCTGCGCGACATCGCGATCGCCGGGCCGTCGGACTCGCGCGTGTTGCTCACGGGCGAGAGCGGCACGGGGAAGGAAGTTGTGGCCGACGCGCTGCATGCGGCCAGCCCGCGCGCCTCCGCGCCCTTCATCAAGGTCAACTGCGCCGCGATTCCCGAGCACCTTCTCGAAAGCGAGCTCTACGGCCACGAGAAGGGGGCGTTCACGGGAGCCGTGGCGCGCCGCATTGGTGTCTTCGAGGAAGCCCGCGGGGGCACGATCCTGCTCGACGAAATCGCGGAGATGCCCGCCTCGCTCCAGGCCAAGCTTCTGCGTGTGATTCAGGACGGCACTTTTCGCCGGATCGGCGGCTCGCAAACGCTCCAGACCGACGTGCGCCTGCTCGCCTCCACCAACCGCGATCTCGAGCAGGAAATGAGCGCGGGGCGCTTTCGCGAGGATCTCTTCTTCCGCCTCAACGTCTTCGAGATCCATCTGCCGCGCCTGCGCGACCGCCCCGAGGACATCGTCCCGCTGGCCACCCATTACGCCTCGCAGTTTCTCGGCGCCCGGGTACGCTTCTCCCCCGCCGCGATGGCGTTGCTGTGCACCTACACTTGGCCAGGCAATGTGCGTGAGCTGCGCAACGCGATGGAGCGCGCCGTGCTTCTCTCGCGCAGCGAAGTCATCATCCCGGAACACCTGCCGCCACGCCTGCGCAGCGCCGCTCCTCCAGCGGACGAGCCTGCTCCGTCCGAGTCGTCCGGTGGCGTCATGGCCGAGGTCGAGCGCTCGGTGATTCTGGAGACCCTACGCAACAACCGGTTCAACCGCTCGGAGACGGCCCGCGCGCTCGGCATCAGCCGCCGCGCCCTGATCTACAAGCTGCAACGCTTCCGCGAGCAGGGCCACGCCGTGGATGAGGGAATGTGAGAGCGGTTCGGGGTTCGTGAGGGGCGCCCTCCTCGCAGTCATCCCTTCGTGCCAGATCATGTGATTCGCGGCCCCATTCTCATCGACTCGCAAATAAGTGTTTCCAAACTCTTTGAACTTTGAGTTGGCGGACAACTTCAAAAGTCCCATGCTTTGAGTTGCAGGGTGGCAAGAACGCCGTCCTGGGGGAAACTCTTGGGGATGCCTGATCGCATGAGCTGGGCTGGACAAACCTTAGCCGCCGGGATGCTGGCGGCGGCCTTCGGCGCGAGCGCGGCAGCGCAGCCCGCCGGCAATGCCTATCTGATCAAGGATTTCGCACCCGGCCCGGACCCGGAGCTGCGCGCCGCCAGCCACGGCCCCCTGGAGGGCATGGCCCACCGCGGAAAGTTCTACTTCGAGGGTTCCTACACGCCAACGTATGATGAGGGAGTGGGCGGCACGAGCATCTATCCCGGCATGTTGGTCGTCAGCGATGGAACAACCTACGGAACACTGCCGCTGAAGACGATGGACAACCTGCGCTTTCTTGGTCCGCTGGGCGACCATGTGGTCTTCGCGGACTCGGATTTTGGCGCGGAAACGGGACGGCGCATTAACGTCACCGACGGATCGGTCAAGAATACGAAGGAACTTCGCCTGATCCGCGACGCCGTGGAAATCCTGCCGGGGATGGAGGCGGGCGGATGGTACTACTTCTTCGCTCTCTTCGAGGATGGACGCACCGAATTGTGGCAGACCGACGGAACCGTGGACGGAACGAGGAGCGCGCAGGCGCTGCTGCCGCCGGGATACACGGCCGACGCTTCGGTGCCGATTGCGGGCTGGGACGCGAGCCAGTTGCTGCTTCTGGCGCACGACGCGAATGGCGTTGGGAATCTGGTGCTGGTCAATGGCGGAACCCAGAGCGCGCGGCGCATCTTCTCCGACAACTTCCTGGCAACATTTGGCGCACCGGATGACTTCGTGGTGGCCGACGGCACGATTCTCTACCGCTCGGGCCGCCGGTTCTTCTCCAGCGACGGCACCGAAACGTTCACCCAGATCGTGGGAGACCTCCCGCTCATGGAAGGAGCATCGGAGGAAATCCGCCTGATTCCGGCGGACACGCGCTTCTTCCTGCTGACGAACTTCACCAGCTCGTTCTACGAAGTCTGGTCCACCGATGGATCACCCGGGAGCCTGGGGCTCGCACGGCGTCTCGACTGGTCGTGGAGCGGCGCGCCGACCATTGGCGAGACGGCCACATGGAACGACAAGCTGTACTTCACAGAGTCCGGGCTCCCTTCCTCGTCGGGGAGCGAACGCCGCGGCAAACTCTGGGTCTCGGATGGCACAACACTGGGGACTTTCGAGCTCTGGGCCCAGTTGCGCGAGATCGATGGTCTGCTGGCGACGACACGCGGTGTGATCTTCGGCGTGGACCAGAGCGCGGGGCCACCCGGGCTCTACATCACGCAGGGCGTGGCGGGCGAAACAGAGAACCTGCGTCCCGGCTACTGGCGGCCGCTGGCGGAAACCGATTCCGACGGCGTGCCCGGCGGCGAGCGTCTCTTCCTCACCGGCAAACAGTTCACCGACACGACCTATGGCCGCGAACTCTGGGTGTCGGACTGGACGGATTACGGCTGGTATCTGCCCAAAGACCTCTCGGCCTCGGGGCGCACGTCCGTTGCCTTCAACCCTCTTGGCGCGTTTGGCCGGTACGTCTTCTTCAACGACGGTTACCAGGGACACGTCTGGATCACCGACGGCACGGAGGCAGGAACGCAACCCATCGGCAGCATCCTCGGCGACTTCTATATCAACATGGCCGGCGATTTGGACATCGTGGCCGAGGAACTTCAGGCCATTTTGCACGGCGATCTTCTGATCATTTATGTGCGTGGAATCATGTGCACCAACGACGAGTGCTGTGGAGACGGCCCGGATGAGGACCAATCGTTACTCGACTTTCTGAACGACCTTCTCGAAGACGATGAATGCAAGGATGCAATGAAATACGTGACGAGCGTCTGGAGAACCGATGGAACCCTGGCGGGCACTTACTCAACGGGAGTCATTGAGAACGAATGGCTCTGGTTTCCCACCACGTTCAACCACCGGATCATGCTCTACGCTCAGGCGTTCATCGACCACGACACGGAGCCTCCGACGATCTATCCGCCGGGCCTTTGGGCCAGCACGGGCACGCGGGCAACGACCAGTGAAGTCCGAACGTTCCCCTGCAACGCCGAAAACGTCGCCGACAAGGGAGTCAGCCCCTTTGGCACCGTCCTCGGCGAGGCCTGCTCCGCCGAGTTCATCCCACTCGGAAACACTTCCTCGCACTTCTTCTTCTCGCTCCGCGAACCGATCTACGAAAACGACCCCACGCAGGACAGGCAACTGTGGGTGTCCGACACCACGGCCACCGGTACGTTCCCGCTGGTGCCGCTGCTGACGGCCGACGGAATTTCGGAAACGATCCATCTGACGGGTGCAACGTATCAGGACAAGTTCTTCTTCTCCCCCACCATCATGCCCCCCGTCGGCTCGGGAAGTGTTCCTCTGGTCGAAGGCGAACTTTGGGAGACCAACGGCACGATGGCGGGAACGCAGCGCATGACGGTTGTGCAGTGGGAGGGGCAGGACCAGGCAATTCGCAACCTGACGAAAGCGGGGAACTACCTCTTCTTCACGGGCAACGGCGGAGAACTCTGGGTGTCGGATGGAACGGATCTGTTCACGCTGCCGATGACGTACATCACGGGCCGCGAGTCCGTGCACGCGGACGCGTTGCTCGGCGAAGTCAACGGCCGCCTGGTTTTCTCCAGCGACGGCAATCTGTGGTCCACCGACGGCACGAAGTTCGGAACGATGCGCCTGCCCGACGCCGTACGCGGCCCGGAGACCGCACCCATTCAGGAGTTCACACCCATCAAGGACAAACCCTTTGCCATGTTCAGTTCCGGCACGGCGGCCACCGGTCTGGAAATGTGGTACACTGACGCCACGGCATCGGGAACGTATCCGGTCTTCGAGATGACCCCGGGGCCGTACTCCTCGCATCCGCGCAGCTACGTGGGGGCGCTGGGCAACGTGTACTTCCAGGCCTCCACACCGGAAGGCGGAAACGAACTCTGGCAACTCTCAACAAGCCAGATCAAGAAACCGGCGAGCAGCGGCTGGGCCACACGCGACATCATCATCGAGTTCGGGAAGGATGGAGAAGCCGCCGAGTCGCAACCCGGCGGCCAGCAGGAACAACCGGCGGAATAGCCGCCTCTGCTACAGTCCCGGCACGGGCGGACGCGTGCGTGGATTCTCGTCGTCGCGCTCGGGCGGTGGTGGCGCCGTGCGCTGGCGGGGAGCCGACGCGGGCATCGCCGGTCCCGCACTACCAGCTTCCTCGCCGCCGCGTGCCACATAGTCGGACGCAATGTTGCCCAGCATGATGCTCGACCGAATCTGCTCGGAGAAGTCCCCGATGCTCCCGGGTGTGTGCGGAATCATCAGCGTGTTCGTCTTCGACTGACCGCCAATTTCCTTCAGCGTGTCGAAATACTGCGTCATGATGACGATCTGCATGACCTCTGCGGCGGACGTGCCGGGAACGGACTTCTGGAATTCCTCGACGCTCTGGCGCAGGCCATCGACGATCGCCTTGCGCTGGCCGGCGATCCCCTGGCCGCGCAGAATCGACGCCTGTGCCTCGGCCTCGGCCTGCTTGACGCGCAGAATCTTCTCGGCCTCGCCGCGCTCCTCCGACGCACGCCGGATGCGTTGCGCCGCGTTGATTTCGTTCATGGCCTGTTTGACCTTCGGGTCGGGGTCGATGTCGGTCACGAGCGACTTCACGATCTCGTAGCCGTACTGATTCATCGTCTCCGTCAACCCCTTGCGCACCGCGTCGGCGATGTCGTCCTTGTTGCGGAACACATCGTCGAGCTTCATCTTGGGCACCTGCGCGCGTACTTCGTCGTACACGAAGGAGGTGATCTGGCGCTCGGGATAGGAAAGCTCGTAGAAGGCCTCGCGGATGCGCGAGACCATCACGGCGTACTGAACGGCCACGGTGACGTGGACGAAAACGTCGTCGAGTGTCTTTGTCTCGATCTTGACGGGGATCTCCTGGATTTTCAGATCGATCCTGCCCGCGATTTTCTCAAACGGCATGATGATGTGAAAGCCCGGCGGGCAAATTCGGTTGAACCGCCCCAACCGCTCGACAACCGCAGCGGATTTTTCCTGGACGACGAGGGGAAAAGGCAGGGGAACCATGGGAAACTCCTTGAATCGTGATGGCTGCAGGCTGGCACGTAAAAATGCAACGCGTCAATCAGACGCTCCTCCCTTGAGTACGCACCCCGCCCGCCGGTATTCATTCGCCCATCAGTTCCCGGCGGGAAGGAAAATCGATGCCCGGATTCTTTAATGCACATTGCCATCTTGAGCTGGGCTTCCTGCGCGGAGCCATCCCGCCCTCCACGCCTTTCGTGGAATGGCTGGGCCAGATCGCCCGGCGCAAGCGCGCAGCACGCCCGGAAGACGCCCAGTCCGCCATCGCGGCCGGGCTGTTTGAGTTGCGCGAATCGGGGACGCAGGCGCTGCTCGACATCGACAGCATGCGGATCGCCCCCGACCTGATCCGGGCCGTGGAGATGCCCTGCCTTTCGTTCACCGAGATCATTGCCTTCGACCCGGCCGAGGCCGTTGCCCGCCTGAACGAAACCGTTGCGTGGCAGAACGCGCAGCCCGCCCTCGCCGCCGGACAGGGCTTCGGACTCTCGCCCCACGCGCCATACACGACAACGCCCGAACTGCTCGCCACCGCCGCCCAAGCAGCCCGTGAAGCGGGGCAATGGCTGTGCATCCACGCGGCCGAAACGCCGGAAGAGACGGAAATGCTGCTGCACGGGCGCGGTGCGCTGCACGATTTTCTGAACGACTTTGGCTCCTTGCCGCAGGGGTGGAAGCACCCGGGCATGAGGCCCGTCGAGTACCTCGCCGCGTCTGGCGTTCTCGGGCCCCACACACTGCTCGCCCATTTGAACGAGGTGACGGACGAGGAGATCGCGTTGCTGGCGAAAACGCAAACGCGCGCGGTCGTCTGTCCCGGCACGCACGTGTATTTCGGACGCGGGGCCTTTCCATTGAAGCGCCTGCTCGACGCGGGCGTCGCGACATATTTGGGGACGGACTCGCTCGCGAGCAACGAGTCGCTGAGCATGATGCGCGAAATCGATCTGGCCTGCGAACTCGAACCCGCATTGGAGCCGCGCCGCGTCGCCGCGCTCGCCGATGCCCAACGCGCGCGCGACTTCGGACTGACGCCCTAGTCCTCCGCCGACAGCCACGCATTCATCCGCCCCGTCACGGTGAGCCAATGGCGGCGAATCAGCCACGTCTCGAAGGGGAGCACGAGCGCGAACCAGACCGCATTGCCCGCCAACAGGTCCAGCCCCGGCGAACGCATCAGCGCAAAGTTCCACTCCGTCGGAAGCACCAGCACCAGCAGCATGTACGCCCAACTGCACGCAACGATGCCCGTGCCAGCCAGGACCATCCAGCCGAGAGCGCGGAACGTGGCAACCAGCGGGTCGCGGCGGAAGAGATACTCGCGCAGCGCGATCAACACGATCAGCGCAGCGTACAGGAAGTCCTCGATTACGGCAAAAAAGATGATGGGAAGGGCTCCATTGAAGGAAAAGGCGGAAGGTGTTTTGCTCCGTCCCTGATTTTCTCCGGCTGGCGGTGAGGCATCGCCGGAGCGAATGCTTTCGCGTGGCTGAAGATCGTAAACGAGGTTCCCGTCCTCGTCGTAAACGAGCGGAACATTGAAAGGGCTGTCCGGTTCGTCCGGAGCCGTCAGGCGCCCATCAGTGCGGATGGCGACCTGGAAGACCGGGTCCATGACCATGGGGCCGTAGATCACCCACAACGCAAACAGGTTGAGGAAGAAGAGCACGAGGAACGGCACGGCTGCCTTGCCGATGACGATCTGGCGCGGCGTCAGTGGTGTAACGGCGTGCTCGTCACGGGCACCGGGCTTCTGGAGCATCAGAGCCGCCCGGTACACCAGGAAGAACCCGACGATCAGGTCGGGACGGAAGACCATCCCGAGCATGTCGAAGACGATCGCCTGCGTCGTTGTCAGAAAAGTTGTGGGAGGCGTGAGGCCCATCGAGGCGAGAACCCCGGGCGACGAACGCAGAAGCAGCGTCAGCGGAACCCACGCGACGAGAACCAGCAGCACCCACGCCCACCAGCGGCGGCGGAAGCGGCGCGTCTCGCGCTGGAGCACGGGGTTCTCGCGAAACACCAGATTGCCGCTGGCCGCCATCAGGACCTCACTCTTCGCCGCCGCTCAGCAGGCGCGTGCATCGCCACCAGAGGAGCAGACTCAGGGCCAGTTTGGGCGCCCCGCTCACCACGTAGGTCCACAACGCGCGAATGTAGGGAATGGCGCCGCGCAGACTCCGGTCGAGTTCCTGCGCCCCCGCGTCGTCGTACCACACCAGCAGCTTGGCGAGCGCATCGGGAAACCGCTGGGCGAAGGCCGCCCAGCTCGTGGCAGGCCGCGCCAGCCATTCCTGCACGCTCCCCGCACCGAGAAACAGGACCGCGTGCCCGCTCTGGATCAGCAGGACGCCGACCAGCACGGGCACCAGCGCCACCAGCCGTGCCCTCCCCCGCAGTCCGAAGTACAGCGCGACAAAGCAGATCAGCACGCCATTGAGCGAACCCTCGAAGAGAATCGCCAGAATCTGCCAGTACGGATGAACCTGGCGCAGATCGGGGGTCAGTTGAAAGTGGTACTGGATCAGCCTCGGCGAGAGCACCAGACCCGTGTACCCGACGAGAATCAGCGCGCCCGCAAGAAAGGGCACGGCAATGATGCCCCAGAGGAACTCGCCCGGCGTCAGGAACGTCGTGCGGAACGGGCGGTAGAGCCCGCCGTCGCGGAAACTCACGAGCGCCCGCCACACCATCATCAGGGGGAGCAGCGTGCTGGGGCGCACGACGAGCTGGATCATCAGCTCCAGGTACTGCAACCAGGCGTTCGCCGGGTTGATGCTGCCGGGCAGCAGGCCGATGCGAATCAGCCAGGGAACCGCGCCGCCCTTGTTGAAATGCAGGTAGCAGATTCCACCCAGAGCCACGGCCACCATGCCGAGATACAGCACCGGCCGCGCCCGCCAGCGGCGAAATTCCGCCCAGACGATCGGGTTGAAAACGCGTCCGGCCACACCGGGCGAAAGAATCAGGCTTTCATCGATGAGAGGGGTGCCATAGAACTCGCTGCCATCGTCGGCTGCAGAGCGATTCCGCCCTGCCGAATCTTCTCCCCGAGGAACTCCTATGGCATCGCGCGGCGTGGTCATCTTCGATCTGGACGGAACCCTGGTGGATGCGTTTGGCGACATCCGCGCGGCTCTGAATCATGCACTGGCAGAGCAGGGGTTGCCGCTTCACTCCATGCAAGCGGTGCGGGGCTTCGTTGGCAACGGGCTTTCCCAACTCGTGCGCCGCGCCGTCCCCCCCGCCCACGCGGCGCTCTGCCCCGCCGTGGAGGAAAGCCTGCGCGCTTACTACGCCGCCCATCCCGCCGACCATGCCAGCGTGTACGACGGAATGCGCGAGGCCGTCGTCACCCTGCGCGCCGAAGGCTTTTCGACCGCCATCCTGAGTAACAAGGCAGACGACCTCGTGCAGGCGATCACCAAGCGCCTGGAGCTGAATCCGCTCTTCGATGCGATTTGCGGCGAGCGCCCCGGCGTCCCCCTCAAGCCCGATCCCGAAGCCGTGCGCCCGCTCCTGCGCGCGTTCGACACCCAGCGCGGTGTTTTCGTGGGCGATGGCGTTCCCGATGGCGAAGTGGCGCGCAACGCGGGCCTGCCGTTCGTCGGAGTGACATGGGGGCTGGGGACGGAGGAGGAACTCGAACGCTTTGGCCGAATTGCCCTCACGGGCGGAGAGGTGGCCAAACTGGTGCTGGAATACATGGGGAAGTGAGAGGGCCGTGGGACTCCAAACTTTTTATCCCTAATTGCGCATGGCTGAACATTTCCTTGTCGCCAAGCGCACGAGAGGTTAGCCATTTGTCAAACAGCAGCAAAGGGCCAAGACGATCGCGCAGTGATGGGCGGAAGGCATGAGTTCCCACGAACAGGTTTCGGCCGACTTCCCCAAGGATCTTCCGCCAGACCCGGAGACCTCCTATCTGGCAGGCCGCTCCACGCGCTGGAGCGGCACGGATCAGACCGAGCAAACCCTGTCGCAATGGCGCGTCCACGACTCCTCCAGTTCCAGCCGTTCACGCGGCTTTGAGAAAGTCCCCTCCGCAACAATTCCCAGCACGTTTATCCTGAGACGCCAAGTCGATCGCGGTGGCTTTGGCGAGGTCTGGGAAGCGGTCCAGACGTCGCTCGACCGCATCGTTGCCGTCAAAAAGATTCAGGAAAAACATTACGACGATTTGATCGGCCTGGAGGAGGACCAGTACTTCCTGGAGTACCAGTTCCGCCAGGAGGCCCTGCTGACCGCCCAGCTCGATCACCCCAACATCGTCCCCGTTCACGATCTGGGCAGCGATGAGCGCGGCCGCCCGCTGCTCGCCATGAAGCTGGTGCGCGGCAGGCCCTGGAGCGAGATCATCCGCGAGGACGCCAAGTCCCTTTCACACGAAGACCTCCTGAACAAACACTTGGCCATTCTGATCGACATGGCCCAGGCCGTGGCCTTCGCGCACTCGCGCGGCATCGTGCATCGCGACCTCAAGCCCTCGCAGGTGATGGTCGGTGAGTTCGGCGAAGTCCTGCTGATGGACTGGGGTCTGGCCATCTATGTCGCCGACCCCCAGAAGGCGCCCTCGGGCACGTACATCCCGCGAATCAGCGACCTGCCAACGCCACAAACGGCGACGAGCCCGGCAGGCACGCCCAGCCTGATGTCACCCGAGCAAACTGGCAGTTCTGCCCAGAACATCACGCCGCTGACGGATATCTACCTGCTGGGCGGAACGCTGTATTACCTGCTCACAGGCACCTATCCCCACGAGGCCAAGACTTCGCGTCTGGCCATGGAAAAGGCCCGCCGCGGCCTGGTCGAACCACCGGAAAAGCGCGTCCGCAGCAGCAGGATTCCCGAGCCTCTCTCGCGTCTGGCCATGAAGTGCCTGGCCGCCAACCCGCAAGAGCGCCTCCCAAGCGCCGAAGCCTTCATCGAGGGAATCCGCGCCTACCTCTCCGGAGCCCTCAACCGTCAGGATTCCGTGGAACTGACGCAGCGAGTGGAGGCACGTCTGGCCCGCCTCAAAGCCAGCCATCTGATGCCCGCCACCTCCGAGGAATTCAAGCGCACCCGCACCAGTATGAAGCGGCGCGAAGCCACCGAAACATACCAGGAATACACCGAGTGCCTGAACCTGCTGAACCGCGCACTCGCCTGCTGGCCGCTCAACCCCGAAGTGGAACGGCTCCGCTCGTCCATCCTTACCAGCCACTCCTGGACAGCTCTCGCTTTCGACGACCTGACCCTCGCGCGGGTGGCGGCGGGAAATCTGGTGGAGGCCGAACCCCGGCGCGAACTGCTCGCTGCCATCGACGTCCGCGAGCAGCAACTTGCGGCCGAGCGCCGGCGCTGGCGCACCGCCACCGCGCTCGCCGCCGTCCTCTCCGTCCTGCTTGCCGGCCTCACTGCAAAATACCTTGTCGATCAGAAGGCGACGAATCACGCCCTGGCCGTGCAGCGCGACGAGGCCAAGAATGCCCAGAGGATCGCCGAACAGGCCCGTGGCGAGGCCATGCTCCAACGCGAAGCCGCCCTTCAGGCCACCGAGCTCGCCCTCGAACAAAAGGCACTTGCCGACAAAGCACGCCAGAGCGCCGTCGAAGAAGCCTACTTCTCGATGCTCGGCATTGCCGAGGCCAGCATCGAGCAGGGAAGATGGGTCAAAGCCGACAGCATCCTGCTCGAACAAATCCCCGAAGAACTTCGCCAGTGGGAATGGGGGTATCTCCTCCAGCGCCTCCACCCGGAGAATCTCCAGTTCCTTCACGAGGCCATCTACCACGCCGTTTACACACCCGGCGGCGACAAGGTCGTCACCGGTGACAGCCGCAGGGTTGCCCTCTGGGATGCCGAGACCGGACGCCAGCTCTGGGAAACAGAGACCAACACCGACCTGCTGTGGACCGTGGCCATGACCAGCGACGGCCAGTGGATTTCCGCCGCCTCGCGCGACACCACCGGCGTCGTCCTTGATGCCAAGACCGGCGAGATTGTCCACCGTCTGGAAGGACACACGGAGCACCTGCGCGGCACGGCAATCCACGGGCCCACAAAACGCGTCCTGACCAGCAGCGCCGACGAGACCATCCGCATCTGGGATCTGGAGACGGGTGCGCACCTGCGCACGATCACCGGCTTCTCCGACGACGTGTACGATGTCTCGTTTTCCGCCGACGGCTCGCGCATCCTCGCCGCCTCGCTCGACTCCCGCGTCACGCTGTGGGACACGGCGACCGGCGAGCTGATCCACGAGTACCCCGGTCACTCGGGCCGTGTCCTTACCGCTGTCTTCACGCCGGACGAGGCCCACGTGCTGACGGCCGGGCGCGAGGGCATCGTGCGCATCTTCAACACCGAGACCACCGAACTCGTGCACACTGTCTCCAAAGACGAGACCTTCTTCCATGACGTGGCCGTCTCGCCCGACGGCAAGACCTTCGTCGTGGCCGACGAGTCCGGCACCGCAACCCTGTACGACTTCGCAACGGCCGAGCGGGTCGCCAGCGTCCAGTGCGACGATCCCATGTGGAAGATCGCCTTCCATCCCAAGGGCGAGGCAATCCTCACCGTCTCGCGCCGCACCTGCCGCCAAATACCCATCACGAGCTTCCTGCCCCACGTCGAACTCGATCCCGAGCCAACTCTCGCCGAGTTGCGGGCGGCCGGAACCTACAGGCGCGTCTTCGCTGCCCGCCATGATCGCGACCGCACGTGGCGCAACCGCGATGCCCACTGGAATGTCCCCGCTGGCGCCACCGTCATCCGTCCCAGCGGACCCCCTTTCGCCGTCGGCGCATGGAGCGCCGTCTTCGACAGGCAGTTCCGTTGGCGCGTGAACATTGACACGAATACTTTCAAGGCGCAGGTCGTCTCCGCGGACACCGGAGAAGTCCTCCACACATCGCCAATCGACCGCGTCTACGCGGCGGACTTCAGCGCCGACGGCCAATACCTCGCCCTCGCGGAGTTCACCGGCACCGTCCACCTGCTGAGCACGGACACTTGGGAAACCGTCCGTCAATTCCACCGTTCCGAAGAAGAACTGAGCGCGATCGATTCATCCGCGAACCTCATGGGCGCCGTGCTGTTCAGCCCCGACAGCAGCCTGCTTGCCGTCGGCTACCTCAGCGGCGTCATCTCGCTGTGGAACGTCGAAACCGGCGCCCACAAAGGCGACCTCACCCTTCCCCAAGGCATCGGAATGTGCATGGACTTCAGCGCCGACGGTTCGCTGTTGGCCTCCGGAGGCGCCTCCGATGAAATCACCATCTGGAGCCTGAGCACCTTCAGCGAGTTGGCCCGCATGACCGGCCATCAGCGCCCCATCACTGATGTCGAGTTCAGCCCGGATACCCAGCGCGTGCTCTCCGCCTCGCTCGACGGCACCGTCAAGCTGTGGGAGACAAAATCGGGGCGCGAAGTCATCACCGTCTTCCAATTCCCAACAACCCGCTCCCCACTGATGGCGGCTTTTTCGCCCAAGGGCTACAACGTCCTCGCCGTACTCGACAACGGCGAGGCCCACATTGCTCCTTCCTTTCCCTGGAACGCGGACGTCTACCCCGGCCCGGCCGACATGCCGTTCGGCGACCGTAATGAATGGTGGCGTCGCGAGCGGCGCCTTGGCTACAAGCTGACGGCCGCCGACATTTCACCCGAGTATGCCACCAACCCCGTGCCCTGAGAGCCGCGCACCCGTAGCAGCCGGCCGCCCCGGCGAAGAAAAAGCATAGCGCAATAAAAAAGAAACGGGCACCGATCCTCCGCCGCTCGGGCCCATGGAGGACAGGTGCAGACGCACTGCGAAATCCAGTCATCCCCATCCTCCCCCATGCCCAACGCCTCAATTCGGACAAGACAACTCTTGACCCCGGATTAAGCCGAGGGCAGACAAAACGCCAATTGCGGAGCCCTAAGTCTGACTTATCCGTTTTCGGCATATTTAAGTATCGGTTTATTGCCATAATAGGCTGAAAAGCGGTGCCCAAAGAGTTTCACAAGGTTCCGCCAAACCAGCCCCTTCTGGAGGCCCCTCTCCCGTGTTTCCGGCTGTCGACCCCATTCCTCTCCCAGCGCCCGTCTGGCTGTTCAGAGTTCTCCACGTCACGACTTTGGCGCTCCACTTCCTCTCTCTGCATCTTCTGGTCGGCGGCCTGCTCATGGCGTCGATCTGGACGTTGATGGCGCGTGGCGGCCGTAACGCGCCGATGCGCGATGCTGCCGGCGCCGTGGCCAACCGCCTGCCGATCATCATGACGTTTGTCATCAATCTGGGCGTGCCGCCGCTGCTGTTTACGCAGGTGCTGTACGGCCGGGCCCTGTATACGAGCAGCGTGCTGATCGGCGCATGGTGGATCGCGGTGATCGGGCTGCTGATGGCGGCGTACACGCTGCTGTATGTGGCCAACGCGCGCTCCACCAGGGGGAAGGGCTGGGGCTGGATCGGGCTGGTGGCGCTCCTGCTGATTTTCAAGATCGCGTTCATCTATTCCTCGAACATGACGCTGATGCTGCGCCCCGAGGTCTGGCCCGCCATGTATCAGGACAATCCGTCGGGGGTGCAGTTCAACAGCGGCGATCCGACTGTGATGCCGCGCCTGATCTTCATGCTGGCGGGGTCGCTGGCAGTGGGTGGCGTGGGGATGATGTTTCTGGGGCTGAAGAAGTTTCTGGCGGCGGAGACGACGCTGTTTCTGCGGCGCTGGGGTGCCCGGTTGGCGGCCATCGGAATCGTGGCGCAGGCGGGTGCGGGTTTTTGGGTGATGAGCACCCAGCCCGAGGCCGTGCGCGAGGGCCTGGCGGCCAGCAGTGTGTACTCGGGGTGCCTGATCGCATGGGGCGCGACGGCGGTGCTGCTGCTGGGCGTGGGCGTGGTGGCCCAGTTGAAGGCGTCGGCGCCCGGCTGGCTGATGCCCTCGGTGGCGGGTCTTCTGGCGTTCGTAAACGTGGCCGCGATGACGCTCTTCCGCGATGGTATCCGCGAGGTAACTCTCGGGCTTCATGGCTTCGACGTGTGGGATCGCGCAGTCGCGACCAACTGGATCGTCGTGGGCGTGTTCCTTGTTTTGTTCGTGGCGGGGTTGGGAGTCATTTTCTGGCTGGGCAGCGTCGTGGCCCGGGCCAAGGGAGTTGAGGAAAGGTATGCCTGACTCGGTGTTTGATGACGGTCTGACCCCCGCAGAGGAGAACGACGACGGCCTCGTGTCGCGGCGCTCGTTCATCAAGGTGGTGGGCGGCTGCGTGGGAGCTGCTTATGCCGGAGCAATCGGGTACCCGGTGTATCGCTACCTGGCGACTCCGGTGACGCGGGCAGCGGCCGCCACTGCCGTCACGGAAGTCGAGCTCGACGCCACTGAACTCGAACCGGGCTCCGTGCTCATGTTCAGGTTCGGCACGTCTCCCGGTATCCTGATCCACCACAAGGACGGCTCGTGGGTAGCGTTCAGCGCGGTGTGCACGCATCTGGGCTGCACGGTGCAGTACGAACTGGACAACGATCGAATTTTCTGCGCTTGCCATGGCGGGGTCTACGATCCCCACACGGGCGATGCCGTTTCCGGTCCCCCGCCGAAGGGGCTTACTGTATTCCGAGTGGAGGTCGGCGATGCAAAAGTCATCGTGTCCCGTTCGTAACCGCTATGCCACTGCGGTGTGGAACTATGCGGACGAGCGCCTGGGCCTGTCGGAGCTTCTGGCCTTCGCGGGCAAGAAGCAGGTCCCCCAGCACAAGCACTCGTTCTGGTACTACTGGGGCGGCATTTCGCTGTTCTTCTTTCTGGTGCAGTGCCTGACGGGCGTGCTGCTGCTCGTGTACTATCGTCCGGGCGCCGAGGCCTATGAATCCGTCCGCCAGATCACCTACGACATCGAGTTCGGCTGGCTGGTGCGTTCGGCGCATTCGTGGTCGGCGAACCTGATGGTGTTCGCCGTCTTCGTCCACATGTTCTCGGTGTTCCTGATGAAGGCGTACCGCAAGCCACGCGAGTTCGGCTGGTGGTCGGGGCTGGGCCTGCTGGGGCTGGCGATGGTGTTCGGATTCAGCGGCTACCTGCTGCCCATGGATGAGTTGGCGTACTTTGCGACGAAGGTCGGGCTGGAGATTCCGATGTCCACCCCGGTGATCGGCCCGTTCCTCGGGGATCTGATTCGCGGGGGCCCGGAAGTGGGCGAGCACACAGTGCAGCGTTTCTTCGCGCTTCACGTCGTGATCCTGCCCGCGCTGTTCGTTCCGCTGCTGATGTTCCATCTGTGGCTGGTGCAGCGTCACGGCAACGCCATTCCCCCGGGTGAGGAAGCCGTCCCCGCCGCGGAACGCGAGTCGATTCCCTTCTTCCCGAACTTCATGATGAAGGATGTCGCGATGTGGCTGATCGCGTTGAACGTGCTGGCGCTGCTGGCCTCGGTGTATCCGTGGCAACTGGGCCCGCCCGCCAACCCGATTGCTCCGGCGCCGCTCGGCATTCACCCCGAGTGGTATTTCATGAGCCAGTTCCAGTTGCTCAAGGTGCTCGGCAACTGGTTCCCGGGCATCACGGGCGAGATCCTGGGCATCGGACTTTTCACCATTGGCGGTATCGTGTGGGCAGTGATTCCGCTCTACGACAACGACAGCCGCAACGGCCGGCGCGGCCGCATCGCCACCTATATCGGGTTCGGCGCGATTGCCGGACTCATTGCCCTGACTGCCTGGGGGTACTGGGTACTCTGACGCCCGGCGACCCTGACCTTCGAGGAGACGTTCTCGCATGAACTACCCTGTCTGGGATGTCCCGATCATTGGAAGCGGATGGGTGATCGGCATGATCGCCATCTTCCACGTCATGATCTCGCACTTCGCGATCGGCGGCGGAATCTATCTTCCGTTCGCCGAGGCCCGCGCCCTCAAGAGAGGGCGCAAGGACTGGCTGGAGTTCCTCCCGCGCCACTCCAAGTTCTTCCTGATCCTGACGGGTGTGTACGGCGCCGTTTCGGGCGTCGGCATCTGGTTTGCCATCGGGTTGGCCGCGCCGGAAGCCACCAGCACGCTGATCCACAACTTTGTCTTTGGGTGGGCGATCGAGTGGGTGTTCTTCCTCATCGAGCTTTCCACTGCGGCGGTGTACTACTACACGTGGAACCGCATTCCGGACAAGTTGCACCTCAAAGTCGGCTGGCTGTACGCTGGCACGTCGATCATGACGCTGGTCATCATCAACGGTATCCTGACGTTCATGCTCACGCCCGGCGAGTCCTGGCTCGCGGTTGCCGGAACGGGGAAGGAGTCAGCCCACTTCTTCCAGGCGTTCTTCAATCCGACCTATTGGCCGAGCCTGTTCCTGCGCACATTGGTCTGCCTGTCGCTCGCGGCCGTGTGGGCGCTCGTCACCGGCAGTCTGATCAATGGCCGCAAGCAGCCCGAGCTGAAGACCGAAGTCATTCGCTTCTCGACGAAGTGGCTGCTCCCTGCATTCTTCCTGATGCCGCCGTGCTTCGTGTGGTACCTGCTGATGGTGCCTGAATCGCAGCGGGCGCTGCTTGAACTCGGCATCTCGACGATCGGCGCCGGGACGTTCACGCAGGTCACGCGCATGGTGCTCGTCAGCATCATGACGTCGGCCACGATTCTTGGCGTTGTTTACTTCATTGCCTACCGCGACCCCAAGACGTTCCGCGTCGGCTATGCGTGCGCGGTGGTGTTCCTCGCGCTGGCGGCAACGGGCTCGACCGAGCAGGCCCGCGAGATGCTCCGCAAGCCCTACGTCGTCGTCGATCACATGTACTCCAACGCCGTGCGCAAGACGCCGGTGAACGTGAACGGCGAGGCGATCAAGGAAGTCGATCGCTTCAACCGCGACGGCTACCTGACGAACTCGATCTGGGCAACGGAGCAGGAAAAGGCAGCCTGGGCACAGTGGGACCGCCAGCGCGAAGCCGCGCAAGTCGTCAATGCCTCCACGGACGAGCAGCCCGCCGCCCCGAACGTCACGCCGGAGATTCTCCGCCGCGGCGAGCTCATGTTCCGTGGCCAGTGCATGGCCTGCCACACCACCGACGGCTATCGCGCCATGCGCGGCTTCCTCAATGAACGCGACTTGCAGTCGATCAAGAACATCCTCGGGATGCTGCACGGCTACGAGGAAACGTCCCCTTACCGCACCTACATGCCACCGCTCGTCGGCACGGAGCAGGAGATTGAGGCACTCGCGATCTACCTCGACAACATGGTCAACGGCACGCAAGCACAGACCGAGAACGTCGCCAGCGCGCAATAGTCTCCACTCAATCGAAGGTAAATTCATGAGCGCCGCGTTCAGAGAGAACGCGGCGCTTTGTTGTTCTGAAAAACAGAACCTACCGGCAATCAGTCCGCCTTGCAGGCGCCGCACTTCTTCATCAAGAGGGCATCCACGGAATAACGTCCCGCGCCCGTGAACAACAGCGACACCGTGGTCAGGAACAGGAAGAACACATACTCCGCCCCCTTGGGGAGGAAGAACCCGCCGTCCTTGTGAACGAACAGGAACGCGACGACCATTGTGAACGCCAGAGGGACGGAGATCCAGCGGGTCAGTACGCCGGCGATCACCATCAGTCCACCGGCAAACTCGGTGAAGGTGGCAAGGTACGCCGAGATCGCGGGGAGCGGAATGCCCAGCCCATCAAAGCCCTTCGCGACGTTTCCGACGCCCTTGTCGAACAGTTTTGACGCACCGTGCGCGGCGAAGATCACCCCCACGGCGATCCGCAGCGTGAGCAGCCCCAAGTCCGCTCGCCGCGCGAGCAGTCGGTCGGGGAGATAGAGGAACTTTTTCATTTTCCGATGTCCTTTGGGTTCCGGGTGTTCCTCTCCCCTTCCGGCCCATCAGGACAGGCATACAAAAAAGCGTGCCAAAGGAAACGGCAGCCGAAACCCGGAACAATCCCGGGTCAGAACTGCTGTGGCGGCGCTCCCTCGCGGGCCACGTTCGGCACAAAGGGAACCGGGTGCGCGGGGTGTGGCAGCCCGAGGACGTCGTGCGCACGGTCCAGGGCCACGTCGATATGCCCATGGATATTCTCCGAGCCGATCGCGTCCCACAGCCCCTTGCGCTGCATGGCGACGAGCGGCTGTGCGTGAACGCCGGAGAGAATCAGCGTCGTGTTGTCGCGCTTGCACATGTGCAGAAGCTCTTCCAGAACGTGCAGGCCCGTCGCATCGATCGCCAGCACGTTGCGCAGGCGCAGGATCAGCACCTTGGGCGGTTTCTCCAACGTCCGCATCGTCTCCTTGAAGCGGTCCGCCGCGCCGAAGAAGAACGCGCCCTGCACCTCGAACACTTCCACGCCTTCCGGAACACGACGGCGCGCCAGCGAGTTGGGGTCGGGCCGCTCATCCTCATCCGGCCCGAGTTCGCGCGTGATCATGCCGACGCTGCTGACTTCCGCCATCCGGCGGATGAAGAGCAGCGAGGCCATGACGATGCCGACCTCGACGGCGACGGTGAGGTCGACCAGCACGGTGAGCGCGAAAGTGCTCAGCAGCACCATGACGTCACTGCGCGGTGCCTTCAGCAATCCGATGAAGTGGTCGACCTCGCTCATGTTGTAGCTGACGACGACCAGAATGCCGGCCAGTGCAGCGAGCGGAATCGCCTTGGCCAACGGAGCGAGAAACAGCAGCAGCAGGAAGAGCGTGATGGCGTGAATGATTCCGGCAACCGGTGTCTTCGCGCCGCTCTTCACATTCGTCGCCGTGCGCGCAATGGCGCCCGTTGCGGGAATCCCGCCGAACAAAACCGAGCCGATGTTTGCAATGCCCTGGCCCACGAGCTCCATGTTCGGTTTGTGCCGCCCCCCCGTCATGCCGTCGGCAACCGTTGCGGAAAGAAGGGACTCGATCGCAGCAAGCAACCCGACCGTGAACGCGGGCGCGACCAGTTCGCGCAACTGTTCGGGAGTGATGGACGGCAGCCTCGGCATCGGCAGTGTGCGCGGCAGGTCGCCAAAGCGCGATCCGATCGTCTCGACATCAAGATGGAAGACTGAGACGGCAATCGTCGCCGCGAGCATCCCCACCAGCATTGCCGGCACGCGCGGCCAGAGTTTGCGCACCACCAGGATCACCGCGATCGTCCCAACGCCAATCCCCATCGCGGAGAAGTTGATGGTGTCGAGATGCTCGATGTAGGTGACCCACTTCTCGAAGAACTCGGCGGGCACGCTGTCGATTCGCAACCCCAACAGGTCCTTGATCTGCGTCGAAAAAATCACGACGGCGATCCCCGACGTGAAACCCGTCGTCACGGGGAACGGGATGAACTTGATGAGTCCCCCCATGCGGGCCAGCCCGATGGCGATCAGAAACCCACCCGCCAGAATGCTGCACCACACAAGACCGTCGTAGCCGTACTTCATCACGATCCCGGCGACGATCACGACGAATGCGCCCGTGGGTCCGCCGATCTGCACGCGGCTGCCGCCGAAGAGCGAAATCAACAAGCCGGCCACAACCGCCGTAAACAGTCCGCGCTCGGGCGGCACTCCACTGGCAATCGCGAACGCCATCGCCAACGGCAACGCGATGACTCCGACGGTGAGCCCGGCGAACAGGTCGGCCAGAAACGTCTTCCTGGAGTAGTCCTTCAAACTCGAAACAATTTCGGGAACAAACATGGTACGGCTTCGCCTTTCCGGAGCGGATTCAACGACAACGGGGAGCAGGGCACGATGGCGGCGGGGAGATCAGCTGCCCGGCGCGTCTCCGCCCTTGTGGCGAATGGCGTGATTATCCGTGTCCGAGCGCTTGGCGAAACAGAGGGCTGCAAGACGGACGAAGAAGAAAAAGTCGTTCAACTCAGCAATTCTTTCGAAAGCAGAAATGCCGGGACTTGCGTCCTGACCGTGCCGACGAAATGACCCCCGCACCTTTAGGTCAAGGCCGGTTGCAAACGGCATTGTGCCATAACGGGCGGGAAGCCGCCAAGTTGCGGGGAAGAAAGGGATTTACCACCCTGCCGGAGCAGGGAGCGCCGATGGGCGGAATAATTGCCGTTATCTTCCTGGGCGTGTGCGCGGGAATGGCTGCGGCGGGCGTGCCGACAATGGCCCTAATCTTTGGGTTGATGGTGGTTTTTCGCCTCGGCATCCGCGGCACGTGGGCGGAATACGCCCACCTCGGAGCCCCCCGTGACGCTTGCGACGCTTGGGATTGCTGGGCTCTGGCTCGCACTGTTCGCCTGAAAGCACATGGAGCGGATTTCGCTTCCTCGATCTCCATCTTCAGCGCCGGCCCTCCCCGCATGAGCTTCTTCACTTCCAAAAAACCGCGCGTGCGCTTGGCGCGTTGGAGCCTGTATCTCTCCACCGGCCTCGCCTTCGGCGCCGTGCTCATCCCCCTGTTCCTCGGAGCCTGCGTGTTCTCAGCACCCGGTTACAATGGACCCGTGTCCGATCACTTCGACGGCGAGCGCTTTCACAACCTCGAGCCCTTCGGCGAGAAGTCCTTTGGCGATGTGATGAAGTGGCGCTGGACGAGCAGCAAGACGCCGTGGCCCGACAAGCGCGGCCTTCCCCCCGGTCCACCGCCACCGCGCCGCGTCGAGGGCGAGGAGCTGCGCGTGACGTTCGTCAATCACGCCACGGTGCTGATCCAGACGGCGGGGCTCAACATCCTCACCGACCCCGTCTGGTCCGAACGCACCAGCCCCGTTTCCTGGGCGGGACCCAAACGCCAGAAGGACGCCGGGATTCTGTACGAGGACCTGCCTCCCATCGACCTCGTCGTCATCAGTCACAACCACTACGACCACCTCGACATTGCCACGCTCAAGAAGCTCTCCGCCGATCACGCTCCGCTGATCCTCGTGCCGCTCGGCAACGCCGCGCTTCTCCAGGCAAACGGCATCGCGAACGCGCGCGACCTCGACTGGTGGGAGAGCGTGGACGTGGCGCCCGGCGTGCGCGCGACGTTCACGCGCTGCCAGCACTGGTCCTCCCGCGGCACCCGCGACCGCTTCAAGACGCTGTGGGGTGGCTTTGCCTTCGAGACGCCCGGCGGCCTCGTCTACTATTCGGGCGACACGGGCTTCGGCACGTTCTACAACGAAGTGCGCGAAAGGTTCGGCAGGCCACGCCTCGCCCTGCTCCCCATCGGCGCCTACGAGCCTCGCTGGTTCATGAAGTCGGCGCACCAGAACCCCGAGGAAGCCGTGCAGGCACACAACGTCCTGCAACCGCTCGTCTCGCTGGGCGTCCACTGGGGCACGTGGCAGCTCACCGACGAGGGAATGGACGCCCCCGTGGTGGCGCTCGATGCCGCCCTGGAGAACGCCGGGTTGACCCCCGAGGACTTCTGGGTGCTCGACAATGGCCAAGGACGGGACGTGCCCGCCATGCCATAAGAGGCTGTGCCCGCTCCATCCCTCCCGCTTCTCCCAACAAACCACGCCACTGGAATCCTCTTTGACAAACACCGGTGCCTTCATGCCCATCGTTGGTATAGACGGCTGACAAATCCAGGTAAGAGGTCCGGTATGAAGCGCTCCTTGTTTCTGATTCTTCCAGTACTCGCTCTGCTCTTCTCGGGATGCGTGACGAATCTCGGGCCCGGCGGTGCGATGCCCGGCGTGTTCTACAGCGACGTCAACTACCCGAACGCCCTGAATCCCGACGTGAAGCACGAAATCAATTTCGAGCGCGAGGACATCGACATCCTTGGGCCCGTGAGCGCAAAGGTCGATTCCAGTTGGTATTTCTTCGTCGTGTCCTCGGGTGACTCGGGCTACGCCAAGCTCATGGAGCAGGTTCGCGAAGTCGGCGGCGATGGCGTGATGAACCTGACGGTGGACACCAAGTACAAGAACTACTTCATCTTCTACGCCAACGTGGAAACCACGCTCTCTGGTGTGGCCTACCGCTACAAACGGTGAGAACCTTGATGCCGCTCGCTCGAAACTTCTGCCTGTCCCTGGGGCCCGTGCTGGCGTTGTGCCTGCTGATGGCCGGTTGCGTCTCGCTGCCACCGCCGCCGGTGGCGCTCGGCTCAGGGGCTGTCACGCCGTCGCTCGGCTACAGCGGCGTTGATTATCCGAATCGCCACGACCCCGACGATATCCGCATCATTCAGTACGATCCCGACCACGTGCAGATCGGCGAATGGCACCAGCGTGACGATCTCTCCTACAATGTCACGGTGAGCGCGTTCAACGTCAGCCTCAGCCTGGTCGGCGAGGGCAACTCCGCCTACCGCAAGTCGTATGAGGAAATCCTCGCCAAGAATGAACTCGACGGGCTGCTCAATCAGATCGTGGACACAAAGGTGTGGTATCTGAACTTATGGGTGATCAAGTTCGCGAACATCCACACGATCGTGGGCGGCACAGGTTATCGGATTGTTGATCCCGGCGCGCGGGAATCGCTGCCACGCGCGGAGGCGGAGACGGCGGAAGACGATCAGGCGGAAAGCTGAGCGGGCAGAGCGGCTCTCAGGTCTCGGTGTGCAGATCCCGGGCGCGCTGCACTGTCTGGTCGCACTTGCGCATCCGCGCCTCGGCGAGCGCCACGCCTGCACGAATCAGTTCCTTGTGGCTGTTGGCCAGGTGCTCGGTCACTTCCACGGGAAGGGCCTTCAGCACCTCGTCGTGGGCGCGTTCCACCACGCCACAGAGCATGCGGCCGGGCTGGCGCCACGCGGACTCCGTGTGCTCGTCCTCGTCGTAATAGGTCTCCACGACCTTTTCCTCGGGAGCTTCGGTTTTCTGTTCGTCTGCCATGGTCGGAATGCCTCCGGTGACGTTGACTCAAAGGTAGAGCAAAAAGCGGTCCCTGCCAAGGGCTAAGGCAGGATTCGCGGTTCGTCTTTCGTGGGTCCAAGCCCTTCCGTCCGAACCGCGAAGAACGACGCCCCCTACTTCTTGATCTGCTTCATCACGTTGGCCATCTCGATGGCAGCTTCGGCAGCTTCCGCGCCCTTGTTCCCCAGCTTGAGCCCCGCGCGTTCGAGCGCCTGCTCCAGCGTGTTGGGCGTCAGGACACCAAAAGTCACCGGGATGCCCGATTGCAGGCCAAGCACCCCGAGATTCTTGGCCGCCTCGCTCACAATGTAGTCGTTGTGCGTCGTCTGCCCCTTCATCACGCAGCCCAGCGCGATCACTCCGTCGAAGCCGCCCTTGTCCAGGACCGCCTTGACGGCCACGGGGAGTTCCCAGCCACCGGGAACCCGCACGACGGTCTGGTCGTCGGGCTTGGCACCGTGTCGCTTCAGGCAATCGAGCGCGCCGTTGAGCAGTTCCTCCGTCACCAGCGAGTTGAAACGACTGACCACGAGGGCGAACTTGAGCCCCTTGGCTTCCAGCGTGCCTTCAATGATCCGCGCCATGGCGAGAGTCTCCCGTGAAAAGCTGGCGTTCTCTTAGGCCCCCGGGGGCCAACGACGCAAGAGGGACGAGGGGGGAAGAGCGAGGTTCGTGGTTCGTGTTCTGCCCAAACAGAACCCGGCTTGTCAAAGCGTCGTTTTCACGAAGGCTGATGCGTAAGCACGGCGTCCTTTGTGGCTGCGGGTGCGCCATGGCTTGACGCACGCCCCAAAAAGGAACACCCCGCAGGCTGCCGGGGGGGCAGGCTGCGGGGTGTAATCGGGAGCGGGTAAGCTGTGTTTAGGGTTTCGGAGAGGCTTCGAGGATTTCCTTCGAGGCCTTGTCCGAGTACTTCTTGAAGTTCTCGACGAACATGCCGGCCAGCTTGCGCGCCGTCGCGTCGAAGCTCGCCTTGTCCTTCCAGGAGTTGACGGGATTGAGCACTTCCGTCGGGACCTCGGGGACGGCCTTCGGCATCGCGAGCCCAAAGATCGAATCCGCCTCGAATTCGGCCTTGTCGAGCGAGCCGTCGAGCACCGCGTTGATGATCGCGCGCGTGTACTTGAGCTTGAAGCGCGAGCCAACACCGTAGGCGCCACCCGTCCAGCCCGTGTTCACCAGCCAGACGTTCGCGTTGTACTTCTTCATCTTCTCGGCCAGCAGCTCGGCGTACTTCGTCGGGTGCCAGACGAGGAAGGCCGCGCCGAAGCAGGCCGAGAACGTGGCCTGCGGCTCGGTGATGCCCACTTCCGTGCCGGCAACCTTTGCCGTGTAGCCGCTGATGAAGTGGTACATGGCCTGGCCGGGGGTCAGCTTGCTGACGGGAGGAAGCACGCCGAAGGCGTCGCACGTCAGGAAGATGATGTTGTTCGGGTGTCCGCCCATGCAGGGGATCTTGGCGTTTTCGATGAACTCGACCGGATAGGAGACGCGCGTGTTTTCCGTCTTCGAGATGTCGGTGTAGTCGACCTCGAAGGTCTCGGGGTCGTAGCCGACGTTCTCAAGCAGCGCGCCGTAGCGGATGGCGTTGTAGATCTGGGGTTCGCCCTCGGCCGAGAGGTTGACCGTCTTGGCGTAGCAGCCGCCCTCGAAGTTGAACACGCCCTTGTCGGTCCAGCCGTGCTCGTCGTCGCCGATCAGGTGGCGGTTCGGGTCGGCGGAGAGCGTCGTCTTGCCCGTGCCCGACAGCCCGAAGAAGAGCGCCACGTCGCCCTTCTCGCCTTCGTTCGCCGAGCAGTGCATCGAGAGCACGCCCTGCTTCGGAAGGATGTAGTTCAGCACCGTGAAGATGCCCTTCTTCATTTCGCCGGCGTACTGGCTGCCAAGGATGACGAATTCCTTCTTCTTGAAGTTCAGGTTCACACTGGTGGGAACATTGACTTCGGGGACGGCGGTGCTGGCGAACATCTCGCCGGCATTATACATCACCCACTCCGGCTCGCCAAAGCTCGCAAGCTCCTCGGCCGTCGGGCGGATCAGCATGTTCCACATGAACAGCGCGTGGTACGGATCGCTCACGATGACGCGAACCTTCACGCGGTACTCCGGATCCCAGCCCGCGTAGGCGTCGATCACGAAGAGGCGGGGCAGCGACTTGAGGTATCCGATCGCAAAGCCCTTGTTGATCTCATAGGAGTTCTCGCTGATCGGGATGTTGACGTTTCCCCACCAGACGTCAGCCTTCGTGGTCTCTTCCTCAACGATGCGCTTCTCCTTGGGGCTGCGCCCCTTCTTCGCCGCGGAGTCCGCGATCAGGGCGCCGCTGCTTGCGATGTCCTTGCCATACTCGGCGACACCCAGCTTGTAGAGCAGGGCAACAGACGGGTTGCGCAGGATCTGCTGCTTGGGATTACCACCGGAAATTCCGTGCTTCGAGAGATCGAAACTCATGAGGAACTGTGCTCCTTCGTAGTGTGCTCCTGAGAGGGCGGCGGGGAAGCCGGCGGCCGAACCGTGAACCGTGCTGAATGTACCTACTCAGTCTCGACGCGGACAAAACAGACTTCCCTTGTCGCGGTTGCGAACGTAACAGGAGGGACCCGCCACACGTCAAGCCCTTTTGGTCGGCGAATTCTGCCCATCCTTATCAACCGCTCCACGCACTCAACGAAATTCAGACCCCGCAGGTCCGATAAATATGAGCCCCCACAGCATTACGGATCAAGCAATTCCGCCATCGGCATCCTGCACTTCCGGACCGTTCTGCAAGTTCAGGTACGCTCCCCCCCGGGGCGCTTCCACCCGCTTTCGGCTCCACTCCAACGTGCGCATATCCTGATAATGCACTGCCAGTTCAATCGCCTCTCCTTCAGTCCGCAGCTCCAGGAATCCGAGGTCCGGCCGTTTCCCTTCCCGCCGAAGCATCGGCGCACCGGCATTCAGGTATGTCAGGTTGGGCACCGTCGGGCTGCCGTAGAGCCAGCGGTGGTGGTGGTGTCCATGCAGGTAGAAGGCGGGGACGGCGGTTTCGGCCAGGAAGTCGAGCAACGGGCGCGAGTCGTGGAACTGCGGGCCGCGGTCGTGCTTCAGGACCCCGGCGGGGTCCTCGGCGGGGAAGTGGCAGAGCACGGCCAGACGGCGGGGCTTCTCTGCGAGGCCGTCCCACCAACTCCGTATTGCGGCGAGGTCGGTGGCCTTCAGGCGACCGTAGGCTTGCAAGCCGTTGCTGGTGCCGCCGTCGATGCCGATCAGCCAGAAGCCCTGCTCGAGCTGGAGGAAGAACGGCCACGTTTCGCCGGGGCGATGGGCGCCGAAGTGTCCCTCGAACGTCAGGCGGCGGATATCGCGCCGCGTATAGCGATCATGGTTGCCGGGAACGGCCAGGACGCGCCCGGGAAAGCGGTCGGCCAGGGGCTTGATGGCCGCGATGGCCTGCTCGAATTCGCAGCGCAAAGCCGTCGTCGTGAAGTCCCCGCTGAACAGAATGTAGTCGGGGTCGAGTGCGCCGATGCGCTCGATCAGCTCGCCCGCCAGGTGCTTCTGGAACTTGCGTGCCCGGCGCAGGATCAGGTTGCTGTTCCCGAGCAGGCGCTTGCCCAGGTAGTGCATCGGGTTGAAGGTGATCTTCCAGAAATGGAGGTCGCCAATGTGAAGCGCGGTAAGAGCCATGCCAAGGTTCCCCGGCGGGAGTGGGCGCGGGACGCGGCACGAATCTGTGTGGGGAACACGCCGGAGCGCAACCCCTGGAAGAGCGCACTGCCGTCGTTCGTGGTTCGAGGCCCAACCGCCCATCCGTGTTCATCCGCCGTTATCCGTCGTTCATCCGTGGTAGTCGGTTACCGTGGGCGTGCGGCACCCGGACGCGGCGGAGGGGAAGAGCATATCACGGACAAGGGAAGGATGAGAACCGATGCACACGGATCCTGGGGCCCAACCGCCCATCCGTGTCCATCCGCCGTTATCCGTCGTTCATCCGTGGTAGCCGGTTGCCGTGGGCGTGCGGCGCCCGGACGCGGCGAAGGGGAAAGCATACCACGGATAAGGGAAGGATAGGTCCGGATGCACACGGATTCTGGGGCCAACCGTCCATCCGTGTCCATCCGACGTTATCCGTCGTTCATCCGTGGAAGTCGGTTGCCGTGGGCGTGCGGCGCCCGGACGCGGCGAAGGGGAAAGCATACCACGGATAAGGGAAGGATAGGTCCGGATACACACGGATTGCAAAGCCCAGCAGCCCATCCGTGTTCATCCGCCGTTGTCCGTCGTTCATCCGTGGTAGTCGGTTGCCGTGGGCGTGCGGCGCCCGGACGCGGCGGAGGGGAAGAGCATACCACGGATAAGAGAAGGATAAACCCTGATGCACACGGATACTGGGGTCCAACCGCCCATCCGTGTCCATCCGCCGTTATCCGTCGTTCATCCGTGGTAGTCGGTTGCCGTGGGCGTGCGGCGCCCGGACGCAGCGGAAGGGAAAGCATACCACGGATAAGGGAAGGATAAACCCCGATGCAC
>JASGMJ010000019.1 GCA_030156535.1 Candidatus Sumerlaeota bacterium
ATTTCCCCACTGTTTTCACGAAAGGCCATGGCACAAAAGCTCCGAGCAGAACTGGTCGTCTACTTGGAAGCAAGAATCAGGGGATAGCGCAGAGGTTTCAAAGGATGATCGCCAAAAGGGTCACGCCACGGTTTCCATCTGAAACGTGGGCAAGTACAACGAAGAATAATGCCGCAATGGCCCAAAACGGCCCATATACAAGCAGTGTGCTCATGCGACTCACCAGGAGCCCTATCCGCAGCGGCTCAAGAGATCCCAAGTAGCCTTCAGTTCCACCCGCGCGGCGTTTGGCAGACCCTTGGCCAGCCTCGTGTCGCCGAAACCGGTCACTGTCACCCTCGCGTCCGCGTGACCGTCCTCGAAGCCGGTGCGACCGATGGGAGTATGGAACGCCGGGGCGTGGGTGTCGGCGCAAATCCATGCCATCGCCCAGCCGGGGGGGAGTGGAGCGAAGCTCGGGCGAAAGATGCGGCGGGAGGGGTGAATGGCAGGGGAGGCAGGACTCGAACCTGCGACAGTCGGCTCCAAAGGCCGATGTTCTACCGCTGAACTACTCCCCTGCGGGGGTGCGCGAACGCGTGGGAGGGTCCCGGGAAGGCCGTTGTGCTGTCAACCGGAAGGCGGCGCCAGAACGTCCAGGACATTCTGGCGTGGTTCGTGGTGCATGGTTCGTGGTGCGAAGATCACGAACACGGGACGCGCGGGCCCTTTCCGGAGGCCGCTGCACCAACACCGCTCGGATTTCGTGGAAGAGTCCGGCAGGGACGACTGGACGGTTGATGTCACAAGAGAGGCTGCTATGAGAGCATCCTGACGAAAGACCCCGCCCCCGCCGGCGGCAAAGCGGGAAACTTTGCCTTGCCCGGTTGGGGAGCTCCGAAAAACGTCGATACAGGCCGATTATGGACTGCCTTGACCCGTGGCGGTCCGTGCCCCACCATTCTCGGGGGTGCAAAGACTTGTTCCAGCGAATCCAGACCAGCGGGGAAGCCTCGGTGAGAATTCAAGCAGCGGGCCTGAGCGATCGCGGGCTGAAGCGTGGTCACAATGAGGACAGTCTGTCGGTCGTCCCGGACATTGGACTGTTCATCGTCGCCGATGGCATGGGGGGGCACAATGCCGGGGAAGTGGCGAGCCGGCAGGCAATCGAGTCGATCGTCGAGTTCGTGCGCTCCAGCGACATGGAGGAAGTGACTTGGCCGTTCCCCCAGGAGCCGGGCCTGAGCGAGCTGGAAAACAAGATTGTCTCGGCCATCAAGGTGGCCAACCGCGACGTTTGCAATCTGTCGCTCGAGCACCAGGAATACAGCGGAATGGGCACCACGCTGGTGTCCATGTTGATTGATCCGGACACCGAGCGCCTGGTGATCGCGCACGTGGGCGATTCGCGCTGCTATGTGCTGCGTTCGGGTATTCTGGAGCAGGTGACGCTCGACCACTCGTGGGTTTCCGAGCAGTTGCAGAAGAAGATCATCACGCCGGAAGAGGCGAAGAATCACCGCTGGAAGAACGTCATCACGCGGGCTCTGGGCAACAAGCTGGACGTGGACGTGGACGTGCAGACGCGCGCGTTGCGCCCGGGCGACACGTTCCTGCTGTGCTCCGACGGGTTGTCGGGCATGGTGGAGGACGATGGCCTGCGCGATATCCTGATGCGCCACGCCGATCTGGAAACGGCCATCCGCGAGCTGATCCAGACGGCGAATGCGAATGGCGGGCTGGACAACATTTCGGTGATTCTCGTCCGCATCCTCGGCGACGATGCCGAGGACATTGATGTGACCGAGACGATGTAACTTCTGGTTGATGACCGAAACCCCTGAAAACGACGGACAATCCTTTCCTTCACGCGCGGCGCCGTGGTTGCTGCGGGGCTGCATGCTGCTTTCCGTTGTGGCGCTGGCGGGGCTGGCGGCGCAGACCGTTCAGAAGCTGGCGCCGGGGGCTCTCCCCCGCCTGCCTGAGGGCTTGCGCGCCTGGCTCGTGATTCTGGTCAGCGGCGCGGTGGGTTTCCTGACGAACTGGCTGGCGATCAAGATGCTGTTCCGTCCGCGCGTGCGGCGGCCCTGGGTGGCGTTCTGGCCGCAGGGGCTGGTGCCGCGCGAGCGTGCCCGCTTTGCGCGCGCTCTGGGGCAGGTGGCATCGGAGCGGCTGCTGAACGCGGAGGCGATCGCGGGGGCGCTGGAGGATCCCAAGCTCCAGACCGCCATCGGGCAACTGGCGCGCAGCGAGATCGAGCGTTTCCTGTCCGAGCCGGAAATCCGCCGGGTGCTCGTGGAGGCCGCAAGCGAGGGCATCCGCGACCACGGCCCTGCCTTCCTGCGGCGCATCCGGCCGGAGTTGCGCGAGGCCGCCGAGCGCGCCCTCGATGGCTACCTGACGTCCGAGCGCGTCATCGGCTGGTTTCAGACTGGGCTGGGGGCGTTTGCCCGCGACGCCGTGCTGCGGCGTGCCGTGGCCCGCTGGCTCTTTCGCGAGACGGCGCGCGAGGGGGCTGTCTCGCGCATCATGATCCTGCTGGAGGAGCAGTTCCTGCGCTATCGCGAGAAGCACCCGTTCCGGGGCTTTCTGGCCGAGCAGTTCGTGATCGACTGGGACGACGTTCGGCGTGGAATCCTGGAGACACTGAGGAGCGAGGCGGCCGTCGAGAATCTGGCGGACACGCTGGTGGATTCGGCCGAGGGTATTGCGGAACGGCTGCGGGAGCCGGGCTTCCACGAGGGCGTTGGGCGGGCGCGGCGTTTCCTGATCGAGCGGGTGCTGGACTGGTGCGAGGAGCGCGGGCTGGCGCTGTTGTCCGAGCGGATCGGCGAACTGGGACGGCAGGCGGGAACGTGGGAGGCGGTGGAGGGGGCACTCGACGAAGTGGTGCGGCGCCTGCCCGATGCCCTGTTCGAGCCGGAGACGGGGGCGCTGAAGGTGGAGATCCGCCGCCGAATGGTGCAGATGCAGCGCGACCTGGTGGAGCTGATCCCGGTGGCCGGGATCGTGGAGAATCAGGTGCGCGCGATGGACCCCGCCGCCATCGAGGCGATGGTGGACGAAGTGGGCCGGCGCGAACTGGCGTGGATTCAGATCCTGGGGTTTGTGCTGGGTTCGTTGATGGGCGCGGGGCTGCTGGTGCTGCTGGGGTAAGGGCGCGCGGCGCTCGGATGCGGCGAAGGCAAAAGCAGACCACGGATAAGAGAAGGATGAGAACCGATGCACACGGATTGCAAAGCCCAGGCGCCCATCCGTGTCCTTCCGACGTTATCCGCCGTTCATCCGTGATAATCGGTTCTCGTGGGCGCGTGGCGCTCAGACCGGGAACGAGGTCAAGATGCCTCCCCCCGAAAAGCGGGGTATGTTTCGTTTGTCTTGCGGTCCGTCGCCGCGGGCCAGAACATGAACCGTTGACACTCGGGGCGCCGGGTTGGACTCAGCGCCTCCGGAGCGTCATGGAGGAGGATGTGATGGAATGCGTGAAAACCAGGAGCGAACCGGGAGTACGCGAATGCTAAGGAATCTTTGGCGCGTTTCGTTTCTGACGATGGCCGCAGGACTGCTTGCGACAGGGATGGCCTGGGGACAGGAGACACTGTCCACGGACTCATTCGAGGGCGCGGGCAGCGGAGACGGCACCATCAGCGTCACGCCGCGCATGCCACGGGGCGCCGACAGCGACGACGCCGAAACCTACCGGCTCGTCCTGCTTGATCATGCCGTGGACAAGAACACGGCCGATGGGCTGGCGGCCGACCTCTCGGCCTACGACGACGTCGAAGTTGTGGCCCATGGCGACGGAACGTACTCCGTTCATCTCGGCAAGTTTGCAACCGAAGCCGATGCCATGAAGGTGCAGAACAGCCTGCTCGGAAGTGGCTTCATCGTTTTCGAAACGATCAAGACCGGCGGCGCGGCTGCGACCTCGGCCGCACCGACGGGGGAAGACGCAGCCGTCGATCCCGAGTTCCAGCGGATGCTCGACGAAATCCGCCGCAAGCAGGAGGGCGGTGATTCCGTCCCCATTCCCACCCCGGCTGCCGTGGCCGCCACACCCGCTCCCACGCCCATGCCGACGGCCTCGCCGACGGACTCGGTGAACAACCAGATTGACCAGCTGCGGCAGGCGGCAACCGAAGCGGAAAACCAAAACAAACTCCAGGAAGCCGTGACCCACTGGGAATCGGTCAAGAACATCGCGCAGGAAGGACCCGTCTACGAAGAGGCCACGGCCAACATCCGGCGGCTGAACGAAGTGCTGCGCAACGAGCAGGCACTCCATGACTCCGAGGGGGGCGTGCTGTCGCCGCTCGTGCTTGGTGGCATCGTGGTGGGGGTTCTGCTTGTCGCTGCCGTGATCGGGTTTGTTGTCGTGCGCGGACGAAAGAAGAACGCCGAACTGAAGAAGCGGGTGGAGTCCATCAAGAAGTCCTCGCCCGTTTCGGCGGCTCCGGCAGCCACCCCGCCAGCTGCCCAGGCGGCGGGCGATACTGCAGGCGTCAAGGAAGTCGATTCGTCGGCCCGAATCCGCCCCGGCACCATGATGGCCTCGAAGGAGAAGAAAAAGCCCTCGACGAGCCAGGCGCCCATCATTCCGGCGCAGCAGACTCCTCCTCCTTCAGCCGCGAAGCCCGCCACGCCGCCTCCGGCGCCTCCCCCCGCGCCGCCCGCCGGGTCTGCTCCCGCATCGGGCGATAACGATGGCATCAAGCTCGACTTCCTCTTCGAGGAACCGGCCGAGGGGGCATCTTCGGGCGCTGATGGCGAAGCCGTGGATCTGAAGTTTGACGCTCCGCCCGACGCACGCAAGCCCGGGAAGTCGAAAGAATCCTCGACGCAGTTCATCATCCCCCCGATGCCCGACGTTGCGCCGGGTGCCCCGCCTCCCACCGCCGCGCCCGAATCGGACGTAGCCGCGCCTTCCTCCCCGGGCGACGCGAACGTCTTCTACGAGCAGGATTTCGAGGCCGAGGAAATCGGGGCCAAGCCGGCCAACTGGCGCGGCGATTATGAGTACGCCTCGCTGACCGTCGTGCAAAACCCCGACGCACCGGAGCACAAGTGCCTGAAGTTCGAGAAGAAGAGCGGCGTCGGCAGCGCGTACTATTCCTGCAAGTTCCCCAACGCCAGCGGCCGCATCGCCGTGGAGTTCGATATTCGCTGCGATGAGAAGAACAAGTACCTGCTCGGGTTCTACATCGAACGCGACGAGGACTTCCGCCAGTCGATCCACACCATCGTTCACCGCACGAATTCGAGCGCCAGCCCGACGCTGCGCATTCAGAACGAGGCGACTCCCTACGAATTCGGGAAGTGGACGCACATCAAGTTCGAGATCGACCTGCCGCGCCACATCATCGACGGGCATGCCGACGGCGAGGCCATCGCCAACGGCGTGCGGCTCAACTCCTGCCCGAAGTCGATCAACACGCTCTCCATCCGCGACAACCTCGCGACGACGGGCGTGCTGCTGATCGACAACATCAAGATCTACCGCTTCCGCTAGAAAAACCGTCCGGGACGTTCTCCAGCCGAGAACGTCCCGGCCTTACGATTCGATCGCTTCCATCGCGTCGGCCGCATTCACTCCGCGCAGTTCCAGCACGCGCAGAATGGAATCCGCGATGGCGCGGTTGGGCGTGCTGGCTCCAGCCGTCAGGCCAATGCGCAGTTCGCCGCCGGGAAGCCAGTCCCGCGTTTCGACGGGTGCCTTGGCCCCCTGGGGCAGATGACGGATGCGCGCGGTGTCGAGCATTTCGCCAGCGTCCTGGATGTGATAGGCAGGGCACCGGGACATCGCCACTTCGAGCAGGTGCCCCGTGTTCGACGAGTTGTAGCCGCCGATGACGAGAATCAGGTCGGGCGGCGTGCCGGCAATCATTGCCTGAATCGCGTCCTGGCGGTCCTGGGTGGCACTGCAAATCGTGTCGAAGCTGCGGAAGTGCTCGTCGGCGTGCTCCCTGCCATAGCGCCGTTCCAACGCGGCGCCGATGACGCGCGCGATTTCGAGCGACTCGCTCGCCAGCATGGTGGTCTGATTCGCCACACCGATGCGTTGCAGATGCCGCGCGGGATCGAAGCCGGCCGAGCAGGCGCCGGGGTGGAACCCGGCAAGGAGTTCCCCGGCCGGCATGCTCCCCTCGATGAAGGAGACGACGCGCTCGGCCTCTGCTCTGTCGCGGACGACGAGGAAGTGCCCGCCCTGCGCGCGGGCCTGCGAGACCGTGGCGATGGTTTCCTCGTGGTCATACTTGCCATGGACGACGGAGGTGAAGCCGTCAGCGGCGTAGCGTTCGACGCGCTTCCAGACGCGCACGACCGAGCCGCAGGTGGTGTCGATGAGAATGCACCCTTTGGCGCGCAGCCGCGCGAGCGTTTCGCTCGACGTGCCGAACGCCGGGATCAGCACCACGTCCTCGGCCGTGATGGCGTCCTCCGTCAGGCCCGTGGCATACTGCCCCGACAGGAAGACGATGCCCATGTCCACCAGACGCTTGTTCACGCGCGGGTTATGGATGATTTCGGTCAGGAGAAAGATGCGTTTGCCGGGAAACTTGACGCGGGCCTCGTAGGCCATGTCCACGGCCTTGTCCACGCCATAGCAGAAGCCGAATTCCTTCGCGAGTTGAAAGGAGAGTCCGGCGGCCGGGTAGTCAAAAACGCCCCCGTTGGCGCGCATGTGGGTAATCAGGGCGCTGTGGTAGTCCGCGGCGAGGGCACCGGAGACTTCCTTCATCAGGCCAAGGCTGGCGCGGTAGTAGGTGGGCTGGCTGTCGTCGGTCGGCAAGGTGGTCCTCACGCCGGGGAATGATGGGAATGGATGCGATGCAAGGTTCGATCCTGTCTGAGCGCAGGAGCGGTTACGGCGCCGGAGCGTATTCGATTTCGACGGGCTCGCCGGTCATTTTCGCGTTTCCTTCGAGAATCCCGGTGAGCTGGTAGGTGCCGGGCGCGAGCTTGACGCCGCGCGGCGGCAGGGTGAGCTGGATCCGCTCCTCGATGGACTCGCCGGGTTGAAGGTAAACTTCTTCAAGCGCCATGGTGTAGTAGCGGTCGCCGCCGTACTGCCAGAGCACGGTGCCCTCGCTGTCGGCGAGCAGGAGGTCGAACTTCTTGCTGGAGTTGAAGAGCAGCTTGATCGGCCCCTTGTGGGCGTTGGTGGCCAGCAGCCGGACATTTACGGCCGCCCCGGCCTTCTCGACCCGCGTGGGCGAGGCTTCGACGCGCAGCACCATGCCGTCGCCAGAGAGAGCCTCGGCGGTGGCCTTGGGTTTTCCCGCACAAGCCGCAATGAGGACGGGGATCAAGAGAAGGGGAAGCAGACGAAGGCGGGTCATGTCGAGTTGCTCCGCGAAGATGCAGATTTTCTGCCGCATGGTGAGCAGCGGGCGCGAGCCGAATCAAGCACCCGGGTTGCGCTTGCCGCACCGCCTTGCCTGGGCGAGAGTGCCCCAAGAATGGGGTTGGCCCACGCGTTCCCCCGACGTCAGGCAAACCCTGCCCGCACTCCCTCCGCATGAAAGGCGATTCAAATGGCCGCACCGATCACTGAATTCATGGACCACAACTTCCGGCACTTCAATGCGCGCGAAACGCTCGAAGCTGCCCGCGCCTACAAGAAGTTCGTGGAGGACGGCGGCGAGATGCTCATCGCCATGGCCGGCGCCATGAGCACGGCCGAAATCGGTCTGACCCTCGCCGACATGATCCGCGCGGACAAGGTACACATCATCTGCTGCACCGCCGCCAATCTCGAAGAGGACGTCTTCAATCTCTTCGCGCACAACGACTACGAAGTCGTCGCCGATTGGCGCGCCTTGTCCGCCGAGGACGAGAAGGCGCTGTACGAAAGAGGCTACAACCGCGTGACGGACACGTGCATCCCCGAGTCCGTGATGCGCCACACCGAAAGTATCCTCGTGAAACTCTGGGCCAACGCCGCCGACAAGGGCGAACAGTACTTCCCCTATGAGTACGTCTACAAGCTGCTCGACGATCCGTCGCTCGCCCAGCACTACCACATTCCCGCAGAGCACAGTTGGGTATTGGCCGCGAAGGAGAAGGGTATTCCGATCCTTACGCCCGGCTGGGAGGACTGCTCCCACGGCAACATCTTCTGCGCCAACGTGATGATGGGGCAGATCAAGTCCCATAGCTGCGTCAAGTCGGGGACGCAGCAGATGGAGTTCCTGGCACAGCATTACATGAAGCGGGTCGAGCAGAAAATCCCCATCGGCTTCTTCCAGATCGCCGGCGGCATCGCGGGCGACTTCCCGATCTGCGTGGTCCCCATGCTCATTCAGGACATGAAGAAGAAGGATCTGCCGTTGTGGGGCTACTTCGCCCAGATCAGCGACAGCACGACGTCCTACGGCTCGTACTCCGGCGCCGTTCCCAACGAGAAGATCACCTGGGGCAAGCTCGACTGCGACACGCCCAAGTTCATGATTAACTCCGACGCTTCCGTCATCGCGCCGCTGATGTTCTCCTACATCCTCGGGCGCTAGGCCGCCTCGTCTTGCACCCCCTTCGCATTGTTGCCGGTTATGGGCTGCTGCTGTGGCTCGTGCACCTCCTGCGAAGGGGGGCGGACATGGGAGCGCTTCACGTGCTCCTGTGGTTTGTCGCCATCGCAATGAGCTACTCCGCCACCGTGCAACTCGTCACGTGGCACTCCTTCCTCCGGCGCGCCCGCGCAAAGGGATGGGACGTGCCGCTGTTAGACGTGCCGATGGAAGGCGTTGCCGCGGAGGTTCTGGCGCTGGCCGTGCCCACCAAGGAGGAGAGCCTCGCGCACCCGGAATTCGACCGACTGGGGACGGACCGCGAGAATCTGCTCGCGATCCTGCAGGCCCAGCCTCTGCCCCCCAAGCGCCCGCCACGCTGCGGGTGTTGAGGATCAGGTTCGTGGTTTGTGGTTCGATTGGCGAGGCGGGCGGGGATGCCGGTCTCGCCACGAGATGGTGCTTGCCTGTCCGAACAACGAGCCACGAGTCACCCCGTGAAGCCAGTTGCCTGTTGCCCACGGCGCGTGTCTTGGCGGCAATGCGCTCGGACAACAAGCCTTTGCGGAAAGTGCAGCCATGATTGGGATAGGCGTAATCGGCTATGGATACTGGGGGCCGAATCTGGTCCGCAACTTCGCGGAGCTGGACGAGTGCCGCGTCGCCGCCGTGTGCGACCGCGATGCCGAGCGGCGCAAGCGCGTCGCCAAGCGCTACCCCGCCGTTCGCACGTTCGCCGAGGCCTCGGAACTGATCGCCGACCCCGATGTCCACGCCGTCGCCATCGCCACGCCGGTTGCGTCGCATTACGAACTGGCGCTGGCGGCGCTGCAGGCAGGCAAGCACGTGCTCGTGGAGAAGCCACTCGCCTCCTCTGCCGCGCAGTGCGCCCGCCTGGTCGAGGAAGCGCAAACGCGCGGCCTGGTCCTGATGGTCGATCACACGTTCCTGTACACGGGTGCCGTGGAGAAGATCGGCGAGCTTGTGCGCTCGGGCGAGCTAGGCGACGTGCTCTACTACGATTCCGTGCGGGTGAACCTTGGCCTCTTCCAGCCCGACGTTGACGTGATCTGGGATCTGGCGGTGCACGATCTTTCGATCATGGACGCCGTGCTTCCCGCAAAGCCGCGCGCCGTGCAGGCCGCCGGCATCCGTCACCTCGAAGGCCAGCAGGTCAACATGGCCTACCTGACGATCAAGTACGACGAAGCTCTGATCGCGCACCTGCACATGAACTGGCTGGCACCCGTGAAGATTCGCCGCACCCTGATCGGCGGCAGCACCAAGATGATCGTCTACGACGACCTGGAACCGTCGGAGAAAATCCGCGTCTACGACCGTGGTGTCTCGATGCTCGACCGCAACAGCGAGGACGGCCGCAGCGTCTACAAGATGCTCGCGTACCGCCGCACGGGCGACATGTGGGCGCCGAAGCTGCGCGCGACCGAGGCGCTCGATCTCGAAGCACGCCACTTCCTCGACTGCGTTGCCGGACGTGCAAAGCCTCTGACCGACGGAGCCTCCGGCCTGCGGATCGTGCGTCTTCTCGAAGCCGCCTCGGAATCCCTGGAGCGGGACGGCGCGTGGGTGGAGCTACCCGCCGAGTGATTTGGCCCCAAGGGGGCAATAGACGCCAATGCGCAAGCAGGATCGCAGCAAACTGATCGCCCGCCTTCGCGCGTCGCAACGACTCGCGCAACAGCATCCCACTCTCTACCGTATCGAAGTGCGGCTGATGATGGCGCTTGGCCGCGCGTATCTGGCGGGACTTGTCTTCCTCAGTTTCCTGACGGCCTTCTGCATCGTCCCCTTTCTCTGCTACCTCGTCGTCTCGCAAAAGGCCGTTGTCCCCGGCGCAATCGGGCTCGCCGTGGTGGGTCTGCCACTGGGTGGCTTGTTTCTGTCGCTCATCCAAATGTCGCGCCTGGACGTGCCAATCCCGGCGGGAATCATTTTGACGCAACGGGATGCGCCCGCCCTGTTCGACGAGATCGAATCGTTGTGCCGTCGTCTGCGGCTTCCCCGGATTCATCGTCTCCTGTTGTCGCCGGAATTGAACGCGGGCGTGTACGTGCGTCCCCGCCTGGGTGTCTTCGGAGGATGCGAGACCTATCTGCAACTGGGCCTGCCACTCATGCAGGCCTTCGCGCCGGAACAGTGTGCCGCCGTGCTGGCGCACGAACTCGGGCATGTCTCCGGACGGATCAATCGCCTCTACCGCCGCGTGTTTCTCTTCACACGCAAGTGGGAACAACTGCACGAGAACCTTGAAGCAAATGGGGGCACCCTGCTTCTCAGTCTGTTCACGCGCTGGTACGTTCCCGAGCTACGCATCCTGACGCATGCGATGAACCGTTCGCTCGAATTCGAAGCCGACCGCATTGCCATTGAAAGCAAGGGGAGCGAGGCGAGCGCCGGTGTACTCGTGTTGAGCACGGCGCTGGGTCACGTTCTGAACAGCGAGTTCTGGCCCCGCATGTTCGCCCGTTCCTTCACGGCCCCCTGTCCGCCCGAGGACATCTACGCCGAGCAGGGCAATTTTCTCCAATCTCCGGAGTGCCGCCGTCTTCTCCCCGGCTGGATGCGCTGGGCGTGGCGGCGCCAGCCGTCTCCGTTCGATTCCCATCCCACGCTGAGCGAGCGCCTGAAGGCGTGCGGCATCGACGATTGCGATGCAATCCGTCCCTCATGGTTCGCCCTTCCTGAAGCGACGGCCGCCCGTCATTACTTGGGCGAGAACGAAGACGAGTTGGCCGCAGTCCTTGGCAGCACGTGGAGCCGCACCGTCGAGGCAGGATGGAGGGCCAACTACCATACGGCCACGGGGCACCGCGCGTTGCTTGAACAACTGTGGAAACGAAAGCGCGAGGGCGAAGAACTCCCGTGGGGCGAACTCTGGCAGCTCGCCGTCCTCACCGAGGACCTGGAGGGGCGCCGCGCGGCGTTCCCCTGCTACCGCGAAGCCCTCGAACGCGATCGCGAGAACGTGCGCGCGAATTTCGCCTTCGGACGTCTGCTGCTCGAAGAGAACGATGAACGCGGCACCCCTTATCTGGAGTACGCGATGGAGGCCGACCCGTTTCTCGTTGAGGATGCGTGCATGGCGATCTGCGCGTTTCTCTACAGGCAACACCGCTTCGAAGAAGCACGCCCCTACGAGGAACACGCGGCAGCATTTTCGGCCGAGCACATCGAGGCACTCAACGAGCGCGAGAACGTCGATGCCAGCGACACGTATCTCCCCCACTGCCTTGAGGAAAAGGAACTGGCTGAGCTTCAGGCCCGGCTGGGCGACATCCAGGATCTCGCCGGAGCATGGCTGGCGCGCAAGGAACTCGAATTCCTTCCCGAGCGCCCGCTCTTCGTGCTGGTCCTGCGTCCCGGCACCCTGAAGGGTTGGGACGCCGAGGTGCTGCAGTCCGTGGCGCGGCTGCTCGATTTCGAGCACGACCTGATCGTCGTTCTGCCGCGCGGCGCACAACGCAAGCTCTGCCGCAAGATCATGCGAACCGACGGAACGAAACTCTTCGATCTCAATGAGGACCATCCATGAGCCGCCAACACGAACCAGTTGCCATTATTGGCGCGGGCAAGATGGGTCTGCCCATCGCCTGCCATCTTGCGGGCAGAGGCCTGCGGGTCGAGGCCTGCGACATCGACAGCGCACTCGTTGCAACGATCAACCGCGGCGAGTGCCCCTTCGACGAGCCGGGTCTGGCGGAGCTGCTCGCCCGTGTTCGCCGAGAGAATCGCCTCGAAGCCACCACGCAAACAGCCGAAGCCATTCGCCGCGCGGGCACCGTGATCGTGCTCGTTCCCGTTCTCGTAACGGCGGACAAGCGCGCGGAGCTGAACGCCATTGAAGCCGTCACCTTCCTGATCGGCGAAAATATCCAGCCCGGCGCTCTCGTTTGTTACGAGACCACGCTTCCCGTTGGAACAACGCGCCGTCTTGCAGTCACGCTCGAAGCAGGCGGACTGCGCGCCGGGACGAATTTCCACGTGGCCTTCTCGCCCGAGCGCGTGAAGAGCCGCCACGTTCTCGAGCGCCTTGGCCTCACGCCCAAGGTCGTTGGCGGCCTGACTCCAGAGTGCGCCAGCGTTGCCACCGAGTTCTACGAGCAGGGCCTGGGCGCGCCGGTTATCAACGCCGGGACGCTCGAAGCGGCCGAGTTCACCAAGCTGGCCGACATGATCTACCGCGATGTGAACATCGGGCTGGCCAACGAACTGGCGCGGTACGCGGAGGTGCTCGGCGTCGACTTTGATTCCGTCCGCCAGGCGGCAAACACCAGTGGCGAGGCGGCGATTCTCTCGCCCGGTATTGGCGTGGGCGGACACTGCACGCCGGTCTACCCGTGGTTTGCGATTCGCGACGCCGAGCAGCGGGGACTAGCGCTCCCGATGGCGACACTCGGGCGCACGGTGAACGACGGGCAGGCGCAATGGACGCTCGATCGTCTCGAAGCTGCATGGAAGCCGCTTGCCGGGCAGACGGTGTTGATTCTCGGACTCGGCTTCCGGCCCGGCGTGAAGGAACACGTCTGCTCGCCCGCGTTTCTGCTGCGCGGCGAGTTGCTCCGGCGCGGCGCGCGCGTGCTCCTGCACGACCCGCTCTACTCGGCGGAGGAGATCCGCGCTCATGGATTCGAGCCCGCCGATGCCCCGGGTACTTCCGGCGCGAAGGCTCTCGTCCTCAACACCGCCCACGCCGAGTACGCGGAACTCAAGTTCGACGCGCTTGCCCGGACGGGAGTCGAAGCTGTGCTCGATGGCCGCAACCTCTGGAGCGCACAGACCGTTCGCGGCGCGGGGCTGGTGTACGTGGGTATTGGCCGGGCATAGCGGTTACAACTTCTCGAACCATGCACCATGGGGAGCGAGCACGCGTTTGAGTGCGTCGGCGATCACGCCCACGGCTCCGTGCCCGCCGCAGAACTCCGGTTCCGTTGCGATCGTCACGAGCGCGGCGCGGCTCAGTGCTCCCGCCAGGAAGGCGGTGCCCGCGGCGTCGAACTCCAGCGCCCAGTCCTCCTCCGTCCAGACGCGCACCTCGTCGCTGGCCGAGCGCCGGGTTGCGAAGTCGAGGTCGAGGTCCACCCACAGTGCCCGCCCCTCCGGCGACCACCCCGTTTCCGGACAGTAGCCCGCGCTCCCCAGGATTCGAGCCAGCCTGCGCGATGTTTCCGCCTTGCGCTGCATGGCCGCGATGCCCGGGAACGTCGCAAGCTCGTGCTCCGTCCCCGTGTGGTCGGTGTAGGAATCGTCGTCGCCGGGAAAGCGATGGTAGTCGTGGACGAAGAGGGAGACGACGTCGCGGGCGAGACCAAACTGCAGGGCGCTGACCACCCAGCCGCCGTCGTCGTGGCGTTGGTCGTTGACGACGGCATGGACGCTGTCGAGGTCGGTGAGCTGGGCGCGCTCATGGGCCCAGGAGCGGGGCTTCTCGCCGAAATCGGGATGGGCATCGATGCGGAGGAGCAGTGGCGGCGCGGCGCCGAAGAGTCCCTGTTGCCGGGCCGCCCAGGCGGCCACGAGCACGGCCCGGTGGTCCATCGTCACGAGAACGGGGGGCTGGGCGTGAATGCGCCAGAAGTTCATGTACTGGCCGAGTCGGCCCAATGGCTCTAGCCCGGGGGGTGGTGCCTCAAAGGGGGCTTGTCGTCGACGGCCATGCGGGCTGGGGTCCATTGTCATTTCCGATAAGGTTGGAGAGAGAGTGGGCCAGATGCTCGGCCAGAGCTCCTGCGCAATCTCGTGCTCCTTGGGCGGCAGGCGGGCAACAACTCTGCCGCCTGCCGCGGCGCCGCGATTGCTGCCGCCGCGCCCCCTGGTGGTCGATTTCCTCGGCGTGACCGTCTCGCCGGGCGGCGAGGGGGTTCAAGTCGCAGTCAGCAGGAAGAAGTAACTCTCTCTCTTGGGCAAAGTCGGCGATTGCCTTGACGCGACGGCGGAAGCCAGTCTTTGCTCGCTAGAAGTTCAGCAGGCCGGGGTGGCAATGCCTGACAAGAGTCAAACTTTCCAAGTGTCCGAGAGCGAGACAGAACAGCTGCGCGCACGCATCCGCGCGCTGGAGGAGCGCCTCGCCACCACCGAGGCGCAATACGAGCGCTACCGCAAACTCTTCGAACTCTCCCCCAGTGGCATGCTTCTCGAAGATGCCAACGGCACAATCCTGGACGTCAACACCGCCCACTGCGAGACCCTGGGATTCACGAGAGACGAACTCATCGGCAAGAACATCCGCATCCTTGCCCACAGCGAAGTCGTTTCCTTCGTCAGTGGCAACATCCAGCGGATCCTCTCCGGGGAGGTACTGAACCACACCGTCCGCACGAACCGCAAGGACGGGCAGCTGTGCTACATGGTGCTCAACGAGTCGCGTTTCCCCCTCTCGCCCACCGAATGGGGGATTGTTGTCGTCTCGATGGACGTGACGGATCTCAAACGCGCGGAGGCGGCACTGCTCGCCAACGAGGAACGCAACGGCGCCATGATCCGCGCCGTTCCCGACATCCTGTTCCGCCTCAGCCGCGACGGCGTGTACCTGGACGTGAAGTCGCCGAACCCCCACCTGCTCTTTCTGCCGCCGGCAGAGATGATCGGCAAGTCGCTGACCGATTCGGGAATGGACGACGAAACGATCTCGCTCATGCTGGGAAAGATGGAGGAGGCACTTTCCTCCGGCGAAGTCCAGACCACCGAGTTTGAACACGTCGTGCCCGCCGGCCGCCGCGTCTTCGAAGCACGTGTCGCCCCCTGTGGCCGCAGCGAAGTCCTCGTCATGGTGCGCGACATCACCCAGCGCCGCAAAGCAGAGCACGATCTGCGCGAGGCGCTCGCCGCCGCCGAAGCAGCCTCGCAGGCCAAAGCGGATTTCCTCGCCAACATGAGCCACGAAATCCGCACCCCGCTCAATGCGGTCATCGGCATGACCGAGTTGCTCCTCGACACCCCACTGGCAGGCGACCAGGCCGAGTTTGCCCGCACAATCCGCACAGCCGGCGCCGGCTTGATGGAGATCATCAACGACATCCTGGACTTCTCCAAGATCGAAGCAGGAAAGCTGAGCCTCGAATCCGTTTCCTTCGATCTCTCCCAACTGTTCAGCGGCGTTCTCGACATTGTCCGGGGCTACGCCCGCGAGAAACACCTCAAGCTCACACTGAATGCCTCTCCAGACCTGCCTCAGCGCGCCGTGGGAGACCCCGCCCGCCTCCGGCAGGTCCTGCTCAACCTGCTTTCAAACGCCATCAAGTTCACGGAGAGCGGTTCCGTCTCTCTCAGCGTCTCTGTGGAGGAAAAGGAGGAGCATCGCATCTGGCTGCTGGTCGCCGTGAAGGACACGGGAATCGGTGTTCCCGACGAAAAGCGCAGCCTCCTTTTCCAGCCCTTCTCCCAGGTGGAATCCTCGGCGACGCGCAAGTACGGCGGGACCGGCCTTGGCCTGGCCATCTGCCGCGAGCTGATCGAGGCCATGGGGGGACGCATCGGCTTCGAGAGCGAGGTGGATCGCGGATCGCGTTTCTGGTTTGAGATTCCCCTCGGCACGCCCGACGCACAAACGGTCAACCACGAGGAGAGCAACTCGTTCAGCGTCGTGCGCCTCCCCCCACGGGGAACGGAACCCCGCATTCTGCTGGTAGAAGACAACCTCACGAATCAACGCCTGATGATCTACCTGCTGCGGAAGCTGGGAGTCACTCTCTGCGATCTGGCGGTCAACGGCGAGGAAGCCATCAGAAGCATCGAATCGCAGGAGTACGATCTGGTCCTGATGGACTGCCAGATGCCGGTGATGGACGGCTATGAGGCGACGCGACGCATCCGGGCACACGAGCAGGCGCACGCCACCGGGCACATCCCGATCGTGGCGCTGACAGCCCATGCCCTCGACGGCGAGCGCGAACGCTGCCTGGAGGCCGGAATGGACGACTACGTCCCCAAGCCCGTGCGTCCGGCGCGCATCGCCGAAATCTTCAAACTCTACCTGGGAATCCCGCCGGAAAGCGCTACACCTGCGGACACATGATTCGAATCCTCGCGCCTCTTGACGGGACCCCCCGCTCCACCTAGTCTGGTCTTTTGCAGCAGGGAAATCCGGCGCGGGGGGCGATCACATGAAAACAGCCAAACTGGTCTACGGCGGGGAAGAGTACGACCTTCCCGTGTTCACGGGCTCGGAGAACGAATCCGCCATCGACATCAGCAAGTTGCGCGAGCAGACGGGAGCCGTTGCCTACGACCCGGGATACGGCAACGTCGGTTCCTGCCGCAGCGCGATCACCTTCATCGACGGCGACAAGGGCATCCTGCGGTACCGGGGCTACCCGATCGAGCAACTGGCCAGGAAGGCCTGCTTCTCCGAAGTCTGCCATCTGCTGATTCACAATCATCTGCCTGACGAGGAAGAGTTCGGCCTCTGGCGCCGGGAACTGACCCTGAACAGCTTCATCCACGAGGACATGCTGAAGTTCTTCGAGGGCTTTCCGACGAAGAGCCACCCAATGGCGATTCTTGCCGCCATGATTGCCTCGCTCTCCGCCTACCACCCCGAGGAGGAACGCGGCCAGACGATCGAGAAGAATATCATCCGGCTGCTCGCCAAGGTGAAGACCTTCGCGGCGTTCTCCTACAAGAAATCCGTGGGCGAACCGTTCGTCTACCCGCTGACCCGCTACTCCTATGCGCAGAACTTCCTGCGCATGATGTTTGCCACTCCGGCCGAGGAATACGAGCCGCCCAAGGTGCTCGCCGACGCGCTGAACATGCTGCTGATTATTCATGCCGACCACGAGCAGAACTGCTCGACCTCGACGGTGCGCATGGTGGGGAGCAGCCGCGCCAACCTGTTCGCCTCCGTCTCCGCCGGCGTCAGCGCCCTGTGGGGCTCCCTGCACGGCGGCGCCAATCAGGCCGTGATCGAAATGCTCGAGCGCATCATCGACGATGGCGGGGACTGCAAGGCGTTCGTCGCCAAGGTGAAGGAGAAAAAGTCGCGCGCACGCCTGATGGGATTCGGCCACCGCGTCTACAAGAACTACGATCCGCGCGCACGCCTGCTGAAGAAGGCAAACGACGACGTTCACCGCAAGCTCGGCATCAAGGACCCGCTGCTCGACGTGGCGCTCGAACTCGAAGAAATCGCCCTGAACGACGAGTACTTCATCGAACGCAACCTGTACCCCAACGTCGACTTCTACAGCGGGATTCTCTACCGCGCCATGGGCATCCCGACCGACATGTTCACCGTGATGTTCGCGATGGGACGCATGCCGGGCTGGATCGCCCACTGGAAGGAGCAGCGCGACACCCCCAACTCCCGCATCCACCGTCCCCGGCAAATCTACACGGGCACCACGGAGCGCAAGTTCATCCCCATAAGCAAGCGGCCGAAGTCAAAGAAGGGATGAGCAGGACGCTGTGAGCATCCCGCGGCGCTGAGAACCTGCGCGCTACTCCCCCAGCAGACGGGCCACGACTTCGGGCGTGGCCCGCTTGAGCTTCATGTCGAGCCCGACAAAGGCGTGGCGCGTCATGCCCGTGGCCAGCAGCTCGCCGGTTTCCTCGCGGCTGATCTCGTAGCGGAAGACGACCTGCACGCGCGTGACGGTCTCCAGAATGGCACGAACCCGCAACAGGTCGTCGTAGTGGGCGGGTGTCTTGTAGGTGCATTCGGCATGGAGCACGGGGAGAACGTAGCCGTCCTTCTCCATGTCGCGGTACGTCCACCCGCGCGCCCGCATGTATTCAGCGCGCCCGGATTCCATGTAGACCAGATAGTTGGCGTAGTAGACCACGCCCATCTGGTCGGTGTCGCGATAGGTGACGCGGATGTTGAAGTCCTGCGAGCGCGGGGGCGCGGTTCCCTCCATGGTGTTCCTCCTGCAAACACGGCGGGTGCTATTGCGAGATGTCCCGCCGGATGATGTCGAGCAGCTCGGGGGACGCCATGTCCTGCAGGACAACTCCGTCGCCAAAGCGGCTCAGGTCCAGATGCATCAGCGCCCACTTGTCATGCGTGTTGTGGGCGATCACGGGGCCGAGTTCGTCCTCGCCCCAGTAGACGGCCTCCCACTTGCGGTTGGCGCCGAAGTTCACGGTGATCTTGCGGCCGAGGACGAGTTTCTTCGGCGGCTCGACTTCGACCGGTTCCGCCGCTGGGGGAATCGGCTCGTCGCGCTCGGCAACCGGTGTCGTCATCTTCCCCGTGGGGAAGGGCACCAGGGCGCAGTAATCGAAGATGTCGAGGTGGTAGATGATTTCGTCGCGCTCCCAGCGGCGGCGGCGCTGGAGACGCAGCATGAATTCGGGAGGAAGCTGGCCGATGACCTTCAGGTCGTAGTTTTCGAGCGCGATGCCCTGGGGGCTGACGCTGCCGTCGGGGCGCAGCAGATAGACGACTTCGTAGTCCTTGTCCTCGCGAATATCGCGATAGATGCCGATGCTGTTGTCCTCGAAGTGCAGGATTGTACCAACAGCAAAGGTGCCGTCGAGCCCGAGGACGGGGGTGTCCATGCGCTGGCGGCGTGCCACAGGGAGCGGAGTCATGCGGGCGCGCGGGTTCTGGGGCGGGGCCGGCGTCTGGGGGTCGGGCTGGGGCTGGCTGACGGGCATCGGTGTGTGCCGCGTCGGCAGAGGGGTATGACGGGTTGGAAGCGGGGTATGCCGGGCGGGAAGAGGGGTGTTTCGGGGAGGAGAAGGGAGATTTGTCTTGGGAGTGACGGGCAGCGGGGTGCCTGGGCCAACCGGTTGGCGATCGGACCCCGCGCGTCGTTCCTTGTAGGGGAACGGTTCCTTCTTGAGCACCGAGTTGGCCAGTCGGCTGAGGTAGGCATCTTCCTCCGGAGAAGTCTGCTTCTCTTCCTCCACCGGCAGGTTCTCCGGCTGGGAAGGTTGCCGTTCCGGCTCTTCGGGCTTGTCTTTCTTGAAGAATTTCTTCATCGCGTCTTCAGTAACTCCACTCACTCAGTATGCTGGACACGGATTCTCTTCTGGGCGTTTGTCACGCCGTATTAGGCAAGTGTGAGGCGAGCATGCCGCGGGAGGCAACAAAAGCCAGCATCACGACGATATCTCCTCACAAAATACTCACTTAGGAATGACGCGACATCTGGGCCAGTCATGCTCTCATCGCGATACTCAAAATGCTCCCTGCTGCTTTTTCGGTGTACGATGGATGGTCGCCTCGCGAAGATAGACGGGCAGCACGGCTGCCGGATCCTCGAAAAGGCCTTGTGTCGCGCGCTCCAAAGCGAGGAACGCCAATGATTCGGCGGATGGAAGTCGGCGCTCGGGCCGTGCCCAAACGACCTGCCCTTTCCCGGCGCCTTCCCAAGCATCCGCGAACACCTGTGCCCCCGTGCCCGCCAGCAGGCACCGCCCCGGCCAACGCGCCAGGACGTCCTCCGGAGTGAGCGCAAACTCCTCTCCTTCGGCTTCGCCAACGCCCGAGGCTCCCACGCGGAAGAAGGCACCATAGACCTGGCCCTGGCGTGCGTTGAGCAGCGGCAGAACGTAGTCTGTTTGCTCGCCGCACCAGGCGCGATGCGCGAGCGCTTCGAGCGTGGAGACCGTCAGCAATCGGGGAGTGCCGCTGAGGCACAGCCCCTTGGCGAGCGACAAGCCCACCCGCACGCCCGTGAAGGCGCCGGGCCCCCGCGTTGCAGCCACAACGTCCAGGTCGCCGGGCCCAATGCCCGCCTCCTTCATCAGGGTCTCCATCGCGGGCAGAATGAGACGGCTGTGCCCGCGTTGCGACGTGATCGTCATGGAGCCGAGCAGCTGCCCGTCGGCGACGAGCGCGACTCCCCCCGTGGGCGTGGACGTTTCGATGGCCAGTAGATTCACGCGGCGCCTCCCGGCAAATGTTGGAACAGAGCGGCGCGCAGGGCGAGCTGGCCTGCGGGAAACCGGCAGGAAATCCGGCGGCGGTCTCCGTCGGGATCAAGATGCAGCCAGACGGTCTGGCGTGCGGGAAGTTCCTCTGCAAACAGCCCCGCCCACTCAATGACATGGAGAGCCGGATCGGCCAGTCTGTCGTGAAAGGCCGTCGATTCGAGATCGCCGCCGCCCTCCAGGCGATAGAAGTCCCAGTGCAGGAACGGTCCCCGGAGCGTTTCGTACTCGCGGCACAGGGTGTACGTCGGGCTGGGGACGGGGCCTTCGATGCCCAATCCGCGGGCGATGCCGCGCGCCAGACAGCTCTTGCCGGCGCCCAGTGGTCCATCAAGCGCCACGATCAGTGGCGGCTGTGCTGCCCGGCCGAGGACCTCGCCCACGGCCGAGGTCTCTTCCGGCGACTGGGTCGAGAAGGCACTCTCGCGTCCGACGGCCCGGAGCGGCCAGCCGGAGCGGCCGTCGAGGCGCGCCGTTTCGCCGTCGAGCGCCTCTCCTTCGGCGTTGAGCTGACCCTGCGGATGCCACGACGCGGGGACGGCAAGGCCAGCCGAGGCTTCTCGTAGCGGATGGCAGACGAAGGGGCGCGAACGAATGTGCGGATGTGGCACAACGAGCCGGGGGTTGCCCGAGATTGTAGCATCGTCATACAGGAGGAGATCGAGGTCGATGGCGCGCGGTCCCCACCGCCGGACGGGGCGTTTGCCCAGGGAGTCCTCGAGGGCGGCCATGCGGTCGAGCAACGCCTCCGCACTCATTGCCGTGCGGAGCACGACCACGGCGTTGCGGAATTCCGGCTGATCGCGGTCGCCCCAGGGCTCGCTGCGGTAGAGCGGGGAGGCGGCAAGCACGTCAACGCCTTCGAGCGCATCAAGGGCCACACGCGCGCGGGTAAGCATTGCCTCGGGGTCGTTGAGGTTCGACCCGAGGCCAACGGCGGCCCAGTGCGGAAAAGATGCGTCGGATGGCGGCATTGGAGTGGAAGTCCCGGGAGGCGTCGGCCTGCTAGACGAGGACGAAGGCCCCCTGTTCGGTTCGATAGAGCATTTGGAAAATCTCGTCGTCGCCTGGCTTCCAGCCCGGTGTTTCCTCGAAGTGGCGGGCCAGCGTTTCGATGCGCCGGGCGAGGATCGGCAGGCGGCACCGGGCGCACAAGTCCAACAGCGCGGGGAGGCCTTCGCCGCGCTGGAAGAAGGACTCCCAGAGGGCGTCGAGCTGGCTGAGGTTGGCATCGGCCCGCTCGTCACTGATCCGGCGGTATTCCGCCTGGAAGCGCTGCTGCCAGAACGGTTCGAGGTCCAGAAGCATGGCCTGCTCAATGACCCGACGGCTGTAGCTGCGTGCGCCTGCCTCGCTGTACACGGCGGTCAGGAGAAGAAACGCCCGCGAGCAGCCATCGCGCACGAGGTCATGGCGCTCGAACCAAGTGGAGAGCCCGGCGGCGTGAATGCGGCTGAGATAGGCGCGCGCCTCGTTGGAGGCCTCGTCGATTCGCCCCTGCCAGATGAGGTGCTCGGCCCAGTCCACCTGGATGGGGTGCAGGGAGGCCGGGAAGTCTTCGAGAAAACGGGCTTGCAGAGTGGGCGCCCCGGCGAGGGAATTGCCGTGGGCGACGCTGGCGCACCAGGAGGCGAAGTCCTCCTCGTCGTGGTAGTCCTCGAAGGCTTGGCCGACGACGTCGGCAAGTTGCGCGTTGTCCTCGCGGTCCAGACAAGCCTGAATCTGGCGAATGTAGTCCTGTTTGGTGCGAATGTGCAGAGGGCGCATGGTATCCCGAAAAGACCGCCGGACGGCGCGAATGTGTTTTGCCCTCGGCGCAGTCCTTCTGGCACAATCCACTGACTTGCCGACTTGAGGCGGACGATGATGACGAGAAAGCCTGAGGGACTTTGGAACGGAGCCCGCGCCATGGCGCTGGCGTGCGTCGCGATTGCCGTGCTGGGCGCGGGATGTCAAGCGGGGAAGGGGGGTGCCGGAACGCACACGATTCCCGACCTCCCGCGCTCCTCCGCGATGTTGGCGCCGGGTGAAACGGCGATCTACCGCGGTGACTCGTTCCGCTACATTTCGCTCGAAGAAGCGGAAGAGGGCGGCCCCATGATCCGCGTCGGCATCACCCGGGGGAAGGAACGGTCGGTTGAAACCTGGCCCGCCGAACAGTTCCGCCTGGAGGGAGAAACCCTGATCCGCACCGAGCTGCGCGAGCAGGTTTCGGCCACCGCAAGCGACGGCCGCCTCGCCCTGTTCTCCTTCGTCCATCTGCCGGCACTGACGGGGCCGGACCAACTCGATCCCGCCGCCGCTCCTCTCACGCTGCGCGAAGGCGAAGTGCGTTTCTTCCAAGGGGGGTTCGTCTCTCTGGAGGAAGTCTACGACAATGACTATCAACTCTACGACGACGACCGCGCCCGCCTGGTCTTCTCTCTCAACGGCGAGATGTATGACTGGAAGCTGACGGAGTACCACGCACGGGAAGCGAAGGACTGGCTCGTCGGGCTGCACGACGTGTTCACCGGCTACCTGCCAGGCGAAGGCGTCGCCGTCGTGACGCTGCGCCCGGCCACCAGCGCCTGGGACGGGGCCATCGAGACAGCCGAACGGCTCCTGCCTCCCGACGCGGAGTTGCAGTGGGGCGACGTGACTCTTGGGGGCGAGTATCTCCCCTTTGGCGAGGAACCCCTGGCCGTTCTGACCGTCCGGGAAGGGGAAAAGGATTTCAGCACGCTGGCCCGCGAGGGCGAGTACGTTCGGCTGGGGCCCCTGGAAGTTCAAGTTCGCAGTATGGACGACGCCGGGGTCTTTGTGAAAGCCGCCCGCTTTGACGAAAGCCTGACGCCCATCCTGTCGCGCACGGCCCCCGATCCTCGCGCCACACCCGCACAGACCGGAAATGATCCCACTGCCCCAACGGAATCCCAGTCGCAAACCCATCGCATGCACACGGGTGACTCCATTGATTTTTGGGGGGCGAAGATCGAGCTCCTGAAGGTCCACGAGGGAGACCCGACGAACTTGTCGGACGAGGAGGCGGAGTTCGTCGTGACCTGGGACAAGCGCTACCAGACCTTTGTCATCGGAGAAGGCCGGCGCGAGTCGATCGCCGGATCGCGCCGGTGGTGGCTGCTGCTCGTTGACGAGGCGTGGACTCTTGGCCCGGAGGGCGAAGGCGCCGTCGTCCTGCGCTTGCAGACGGGGCCGTATGCGAGTGACCGCTGACCAAACCGAGGCCGCAGGCGCCCCCCCATCGAGGGAGGGCGGGCGGCCCGGAATATGCGTCGCCTGCCGAGGTTGATGGAAGGAAAACGCACCATTTCCGTGAGGATCAGCACCCATGCCTGTTTATGAGTATCGCCATCTGGAGCAGCGCGGGGAAGGCTGCACCGAAGTCTTCGAGATCTACCAGAAGATCACGGACGATCGGCTGCAGGTCTGCCCCGTGTGCGGCCACCCCGTCGAGCGGCTGCTGTTTGCCGCCGCCATCTCAACACCCCACACCAACGCCGAACTGAAGAATCTCGGCTTCACAAAACTTGTGAAGCGCGACGACGGCGTTTACGAGAACGTAACCCGCACCAAGGACGAGAAGCGCTACATGAAGCGCGACGACCCAACCTCGCTCCCCGACATCAAATCGAAGATCACCGACTGATCCCTGCCCGCCTGAAGCCCCCGGCTGCGTCAACATTTCGCGCGTCCTGAGGGGCACGGATGCGCGCGGGCTTTTCCCTTGCGGCAAGGACTGCATGCCCCCTTGAATCCGGCATGGCAGTTCTTGATGCAAGAGACTCGGGAGAGAGCCTGCCCGAGTGAGCAAACCGGGATCACGAGCGGGATGCCCCCCCGGTATGGGCAGGGCTCCTTCCATCATACGCTGGTTAGGAATTTCGTCATGGCAGATCATAGCGCCTACGCCATCCTCGGTCTGCAAAAAGGCGCTTCGGAACAGGAGATTAAGCACTCCTTTGTCAACCTCGTAAAGAAGTACGATCCGGAGATTCACACGGATCGTTTCATGGTGATTCAGGATGCCTACAATCGACTGAAGGACCCCAAGAAGCGCGCGAAGGAAGACATTCTCACCTTCAACATGATCAAGGGCGAGTTCCTCTTCAACAACGAGGAGACTCCCGAGGACGCCAACTCTCCCGACGAGAGCGGAATCGAGCAGGCGCGGGACCGGTATCGCCAGATGGCCGGCGATCCCGCCGCCAAAGAGGCCTACCTCAGGCTGCTGATGCAGCGTTCCTACAACCTCGCGCGCCGCAAGCTCTGGATGGAAGCCATCCATCTCTGGGAAGAAGTTTCGACGGTGGACCCCAGCCACGTGCGCTCGCGCAACAACCTGATGTACGGCAGCATCATGCTGGGAACGTCGTACGCGCTGCACGAGTTGTACGAGGATGCCGTCGAACTCTGGGAGCGCGCCCTCGAACTCAACCCCGACAACGTCGACCTGGTCCACAACCTTGCCCTCGGCTGCGAGAAGGCCAAGCTCCCCGAGAAGGCCGCGCGCTACTGGGCCGAGGTCATCAATCGCTGGAAGGGCAAACTGAAGGCGAACAACGACGATGAGTACACCCGCGAGTGCATCGTCGAGGCGCATCGCCACCACGGCGAGACGATGCACCCCGAGGCGGGCGAAACCCGCGACACCCGCGTCGTGCGCCGCGAGCGCTACCGCGAAGTTCTCGAAATCAAACCCGACGACTTCGAGGCCAAGTTCCAGCTCGCCCAGTCGCTCGTCGAAGACCGCAAGTACGAGGAAGCGGTCTCCGAGCTTGAAGACTTGCAGCGCAAACATCCGAAGAACATCGAAGTCCTGAACGTTCTGGCCTGGGCCTATCTGCACCGGGGAAACGTCGACGAGGCGTTTCAGACCTGGCAGAAGAGCATGATGATCGACTCGAAGAACCCGGTGACCAGGGAGAACGTCGTCCGGGCCCACCTGACCCTCGGCAAGCAGTACCGCCAGAAGGGGATGTTCACCCCGGCACTGGTTCACCTCAAGAAGCTCTTGAAATATATGCCCAGGAGCGCCGAAGTCTACATGGAGATCGGCGCAACCTACGACATGAAGGGTGATGTGCGCTCGGCCATGCAGGCGTACCAGCAGGTGATCACGCTGGACCCGAAGAACAAGTTGGCCCGCAAGGCGATCAACGACCTGCGGATGAAGCGGTAACGGGGGGGCACCATGTCGCCCCTGAGGAAGTGGCTCTGGAAGGGAAGTTACGAGCCGGCGGGAAGCCGTCTGGAAGTCTGGGAGGGACCATCTTCCTCCCGGGAGGAGCCGGGCCTGCTGGAGCGGACGGCGGAATTCCTTGCGGAACTGGGACGGCTGGCCGAGCTTGCCCAGGAAATGGAGAGGCGGCAGGAGGTTTCCTCCGAGGAGGAAGTCCGCAACGTCGTCCGGTCAATGCTCCCAGTGCTTGACGCCCTTGATCGTGTTTTGGAGTATGCGGCCAGCAAGAGCGACTGTGACGAAGAGTTTGCGAACTGGGTGAAGACGGTGGAAGCCGTCTCGGTAAAGCTGACGAGGAGCCTCGAGAAAGTGGGGCTGACGCCGCTGAGTGCGGTGGGAACGCAAGTCGACCTTGATTTGCACGATGTAGTGGAAATGAGGCCCTCTCGGGAATACCCGGAGGGAACAGTCATCGAAGAACGTCAGAAGGGCTATTATTTCCGGGGGCGTTTGCTGCGAGACGCGAAAGTTGTCGTAGCGCTCCCCAGATGAGAGGAATGGATCATGTCACGCATTCTCGGGATCGATCTGGGCACCACCAACTCGGTCATGTCCGTGATGGAAAAGAACGGACCATTCGTCGTCCCCAACAGCCTGGGTGAGCGCATCACGCCGTCGGTTGTCGGCTTTTCCAAGTCCGGGGAAATCCTGGTCGGCAAGAAGGCCAAACGCGGCGCCATCATGAACGTTGGCCGCACGGTTTTCTCCATCAAGCGCCAGATGGGCAGCAACCATCGCGTGCGCATTGAAGGCAAGGAGTACACGCCCCAGGAAATCTCGGGCATGATCCTGCAGAAAATGAAGTCCGACGCCGAGGACTACTTCGGCGAGGAAATCACCCAGGCCGTCATCACCGTTCCCGCCTACTTCACCGACACCCAGCGCGCGGCCACCAAGGACGCGGGCGAAATCGCCGGCTTCAATGTCCGCCGCGTCATCGACGAGCCCACCGCCGCCGCTCTCGCCTATGGCCTCGACAACACCAAGGACCAGCGCCTGCTCGTCTACGACCTCGGCGGCGGCACGTTCGACGTTTCAATCATCGAAATCCAGAGCGGCGTCTTCCAGGTCCAGGCCATCGCCGGTAACAACATGCTCGGCGGCGACGACTTCGACGATCGCGTGGCCAAGTTCCTGGTCGACGCCTTCCGCGAGCAGCACAACGTCGATCTCTCCGAAGACCCCATCGCCATGCAGCGTCTGCGCGAGGCGGCGGAAGAGGCGAAGATCGAGCTCTCCGAACTCAAGGAAACCCACGTCCTCGTCGAAGCCATCACGATGACGGACAGCGGCCCGCTGACGCTCGACACCACGCTGAGCCGCGACCGCTTCGAGGAACTGACCAAGGACCTCGTCGAATCCACCATTCCGCCGATGGAAAAAGCCATCAAGGACGCCAATATCCAGATCAGCGACGTGGACACGATCCTGCTCGTCGGCGGCTGCACGCGCATCCCCGCCGTTCAGCGCTGCGTCCGCGAATTCACCAACAAGAACGCCAACCGCGACATCTCGCCCGAAGAAGTCGTCGCGATGGGCGCCGCCGTCCAGACCCTGGTTCTGGCACCGCTCGACGGCGACATCGAGCAGACTCTCGCCCAGAAGTACAACCGCGAGAAGCCCGTCATTATTCACATGACGCCCTTCTCTCTCGGCGTCGGCCTGCAGGGCGATCAGTTCAGCCCCGTTATCGAACGCAACAGCACCTACCCCACCGAGGGGAAGGACATCTTCACCACCACCCGGGACTTCCAGGAAGCCATCTCCTTCCCCATCTACGAAGGCGAGGAGACCACGGCCTCCGAGAACACGTTCCTTGACCTGCTGCGCATCGAAGGCATCACGCCGGCGCCCAAGGGCGTGCCGCGCATCGAGGTCACTTTCCGCCTCAACCCCGACCGCATTCTCGAAGTGACGGCCGAGGACCTGGCGACCGGCGTGTCGAAGAAGGTCGTCATCGACGCCACCGACGAACGCCTCACCGACTCCGACAAGAACCGCATGATCCGCGAGGCAAAGGAACGCGTCTCCCGGATGCTGCGTTCGAAGATCAGCGAGTCGCGCCACGAGGAAGCCAAGAACATGCTCGAGCGCTCCAACGCGACGCTCTCGGCTCTTGGCGGCGACCACCCCATGGCGCCCGAACTCAAGGCCATGACGACGCGCCTGCGCGAAGCGCTCGACGAGGGCGACGAGTCCCTGCTCGACGACACGATCGACGATCTGCTCCGCCTGCTGGCCGAAATCGAAGCCAGCGCCTGAGCCCGCCCCACACCGCACGTTTCAATCCCCGCCTCCGGTTTCCCCGGAGGCGGTTCTCTTTTCAGCGCCTCACTCCCCCGTGGCCGACCACACATCGCCCACCACCGGCGGCGGCAGGGTGATGTCCAGGTAGATGGGATAGTCCTTCACGACGAAATCCGAGAGCGCCGTTACCCCATTGGAGTGCGACCGGCTGAGGGTGAGGGGACTCCCCGTCAATCCGTCGTAGGCTTGAATCGACGCATTCGCTGGCAGATCGAGCGAGAGAGTCGTGGAGACGCCAGCGTAACTATCGCTGAGCGGCCAGAGGGCCTGCCAGACCACCACGGTGGAGTGCAGGGAAGACCCGCGCTGAAAGACGGCCGAGCGGAAGGATGGTATCGTCCCCGTGCAACGCACCTGAAAGGGATCGTCCCCAACGGCAACCGGAGCCGCGAGGCGCTCGTTCACCGTCTTGAGCGCATAGTAACTCGGACGCGGAGCGAGCTCGTAGTCCACCAGCGCCCACTCGGGGTCGTCGCCCGTCTGGGCTTCCTTGAACGGATGCACCGAGAACCAGATCGAATTCTGAATGCCGATGCTCAGGTTATTGACCATCATGCGGGCAAGGCACTTGGCCTGTCCCGTCGGTGTGACTTCCGTCCACGCCGTATTGTAGCCCCATTCGCCCGTCCAGATCGGAATGTCCCGGGACGTGTGGTTCGCCATGCGGGCGCGCAGTTGGGCGACTTCCGTGTTGATCGACTCCGGAGCATTGATGCGGTAGGGGTGAATCGTCAGGACATCGATGTGATCGAGGAGCCCGTTCTGAAAGGCGGTCTCGAGGTAGGTCTGGTCGATGCCTGAAACGGCGCCGCCAGCGATGACGGCGTCGGGGTTTGCCGCCCGGATGCGGGGCGCCGCGGCGGCGACAAGACGGGCATAGTTGGCGGCATTGGGCGTCGTGGCCCAGAAGAACTCCAGATTCGGTTCGTTCCAGATTTCCCAGTAGTCCACGGAGTCCTTGTAGCGGCTGGCGGCAGCGTAGCAGTAGTTGCCGAATGCCGTGCGTCCGGCGTCCGTGTAGGGGCCCTGCTGGTTGTTGTAGTGGGGATTGCCATAGCAGAGGATCGGGAAGGGCTCGATGCCGCGTGCTCTCAGATCGGCGATGGCCGCGTCGGTGTCCCACCCTTCGTAGCCCGGGAAGTCGGGACTGGTGAAATCATATTCGCCCGGGACTTTCTCCGCCAGACTCCACCAGCAGAGATCGAAGCGGGCGAAGCCCACGCCGGTTTCCTGGAGGCGGGAGTTGAACGTGGTCAGATTGGGATCGACGGGCCAGACGGTCTGAGAACCGAAGGGATTGACGTCAACCCCCGGGACGGGCGCGGCGGCCAAAGCGACACTTGCCGCAGCGGCGAGACCTCCCGCCAGGCTCCATATTCTTATCGCATTCGTTTGCATCTCTCTCCCTCTTACTGAGCGGATGGGGCAGAGGATGGCAGGCGAAGTAAGCGGTTGCAAGGGGAAGCGGTGACGCGAAAAAAAGAGCCCCCTGGCCGAAGCCAAGGGGCAGGTTGTCTTTCCGTACTGGTACGGAGGGAGCTTAGTAGCCGTTCAGGTTCCAGTCGCTGACACTGGCGGTGACGGACATGCTGACGCCCGTGGGGGCTTCCGTGACGAAGCTGTTGGCACCACCAGGCGAGAAGACGTACATGTACTCAACGCTGTTGTTCATGACGTACACGTTGCCGGCGGCATCGACTTCGATGTCGCGGTTGGAATTCCCCGTCGTTGCGATGGTGCCGACATACGTGGGCGAAGCAGGGCCCGAGGAGATGTCAAACTCGGTGACGAACCCATAACCACCGACGTACATGCGGGTTCCGTCGGGGCTGAAGGCAAGGCCTGCACCGTAGTGCCTGTCCATGCGCTCTGCCGCTGTCGATCCAGTCAGGGTGTCCGAGGTGAAGTCCACGTTGCCCAGAGAGTCCACATGCACAACACAAGGGTTAGCAGCCGACTGGGTGTAGCGATACTGGTTGAGCCACCAGCCGCCCGAGCCGTCGGGAACGGGGTTGTAGGCGCCACCGACGAAGCCGGGGGTAATCGCGCTCTCATCCACCACAGGGGTGGGAACCGTGTTGTAGCCGGAGACCGCCGTGCCGATGTCGTAGCGGAGCAGCGAGCCAGGGGTGGCGGTGCCCACGGTGATGTCCTCGTCCATCGTGAACAGGGCAGTCGAGGCACCGGAGCCGACGATCGAGAAGTCATAGATGCTGCCGGCGTAGTCGTCTGTACCGTTGTTGCGAACGCCATTCGCATCGGGCGCATCTGCGAACAGTTCGGTGGCTGGTGCCGACAGATCGCTTTCATCCATCACCCAGATACCGGCGTGGGCGTCGGACCAGTCGGAGATGTAGAGCTTGCCTTCATGCAGTTCGAGTCCGGCCGGGCTGGAGGTGCTGGTATCCCAAGCCACTCCGCCGTCGTACCCCGCGGTGCCCTGAGCCGTAATGTCGGTCAGGTCGTTGGAGAGAACGAAGATGCCGTCTACCGTGGTGTCGCGAACAGTGGTCTCGGCAATGTCGCCAGCGTTCTCGGCGATGTAAACACGCCCGAAGAGGGGGCTTGTCTGGTCCGTGTTGATGGCGATGCCCTTGGCCGAAAAGAAGTTGATCGCCTCGTTCGTTGTCTCATCGCTGATCTTGGTCCATCCAGTATGACCGGTTGCCGCCGCTTCGACCTCGAAGGTGTACGTGTCGCTCGGCACGGGTGAGCTGGAGTCGTCGGTTCCGTCCCAAGCCACCGTGTTGGCGCCCTTGAGAAGGTTCCCGGCGGCGATGGTGCGGACAACGACATCACTGGAATTCTTGATGCGGACCGTAACGCCTGCCGTAGCATCCTCGTTCAAACGGAACGAGATGTCATAGGCATTTCCACCTGTGTTGACGGCGGCGAGTTCCGCCGCGTACACATTCGCATCCGCACGCTGATGTGCCGACATGGCAAGAACAGCGGCACATGCGACCGGAAACAGTTTCTTTCTCATTCTGAAACCTCCGAAGTCAGATATGGGCACAGCACTGACAAGCACGACAAACAGGCTATGCACAGGCTATGCAGGTGCCTGACGATAACATTGAGCCTGAATCCGTCAACCCGAAACCCCGTTCTCAAAAGCCTGTTGTTTGTTCATTGCGAACATCCCGTTTGCGGAATTCTCGAAACGCACTCCGTCATTGTGCTGGCGCTCGGGGGGCACGCGCGTCGAGTCTTGGATTATCCCTTGAGTGAGGGCAACATCGGATGACAGCGGAAGAACTGCAAATCCTTCTCCAAAATGCGGACAGCCATGTGCGCAAAGGCGAAATGGCCGAGGCACTCCAGCTCTATGCGAATGCCTGCCAGTCCGCGCCCACCAGCTATGCGGCCTTCATGGGCGCCGGATTCTGTTATTGGAATATGGGAAACCTGGTGGCTGCGCAGCGCTTCTACCAGCGCGCCTGCGAGTTGAAGCCCGGGGCTTCCGAGGCGCATCACAATCTGGGCGAGGTCCTGCTGGGATTGCGCGTTGTCGAGAAGGCCGAGGAGCACTTTCGCCAGGCAGTGGAGACAGCTTCAGAGCGTGACGCAAGGTTTGCCGCCTCGCTTGTCAGTTGGGCGAGATGTTGCCGCTCGAAGGGCAATTTCGAGGATGCCCGGTCGAAACTGACCGAGGCTCTGGCCGCCGATCCGAACAACGTCGAGGCGCTCTCCCTGCTGGTCTCCATGGGGCACACCGCGCCGGACTCTTCCCTGCTGCAAGAGCTGAGGGCACAGGCGTCGCGCGAGGATCTGCCCGAGAAGCTGCGATCCACTGCCTGGTTTACGTTGGGCAAGGCCAGCGAGGATGGTGAGCGGTATGCAGAGGCATTTGACTGCTATCGCCGTGCCCATGAAGCGCGGCACATGGAATTCCCGCGCGGAATGCACGAGCAGTTCGTGGCGCAACTGCGCGGCGTCTTTCGCTCCGAGCTGTTCGACGAACGCGAAGGATGGGGAACGACTGAATCGCCCACGCCTGTCTTTGTCGTGGGTATGCCTCGGTCTGGCACATCGTTGGTCGAGCAGGTCCTCGCCTCCCATCCCGCTGTTCATGGAGCCGACGAGTTGATGTTGTTCGGCCTGCTGCTCCACCAGATGGAGAGCGGCGTCGGAGGGGCGACGGACTATTATCCGGCGGTTGTGACCCAAATGATTCCGCAGCATGCCAGGATGCTGGGATCGAAGTACCTCGCCGGGGTGCGCAGCCTTGCGCCGGACAAGGACTTTGTCGTCGACAAGATGCCGGCCAACTTCTTTCAGATCGGGATGATCAAGCTGGCGCTTCCCCATGCGCGCGTCATTCACTGCGTGAGGAACATGTGGGATATCGCCCTGTCCTGCTATGCGACGAACTTCGATGCCGTCCATCCATTCACATCGAACCTCGAATCACTCGGGGTTTATCTGCGAACCTATGCCGAACTGATGAATCACTGGGATCGTGTGCTCCCCGGATTCGTTCACCATGTTTCCTACGAGGATCTTGTTGCCGAGCCTCAAAAGGAGATCGACAAGCTGCTGGATTTCGTGGGCATCGATCATCACGAGGCGTGTTACACGCCTCATCGGACGAAGCGTCAGGTGATGACTGCGAGCGCGTGGCAGGTTCGCCAGCCCATCTACAATTCATCCGTGGCACGTTGGAAACGATTCGCCGCTCAACTGGAGCCGCTGTTCGCTGAGGTGCCCTCGGCGGACTGGCACGATTACCAGTAAGCAAAGGGCTTTGCGATCGTCAGCTTTCGTAGCGGTACGTCCCCGCGCGGTACAGGCTCTCGCCCATCGCCAGCACGGAGAGCGCCTCGGCCAGCATGTCGGGGTCCGTGGGCAGTTCCGTCTTCCCGACGCCGCCGGAGGGCACGTCGCCCAGATAGGCGAACGTCCGGGGACGGTGCTCGGGAGCCAGAATCAGCACCTTGCCGTCACGCACGAACGCATAGCTACCGTAGTAGTGCATCAGGGCGGAGCCGCGTTCGGCGGGCAGGTGGAGCAGGTCGCGGCCAAACGAGCAGTGCCGCCGTTCTCCCCCCAGCAGTCCCAGCAGCGTTGGCAGCACGTCGGTCTGCGAGCAGAGCGTCTCGACGCGGCGCCCCGCGACGGCTTCGATGCCCGGCGCAAGAATGAGGCAGGGGATGTGGAAGCGCTCGACGGGCACGAGGCTCTGGCCGTGGATGCACATGCCGTGGTCGGCCACAAAGACGAAAACGGTGTTTTCCCACGCGGCGGTCTTGCGGGCTTTTTCGATGAATTGCCCCATGGCATAGTCGGCGTACTGAAACGTGGAAGCGAGTTTTTCGGTGGGATGGACGGGGTCGATCTTTCCCTCGGGCCAGGTATAGGGGCGGTGGTTGGAAATGGTGAGGAAGAAGGAGAGCGAGGCGGCATCGGCGGGTTGGGCGGCGAGGTCGGCGAGAAGCCGGTCGTAAAGGTCTTCGTCGCACACGCCCCAGCTTGTCTGGAACGATGGGTTGGCAATGTCGCGCTGCTCGCAGACAGAATCGAAACCGCAGGAGAGCACGAACCCCCGGACGTTGTCGTAGGCGGCGTCGCCGCCATAGTAGAAGCGCGTCTGGTAGCCTTCGCGCTTGAGGCCGCTGGCGACGGTAAACATGCGGCCGTGGGCGCCGGCGCGCTTCAGGGTGCTCATGCCCGGCAACGGCGGGAAGGAACTCAGCACGGCCTCGATGCCGCGGGCCGTGCGGTCGCCGTTCGCGTACATGCGGGTGAACAGCAGGCCTTCCTTGGCAAGGGCGTCGAAGTACGGCGTGACGCCCTTGGTGGAACCGAGCGCCCCGATGTAGGAGGCCGCGTGGCTTTCCATGAGAACGATGACGACGTTGGGGCGCCGCAGGGCTGCGGGGGTTGTGACGACGCGGTCGAGGGGATTGACGCCCCCGGAGACGAACTCGACGCCCGGCGTGGCAACGCGCTCGCGCACGCGGGCGGCGGCATCGCCGGGTGCCTTGCCGAAGATCTTGCCGACTTTGCCACCGTGACGGCGCTCGTCGTACACGATGCGGATCACCTGGAAAATGCCGTTGGCGGCGAGTTGATTGACGAGCTGGGAGTTCGTGAACTCGTAGGCGTTGATGCCGATCGGCCGCCCCTTCAGACCGCGAATGCCGAAGAATGCGGCGGCAAGAAAGACGGGAAAGCACGCAAGCGTGGCGAGATAGGACATTTCCTCGCGGGCTGCGGCGTCGAGCAGGGGATCAATCGCCAGCAGCGTCCCCCCCGTCAGGGTTCCCACGCCCAGGAACGTGGGCACCACGGGGTAGTCCTTCCAGATCATCCCGAGTACTTCGCGCGAGGGGCGCGCGTACTCCAGGAAGATGTGGTTGAACTTCGCACCGTACTCCTCGAAGTAGAAGTACTCTCCCCCGGCGGCCAGATACAGGGCGAAGAACATCACTGCCAGATAAGCGAGCGCAGCATTGTGCAATACGTCGATGTCGAACGCGCCCGGCGGAAGGAGAAAAAAGACGAAGATCAGCGGCGCCAGCAGTAAACTGGCGGCAACGATGTCCATCCGGGTTCCGATGAGAAACGCACGGCGCAGGTCGGAACGAGGCGCTTCCTTGAATCGCTCGCGCAGACCCACGAACACCGCCAGACGGGCAAGCCCAAGGATCAGCAGCAGAAGAAGGTAGAGAGCAGCGAAAAGAAAGATGCGTTCAAACGGCAAGTGAGTCAGCCCTGAAGCCAAATCGGAATCCATCTCTCTATGAGAGGGGCCACTGCGCAAATACTCCACGCTCCCAGCAACAAACCACGTAGAAGAAACGCAATCACCACAGAGTGATGGAGAAGCTATGCTCCGAACGGGCACAAGAGCAAGCCGCGTGCTCGAGCGGGCGGCCGGTCGGGTTGTTAATAGATCATCCAGTCCCCCACTGATGCGGGGCCGGCTTCCTGGAAGACGGTGTGCTGCTCGTTGCCAAAAAGCAGGGTTCCCCGGCGGCACCCACCGTTGTTGGGCTCAACGACATAGGTCAGCGTGTCGTCGTTGTATCCGTTGATCGTGATCCACGATTCCGCCGTATCGAGAAACGGCCAGCCCAGGCACTCGAACTCGTACCCGGGAGAGATGGAGTGGGTGATGCCGACCTGCTGCACTCCCCCGCCAGCGCCAACGGCGTTGCTGGCTTCGATGGTGGCGTAACACCACTGTTCCGTCACGCCGATGCCTGTGTTCACGGGAATCTCGAGGTCGTCGATCCACAGCGAGCCCATGGGCCACTGCCAGGGCGCAAGGTAGTCAACAGTGACGAGGACGCTCGCCGAGCCGGTGTACTCGCAGACGTCGGGCACCAGGACCATCGGATTGGTCGAGACGGCCCTCCAGGTATGGTCATTGGGCGCCGTGACCTCGATGGTGGCCGTCATCACGTCGGGCACCGGGCTCTCGGAGAAGGGATCGAAGAAGAGGCCGTTCAGAGCGATGTCCTCGGGCACGGAGACGACGCTGGCCGGAGCGAACGAGCACAACGCGAGGGGGCAAGACAAGGCGGCGAGGAGAGCTCCCCACCGGGCGATTCGACGATGCGAACGGCAAGGGCTTTCCATTGTTCCTCTCTCCAGATGATCTCAGTTCTACATGCAGCAAGAACGGGCAGCACACAAGGCGAAGAACGTTCATGTGCGTAAAAAAAGCGCCGGGCGCTCCGCTGTGATCGGAGCGCCCGGCGTGTATCAGGCCGTTGCGACGAGTTCTGGCGCTTACTCCATGAACTCGATGAGCTGCTTGCGGCGGCTGGGGTGGCGGAGCTTGTTGAGGGCTTTCGTCTCGATCTGGCGCACGCGCTCGCGCGTGACGTTGAAGATCGTGCCGACTTCCTCAAGGGTGCGGGGGAAGTCGCTGCCGCCGATGCCGAAGCGCAGGCGCAGGACCTTCTGCTCGCGTTCGGTCAGCGTCGAGAGCACTTCCTCGATCTTCTCCTGCATCAGCTTGTAGGCGGTGGCCGTGACGGGTGACTGTGCATCCTCGTCGGGGATGAAGTCTCCGAAGTGGCTGTCGCCGTCCTCGCCGATGGGTGTTTCGAGGGAGATGGGCTGCATGGCGATCTTGAAGACCCTGCGGATCTTCTCGACGGGCATGCCCATCTTCTCGGCGATTTCGTCGGGTGTGGGTTCGCGGCCGAGTTCCTGAACGAGGAAGCGCTGGACGCGCGAGAGTTTGTTGATCGTCTCGATCATGTGGACGGGGATGCGGATCGTGCGTGCCTGGTCGGCGATGGCGCGTGTCACGGCCTGGCGGATCCACCACGTGGCATAGGTCGAGAACTTGTAGCCGCGCTGGTACTCGAACTTGTCGACGGCGCGCATGAGGCCGATGTTGCCTTCCTGGATGAGGTCCAGGAACTGGAGGCCGCGGTTGGTGTACTTCTTGGCGATGGAGACGACGAGGCGCAGGTTGGCTTCGACGACCTTCATCTTGGCTTCGTGAGCCTGTTTTTCGCCGCGCTTGATTTTCTCGACGATGTTCTTGAGTTCCTCGTACTTGTTGCCGCTCTCCTTTTCCAGGCGCTTGATGTTGCGCTGGGCCATGCGGAGCTGCTTGTCGAGGCGGATGAACTCGTCGAGGCCCTTGCCGTATTTCTTGAGCAGGGCCTTGGCCTCGGGGCTGTTCTTCTTGGTGCGGCGGACGACGCGGCGCAGCTCGTCCTCGCTCATCATGGCTTCAAGGATCGTGCGGCGGATTTCCTCGTGCGCCTTGTCGATCTGGATGAAGATGTCCTTCACGCGCTCGGCGATCTGCTCGACGATGGCGAAGTTGAGGTCGATCTTCTTGAGGAGGAGGTAAATTTCTTCGCGGCGTTGTTCGACGTCGGCGGTGGCATGCTCGCGTTCCTCGCCATCGAAGGTCGGGTCTTCGAGCATGTCGAGTTGGTCGGCGATGACCTCGAAGTGGTCGAGGACGGCCTTGAGGTTATCGAGGATGATCTTGATGATGCGGGCGCGTTCCTCGGGATCGGACTCGTCCACGTTGGCACGCAGGATGTCGTTGAGGTTGTACTGGCCGATTTCGATTTTCGAGTAGATGCGGCCGAGTTCCTGGGACGTGATGGAGGCGCGTGCGATGGCCGCCATGATTTCGTGGCGGCCCTTCTCGATTTGCTTGGCGAGGTAGACTTCCTCTTCGCGGGTCAGCAGGGGGACTTTGCCCATCTCCATAAGGTAGAGACGGACGGGGTCGTCGATGCGCTGGTTGTCAGCCTGGGTGTTGAGCAGGTCGCGGGCGCTGGTGGGGCCTGTGGTGGTGGAGCGGCCGGATTTTGTGGCGGCAGCGGATTTCGTGGCGGGCTTGGCGGTCTTGGCCGTTTTGGCCTTGGCTGTCTTGGCGGCCGCAGCTGCCTCGGAACTTTCGAGCACATCAATTTTGAGGCGTTCGAGTTCGGTGAGCAGGTCTTCCATCTCCTCGGAGGAGAAGTCCTGCGGCAGGTTGTCGTTGATTTCTTCGTAGGTGACGTGTCCGCGTTCCTTGCCAAGCTTGATGAGCTTCTTCAGGTCGGCGGGCAGTTGGCTGGTTTTTGTCTTGCTCATGAGTTGGGTGTGAGTGTCTCCCGTTGAGTGTATGCTCTCGGTGGGTGGCCCCTGTGGCTAAGTAGTCTGTAAGACTTGCCCGAACGTGGCGCGCGCATCGGCGGCCCTCGGCAGCGGAGCTCTTAGGGCATACCTCTCCATTAAGCGGAAGTAGCAATTTGCAGGCCCAATGGCCAACGCAGACGGAACTGGCTGTCAATTACAAAGTGAATTCGACGTGAGAAACCAAGAGCGCCGGATCGCCGAGCCACTGAGATGAAAGGAGTTGCCGTGACTGGCATCAAGAAAAGGCTGGCAACCGGATGGAAACAAAAGAAATAAAGCGCCTGCTGCAAGGATCTTTGCGACTTGTGGGAACATCGTGCAGACAGGCTGGGTCGGAGGCAACAGGTGTTGCATCTGAGCCGGATGGCGTCCCACTCTGACGCAATACCCGTCCCGCGCCGAGACACTCCACGCCCCCCGGAGGCAGGTGAGATGACCAATTTTCCCCCTTCGCACAATCCCAAATCCCTGCTGGCCGAGATGAACGCGCGCATCAAGGTGCGCGACATTCGGGAATGGGACCGGCTGCGCCGTCAGGTTGAAGTCAAGTGGTGGGAGTCGGGGCTGGTGGCGCTGCTGTTCGTCAGCGGCGCGGGCCTGCTGGTGACGGTGGCAAAGCTGGCACCGCGCCACAACGACCTGCTCTACTGGTTCATCATCGGCTGGTGCGGCCTTTTCATCCTGACGATGGTGGCGTGCATTGAGTTTCTGATCCTGAAGTTCCGGGCGCTGCGGCGCATGCACGAGGCGACGGCCAAGCACGACGAGGAGTTTCAGGCGGCCCTGAAGGCGATCCGCGATTACCTGGAGGCCCGCGAGGCGGCGGACGCGGAACGGTAAGCGGCATCTTACTTGCAGGGCCAGTGAAGTGCCGCTTGAGCGGCGCACAATGGCAGTCCCGGGGAGCCCATTCCATTTGGCTTGCGTTGCCGGAAATCGGATCGGCACGCTCCAGGACGATTGCCACACCCACCGGATTGAAGAAGGAGTGCAAGATGCCGGATACCGTGACATTGAAGGGCAACCCCGTGAAAGTGGCGGGGACGGAGGTGAAGGCCGGGGCAGCAGCGCCGGATGCGACGCTGAGCGTGAACCTGAAGGACACGGTCACGATTTCCAGCTTCAAGGGTAAGAAACTCGTCCTCGCCGTGGTTCCCTCCCTGGATACTCCGGTGTGCGATCTCGAAGCGCAGCGCTTCAACAAGGAAGCCGCATCGCTCGGCGACAACACGGTGGTGGCGGTTGTTTCGATGGACCTGCCGCCGGCGCAGGCGCGCTGGTGCGGCGCCAATTCGGCGACGAACATCAAGACGTTTTCCGATCACCGCCTGCGCGACTTCGGCCAGAAGTACGGCGTGTACCTCCCCGACCTCGGCATCATGTGCCGCGCGGTCTTCGTCATCGACGAAACGGGAACGGTGAAGTACGCGGAGTACGTTCCCGAGATCGCGGACCAGCCGAACTTCGAGGCCGCCCTGGCAGCGCTGAAGGCCTGACCCCCACCCAACTTCCCCTTTGCCGGAGAATCTGAATGGCGACGGAAACAATGACGCAAAGCACCACTCCCGCGGCGGCGCCGCCGCAGGGCAGACTCAAGGGCAAGGTTGCCCTCATCACGGGCTCCACCCGCGGGATCGGCCGCGCCATCGCCCATGCGTTTGCCGCCGAGGGCGCCAAAGTGGCCATCTGCGGCCGCTCGAAGGACGATCTGACCGCTGTGGCCGAGGAGATCAAACAGATCGGCGCGGAATGCTGTGCCGTGAAGATCGACCTCTCGGACTACAAGTCGGCCATTCGTCTCGTCGATGCCGTGCATCGCGCGTTCGGGCGGATCGACATCCTGGTCAACAACGCCAGCATTCTCGGCTCGCGCAGCACGCTGATGGAAACGCCCGCAGAGGAATGGGAGGAAGTCATCACGACCAATCTCAACTCTGTGTTCTGGGTGACCAAGGAAGCCCTGGGCAAGATGGTGCCGCAGAACTCCGGCACCGTCATCAATGTCTCCTCGGGCGTCGGCCGGACGGGACGGGCGAAGTGGGGCCCGTACTCGGTGTCGAAGTTCGCCATCGAGGGGATGACGCAGGTTCTCGCCGACGAAATGAAGCAGTACCGGGTGCGCGTGAACAGCGTGAATCCGGGGGGCACCCGCACGAAGATGCGCGCGGCAGCCTTTCCGGGCGAAGACCAGAAGACCCTGCCCAAGCCCGCAGATATCACCAATGTGTTCGTCTATCTGGCAAGCGACGCAAGCGCCGGGGTGAACGGCGAGCAGTTCGACGCCCGCGAATGGATGCACCGCGCGGATTTCTGAAACCCGCGTCCGGCAGTTGGCACCTCACACTATCACGACGGCATCCGGGCAACCGGGTGCCGTTTTTTTGGGAGCATCTCGGTGCTTCATCGCCGAAAGCACGCCTCGGAGATGGCTCGGGGTAATGAGGGACATGGGTGATAGTCGAAGGCGTACGGGACTGCCCCGAAGAGGCAGGATCACATAGCCCAGGGCCCCGTTGGTGCCATTGCGGGCCGAACGCATCTTTGCTCAAGGCGACCTGCTTCCCGCGGATAATGGCTACGACTCTTCCGAAAACTCCATAGTCTCACCCCGCGACTGCACACCGTGAAATCCGTTCCTGTTGCCAGCCGGGGCTCGGTGGTGCATCCTCGGTACGTCGGCAGGAAAGTCATCTCATCCATGAACACCACACCTTCCATCACGATCCTTCCGTTCGCCTTTGCCAATTGGCAGGAGGAGAAGCGTGGCGTGGATTTCTGCCGGGGGCTGACGAGCCTGATCGAGGGGCGCCTGCGTCTGATTCCCGAGTGCGAGCTCCATGTCCAGCACCTCGTGGCCCGCCCGGCGGCGGAGGGCGAACCCCATCAGTATGTCCTGCGCACGCAGATGTGGCCGATCGATGAGGCCTTGGACCTGCCCGCGCCCGCAGGCACCGACCCCACGCATCTGGTGCAGGGCGAATTGGAATATGGCCCCACAATGGGGCTGATTCTGGAGGTAATCGATCGCCGCGCGGGGTTCTGCTCGTTCCGCGAGCGCATCATGTGTCCGCGCGAGGAGTTTCTCGCGCGTCTCTTTCCGGCGCTGGGACGCCTTGCGGACGTGATCGACGACACGCTGCCCGCAGAGCGGCGGGTGCTGCTGGTGCGCCAGCCGACACGCTCGTACGAGGCGTTCGAATCGTATCTGACGGGGCTCTCGCAGCGCGTGGAGGTTCACGCCGGATCGCGTGCGCCAGGAGTCAGCGCGGCGTCGTTCCTTCCGTTCGAGACGGCGCTCGAAGCCGACCCGCAGTTTCTCGAACCGTGCATCGCGATCGACTTGCTGGCGCAGGAATGCTTCCGCGCGGGGCATGCGGAGAGCATCGCGTGGAAGGCTCTCCAACGGGCGTCCGACATCGCACCGCACTTCGCCGGTTTTTCCCGGACGATGGGGATTTATTGCTTTGAGACCGGGCGGATCGACGACGCACGCCACCTGCTCGAGGACTTTCTGGAGCGCACCAGCGCCAAGGACCCCACCGCGCCTCCCGCGTACGTGCGCCTCGCCCGCATCTATCACGAAGAGCAGGGAGTCGAGAAGGCCATCGCCCTTTTGACAAAGGCGGCAGGGCTTTTCCCCGGCGAGCCGGAGCTGCTCGAGAGTCTGGGCGTTTGCCTGGCCGATGCCGGACGCACCGAGGAGGCCGAGAAGGTCTGGCGCCGGATTCTCGACCGCCAACCGGGGCGGGCGGCGACGCTCGCCAATCTGGCTTTCGTGAAGTGGAAGGAGAAGGACTACGAGCGCGCGCGCATTCTGTTCGAGCGGGCGATCGAGTCCCCTGACGCCACGGAGACCGCGTTCGCGCGCTATGTGGATTTCCTGATCGAACGCGGGCCGATGGAACGCGCCGACGACGTGGCGACGGAGTGGGTGGAGAGGTACTCGGATTCGTGGAGAAACTGGCTGCAACTGGCGAAGATTCGCCGGCGCCTGGGCCAAACCACGGCCGCGGAGCATTGTCTGGACCGCGCGGAGGAACTGGCGGGCAGCGAGGATCTGGAGGGCGAAATCCTGATGGTGCGGTTCGCCGTGCGATTCCCCGCCGACTTCACCGTCTTCCAGCAGGCGTTGCGTGCGTCGGTTCGCGCAGCCAGGGAGCGCGGCAATACGGGAAAAAGCGAGGACGCGGCGAAAGCACTGGCGGAAGCCGTGGTGGTCTTTCGCCATTTGACGGCCCGGCACCCCGGCCTCCCCTTCCTTTGGCGGGCATTGGCCCAGAACTTCGTCCACACCGAGCAATACGAGGCCGCCGTTGATGCCCAAAGGCGTCTGGTGGAGTTGACCCCCCGGTCGGCAGGGGCACGAAACGCCCTGGGCATTCTGCTGCTGCGTTGCGGGCAAAGAAGAGAGGCGCTGGCGACGCTGCGTGAAGCCGTTGAGATGGCGCCCCGCACGGCGTCCTATCGGGCCAACCTGATCGCCGCGCTGCTGGAAAGCGGCAACACCGCTGGGGCACGAGAGGTGCTGGCAGAACTTGCAGACCGCGCGCCGAACGAGCCCATGGTGGCCGAAATCAGGCGCCGAATCGAGGCAATGGAGGCCCGCGAAGACGAGTCAAAACCCGCCCAGGGCCTAATGCGCCGCCTGCTGGGCTGGCTGCGCCGGCGCTGATCCAATCCCCGAAACGAGAGATTCGCATGACCAAACCGCCCGACGCCTCCCCCGCCGGGGGGGCATTGCACACGGACCTCGCAGCCCTGATGCGTCAAGTCGCCGAGGGGGGACTGGACCCCGCTGCCGCCGCCCAACGCGCCCACGGAATGCTCGTGCGTGATCTGGGCTTTGCCCAGGTTGACACGCACCGCCAGGTTCGCCGCGGCAGACCGGAAGCCGTGTTCTGCCAGGGCAAGACCCCCGAGCAGATCATCACCATCGCCCGCAGCATGAGAGACGCGGGCCAGAACGTTCTGATGACACGACTTGGCCATGACTGCTTCGAGCAGGTGGCGAAGGCGTTGGAGGGCCCGGACCTGCGGCGCCACCCGCTGGCACGGATGCTTTACCTGGAGGTCAGCCCCACTCCGCGCAAGACGGGGCGCGTGGGCATCGTCTGCGCGGGAACGACGGACATTCCGGTGGCCGAGGAGGCCGCCGTGACGGCCGAGGCCCTGGGCAGTCCGGTGGACCGACTGTGGGATGCCGGGGTCGCGGGAATTCACCGCATCCTGCGCCAACAGGAGAAGCTCGCCGGTTTCCGGGTGCTCGTCGTCGTCGCCGGCATGGAAGGGGCCCTGCCGTCCGTGGTGGCGGGATTGGTGAAAGCACCCGTGATCGCCGTTCCAACGAGCGTGGGTTATGGGGCTTCTTTCGGCGGGCTGGCGGCGCTGCTGGGGATGCTCAACTCTTGCGCCCCCGGGATTGGGGTCGTAAACATCGACAATGGCTATGGAGCAGGCTACCTTGCCGACGCCATGAACGAGTTGGGCGAGGTGGATGCAGGGTGCCCTTGAGGAGAGGAACCTCTGGCCGCATCAGCAGTCCGGAGAAGAACACGCAAGCGCGCAATCACTTCAGCATTTTGGATAACCGACATGGAATCAGTGGACGAGCGTCTGGAATTGCTCCGGACGCCGATGAGCAGGACCGCGGAAGCGGATGGAGGGATTCTTAATCGGGGGGGCATTGAATACATTCTCAATGCCCGCTGCCGTAAAGACAGCTTTGAATCCCTCGAAGACCAGAAACGCTTTCTTGCCCCCGGCGTGCAGTGGCGGCGGCGGCGCGTGGGCTGGCTGGACGATGCCTCGGGCGATGCCAAGGGACTTTGTCTGAACGAGATCCGCGTCAGCCCCGATGCTGCGGGACGCGTGGAGCCGTGGGTCTCGATGGCCCAACCCGAGCTCGTGGATTTCGATGCAATCGAGCATGCCTATTGGCAGACCTACTGGGCAGGCGGTGCGCTGCGCGCCGAGCGCGGCGTGAAGGCTTCGCGTCTTTTTCTGAACATGCGCGAGCTGACCTGTGCGCGCCCCGGCGCCCCACGCGGACCGTGGGAGGATCTGGAAGCAGCTCAAAGGAAAGTCGCCGCCGGCGAAGGCAACCCCGAAGAGCTTGAGCTGTTGTCCTACATGAATCCTCTGCTGCGGACGGTGGAGGGGGACAACGATGTCCAGGTCGTCCGCTATCTTCCGGCGATTCCGCCCTCCTGGGGCGTGACGGGCCATGCGCATGTTCTGGCCGCTACCAATGGCGGATACTTTCTGAACTTCCCCGAGGAATACGACGACGGCACTTCGGCCCTGCACCAGCCAATCGGTGCGCTGTTTGCCGATGGCCGCCTGCACATGCCGGCCTGGATCGAACGTCCCTGCGCGGTGGAATGGGAAGATGGGCGCCGGCGCATCGAACGTCTGGGCCCCGAGAACATGTTCCTGCACGTCAACGGCGAGGAGGCCTACGGGCTGGAGCGCGGCACGCGTGTGCCCACGGATTCGGCCACCGTCTGGCGCAGTTTCGACGGCCCCCTGCCCGCCGCCGAGCCCGGTGGCTACGTGGTCGATCTCGTGTTCTGCGGCGCGGGGCTGGTGAAAGTGGTCGAGCCCGGCACCGAGAAGCCCCCTATCGGCGGCGCTCTCGTGCGTCTGCGCGGGCGGCTGGCGTTGCCGTGGCGCAACTGGCTGCGCGACCCGCGCAAACACGCCTTCCCGCAATGGAACATCGAGCTGCGCACGTCGCGCAACGAGCCGTTGCTGTGGGTGTTGGCATCGGGTCCGATACTGATCCACGACGGCACGATCCTGCGGGAGACGGAGATTTTCTCGCCGCTGGCAGCGGGCGAGATGTTTCCGGACGGCCCGCCCCCCACGCGCTTCCCCTACGACGCCACGAAGACCCGCGCGCCACGGACGGCCATCGGCCTGACGCGCGCCGAGGAATGGGTGCTGCTGGTGGTGGACGGACGGGCGGACGACTCGCACAGTGTGGGCTGCACGCTTGAAGACCTTGCCCGCCTGATGCGGGAAATCGGCTGCTATGCCGCGCTGAATCTCGATGGCGGTGGTTCCAGTGTCATGGCCGTCGAAGGTGTCAGCGGCTTCGACCAGTTGAAGCCCGGCCTGGCCGCCACAATCGCCAACATCCCGAGTGACCCGGGGCACCGCGAGCGCATTGTCCCGGTCGTCCTGAATGTGGTTCAGTAGTCTCAAAAGGAGACGAAGGTGCGTTTCTGCGCACTCCTTTCGTTGCCCTGTGCCGGTTTCGGGAGAGAATCCGGCTGTAAGTCCAGTGCGGGCCGGCCTGCGAGGTCGGCTCGAATTTCGCCTTTCTGGTGTTCTGTATGACTTCCCTGTCCGCCAAAGATGATGGCCTCGTTGTTCGCCCGCAAGAGCGGGTGGCCGGGGTTCTTGCGCGCCGTGACTTCGGCGCAAAGGTGATCGTCCAGGGGTGGGTAAGAACCCGGCGGGATTCCAAAGGTGGCTTCTCGTTTCTGGCGATCAACGACGGCTCGTGTCTGGGCGACCTGCAAGTCGTCGTGCCCGGCGAGCTTGCCAATTATGCCGACGAAGTGAAACGCCTGACCACGGGTTGCAGCGTGCAGATCGAAGGCACGCTGGCCGAGTCACCGGGCAAGGGCCAGCCCGTTGAAATTCAGGCGAACACGGTGCGCGTTCTGGGGTGGGTGGAAGACCCCGATTCCTACCCGATGGCCAAGAAGAAGCACACTCTGGAGCACCTGCGCGAGGTGGCACATCTGAGGCCGCGCTCGAACACCATCGGGGCGATGATGAGGGTGCGCAACTGCCTGGCCGCCGCGACGCACGAGTTCTTCCAGGCGCGCGGTTTCCTGTACCTGCACACGCCGATCGTGACGACGAGTGATTGCGAAGGCGCGGGGAGCATGTTTGGCGTCACGACGTTGCTGGCGGGCGAGCAACTCCCCCGCCGCGACGACGGTGCCATCGACTTTGCCAAGGACTTCTTCGGCCGCCGGGCGCACCTGACGGTCAGCGGGCAGCTCGCGGGCGAGACCTACGCGTGCGCCCTGACGAACATCTACACGTTCGGCCCCACATTCCGGGCGGAGAACTCGAACACGTCGCGTCATCTCTCCGAGTTCTGGATGATTGAACCGGAAATGGCGTTCTGCGACCTGGGGGGCGACATGGCACTCGCCCAGGAATACCTCCAGTATCTGATCCGCGCCGCACTCGAACGCTGCGGGGACGACCTGCGGTTCTTCAACGAGCGTTACGACGAGACGCTGCTTGCGACGCTCGAGGGCATCGTGCAGGCGCAGTTCGAGCATCTTACCTATACCGAAGCCGTTTCGATCCTGCAGGCCTGCGGCCAGCCCTTCGAGTTCCCCGTGGAATGGGGATGCGACCTGCAAAGCGAACACGAACGCTATCTGACGGAGAAGCACGTCCGGCGCCCGGTTATTGTGACGGATTATCCGAAGGCGATCAAGGCGTTCTACATGCGGCAGAACGACGACGCGAAGACTGTTGCGGCGATGGACGTGCTTGTGCCGAAGGTCGGCGAGATCATCGGAGGAAGCCAGCGCGAGGAGCGCCTGGACGTTCTGAAGGAACGGCTGCGCGAGAGCGGTCTGCGCGAAGAGGACTACTGGTGGTATCTGGATCTTCGGCGCTATGGAACTGTGCCGCACGCGGGGTTCGGGCTGGGGTTCGAGCGGGCCGTGCAATTCGTGACGGGACTGGGCAACATCCGAGACACGATCCCCTATCCGCGGACCCCTGGGTCGGCGGACTTCTAAGGCTGAGTGATGATAATGCAGTATGGCGAGCCGTTCTACCAGCAGGTGCTTCCCGGAATTGGGATCACCAATGTCCTGTCGGCCTCGGAAATCGACAAGGTGGTGGACCACGGCTATGGCGCGTGCCTGAACGCCAGCGAGTTCGATTTCGAGGCGGACACGACGAACCGCGTGGCATACAGGTGGACGCCACTCGTCGATGGCACGGGCAACGACATTCAGGATTTCATCCGAGCGGTGGAGACGCTGCACGAGTTCCGCTCGAAGGGCCTGGTGACGCTGGTGAATTGCTACGCGGGCGTCAGCCGTTCGGCGTCGATCGTGGCCACCTACATGGTGAAATACGAGCAGGAGAACCTGAAATTGCTGGCGCAGGAGCGGCTTGTCGAGCCTCCTCCCTTGCAGTTCCGTGCGCTGCACGGGCATCTGAACGACAAGGCCCTGCAGGGCAAACACCCGCATGCAGACGATCCGCTGTTCGATCTGCTCTGGAAGGCGTTCCAGTGCATTGCCCATGTGAGGCCGGTGGTCTACATGCGTCCTTCCATGTGGGAGGAACTTTTCCCGCAATTGCGTCCGTACCTTCTTGAGAACAGAGGGATTGAAGGAGGCGGTGCGCCTCCTGCGGGGGACGGACACAACGAAACGCTTGCCCGGAATGGGCCGCAGGGTGTTGATGAGGGGTGACTGAAGGGAAGGCGCAGGCATGAGAGTCGGGCAGTCATTGGGATTTACTTTGATCGAGTTGCTGATCGTCGTCGCGATCATTGCAATCCTGGCGGCAATCGCGGTGCCGAATTTCCTGGAAGCCCAAGTGAGAGCCAAGGTGGCGCGTGCACACTCGGACATGCGCACCGTGGCGACGGCCGTGGAAGCCCGTGCCGTGGACCAGCGCGGCGGCAATGAACTGATGTATGTACGGATGCGCTATGCGAACGCCGCCTTTGCGCCGCCGCGCGCGCCCCATGATTTCATCGCAGACTCCACGGACCCGCGCACCTACGATCTGGCAACGGTGCCGCTGGAACTGACGTCGCCCATTGCCTACATCACTTCCACGCTGCGTGATCCCTTCAAGACGACGAGTTCGTTCCGCAAGCAGACGACGGGTGGCAAGGCACTGGCTATCGACCTGCGCGACACCACGACGTTTGATTACCGCTACGACAACGTGATGCAGTTGACGCGCATTCCCGGGGCAGGCTTTGATGACCGCGATCTTGCGGCGTTCGGGGAATGGCGCCTGGTGAGCATCGGCCCCGACGGCGAATACGCCGCGCGCATTGGCAGCACGCTGTACGACCCGTCGAACGGAACGGTGTCAGACGGCGATCTCGTTCGCTCCCAGCGAAGCAGCGACCCCGCCACAGCGCCCTCAACGAACGCCACGACACAAGTGCCGTAGAGAGCTTCCGGCTTGACAGCACCCGGCTTCGCGGTTGCCTTCACGAGCCACTGAACGACCCTTGTGCAACTTACTCCAACAGCCGGGCAGGACCAGTATGAAGATCGATCCCAAGGATGGCCGCGTTTACCGCATCCACGTCTCAGGAGGGACGAACAATCTCTCCATGCTGATCTGTGTGTTCGCGCCCGATCCGCACGAGGTGCTCGACAAGTACCTGCACCATGCGGCGGTCGTCTCGTTGAGTGAGCCCGTTCTCGTTCCCACGATGGACGGCAACAGCAAGGGCATTGACGTCTTCATTACCCCGCAGGATCGCGCCCCTGGCTACCAGATTCTCAATCGTCTGAAGCTGCATCCGATCGATCGCACGCTGATCAGCGCGGACTGACCTCCGCGTCGCAGGGCTCGGCGGAGACGGAGGCTTCGTCCGCTTCGCCCTCCTGTTCCCAATAGCCGCCAACATCTTTCGCTTCGCGCAAAATGCGCAGGTACTCGTCGATATCTGTCACGTCGAGCAGGCGTTTCTTGAGCTTGCGAGCCGACGGAAAGCCGCGCAGGTACTGGACGAGGTGCTTGCGGAACTCGACGATGCCGTGGGGGCCCTTGCGCTCGACCATGATGGCGGCGTGGCGTGCAACGGTGTCGAGGCGCTCCTCGATGCGGGGCGGTGGCGGAGCCGGCTTGCCGGACAGGCGGGCGGCGACGGCGCCAAAGACCCAGGGATTCCCCATCGCGGCGCGGCCGATCATGACGCCATTGACGCCGGTTTCGCGGATCATGCGCTCGGCGTCGTCGGCGGTCTTGACGTCGCCGTTGCCGATGAGCGGCAGGGAAACTTCGTGACGAACGGCAGCCAGGATGGACCAGTCGGCCTCACCCTTGAACTTCTGCTCGCGCGTGCGCCCGTGGATACAGATCGCGTCGAGGCCTTCCTCTTCGGCCATGCGCGCCATCGCCAGAGCCTCTTCGCCATACTTTTCCCAACCGGCGCGAAACTTGACGGTGAAGGGAACGTCGTGCAGTTCGCGGCGCACGGCCTGGAAAATCCGGCGCACCAGGTCTGGCTCGCGCATGAGCGCGGAGCCCCCCTTGCTGCGCACGATCTTGTTCGCCGGGCATCCCATGTTGAGATCGACGATGGTGGCTCCGGCGTCGGCCAGTTGCCGGGCACAGTGTGCGAGAGTCTCGGGGTCGGCGCCAAAAAGCTGGGCGATAATGGGCTGCTCGGCGCGCTCCATATCGAGCAGGCGCCAGCATTTGTCCGCGCCGCGGATCATGGCTTCGGAACTGACCATCTGGGTGGCGACGATGGGGCAGCCCTGCTCGCGGCTGAGGAGCCGCCAGGCGTAGTCGCTGATCCCACACATGGGAGCCGGGAGGACGGGGGGCCAGAACTCCAGCCCGCGAATGCGCAGGGGAGGCACGGAGAAGGGCGCGGGGGCGGGATTCGGCGTGTCGGCGGTCATGGGAAGGCACTCCTGTGCGGCGGCGCGAGACGGAACACAGGCAGGCGAATCCATGCAAGACGAGAGTTGAGGCATCCCGAGTAGAATCAGACTTGAAGAGACGGAGGGGCAGAGGGGAAAACAGCGCCGGGCTTTGACGTTGACACCTTGCGGCCTTGGGGAAAACGTCGGGGGTGCTTGTCCGGGGCGGTATCGTTTACCGTCTCTTCACGCCAACGAGCGAGAGGCTTGTCCATGCGTCACGCGGTTCTTACCTTGGTGATGGCCATTCTGATGGCCATGGCGGCGCCTGCTTCCGCCTTCGTCCTGACCCCGCTGGATGAAGGGCGCGTGGTCGTCGAATTGACAACTCAGGGGGCGAGCCGCGAGGCAGCCATCGAGAAGGCCAAGACGGAGTCCGTTCTGGGCTCGGTCGGGCGTATCTTCCTGAGCGACAAGCTGCTTCTGGCCGACGACCTGCTGGTGAAGTACCTGACCAACTACAGCAATGATTTCGTCACGGCAGTGGAAGTGCTCGACGAGCAGTTCGTCGCCGGACACAGCGAGGTCAAGGCGCGCGTCTACGTCAATTTCGACAAGCTGCAGAACGATCTGGAACAGAAGAAGTTCCTCTACAAGCCCGCCTACAAGCCGCGCTTCACCACGTTCATGACCGAACGCCTCGAAGGCCGCATCAGCTCGCAGGGCATGGCCCGCGAAGCGCTCACGGGCGCACTGAACAATCTGGGGATGCGCCCCTACGAAGGGGAACTGACAACGCCGCCGAGCACGACGGACGTTGCAGGCGATGCCTTCCTGCTGAACGCCGCCATCATCAGCAGCCAGCGCGCCGGCGTCGAGGTCGTCGTCTCGGGCGAATGCCGCACCCGTCTGGCCGACAAGAAGAAGCTCTACTTCGACGACTTCTGGTTCTATGACAGCGAGATGACCGCGGCGATTATCCGCGTGGACACGGGCGAGGTGCTCTTCAAGGCCAAGGGCTACGGCTCTGCAAGCTCCAAGGACCAGGATGAAGCCATCAAGATCTCCATTGATCGCGCCGCAAACCAGGCGGCTGCGGCCCTGGTGACGGACTTCGAGAAATTCTGGCCACTGGTCGTACAGAGCGGGGCGGATTTTGAAGTCCTGCTGATTGGCGTGAACGAGGAATTGTTGCGCATCATCACGCAAAATATCGAGCGTCTGGGCCGCGAAACCAAAGTTCATGTACGCAAGAAGTTCGACCGCAGCGCGGTGCTGTCGATCGAATACGGGGGAGGAAAGCAGGACCTGATCGACAACCTGAAGTCCTGCCCGTACCCGACCCTCGACATCCGCAACCCCGAGGCGGAACAACGGTTCGAGGTGCAAGTCTCGGGCTGACGCAACTCCGCCACATATTCAAGCAGTCTCTTGGAGAAGCAGCCTTTGCGAGGCATGAGTCGTTTTCTATCGTGCCCCCTGACGTTGGGGGCGCTTGCGCTCGGTTCCATTTTGACAGCACAACCGGCGCCCGACCCCGTGGCCACCACAGCAGCGGAGTCCACGGCAACGGCCAGGACATTCGCTCCCCCGCCCATGCTTGAGGTTCCCGGTCTGGCGGGCGAGCCGGTGCCCCTGACGATGCGCGAGGTCGTGATGACGACCCTCGCCCAGAACTTCAACATCCAGATTCAGCTGAAGAACCGCGACATTGCCGCGGAATCCGTGTGGTCGGAGTACGGGATCTATGATCCGCTCGTCTCGGGCCAGGTGTCGCAGTCGCGGGTGGACCGCCCCAGCGTCGGGATTGATGGCAACGGCAACTCCGTCAGGACAGCCCTGCAGAGCGACACACTCGGCAGCAGCGTTTCCATCGCGCAACTGACACCGCTGGGCTCCACGGTCACTGTCACCGCCGGGGAATCGGCGATGTACGACCATCACGCCGGCAACGTCGGCGCGAGTTCCACCACTTCGTCGCTCTACAACCGCTCGTACTCCACGTCCGCAAGCATTGGCGTGCGCCAGCCACTGCTCAAGAATTTCGGCCCTCTGGTCACCAACGCGAACATCCGCATTTCCAAGCGCCAGCTCGAACAATCCAACGAGCAGTTTCGCGGCGAAGTGATGGACCGGCTGGCGGCGGTCATGGCTGCCTACTGGGACCTGGACTTCGCTCTGCGCAATCTCGACGTGCAGCGCAAGGCCATGGAATCCGCCCTGGAACTGGAGCGGGTGAATTCCAAGCGGGTGGAAGTCGGCAATCTCCCCCGCCTGTCTCTCCTGCAGGCCCAGGCACAGGTGGCCTCGCGCGAGGCATTTCTCGTTACCGCCGAATCCCAGGTCATCGAGGCGCAGGACCGCCTGCTGACGCTGATGAGCTGGGACATCAACAACGCGCGGTGGAACGAGCCGATCTTTCCGGCCGATCCGCTCTCGTACTACGAGGACATCGTGATCGACGATGCGAAGGCCATCGAGGTGGCGCTGGCCAGCCGCCCCGACCTTGTTCAGGCCCGTCTGGATTTCGAGATCGCGGAAATCAACCGCAACGTTTCGCGGCGCCAACGCCTTCCGAATCTCGATGCGTTTGCGAACTACACACTGTCAGGACTCGACGATGATCGCGGCCCCGCCTATGGAGACCTTGGGCAGGGTGACTACGGCGGCTACAGCTACGGCCTTGAGCTGCGCTACCCGCTCTTCAACCGCCGCGCCCGGGCAGCCTATCATCAGGCGCTCGACCGCGTGGATCAGGCAGACCTTCAAGTCGATAACAGTGAACTGCAGGCGATGCGGGAAGTGCGTGCCGCCACGCGCGCCATCCGCACGGCGCTCCAACGCATCGCCGCCACGACGCGCCAGGTCGCTGCGGACGAGGAGAAACTCGACGCCGAACGCAAGCGCCTCGACGTGGGCGAACGCACGGTCTTTGACGTCCTCGATTTCCAGGACGATCTGGCCGAATCGCGCGCCAATCAATCGCGCGCGCTGGCGGACTACCAGATCGCGCTGATCGAACTGGCGCGCTCGACGGGAGTGCTGCTTGAAGTTCAGGGCATCACGGTCGCCCCGCAGGATGAACCGCGTGGCTGGGCGTATTCCTTCGAGCCGGAAAAGGAAAGCCCTATCACCACCGTCGATTCGCGCGAATGGGTGAGTTTCCTGCGCGATCTCGAAGGAAAGAAGACGGCGCCGTAAGGTGCTTCACGCAACTGGGAAGCAATGCTGCGGGAGAATTCGGGCGGGCGCATGGCGTCCGCCTTTTCTTTTGCGTTCGTTCAGGCGCCGACGGGCTCGACAAACACGCGCATGAGCACACCGGCGGGCGGGTAGTTGAAGACGACGGCGTTGCCGATCAGGTCGTCAAACTCACGCAGTTGCACGGTGAAAAGGTCGCTCTGTTCCGGCTCGAGGCGCCGGGGGACGAATCCCGAGAGATCGTCGCGCTCGCGGTCGAACCCGTAGGGTTTGGCATGATCGGGAGTGATCAGGCGGAAGGCCTCGGGCTCCACGAGAATGGCGGTCTTCGTGCGGTTCTTGACCGAGATCATCAGAACGTCGCCGCGGGCAACGGCCCGAACGCCGATGCCCTTCTGCCAGTCCAGCGGCTCGTTATAGCCGGACATGCCCTGGCCGCGGCCGGGAACCTTCAGAATCGTGAGGTCGTCGAGTGACTCGCCGACTTCCGGCTTGTTGGCGCCACAGGCGGCAAGCGCGAGCATCAGACCCGCTGCCAATGGAAGGGTGAGGGAAGGGTAACGCATCGGAGGTTGTATCAGCTCCCAGGGATTTCGTCGTCGAGGGCGGCCTTCTCGCGAATCACGTCGTCGAGGATTTGCTGCTTTTGTTCGGTGATCGTCACGTTGGGATCGAGAACGAGGGGCTCCTCCGTCTTTCCCCGGTTCATGAGCGCGGCAATCGCGACAACGATGATGAGCACGACACCGAGCACGCCGGCCGCAATGGCGATACGTGGCCCGGTGGAGGGAGCGGAGTTCTCCGTTGCCGGTTTGGCTTCACCGGCTTTGCGGTGAGCAGCGGGAGGGTGCTCTTTCGTTTCAGTGGGTGCGGCTTCCTCGATGGAGCGCCTGGGAGTGGGTGTTGTGGGGGATGGGGGTGTACGGCGGTCACCAGGCACGGGCAGCGGCGTCAATTGGTGGAGCAGAGCCGAGGTGGAGATGGGACCGCTGTCGGGGATGTCGGCCCCCTTGACGGGCTTGGGCGACTTGGGCGCCTTGGGCGGTTTGCCACGTCCTTCGGACTTGATGCGCTTGGAGGATTGCTTCTCGGGGAGTTCGGGCGTGGGCTTGGGAGTGGCGCGGAAATCCGCTCCGGTGTAGAGAGCGCCGCCGGCCTTGCCACGCCGCGTGTTGAGCATCGAAACGATGCTGGTGCTCGTGTCACGCAGGGCCTTCATCATGTCGTCGCAGAAGAGCCGGACGTTCTCATAGCGGGCGTCGCGGTTCTTCTCGATGGCCTTGGCGATCACGCGGTCAACGGCCACGGGAACGTCGCCGTTGACTTCCGAGGGCATGGGCATGTCGTCGCCCGCAGGAAGACGCCGCGCGAGCATCTTGTAGAACGTAACCCCGAGTGAGTAGATGTCCGCGCGATGATCGACGCTGGCGGGGTCGGAGGTCTGCTCAGGAGCCATGTAGTGGGCGGTGCCGATGGCCTTTGGCTTGGCCGTGGTGTCTTCGCCTTCGCCCTGAACGATGTGGGCGATTCCGAAGTCGCCGATCTTGATCAGGTTCTCACTGCCGACCAGGATGTTGGAGGGCTTGATGTCGCGATGGACGACGCCCCGGCGATGCACGTACTCGAGGCCCTCGCAGCAGGCCTGCACGACGCGGCGCCAATCGTTGATCGTAAGGGCGTTGCGGATGATGAGTTGGTCCAGCGTCTCGCCCTCGACGTACTCCATTACGAAATAGTAGCAGGTGCCGTCGTGGCCACGGTCGATGATATTGACGATATTGGGATGCGAGAGTGATGCGAGCGCGCCCGCCTCGGCCTCGAAACGCGAAATGAATTCGGAATCACGGGCAAAGCGATCGTGCAATGCTTTGATGGCAACGGGGCGGCTCAGACTTTTTTGGATGGCCCGGTAGACAATGGCCATTCCGCCCTGGCCGATGACCCCTTCGATCTCGAAGTTGCCAGCAAGGACCTCGCCCTTCTGCAAGATTTTCTGACCAACACGCGAAGGAGTCGCAACTTCCCCATGCTGGCCCGCCTGCTGCTCTCCTGTCATACGTCACACCCTGTTGGACGTCCGCGACGCTTCGGCCTCGTGCCGCCTTGCGAGGGAAAACGGCACCCTTTTCACCCCCCCGGAGTCAAAACACTTTCGTATTTGTGCTCAACCCGGATTTGCAGGAGGCCCAGGGTGTTCGCGTAGCGCTCGAACACCTCTGGAAGTCCCCGATTGTCAACACCCTGCACTATGAACGCAGTGCAGCTTCCCGGCCCCCACCGAACATGCTGACGAGGGCAAGAGTTAGCACTCGTTTTTTCGGTCTATCAATCCCAATCTCCTACGAATCGCATCGGGGTTCAAAGCTGCCCGCAACCCCATGAGAATCACAGGTCCCGGATCGTCACCCCCACTTGGGCAAGCAGTGCTGCGAGATCGCGCCCGGCGGCAGGAATGCTGGGGACGATGCGGTGGGCATTCACGCGCGTCCAGGACGATGCTGCCGGGCCCACTTCGATCTGCTGTGGATCGAGCAGCGCCTGCCATTCGCGCCGCCGGCTGCTCGAATAGGCCAAGAGGATGTCTTCAGGAACGCTGTTGCGCAGAATCTCGAAGATCCGGCTGGCCAGATCGTGCCCCTCGTGGAAGGCGACGTTCATGCTGTGAACGCCCAGCGGGGAACTCAGGTGCGCGGCGTCACCCGTCAGCCAGACGCGCCCGCTCCCGAAGGTGTCCAGACGGTAGGGCTCGAAGCGCACGCACGCGGCCCACCCAATCTCCAGAGGCAAGCCGCTGAACCAAGGGGCGCGCTCGCCAACAAGGCGCCGGAGCTGATCAAGCGAGGAGTTGTGCTCTCCGGGATTCGCAATCCCGAATGCCCAACGGCACCAGCCTCCCGGCAGCGGCCACAGGACGGAGAGCATCCCGTCGCTGGCGACGATCCGCATTTCGCTACCCACGTCCTGCGTGCTTTCAAACTCATAGAGGGAAAAGTACATCTTGTTGCCACAAGGCACCCGAGGAATCTCCAGAACCTTGCGCACAGTGGAGTGATAGCCGTCCGCGCCAATGACATAGCGCGCCTTCACCGTCCTGCGCCCCAGCACCATCGGCTGGATATCCAAGACCGGATAGCCCTGGGGCGCGTCGCCGGTGTGGTGGATGGTGGCCGTTGCGTGATCGGGCGAACCGAGGTCGAGTTCGATCAACTCGTGTTGCCAACGTACCTCGATCCCCTTTTGGCGCAGACGCTCTTCGAGCACTGCTTCCAGAGCGCTCTGCGGCAGAACGGCGATGTAGGGATGGCGGACATCGAGCTTGTCGTAGTCGATGATCAAGCGCTCGGTGCTGCCCTCGTAAAAGGAGGTCCTGCGCAGAAGGTTGGCCTGCTTCAGGACGGGCTCCAACAGGCCGATGTCGTCGAGCATGCGCAACGTCTGGGGATGAAGGGCGAGGGCGTAGCTGCGGACATTGGTTCGGCGGGCACGATCGATGATCCAGCAATCGACTCCCCGTTCGGCCAGCATGACGGCCGTGAGAAGTCCAACGGGACCGGCTCCCACCACCAGCACCTCGGTTTTCTGTGCGAATGCCATGGTACTTCTCCCAATGCGTGCCTTGCCGACAGGAGAAACGATCCCTGGTCATCGGCAAGAATGAAATCATCCTGAACACGTCGAAGGGTTCACCACCCTCTGGTTCACCGATCATCTTTCCGCAAGAGAGCATTCAGACGCAATCGGTTAGTGTCCGCCAACGGAGAACCAGTCGAGTTCGACGGGAACGGAGCCCGGCGCCGCCATGTTGTCGAGGGTGAGGACGAATGTCCCCGGCGCCGTCGAAGGAGAGGGCTCGCCCACTGCAACGTACCAGCCGATGATTTCATCCAGTTCCACCAAGCCATCGCCGGTGCCGTACAACCCCTGCGCGAACCAGGTGCTGCCGATGGCACTCTGGGAAAGCGGGGCGGACGACGTGAGCGTCGTGAAGGCCACGGAGGAGGGGAGTGCAACGCCATATCCCCAGGAGTCGCCGTCGAGCTCGATGAGGGCGACGATGAGTTGCTGGCCGCCCCCGGAGGGATTGGCGGCGTCGGCGGCAACGTCGAGCGAGACCATCGAGTGTCCCGTGATGTCCAGCGGCGCGATGAAACGATGCAGGAACGCGGCGCGCCCAAATGCCGTTGAGCCCGTCGTGAAGGCCACTTTCATTCCTGCCCCACCGCCGTTGCCCACGGCAGCCTGGCGCACGGTGGAGAAGCCCGAGGTGCTGGCGTCGCGGGTGCGGGCAGCGGCGGCGGCATTGGTCGGATAAAGATCGAAGGTATCGAGAACGGGGGCGGCTGCCGCGCCGGAATCGGTGGCAAGCTTGTAGGCGAACGGGCCGACCACGTCTCCGGCACCCGCATTGTCGTCGCCGTAGAGGAAGCGAATCGTGGAGCCCAGAGCGCCCGGGAAAGCCGTGGCGATGTCGGCCCCCGCAGGCAATGCCGTGGACAAGCTGAGCGCGAACTCGATGTCGGTTGTCGCCGAGGAAGGTCCCCAGGCAATCGTCGATGGAACGGCGGCGCCTTCGTTGAAAGCGCCGGCGGATTCTCCGTAGACGCTCTCCCCCGCCACCAGGGTGTCGGAGCCCATCGCCTGCCCGAAGATGTCAAAGCCGGTGGCGTTGTTGTTGTCGCCATCAATGGCGGCGAACTCGGCGCCGTCGAAGGCATCGGCATCGGCACTCTGGAGGCGGACGTAGAGAGAGGTGGCGTCGTTCGCGAGATAGACGGCGATCACATCGCGCCCCGTGCCGCCGTCGCCCGCCGGGTCGAGCATCAGCGCGGGTGCCTGGCCTTCCCATTCGTCCATGCTGCCATCGATCAGAATACCCGGCGCCCAGACGCCGTCGGCGCGGGGAGTCGCTTCGAGTTCCACTGTGTTCGCTTCTTCGAGAGGCACCGCGAGACTGTCCTCCGCGCGCACGGCGAACTTGTACGTTGTCCCGTTCGTGAGCCCGGTGACCGTGTATTCGTAGGGAAAACGATTCGTGCCCGTGCCCCGCGCGTAGTCATCGGGTTGGGTGGGAACGGCGTGGGCGATCTTCGTTGCCGTGCCGAAATCCAACGCAGCCTCGTCCGTGTAGTAGATGTTGTAGCGCACCGGTTGCGTCTGGTCGCGCGCCACGTCCCAGCGCACCGTCACCTGCCCGTCGCCCGGCTCGGCCTCCTGAATCCCGGTGCGCGGGGTGGGGGCCTGATTGCCCGGCGTCACGGAATCGGAGTCCGCCGAGGTAGCGGCCGTGCTGTCCCACACGGGGGCGGAGACGTCGGGGTTGGCGGCATTCCAAGCGGCCTGGTCGGTGTGAATCTGGTCGAGGGTGACGACGCTGCGATAAGCCAGCCAGCCTTGCTCGCCCTGCATCTCCGTGTAGTCCTGTTCGATTTCTGCGGGCGTCAGGTCGGCCGGGTTGTCGTAGCCCAGCGCGATGAGAGTGAAGCCGTCGGCGTACCCGGCCTCGGCATTGAGCTTCGGCGCGTACTCGTGCTTGTTGGAATCGAATCCCGGAGTGATGCGGTTGGCGTTGCTGCTGTCGGTGTGGTAGCTCTCGAACATCAGTGCGCTGAGTTCCGAGCGGAAGTTGTAGTCGTAGTTCTTCAGGTTGGGATTGAAGAAGAACAGCCCCCGGTTGCCGATCAGGAGCGCGCCGGGATAATCCAAAGCGATGTTGCGGACGAGGTCCTGCATCCCCGGAGCAGTCCACTCGTAAGCCGTTCCAAAGGAGTTCGGGGCCGCCGTGTCGAGCGTATCGAGAAACAGGCCGTCGCACCCGAGTCCCCGGCCGACCGTGGTCGTCAGAATCTCGTCGATGCCCGCCTGCCCGTCGGTGGCGTAGACCATCGACTTGAGCACGGCATACCACGCCGGATCGCCCGCGTTGACGTAGTAGGCGCCGAAGATGGAATTCTGGTCCGGGTTGCCGTCCGAATCGCTGTCATCGAGGTAGTAGGAGGCGTACGCCGTCCCGCCGGGTGACGGATCGCCCAGCCAGGCGTTGTTGTCTTCGATGTAAGCGAGCGGGGTGGAGTCCGAGGGGCGCGGATCAACGCGGGGCCCCGTGCCTCCACCCGCAACTGGCGCCGCAGGCCGGTCGTCCTCGCCAACCGACAGGTAGGCCACGACAAGGACGTCGTCCGCGGTTCCGGCAATGGCATCCGGCCCTGCCTTGATCGCGGCGACGTGGGCCGCCGTCAGGTTGGACTGCGGGTGCAGGATCACGAGATCGTAGTTGTTGCGGGCCGTGTTCACCTTTGCCGCGTCCCAGTTCCCATAGTAGACAAGGTAGGCATCCGAGGCATCGAGGCCGGCGATGGGCCCCGCAGCCGCCAGAAGTTCCGGGAAGGCGGCGGCGCAAAGGAGTGCGGGGAGAACAAGGCAGCGGGAGATCGAAGTCATGGGAAAACCCCTGTTTATTTCAGTACTAAATTTAAGACAAAACTGAAAAGATTGGGCGAGGCAGTCAATCCAAATGCAGCGGGCAGGCCAAAGCAGGCACTCGCTGCGATTGACCTATTCCGCCGGGTAGGGCGAAGACTCTGCCTATCCTGCAGCCAAGGAAGCCGCCGTTGAACATCGAAGAGTACGAAAAGATGTACGTCCTTGAGAATTCCTACTGGTGGTTTCAAGGGCGGCTGTGCATGATCGAGGCGATCCTGGAATCGTGCCTGCCGGAGTTGCCGCGCCCCGGACGCGTGCTCGACGTGGGTTGCGGCACCGGGCTCATGCTCAAGCGCTTTGCCCATTGGAAGCCGATTGGTGCGGACTTTTCGCATCTTGCCCTGAAGTACAGCGGGGAACGCGGCATCGAGAATCTGGTGCGCGCGGATGTGGTCCATCTCCCCTTCAAGGACAACTCGCTGGACCTGATCCTGGCGCTCGATATGATGGAGCACGTCGAGCGCGATGACCTGTTGATCGAGGAGTTCAACCGTGTGCTGCGCCCCGGCGGTTTCCTGATGGCGACGGTGCCGGCGCATCCCAATCTGTGGAGCGGGCACGACATCGCGCTCCACCACTTCCGGCGCTATACGGCGGAGTCGCTGCGCAAGGTGTTGCGCCACGGCAAGTTCAAGCCGCTGCGCTTCACCTATGGGATTTGCTTTCTGCATCCGGTGATTGTGCTCTTCCGGTTGTTGCAGCGGCTCTGGCAGCGTTCCACCGGTGTGGGCAATCCCCAGCCCAGGACGCATCTGATTCCCCTGCCCAAGCCGATTAATGCCCTGCTGATCGCAATCCTGCATTTCGAGGCTTTTCTGCTGCGGCGCTTTGATCTTCCGATGGGAACGTCGCTCGTCGTTCTCGCCCAGAAGAAGCAGCCCCTCGCAGGAAAGTAAGCCGGCCGGAGACTTCCCGTGGACGTGATCGTTTACCGCCATCCTTCCCACACCGCCCGCACGATTTCCATCGTGGAGGGCGACATCACGCGCGAAGACGCCGACGTCATCGTCAATGCGGCCAACCGGCATCTGGCCGGGGGTGGCGGCGTGGACGGCGCGATCCATCGCGCGGGGGGGCCGGCGTTGCTGGAGGAGTGCCGAAAGTTCATCGAGGAGCACGGCCCCCTGGTGCGCGGCGAAGCGATGAGCACCACGGGCGGCCGCCTGAAGGCTCGCCACGTCATCCACACGGCAGGTCCGGTCTACCGCGACGGCGGCTCGGGCGAAGAGGAGCACCTGCGGGGCAACTATGCGAACTCGCTGCGTCTGGCCGCCGAACTGGGCGCGGGCAGCGTCGCATTCCCCGCCATCAGTTGCGGGGTGTACGGCTATCCTTTTGAGGAGGCCGCCGCGATTGCGCTGGAAGAGATGCACGCCTTTCTGGTAGGCGATGAGGCACCCGATGCCTTCGCCATCCGGTTCGTTCTTTTCAGCGGCAAGCAGGCCCGCGAGGCGTTGAGGATCGCCGAAGAGGTGCTCGGGTAGAGGCGCGGGAATGCCTTGGGAGAGCCGGACAAAAGTTATCCACAAGACAACACGGCACCTTTTCTGTTGCAGGCCTTTCGGCCCGGTCGCTATCAGGCGGGACTCTTGGGGCGGGAACGCTCTCGGTTTCCCCGATCCCCCTTGTGTTCACGCGATTAACCTCACTCCCCAGGGAGGCACGACCATCCATGGCGTCCGTTGAAGAAAAAGTCAAAGAATGCATCGTTTCACAGCTCGGCGTGAATGAAGAGGAAGTCACGACAGAAGCGTCGTTCATCGACGATCTGGGTGCTGACTCGTTGGACATCGTCGAACTCGTGATGGCGTTCGAAGAAAAGTTCGGCATCGAGATTCCCGATGACGACGCGGAGAAGATCCGCACTGTGGGCGATGCCGTGAAGTACATCACGGAGAAGGGCGGGTCCTGAGCCGGTTTTCCCGGCTCACTGTCCCCCCCTTCATCCGTGACCTTCGGCCATTCTCTCTGTAAGGCGACGTCGCAAGCATGACTCTCAAGCGCGTGGTAGTCACTGGTCTTGGAACGATCACCCCGATCGGCAACACCGTCGGCGAGTTCTGGTCGAACCTGACGACAGGTAAGTCGGGGGCGGGTCCTATCACCCGTTTTGACCCCGTCAATCATAAGACAAAGTTCGCCTGCGAGGTGAAGAACTTCAATCCGGAGGATTTCGTTCCCGCCAAGGAACTGCGCCGGCTTGATACGTTCGTTGTCTACGCCATCGCTACGGCGGAAGAGGCCCTGAAGGATTCAGGGCTGGAACTGGACAAGGAAGACCTCACGGAGATTGGTGTTGTCGTGGGGTCGGGGATCGGTGGGCTCCAAGTGATGGAGGAGCAACACACCGTGCTGATGGCTCAGGGGCCGCACCGCATCAGCCCGTTCCTGATCCCCCGCCTGATCTGCAACATGGCTGCTGGTCAGATCTCCATGCGATTTGGCCTGAAGGGGCCGAACAGTTGCCCCGTTACGGCGTGCGCAACCGGCACGCATGCGATCGGCGACGCGTTCAAGATCATCCAGCGCGGCCAGGCCGTTGCGATCCTGAGCGGCGGCACCGAATCCGCCATCACGCCTCTGGGCGTTGGTGGCTTCGAGAACATGAAGGCACTCTCCAGCCGCAACGATTCGCCGGAAACGGCGAGCCGCCCGTTCGATCTCGAACGCGACGGTTTCGTGATGGGCGAGGGAGCCGGTATTCTTGTTCTTGAGGAATACGAGCATGCCAAGGCACGCGGCGCCCGCATCTATTGCGAGGTCGTTGGCTATGGCATGACGGCTGATGCGCATCACATCACGGCACCTGCGCCGGAAGGCGAAGGCGCGGCGCGCTCGATGAGGATGGCTCTGAAAGACGCGGGCCTTTCCCCCAAGGACATCGACCACATCAACGCGCACGGCACCAGTACGCCGATGAACGACAAGAACGAGACGGCAGCGGTCAAGACGGTGTTCGGCGAACACGCGCACACGGTTGCCATCAGCTCGAACAAGTCGATGGTCGGGCACCTGCTCGGAGCCGCCGGTGGCGTCGAGGGCGTGGCAATGGCCAAGTCCATCCACCACGACATCGTTCCGCCGACGATGAACTACACGACCCCTGATCCCGATTGCGATCTCGACTATACGCCAAACAAGGCGAGGAAGCTCGTCATTAATGCGGCGATGTCCAATTCGCTCGGGTTTGGTGGGCACAATACGACCGTGATCTTCAAGAAGCTGGACTGGTCGCCCGGGGCTTGAGCATGGGGTCGCCCGCAGCAAGGGAGGAGTTGACGGCCGCGATCGTGGCTCTTCTGAATCGTATGGAATTGCCTCCTCCGCCCGAGGAGGCAATTCCTCTTCTCCGTCAGGCGTTCGTCCATCGTTCCTGGGCTGCCGAGCATCCCGGTGAGGCAGACAATGAACGGTTGGAGTTTCTCGGGGACTCGGTGATCGGCGTGGTGACGTCTCGTTTTCTGTACGACACGTGTCCGGCCAAGGACGAGGGTGAGCTCTCGAAACTGCGGGCGAGCATGGTGAGCAGGAGGATTCTGGGCAAATTGGGCCAGGAGCTGGGGATTGGGCGTCTCCTTTTGCTCGGGGTGGGCGAGGAAGCAAGCGGAGGCCGCAAGAGAAGCTCCATCGTCGGCTCCGCTCTGGAAGCCTTCTGCGGCGCTCTCTCCCAAGTTTATCCGTTCGAGACTTGCGCTCAGGCCCTTCGCACGCATATCGTTGCACCGGCCCGCCTGATGGCGGGGAAGCGAGGCGAAACAGATTTCAAGTCTCGCCTCCAGGAATGGGTTCAAAGGCAGACCCGCGGAGTTCCGGAGTACCGCGTTGTCGATGAGCAAGGCCCCCATCACGACCGCCACTTCACCGTGGAAGTCTGGATCGAAGGACAACGGCAAGCCAGCGGGACGGGAGCACGTATCAAGTGGGCAGAAAACGACGCGGCGCGCCGCGTCTTGGAACAGATTGAGCTGCAATCCAGATCGCAAGGGACGTCATCGGCGCCCAACGGGGATTCAGACCCGACGCCGAACCCCGGTGAGGTAAAAACGTGAAGGATGTTCTGATTACCGGTTCGGAAGGAATGCTCGGCAGCGAGGTGGTCCGCCATCTCAAGCGCCGGACGGACGTTCGCGTCATCCGCGGCACCCAGGCATCCCTGGACATCACGAACGTGGCCGCCGTAAAGGCCCTGTTCGAGGTGCAGCGGCCCACCCACGTAGTCCACTGCGCGGCCTTCACCCAGGTCGATACGGCCGAGAAGGACCCGCTCACGGCCTACATGGTCAACTCCGAGGGGACCAAGAACCTGGCGTTCTTTGCCCGCGAATTCGACTCGGAATTCCTTTACGTTTCAACGGATTACGTCTTCGACGGCGACAAGGGCGAGCCGTACCTGGAAACCGACGAGACCAACCCGATCAATGTGTATGGCGACTCGAAGCTGCGCGGCGAGCAGTACGTACAGACGCTGTGCGAGCGCCACAAGATCGTCCGCACGTCCTGGCTCAACGGCCTTGCCGGAATGACCAATCGCAACTTCATCGAGACGATGCTGCGTTTCTCGGAGACGCGCGACCAGTTGTCCGTCGTCAACGACCAGACGGGACGCCCGACGTTCACCTTCGACCTCGCCCCTGCCATCGCGCTGCTGCTCGATATGAAAGCGTACGGAACGTTTCACGTGACTGGCGAGGGAAGTTGCACGTGGTTCGACCTCGCAACGAAGGTCTTCGAAATCGCGGGGAAAGAGGTGACGCTGAAGCCGGTCACTTCCGATCAGTTCCGCAGCCTCGCGCGACGCCCCCGCCACTCGGTGCTCCTGAACACGCGCTTCAAGGCGCTCGGCCTGCCGCTGCTCCCCGAGTGGGAGGACAGCCTGCGCGAGTATTTCCGCCGCCGCCGTCTGGCCGAGAGCGTGCGCCGTCCCGAATCGCGCGGGCCCAGCCGAGACGCCCAGTACGCTTCCTGAGGCGCACCCTTTCTGCCCGGGGGGCATCCCATGCCCGCGCTGGAAATCGAAGGCGTCACCAAAGTCTATCCGAACCTGCGCAAGGCGCTCGACGGCGTTTCCTTCTCCTGCCATGAAGGGGTCTTCGGACTGCTCGGCCCCAATGGCGCGGGCAAGTCCACCCTGATGCGGATTCTGGCCGGATCGCTCGACTTCGAGTCGGGCAGGGTCTCGCTGGACGGCCAACACGACGTCCGCCGCCATCCCGCCGAGTGGCGCCGCCGCCTGGGCTTCATGCCCCAGTCCTTCGATTTCGTCCCGCACCTGACGGCGCTGGAATACCTCGATCAGTGCGCGTTGCTCGGCGGGTTTGCGCCGCGCGCGCTGCGCCCCCGGATGATGGAACTGCTTGAGCGCGTAAACCTGACGGATGCCGCGCACCGCCGGGGCGCCGACTTCTCGCGCGGAATGAAGCAGCGCCTGGCCGCCGCCGCCGCATTTCTGTGCGACCCGCTTCTCGTGCTCCTCGACGAGCCCACCGCGGGGCTCGACCCCCGCGAGCGCATCCTGTTTCGCGAGCTCGTCACCGACCTCTCGCGCGGACGGGTGGTACTTCTCTCGACGCACATCGTGCCCGACGTGGAGCGCTGCTGCGAGCAGGTTGCCGTCATCCGCGAAGGACGCCTGCTGTTTCACGGCCGGGCGGAGCAGCTCGCCCGCCGGGCTGAAGGGAACGTCTGGGAGTGCGCCGTGGACGAGCAGACGGCGGCCGCTCTGGAGCAGGAGCGCCGCCTGGTGCGGCTGCGTCCCTCCGGCGGCGCCGCCATTGCCCGCGCCGTGGGCGAGGTTTCTCCCCTGCCGGAAGCAAAGCCCGTTGAGCCGACGCTCGAAGATGGCTACGTGTTGCTGGTGAATGCGGCGGCAACTCCGCCAGAAGCCCTTTCGCCATGAGCAGCACTCACTCCGAGACAACCGGTCAACTCCCGCTCGCGCTCTGGATCGCGCGCACGCGCAGCTCGCTGGCGCTGTGGCGCGACGACGAGTTCCGGCGCAACGGCTACCGATTGGCTCTGACGGCGTTGCGGGGGCTCGTTGGCCTGCGGCCGCTCATGGCGCTGGCGGTCGCCGCCTGCGCCGGCGCCTGGCTGTTTCATTCGGAAGTGGGAACGGCTGCCGAGGCGTTCCGCTTCCTGCTGCTCTTCACGGGAATTGTTTCGATGCTGGCGTCGGCCACGATGTTTGCGTCCGAGCAGCGTCAGGGAACTCTGGAGTTGCTTTGGCTGGCGCGCGGCTCGGCCGCCTCGCTCGTGCGTTTCAAGGCCATGACGTTGCTCGGCGGACTGGTGGCGCTGATGATTCCGGCGCTGCTGATCGTGGCATGGTTTCTTGAGGGCCGCTTTCCCGTTCTCCAGGCGTTTGTGTTCCTCGCAACAAATGCGCTGCTGATTGTTGCGGTGATGGCGTTTGCCTCGACGCTCGTGCCGCATCCATGGGCGGGAGGGCTGCTGGGGGCCTTTTGCCTGGCAGCGTTGTATGCGTCGCTGGGCGATGGCGTTTCGTTTTTCAACCCGTTCATGAATCCCGTGGTGGAGCAGGCCCGGCTGACCACGGGCGGCGGTGCGTTCCGCAAAGAGGTGGACATGGGAACCGCTGCCGTGGTGAATCGAATCGTGGTACTTGTCGTCTCGATGGTGCTGCTGTCGATGGCGGGGAAACGGCTGCGCCGGCTCTTCCGTTAGCATCGAATTCCGCGGCGAGGGCGTGCGAATGGGCAAGGAACGGCTGAACGACCAGAAGCTGCTTGGGTGGCTGCAAGGGGGCGGCCATGTGACGGCGGCCCAGGCGGCGCGCATCGAGGAAGCCCTGGACCAGGGGCTGCGTCTGAGCGAGGCCATCGGCCGGGTTCCGCTGGTCGATGCAGCGACCATGCAGGCAGCACGCGTGGCGCTGGGATTGAGCGGTGCAGGAGAAGCCGAAGCGCCCACCCCGCCACTTCCCTCCAGTCAGCTCCGCGCCAGCAACGCCGCCATTGCCATCAAAGGATTGCAGCGCGATGCCGACGGCGTTGCGGTGCTGGACTTCGCGGACTCCGGCGAGGAGTTCCCCGACCCCGTCCGCCCCGATGGCGAACCGGTTTCCGGCGTGGAGCCACCCCGGCGCCCGGTGAAACGCAAGGTCGCCAAGGAACCGCCTCCCCCACCAGGCGAAATCGCTTCCCCCGAACTTCCTGCGATGCCCGCTGCCAGAGCCACGTCCCCGGCCGACGGACTGCCGACGCATGATCTGACTCAGGACGAAGGCATTCCCCTCGTCATGGAGTTGTACGGCTATCTGGTGGGCGCGGTGATGGGAGGAGTGGGCGCGCTGCAACTGGCCTATACACCGGCGGCGGGTGCGTTGGCCGAGTACGAGCGCTCGGGCCTGCGCACTTCAGTGGCGCCGTTGGATGCCATTACGGCCGATCGCATGGCGGCGCGGCTGAAGGTGATGGCGCGCCTGTCGCCCTGGGTGATGGACGGCAAGGAGGCGGCGATGGTGCTGACGCGCAAGAAGATCGGCTTTGAGGTGAAGCTGAAGGTTGAAGAAGCAGAGGGCGTGCGGCGCGTGACGCTGCACTTTGTGTCGGAAGGGCCGATGAACTGAGGCGAGACGCCGGCCGTCAGGCGTGTTCGGCGACCTGCTCGGCCTCGGCCAGATGGCGCAAGGCGGCTTCTGCATCGGGGTAGACGGGGAGCAGACGCTGGATGTGGGCGGAGCGCAGGGAGCGCTCGACCGATGTCTGGAGCCCGGCAAGGAGCAGGGTGAAGCCTTTCGGCAGCAGGCGCGCCGTCAGCACCAGCACTCCCATGCAATGCGAGTCGATGCATTCGACGTGTGAAAAGTCGAGAACAAGCGAGCCGTGTGCCCTGCCGATGGCAGCCAGCAGTTCCGACCGAAATTCGGAGCCAACCGACAAAGTTAATGACCGGTGCCCCACGTGATGCACAGTGTTCGGGCCGACCATGAACACATCCAATCTGTTCGATGTCGTCCCTGCTCCTGCACCAAGATTCGGACCATGCCGCAAGGCGCATGTCCCTCAAGCAAGCCCTTCATTTTCAATCATTCGCCTTCTGATTCAATCGCCAAATGAGCAAGCCTTTCTCTCTCGGAATCCCGGGCAGAGACACGTTCGCACTGCTGCACCAGAGACAGGGGCTCCGGCACCAACAAAGCAGGCAAGGAATCGGGGAGTCTGGGGCGGAAAACGATCAGGGACGGGCGGGAATCTGCTCGACCGAATCGAGGCGCGGGAAGGTCTCAACCGCGAAGAGGGAGCGTGGCAGAGACTGCCCTCCGTCGTCGCCCGCCTGACCGGAGGCGCCAAAGGGGTTGAAGGGCTCGGGGAGCACGGCGACCTCAAGAAGCGGCTTCGTGAGCGACTGATTGCCCGTCATCAGCTCGAAACCGAAGGTCTGGACAGACGTGCGATTGGCCAGGCCGGGGCGGCCCGAGAGCAATTCGATGGTGGTGCCGGCAACGGGAGCTTTGGCGCGGAAGTGAATGCGCGCAAAAGGACCGGTGGGAAGGCTGAGCCCCTCGCCGAGGGCAACCGCGTAGTTGATATAGCCACGGCGATTGTCCACGTCGTTTCGCTTGTGGAAGTCGAACGGATAGTCGAGCCGGAACGGGCCATCGTGAACATTGACGCCGCGCTTGATCCAGTTGCCCCGATCCTGGTCGATCACTTCGAGCACTTCGGGATCAAACCGGATGAAGAACATCAAGCTGTCGATCAAGGCGCCGCTGGGGTTGTTGAGGACGACATCGACGGTGAATTCCTGGTCGACGGCGGGGGGAATGGCAGGGCCTTCCAGCGCGAGGCCAACGCGGGCCTTTGAGGCAACGGCTCCGAGATAGATGTCGCGAAGCTCCGATGCCTTGCCCTGCAGGATTTCGGGTTTGGTGTTGTTGGGATCGAAGGGTTTGAGCACGAGAATCGACCCGCCCAGAACGCCGTCGATCGGATCGTCGGGGTTGCCGAGGACATTGGCTCCCCTGTAGTAGACGGCGGTATGGGGCACCTTCTCCGTGTCGCCGGATGCGAAGGTGAATTGCAGGCCGGTGTATTCGGTGGGACGCAGGGCTTCCCAGACGATTTTCAGGACGGGGAGTTCCTTGCTGATGCGCGGACGTTCGAGCACGGCGTCGTAGAGAATGATGCTGTCGCGCTCGATGACCTCGAAAGCGGGGTCGTCCTTGAGGCCTTCGCGCATGTCGGCGTCGAAAATGCGCACGGGACGCAGGAATCGCTTGTCGTACTGCAGGGCGATACGCACGCGGTCGAAGGGATTGGCGGCCTCGTTGTGCAGGCGGATCTCGGAGACGAAACGGCTCCCCGCGCGTACGACGGTGTCGAGCTGCACTTCTTCCTCTTCGTCGGGAATGCGGAAGACATTGTAGAGCAGCATGTTTCCGAGGGAGATGGCGGACTGCGTTTCGCCCTTTTCCTCGATGATCGGCTCGACGGGCTGGTTGGCTTGTTCGCCCTCTTTCTGGCCAAGCCGTTCCTGACGGCGCTTTTCAATAATCTGGCGGACGCGTTCTTCGTGCTGGCGAAGGCGTTCCTCGCGTGCGGCATCATCCTCCTGCGCCATGGCTCCAGGCGTGGCCGCAAGCACAAGGGCGGCAAGAAGGAATCGGGCAAGGTGGCGGGCAAGTCGTTGCATGAGGTCCCCGTACGATCAGACTGCGACTGTGCCGCTCGGGTTGGGCGGAATCAAGGGCGAGTTGGGACGGATTGTTACTTTCCGGCCGGAGGGACGGGGACTTCGGCAGGTGGGGATGCCTTTGGGTCTTCAGGCTGAAGAGGAAGCAGGACGCGGGCAGGTGCAACTTCAGTGACTTTGGCTGTCCGGCCCGTGGAATCAACGCTCTCCAGATAATAGTAATACGTGGCACCAAGGGGAAGGCCGCGATCAACGTGGAGGGTTACGATTTTGCTGGACTTGCGGGAGGGCAGGGAGACCGGCTTGGCCGTGATTCGCTCGAAGGGGCCCGAGGCGCTCTCGGCGCGATAAACGTGGAAGCGGAGCCCGGCGGGCGTGTCTTCGGGAACCTGATAGCGGATGGGAATTTTACCGGTTCCGGGCTCGGCGGTGGGCGTGGAAGAACCGGCGCAACCGGCCAGAGCGCACAGAGCAAGCGGAAGCAGGAAGAGCAGGCGGGCAAGCAAGCGGCCGAATGCCGTCATGATCGATTTCGGACCCGGCGGAAGATGATGTCGTCGATCCAGTAGGCGATAATCGCCCAGGCAGACCATAGGAGCATGAAGATCAAGACCTGCTCGAAGGTGTCGTATTCAAGCTCGCGGTAGGCCTTCTGGAACTCACGGTTGTAGAGCAGTGCCAGAATGAAGGTGCCGATGGGCACGAAGCAGACAAGTGGAAGGGTGATGAAGGAAACGAAACGGAGCAGGAACCCGGCCTTCTTGGGCTCGGGGGCGGGTTCATCCTCGGGGAGGCGCTCGATGACGTTTTCGATGTCCGCGAGTTTGGCCAGGAAAGGACGGACGGGACGCTCGACCAAATGCTCGATCGCATTGATGGTGCGGCTGTCGGTGGGATCGTCCATTGCCAGGACGAGCTCGCCCTTCTCAATCCGGACGGGGACAACCTTGTACTTTTCGCAGTCTCGGCGTGGTATGAGCGCCACGGCGTCGGGACGCGGGGCGATTTGATCCAGCGTGAGCAGCTTGCAGTTGCAGCGTTTCTGGAGGACACCGATCTTGACGCCTTCGGTGATGGCGCCCATTTCAACAAAGATGCGCGAGAGCGGCCGTTCACTTGTATCGTAATCGCGCCGTCCCTGATCGTACTGTTCCTGGGTGATCAGGCCCTCTCGCAACAGGATTTCCCCCAAGTTGTGAGAGGACGATGCTGTATAGGCCATGCGTCGAGCCTCGCCTCGTTCTCCGGCGCTATGCCGCGAGTGCGCAGTGCGCCGTGATCAGCCGCCCAAAGGCGGATTACCTTTCTCGATGCTTCAGGAGAATGATCACGGTCCCGCAAGGACATGGTCAATTCAAATACGATTACCATGGGGGATGGTTTTTATTTTGTGCCCGTCACTCTCTTGCGGGGTCTTCTTCCTGAGTCGTTTGTTCACCGAAGTACTCAAGCTGGCTGCTCTCGCTGGCGTTGCCGTCCTCCTCCTCGGAGGCGTACTCCCCGGCATCGGCGCCAGGAGTCTCGACGACTTCGGGCACGCCGAATCCTTCGTGTCCGGCTTCCTCGATTTCGTCGGCATTGTCTTCGGCTTCGCGGCGGCGGCGCGCCTCGTCGATGCGCTCCATGGCGCGGCGTGCGAGAGCCATTTCGGCGCGTGCGGTTTCCTCGTCCTCGCGCGGGGTCTGGCGCGAGACTTCCTCGAAGGTCGTCACCCCGAGGCAGATTTTCAGCCAGCCGTCGCTGCGCATTGTCTCCATGCCCTGATGCAGAGCCAGGGCGTGGATTTCGTCCGTCGAGGCGCGCTGGAGAATGAGTTCGTTGAGTTCCTCGGAGATGCACATCAACTCATAGATGCCGAGACGTCCCTTGTAGCCCGTGAAGTTGCAGTTGTCGCATCCGTGGCCGTGGAAGAAGGTGATTTCCTCGACTTCCTCGCGCGTCACGGCGAATTCCTCGAGTTCCAGGTCGGAGGGAATGTACGGTTCCTTGCAGCTTGGGCAGATCGTACGAATGAGGCGCTGGCCGACGACGGCACGCAGCGTCGAAGTGAGCAGGAACGGCTCGATGCCCATGTCGACAAGGCGCGTCACCGTGGCGGCGGCCGAGTTCGTGTGCAGCGTCGAGAACACCATGTGGCCGGTCAGGGCGGCCTGAATGGAGATCTGCGCCGTTTCAACGTCGCGAATCTCGCCGACGAGAATCACGTCCGGGTCCTGGCGGAGAATAGCGCGAAGGCAGGCCGCGAACGTCAGGTTCACCTTGGGGTTGATGTTGACCTGAATAATCCCCGGCAGCTCGTACTCAACGGGGTCTTCGGTGGTGATGAACTTGAGCCCTGAGTCGAAGACCTCGGCGAGAACGGCGTACAGCGTGGTCGTCTTGCCGCTGCCCGTGGGGCCCGTGACGAGCACGATGCCGTTGGGCTTGCGGGCTTCATTGAGAAGCTTTTCCAGGATTTCCTGCTGGAAGCCAAGTTGGCGGACACCGATCATCATCGCGCTCTTGTCGAGCACGCGCATCACGATGGATTCACCGTAGACCGTTGGAATATCGGAAACGCGAAGGTCGACTTCCTTGCCGGAAATGGAGAGGCGGATACGGCCGTCCTGGGGGATGCGGTTTTCCGCGATGTTCATTCCGGCCATGACCTTGATACGGCTGAGCAGGCCGACCTGGAGGCTCTTGGGCGGCGAGGGGATCTCGCGCAGCACACCGTCCACGCGGTAGCGAATGCGCAGGCTGCCGGAGAACGGCTCGATGTGAAGGTCGGAGGCGCGGTCCTGAATCGCGTTCACCAGCAACAGGTTGACGAGCTTGATGACGGGGGGATCGTTCGCCAGCGATTCGAGATCGATCTCGAGTTCGCCCTGGCGCTTCATTGTTGCCTCGTCATCGACTTCCTGGTTCAGCGATTCGATGATGTTGTCGAGGGACTCGTCCCCCATGCCGTAGTAGCGGTCGATCGAATCGACGATGTCTTCCTCGTCAACAACGACGGCCTCGACTTCATGCTCGGGGAGGAGAAGGCGGAGATCGTCGACGATGGTGATGTTGAGGGGGTCGCTGATGGCGATGGTGAGGATGGGCTTGCCGCCCCCCTCGACCCGCTCCATCAGGGGAAAGATGCGGCGATCGCGTGCCAGCGAGGAAGGAATGTAGCTGCGGGCCTTCACGGCGAGGGGGTCTTCGAGCTTGTACTGGTCCAGGCTGACGTAGGGAAGGCCCACCTTTTCCGTCAGCGAGCGGATGATTTCCTGCTCGGAGGGGAGCTCGAACTCCTGGTCGAAATTGATTTCGCCGGAGGATGGGCTGGGAGCGAGGCCGCTCTGGGAAACCCAAGTGGCCGTCTCGTCAATATTGAAGAGATTCGACTTCTTCTTGATGCCCGATTTGGTGGCCGACTCGCCCCTGGGGATATACCCCTTGGACCGTCTGTCCTCGGGAGACATCGCCGCTTCTTCGCGAATGAGGAGTTCCATCTCCTTCTTCGCGTTCGCATACGGGTCCTTGGGAGCCATGCGTACCACCTTGTAGGGTTGTAATCTTACGGGTTATCCGCCGAGGCTTTATGCGCCTTCCGCATCCCGTCTTCCACCGGCGAAAACGTAGGGCAGGCAGGGCCGGGATGCAAATCGGATTTTTCCACTCGCGTCACTCGTGCCAGACTCGCGCCTGGCTTTCACCGGGCGCGCGGGTTTGGCGTGATCGCATCGAGCAATGCCGCGATGCGGCGGGCTTGGGCGGAGCGGTCGAACGCTGCCACCTGCCCGGGGTCCGGGGCAGGATGGCGGGCGTCCTCGACGGCCTGCAGGAAGCGCAGCAGACTCTTTGCTGCCGCCTGAACGTTGCGCGATGTCTCGACGGTCGCGCCTCCCGTCGCCGCCAAGACTTCCGCAGCTGCCCCTTCGGGCACCAGCGCAAAGACCGGGCGCCCCGCCGCCAGATACTCGAAAACCTTCTGGCTCACCATGATGTCGGCGCCGGGGCCGTGTTCGAGAATCAGCAGGCAGGCGTCGGCGCGGAGCTGCTCGCGAACAATCTCCGCAAAAGAAACGGGCGGATGGAGGCGAACGACGTCGAGCAGGTCCCACTTCTCGATCAGACCCAGCGACCGGTCGTCGAGGGCGCAGCGCATTCGGACACGAAGGCGTTCGCGCCAGTGGGGATGACGGCGCAACAGGATGCGCAGGGCGCCGAAGAAGAGGTCCGGGCGCCGCCGGCCAAAAAACGTCCCGGCATAGAGCAACGTGATCAGCCCGGGATTCAGCGGCTGTGCGGAACCGGATTCGGCGCGGGCGCTCTCCCACTCCCCGGGCTCGAAGCCGTTGAAAATCGTTTCGGCGGGAAGGGACTGCGGGGTGCGCATCGCCTGAAGGTGACGCGTGATCGGGGGCGAAACCGTCGTGATCGCAGTGGCGTCGCGGGCCACGCGGCGCTCGCCGTATTGCTGGAGCCACGCGAGAGCCGTATTCGCCGGGCGATGAAACGCGGGGTTCTGGGTCCAACCGTCGCGGAAATCCGCCAGCCAGGGCAGACCCGTCAGCCGATGGACGATCCACGCAGCGGCGTGGGTGCTCTGCGGGTAGTTGCTGGAATACAACGCGTCGATGCGGCGCCGACGCACCTCGACGAGCGCCGCCGCCACGGCAAACGGAATCCATCCGCAACGGTCGTCGGGAAAAAACAGATGCCGGCGCAGCGTTTCCATGAGGCGCTTGCCCCGTGGGGCTCCGGCGGCGGTGCCATCTCCCCCGCCGCCCGGCTGCCCGGGACGAAGAACCTGCATCAGGCGATAAGGGTCCACCGACCCGCACCGCACGACGGGAGCGTCCGCCACCGCAGGATCGGCGAGCGGCCCGGGGTCGTGTCCCTGGCCGCGAACGGGCTTGCACGCCAAAACGACCGGCTCCCAGCCGTTCGCGGGCAGGTGACGCACCAGGGACGTGACACGCCGCACCCCCGTCGCCGCCGGGGGAAAGAAGTAGGAAAAAAGGAGAACGCGCTTGTGCGTCGGTGCCATACCCCCAAAGACGCCACGTGCCGCCACGAGGCAAGCCGATCCCGGGGAGAGCGGCGCGTAATAATCCTTCACGCACGAGAGTCTTTCGCCCTTGACCTGCCCCCGGACCTGAGGGACACAGGCGCCCCCTTGGGTCGGGGCGTAGCGCAGCCTGGTAGCGCACTCGCTTGGGGTGCGAGAGGTCGCTGGTTCAAATCCAGTCGCCCCGACCATTTTCTTCTCTACACAACTGCTTTCAGATCAACGATCCGGGCGCTGCAACGCTCGGGTCGTTCTTCTTTGTCACTGCAATTTTGTGCAGAAACGGGCTGTTTTGAGGCCTTCCAGCGGTCGACGACCTGGTCGATCTTGTCGGTCACTTCGCGGCGAAGATCGGCCACGATCTCTTCCAGTTCATACCCGACGTAGTGGCGATCTGTGATGCCCTTCGCTGCATGCCCGATGAAGAGTTCGACGTAGAAATCGTTCCATCGTTCAGCCACTCGGTGGCGACGAGCATGGGTGGGGATCGTCCTGCGGAGGCCCTTGGGTTCGATGTGCCCCTTCTTCTTCCAGTCTTCGATCGCACCTTCCAGCGCCTTGCCCAAGGCCTTCCACGTCGGGATATGGCCCAAGACTCTGCCGCCGGTCCTTGCTCGACTGCGAAGGTCGTCCCAGACGACACGGGGCAAAGGAACGCGCCGCACGGACTCGTTCGTCTTCACCGAGTGGTCGTCCACATCTTCGATGTCCAGGACACCGCTCTCCAGATCGACCTGCTTCCAGCGAAGGAAGAAGGCCTCCTGGACCCTCATGCCGACCAGAGCCTGAAGGTAGACCGCAGTGACCAGCTTCTGCCTGTAGGGCTCCTGGTCATGAAGCCAACCGGCGAATTCCAGGACGTCTTGGATTGAGAGCGCCCGCCGGGTGGCCTTGTCGGCAACCGTACGCGCCTTCGTGGCGAGATCCCTGGGAAATCCCGCCAGCTTCGTCACGTGCTGGTAGTGTGCCGGGTGGCGAAGAGACATCTTCGCCGACGTCATGTTGATGGGCTCCCAGTAGTGCTTCAGCGTGTAGATGCTGACGCGACCCTTCTTCTCCAACAGGCGTGCTTTCACATCCTTCATGTAGGAGGTCACCGTCGTATCCGTAACTTCCTCCCAGAACGCCAGACCTTGCTCATCACACCAGTCGATGAAGTATCCAGCGTTCTTCTGAAGGCGAAGCTGGCGGGGTTTGCTGCGCCCCGCCTTTTCCAGTCCGGAGATGAAGGCACCAGCGATGGTCTTGTTCGGCTTCTTGACCAACTTCCGAGTGGCCTCATGGGCTGGGTCGATGAGGCCATGAAGACGCTCGACGGCGTCGAGAGCCGCCGACCCGGCATCAAGAGCTGAGATCGTCAGCCTCCTGTACGAGCCGCTCGAACTCTTCCCGCTGGCTTTCCAATCGCCCGACTCCTGCCTGGCGAGGGTGAGATTGATTCCGTTGGGACCGTGCACCTTGTACCTTCCTTCTCCTTTCGCGGTGATGGTCAGGGCACCGATCTGGATGATCGACGCCCCTGTCTTCTTCCTGTCGTTCGATTCGCTCATGGTGTTGCTCCTCGTTCACATCGGAGCCACCACCACGCTGACGCTTCTTGTCCTCGCACAGGGTGCGGAGGGCGTCGAGTACGTTCGCGCCGAAATACCCACGAGCAAGCCCCACGAGTCCATGGGTCCGCAGGGTCTCGATCTTCACGGCCCCGCCGAGGATCTCTTCGAGTTCCTGGGTCTCGTACAGGGCGTTGGGGTCGATGCTTCGGGGCATGGCGGTGATCTCCACCGCCATAGTAGACCAGATCGTCTTCTGCGAGACCGACCTCTGATGATCGAGAAGAAGGGAATATCGGGAGTCCAACAGGGTCGGAAGTCCGGATTCGCGCCCTACTGTCATAGATATGATGTTACAGGAGGTGTCGTAGATGAAGATCATGAGCACGATGGAAGTGGCAAAAGCCCTCGGCGTCAGGCGAGGCACCCTCGCCGTCTGGCGGTGGAGAAGGCGCGGGCCGCGCTGGCAGAAGCTGCCGGGCGGAAGATCTTCGGCGGTCTACTACCTCCAAGCCGACGTCGAAGAGTGGCTGGCACAGAAGACCAAAAGGTAGACCGCAATGAAGAAGGCCCTGGGTGCGAACCAGGGCCGACGGAGAGAAGATGATGGAACAACACCTCGCCCCCTATCTACCGCCACAGGCCGGGAGTTTTTTCTGGGCGCACCGCGGCGGTGCTCGGCTGCCACGCAATGCTGACGGCTCCCTTCTGCTTCCCGACGTCTGTCTCGATCTCCGCGAAGGCCGGGGTGATCAATACGACTTCGTACTCACGGGACGCGGGTCGACCATTACGGGGACGGCAACTCCGAAGCCTTGTACCGAGGCGAATGCGAAGCGCCGGGACCGGAAGGCTCGGATGCAAGGGGCCGTAGAGAAGAAGAGGCGGTCGAGGCGTCACCTTGTTCACGTCGAGTGGAAATTCGATCCGGACGCCGAAATCCCCATGGAAGAAGAGCACATCCCCGGCGGCATCACACGCACTCACTACCATCTGCGCTTTCGTGATACGGGTTCATGGCACGGGTTGCCGAGCGCGGAAACTTTGCGGACGGCACAAACCGGCCCCCCGGAAGAGACCGTGCTCATCATCGACATCGATGAAGACGAAGCCAGACACATCGAAGGCGCGACGTTTGAGGTTTCCCGTGGCGAGATCGAGTGGATCCTTACGAAGTTTAGCCCAGCGAACATCCGTCAGGCCTTCGAGATGGCCTGGATCACCGAAGACAACGAGAAGCTTTCGGCGGTCTTTGATCGTTTCGTGCACCGACACGAACGCCTGATCCGAGACCATGCCACGGGAAGACGCTACACTCCCGTAGAAGTGTGGGAGGACCGCGATTCACTGAGCCAAGGTCGCACAGACAGGCCGATCAAGCACCGAACCCCCAAGGTCACCGCTGCGCTCCGCGAGGCCCTCTCTGCCATCAATCTGGATCACTGGTATCGATGTCTGTTCGTGACCGCTGCCCCGCCCCCGGACGTCAACGACGTGCAGTTCCTCCGCGATGCCGAGGAGATTCTCAAGAGGCTGGCACTGGGCCCGGAGCCTTTCTACTGGCTGCGTTCGACTGAAACCCGAGCCTGGCGACCGAAGGGGCCATACGATCGCCCTGCGCCCCTGAGGCTCCACGATCACACTCTGTTGACGTCTTGGAGGGACATTCGGCCCGAAGAACGGGACGACTGGGCGAATTCAATCGAAGGGCAGCTCATCGTCGAGATGAAGAGGAATTACCCCTCGATGTCCTCCCGCGCTATTCATGTCCAGAGGGTTCACAACCGTCGACACATGAGCCGTCTTGTGCGGGGACAGAAGGGCGGTCCTCCCTATATGTGCAAGGACGTTGACTACCCTGGCCGAGCAATCGGTCGTCGTTGGTGGAACGACGGCAATGAAGACCCCGGCCTCGCAGCCAGCTTTGGTGAAGAACTCGTGCTGAATCAAGTTCAGGTATCCGGCGATCGATGGCGCGTTCAAGTTGATCAGAACACTTTTCAACGCGTGCGGCAGTCGATCCTCGAATATCTTGATCGCCCTACCCCCGCCCATGCCGTCCAGTTCGCCTTCTACGCTTTGGAGCGCCCTACTATCTTCGGTGTCCTGGTCGATGCGGGCGTCGACGTGAGCGCTGTGCCTCAATCGTGGCGGTTCCGGAGGTCGGTGATCTTGGACTTCATCCCGGCCAGCCTTGGCACATGGCGGGCGCGTTCCCCCTGACTGAACGGTTCTCTTCTCCGAAAACCGATCCATCAACCCACACTCGCGCAAGCGGGGCTCTTCGTGCTGGAAGAGGGGAACATTTGGCCCCAAAATCTCAACCCGTCGGAGCGAAATTGAGACGAAACCGACGCGGGGAGACCTTCTCTCCCACCCGAAGTCGTCGCGATCTCGATCAATCACCCCCATACTTGGTAAAGACTTATACCTAAATTGCCTGACTCATTCCTGAAGGTTCAACTCGATGCCGAACTCCGCCCTGAGGTCGTCCAGCACATTGTCGATGCATGGGCTGATCTCAACGATCTCTGGGGAAAGAGGCCCAGGGTCCACCAGGCATTGCCGTAAATGAAGACCCTCAAGCAAGGCAGCGAAGAAGGCCTGGGCCTCGTGGGCGAGGACCCCCTCCAAGCTCACCTTCGACGCTTCTCCTACACGTTCCTCCCGGCAGAAGAGCCAGGCAGACGACCCGCTCAATCCCAGGCCCAACCACAGGGCCGTCTCCTTACCACGGGCATTGCGAATTCTGACCCCAACGGGGATCTCGCGCCCCTCTTGCAGAAGACGATTCCTCTCTTCTTCTGCCTGTTCACCTTCGAGAACGATGCCGACCATTGTGGGCTCCTTCCTGATGATGGATTCCACATATCTACCGTCTTCTACTGTCCCAGCCCTGCTGGAGGAAGGCTCTTCTATCCACCGCGTTCAGGACCGCTGCGCAAGATTCCCAGGGAACGGGCTCGGGCTTCTGGTATCGCTCATCGAAGGCGTGCTTCTTCGGCACCGCCGCGATGATCTTCTTGGCCTTCTCGACCTCGCCTTCCGCAACCTGCACCCATACGTCTTCCAGAACATCGGGGACCTGGCCGAAGAGCCTGAAGATCTCCTGAAGACGAGAAGACAGGAGCTGGTGGACGCGGTCTTCTACCGAGTCCTTGTACCGCATGTTGTAAACGTACACCGTGTCGCGGACCTGCCCGATGCGTTGAATCCTGCCCTTCCGCTGCTCAAGCCGGGTAGGGTTCCACGGTAAGTCCAAGTTTATCAGAGTCCCCAGGCGCTGAAGGTTGAGGCCTTCACTGGCGGCGTCGGTACCCAGGATCAGCCGTAGTTCACCTCTTCTCACCATCCTCTTCAGTTCTTCTCGCTCTTCTCGCTGAAGAAGACCCCCCTTCATGATGGCTGATCTTCCGGAGCCCGCGTAGATCCCGATAGGCTCTTCGGGAATGTCTTCTGCGGAGAGCTTCTTCGCGAGCCAGATGATGGAATCGAAGTACGCAGAGAAGACAATGCAGCCTTGTTCCAGCCACGGCCCCGTCGCCCCCTGACCTTCGAGAAGAAGGCGCTTTACGACAGCGTACTTGGGGTCTTCACCGGGGAATGCCCTCAGGGCATCGACAAAGGCCTGGAGGAGCTTCCGCTCAGAAGGCGTCAGCGACTTCAGGGCCTCTTCTTCTGCCTTCCCGACCTCCTCTTCGTAATCGACCTCATCGATGTCCTCCCAGGTGCCCAGCATCTTCTCGGCGGTCAGCCTTCCCGCCTCGATCGTACTACCCACACGCCGGAGCAACATGGTCTTCAGGAACCCCGCGCCACCCATCCGCTGTTTGAGAAGTCCGCAAAACTCCTCTGCATGCCCGTAGGCGTCCTTCAGGTAGCTGGGCAGCAGGATGGCCTCCGCATCTTCCTCACCGAAGAGCTGGACCTTCACGGGCTTCAGGAAGGGCTCGTTGGTCTCGGGGTTGATCGTCTTCTCCAGGTACTCCCTGGTCCTTCTGACGATGTGGCGAATGAAGGGGCTGTGGTGGGTGCCGAAGCTCTTCCTGAGCCGCCTGACCCGATCCCGTGTGGGCGGGGTGAGCTTCTCCCACGCGTCGCCCGATACGACCGCCTGCTTGTCCTTCGCCTTCAGGGCTCTCCGGATCTCTACGAAGTCCCGGTCTTCGATTCGAGAGGTGGCCGGGGGCAGTGGATTGCGCACCCACTCCCACAGCTCCCGATCGTCTTCAGGCAGGTCTTCTCGTCCCTGAACGACTGGAAGACATCGCTCGGCCTTTCGCCATTCACTCCACATATTCCCAAGGACGCTCTCTTCTCCATACCCCAGGGCGCTCAGGAGGTCCCATGCCTCCACCGGGTACATCTGCACCGGGGTTGCCGTCGCGAGAAGAAGGCTTTTCGTATTCCCGGCGATGTCGTACAGGAACTGAAGAAGATTGTTGGGATCCGGCTTCTCGCCCTCACGATCCTCGCCGAGGTTCCTTCTCCGCGCCCGGTGGCTTTCGTCGATGATCACCACCTCCCAGTTCATCTTCTTCACGAACTCCGTGGCCTGGGTTCCCGCGGTGATCTGTCCCTGCGAGATGATCCCGATCCGACGCGGGCACTTCCTCACTCCCTCTGGGCCGATCGCCGGGTACTCGATGCCCTGCTCGTCCACCCATTGCTTGCCGTTCCATACCGCCGTGGGCATGTCCAGAAGGTCGCGCAGTTCATCCTGCCACTGCCACATCAGCGTTTTGGGCACGATGATCAGGCCCGGTCCACCGCCCTGTAGTACCATCAGCATCGCGCTCAGGGCCAGTTGCAGGGTCTTCCCCAGGCCCACCTGGTCCGCGAGCACCAGACGGGCTCCGTGGGGCCCACGATGGGCGTCAAAGGCCATTTGAACGAAGAATTTCTGGTGCTCCCAGAGACCATACTCTTGTCGGTATACAGGCAACTCGATGATGGGGGACGCCTGATTCGGATCTTCGCGCCATGATTCAACGGATGGCACGATCTTCCGGTGGGCCAGCCTTCCCGCGTCCTCGATCACGAACTCGGCCAGAGGGATGCCCAGGGCCCAGAGGGCATCGAACTCTTCCTGGACCCAGGTCACCGCCTCTACTGAGGCATCTTCCCAGACCAGCTCGTAATTCAACTGCCAGGCGTTCTGGGTTTCGTTGGCACTGCCGATGAAGCTCGTCTTCGTACCGTCAGCCAGAGTGACCACCCCGGCCTTGCCGTGGATCAGGCCGAACTTCTTCGTCGGCAGGACGCGCACCTCCATGCGGCCATCGCGCAAGAAATCATGAAGGCGTTGAAAGCGTGGCTTGGCCGCCTCTCCCCACTTCTCTGGCTTCCAGGAACACCATTCCCTCCGCATCGCCATGTTGGCCGCCTGGGCCGTGATAACATCCCGCTCGTCCAGCTCGCTGTTGCAGACGATGCGAACCTTGCCCTGCATCGATTCCAGCGCTTCCCCGGCCACCTCCATGATGGATGACGAAAAATACCCGGCCACGCGATCGTAAGCGAGCGCCCCCTTCAGCCGTTCGTTCAGGAACGACGAATCCAAAGGCTGGCGGCGGGAGGAGAAGCGGTTGATCACGGGCGTAGAAGATCTCCAGTTTGACGATGGAGGTCATGGATGTAGCTTTCGAGGGCTTCTACTACATCTTCCTCGGAGCTGCCGAGCCCACGACTGAAGACGATGGACAGCATTTTGTCGCGTTTATCTTCGGGCTGATCTGTCAGCAAACCTCTTACGACACTCTCACGGACGCGCTCGAATCCGACGGTCGAGCTTTCGATCAGCATCTTCAAGAGCGCCTCGAAGCAAAGTACATGGCCCGCAAGGGATTTCCTCAAATCGAGGTTCTTAGTCGGTTCTTTGCAAAGCTGTATCAGAGATCGCTTGTCGCCGGTTGCAAGGAGGCTGTCGGGACGAATCGAAGCCGCGGTCATCAGAAGGGCTTCACCCTCATCGATGCCAGGTGACACCAGTTGCTGTGCCCTGTTGAGCAAGTCATGATCCTCTATGATTCTACAGGATTGCACGAACTCAAGGGCGCGAGCTACTCCCCCCTCGCCGTATCGAACCAGGAGCTTCTTGTCCTTTCGGATCTTGAATCGGGCCGTGGGCAGAAGGAGAATGCTGTCGTGGGAGGTTCCAAGGACGATAAGTAGCTCATCCAGAAGGTTGCACGCCGCGAACTTCAGGACGATGTCGTTATCCGCCAAGACGATCAGATTTGAACTTGGACAGGCGCTTCCGTCAGTCGAAGAAGCCACTCATAAGCCTCCGTCGGCATCAGTTCCTCAGTGAGATTCTGGACCATTCGCTGCCTCACGATCTGAACTGAGTGTTCGTTGGGTTCCAAGATCTTGAGCGCGGCGAATGCGACAGGAAAGAACTTTCTCGTCCATCCATAATTCAGCGCAACAACGCCGGGGGCGATGCCGTTCTTCTCCCCGAAGCGCCTTGAGGCGGCGGCTAGCTCGTCACCGGTGAGTTTTCTCTCGGCAGTGAATCTTGGATCCTCCATGCCAGTAAGAACTTGGGCGGCGAATGTGTTCGCTGCCTGCTCCTCATGATCGTTTTCATTCCGCTCCCATGATTGATCAAGCAGGATATCCGTATCTTCAGGAAGGTGCCCCAGAGCCAGATGGCCGAGTTCGTGAGCAAGGATGAAAGCCATCGCCGACTTACTTGTAATGTTCTTCGACAACACGATTGCCGGTCTGCCATCAATCCTCGCTGAAAGACCGTCCATCTTTTTCGTTCCAGGAGGGAACTCGCCGATGTGAATGACTGGAATTCCATGAGCCCAGCAGTAGTCGAGGAGCCCTTCCAGCGTGACGCACTTCGCACCAGTCTTGAGGATTTCCTCTCGTAAAGGACCAGGGGCAGTGGGCAAAGGAACAGGACCAGTGTTGCACCCAAGCACGGCTACTCTGGCGGCTCGGAATGCGATCATCTTCGCAAGTCGCAGGTCGTCCTCGTTGGTGTCGGAACGCTTCTTGAACTTGGCGCTGACCTGAGTGAATCGAAGCTCACCTCCAGATTGGAGTGAATCGATTGTAAGTCCCAATCGATTTGCCACATAGAGCTGGGCCTCGCTGAATCCAGCCGGATTCAATGCTGCTTCATCGTCCCACCATTCTGGCAGGATGCACGCGTTGAGATACTTCCTTTTTACGCCCGCCGCTGAAAGCCTCTGACGGAGGGTGGTCATGGGATTTGTTCGCGTCGTGGTCATGAACAGCCTCCTTTCACGCTCACATGCGCTCTTAGCTGCCGCAGGGTACGAAGGCCAACATCAGAGACCATCGGAAACGAGCGCTTTTGGGATCACTACCGCATCGGCACTACCGGTGCAGTAAAGCAGAATCCTTCATCGCGTGTCAAACCCCTACTCACGCATGATCGTTCTCCACGGCGCCCGCGAGCACCTTCGCGCTGGCGGCGTCTTCTCCCCAATGACCCAGGGTCACGTT
>JASGMJ010000063.1 GCA_030156535.1 Candidatus Sumerlaeota bacterium
GGGATACCGCCCTGCGGCACCGCCCGACGCATCGTCACCACGTCGTCGATATAGGCGCCGTGGACGTAGCTGGCAAGCACGGAATCGTCCGTCCCGCGCAGGTGCAAAGGGGTACCGGGCCCTGTCCATCATCTCGTTCGGAGTGCTGCCATCGACGTTCAGATGGTGCACACGGCCCATTCCGATGTGTGCCGTACGGCATCCTGGAATCCCGATCGTCGCAGGCAGTTGGGATTTCCGGCGAAAATTGCCGACCAGATCAAGTGGCTTTGCAAGCTCACACCCACTCCGTAACATCAAAAGATTCAATTATATGCAGAGAAGCCCCCTCTTGAGGTGGGTCGTGGACGATTCTTCCTTGCGGTGCCTCCCCTGCTAATCCAGACTTGTTGAGTATGAATTCCAGAAACAATCGCGCCGGGTTGGGCACTTCCCCCCCCGGAGGAGCTGAATAATGGGTTTTTCTCGATTCTTGGGCCGCAAGGCCAGGCGACCGTTGGTGTTTGCCGCGGTGCTCATGTTTCTTGGGGCGGCGGGTGCCGTCCTCGCTGCTCCGTCGGTCACCACGTTCGCCCAGACCACTCCGGGAATCGTGGAAACTCCGGAAGTTGCCGTCACGCTGGTCTTCAGCGAGAACGTGACAAACGTCGATTCCACGGATTTCGCCGTGCTTGACGGCACGTTCACTCCCGTCGGTGCGGGCGGGCCCGCCGTCTCCGCCGTCAGCGGCTCGGGAAGGGATTACTCCGTCACCTTCGACTCCAACGGGCAGACGGGTTTTTTCTTCCTTCAGGTCGACGCTTCCAACGACATCGTTTCCTCCCCGGGTGGTGAGGCTCTGGAGCCCACCGGGCTTTCGGTTTTCGTCCGCTTCGCGGGCGAGCGCCCCTACGTCACCGCGTTCGACACCGGTGGCGGAACGTCCAACTTCCCCGAGTTCGCCCTTTCGTTCTCGCGGGACGTCACCAACGTCGATCCAACGGACTTTCTGGTGTTCTCTGCGGCGAAGGCCGGGCCGGGGGAACCCTTTGTGACCACTGTGACCGGCGGCCCGCGCGACTACCGCGTGACCGTCGATGCCAACAGCTCGAGCGGCACCTATCAGGTATTCATCGAGCCGACGAATGACATCGTGTCCTCGCCCGGCGGCCTGGCGCTTGTCTTTGGCGGGGAGACCGACATCTTTGTTCTCTCGCCCGGCCCACCCACCGCGTTCCTGCTCGACTTCAGCACGCCACGGTCCGCCCTGCCCACCACCGTCAATGTGGAGTATGACGAGCCCGTCTTCAACCTGACGCTTGACGAGTTGCAGCTCGTGCGCGGTGCCACGCCCGTGACCATCACCGGCGGCGACGTCGTCCCGAGCGACGGGCGGCGGTTCCGCTTCGACAACCTGACCTACGCGTCTGTGGGCGAGGGCCCTCATACATTCTCTCTCGTCCCCGGCGACGTCGTAGACGGTGACGGCAATCCTCCCTCCAATACGTCGACCTTTGACTTCGTCATCGATTCCACGCCGCCGTCCATCGTCTCGGCCCAGCTTGTCACTGCCTCGCCAACGACCAATGATTTCGTCGAGGTGGAGCTGGAGTGGAACGAGCCCGTGGTGGACTTCTTGTTCGACAACCAGGTCGAGAAGGTGACGACGGGCACGGCGGCGGCCTCGGTCAACTCCATCGATCCCGTGTCCGGTTCCGACACCCGCTACCGCATCACGCTGCAGGCCAGCGGTGACGGCACCATCTCTGTCGGCGCCGTACCCGGCGCCACCGAGGACCTGGCGGGCAATACGAGCGCCACTGGTGTTTTCAGCGCCCCCGTGGCCGTGGACAATACCCGCCCCTTCCTCGAAACGTTCGCCGCCGCTGCCAATCCCACCAACGCCGACCCCGTGATCTACACCTTCGGATGGAACGAGACGGTGGCGGGCTTCGACGCGGGCGACATCACTGTGACGCCCAGTGCGGGCATCACCTTCACGGGGACGGAGTTCGCCCAGGCAGCGGCAAAGAACACGGAGGACTGCACCGAGCATGTGACTGCGGGGGGCGTGGAGACCGGCGCCAATGCTCCGGAGTGGGACGAGACTTCGACAAACTTTGGCACGCCCATCTGCGACACGGGCCTGTGCGGCACCGACAACCCCCTCAACGGGCTGTTTTGGCTCTGGTTCGGTGGCACCACCAGCCCCGAGGTTTCCTCGCTTTCCCAGGACGTCAGCTTCCCGCCCGGCACGGCGACACTCTCCTATGAGCTGATCGTCGAGTCCGTCAGCGAGGCCACCCCCGCCCAACTTACCGTTTCCCTCGGCGGCACGATCCTGCACACCGAGACGCCTCTTGTCGGCACCATCATCGACACGCGGCGCGAGATCGACGTTTCCGCCTTTGCTGACTCCACCACGCGCACGCTCAGCTTCGACTTCGACAACAACAGCAGCACCGTCATTACCAACTTCTTCCTCGATGACATCTCGATCCAGTCCTGCCCCCCCGCAGAGAGCGGTGGCAGCACCTTCACTCTGACGATCAACGGCGTGCAGGGCGAGTTCGGCACACTCACCGTCGACGTTGCCGGGTTCAGCGTGACCGACGCCGTGAGTCAAGGCAACCTGGCGGACTCCGACATCACCGTCATCGACAGACAGCCGCCCGGGATTTCCCAGATCCTGGCGATCAACTCCAGCCCCACGTTCGACGACACGCTGGCGTGGGATGTAACCTTTGCAGAACCCGTCACCGGCTTTACCAAGGAGGACCTGCTCGTCAGCGCCGGCGCCGCCACCTTCGGCGACAGCGCCGTGACCCAACTGAGCGACTTCCGCTACAGCGTCCAACTCTTCGACGTTGCCGGCGGCGGCGACGTCACCTTCACCATTCCGGCGGACACCGTGCAGGATGCCGCGGGCAACGGCAACTCCGTCCCCTTCACCAGTCCTGTCATCACGCACATCCTGCCCGAGATCACAGTCGGTTCCCTGAACCTGAATGTCTCCTTCCCCTCCACCAACGGCCAATTCACCGATCTGGGCGGCGGCAACTACGACATCGGCTCCGGCGTCCTGATCAACGATATGGTCCAGTGCAACAGTGCCATCCAGGTCCGTGGCAATACGATCACCGGCAACGGCACCATTCGACAGTTTGCCGGGCAGATCCTGCACGACGGAGCCTACAGCATCGACGCCACCACCGGCGACGCCACGATCACTGATCCCGTCGAGGACAAGTTCGTCTGGAACGCCGTCTTCCTGGGCATCTGCCACTTCCGCATCAATGCCAACAGCATCACGCTCGACGGCTGGATGCGCCACACGGGCCTGGCTGACAACGGCTTCAAGGGTGCGACGCTTTCCTCGAACCATGTACTCACGATGCCCGGCTTCTTCCTTGGCCCGGACCCCTGCGACGACACCGGCGCCCTGCAGTTCACCATCTCGTCCGTTCAGCTTGAGACGAATCAGAACCGCTTCATTGGCGTCCAGCCCGTCGTCACCGGCACGCCCTTCTCGAGCATCAGCTTCGACCAGTTCGCCGTTCGTGTCGGGAACGAGCTGACGGCCTCCGGCAGCATCGTGAAGCAGGGGCACACCCTGCCCTTCGACAGCGTCACGGCCAACGCCGACGGCATGAGCTTCAACGTCGCCTATGGCTCGCCCGAGAGCGAAGGGATCATCGCCACCTACGACAACGTGCAGATCACCCGCACCGGGCAGTTCAACGTGTCCGGCGGCACTCTCACCACGGAGCAGGGCGGCTTCAGCGGCACCTTCTCCCCGCCGGTGTTCAACGGCACGCCGCAGGTCCGCACCGACGTCACCGTGAACACCACGACGGCTTTCGGCACCGTCGTCCTGCGCGACATTGACTTCGACGGCAGGCCCGGCCCCGACCGCATCGCCGGGGGCCCAGATGCCTCGGTGGAGATCAACGGCGTGCCCTTCTCGCTTCCCGATGGCGGCAAGTTCTTCCGCTTCGCGGGCTTCTCCGCGTCCAGCGCCACGATCCTTTCGCTCGACGGGATCGGCGTGAACTTCAGCTCGCTGTCGGTGAACAATGACTCCGTCGCCATCGGTGGCGGAGGGTACGAGGTGCTCGGCCTCAGCTACAGCTTCGACGTCACGGAGCCGGAGGGTGGCAATGGCGTCAGCGTGCAGGGGGGCTTCGGACTGCCCGACAACCTTGGCGCCGCCAGCGGCCTCCAGCTCGCCGCCGCCGTCACCATCCTCGACACCCCCCAAGGGCCCGACGTTCAACTCAACGGCCTGCAGTTCTGCACGCCCGCCGGACCCGATATCAAAATCAAGAAATCAAACTTCAAGCTGCCGCAGTTGTGCTTCGAGTACGACGAGGGGCCGCCCGAGGTGATCGCCGGCGATGTCACCGTCGGCATTCCCGAGGTCGTGGACCTCACGGCCGGATTCGGCGTCAAGGGCGGCAAGCTCGACAAGATCAGCCTGGGCGTCGACGGCCTGAACCTGGCCATCGACTCGACGGGCGCGTTCCTCCAGAGCATCTCGGGTGGAGTCGAGAACCTCTCGCGCGTCGAGACGACGTGGGACGAGAAGTACTTTCTCTTCCTCCCGGGGGCTCCCCCCCTCGAGAGAACTGAACGCATGACCGGCGTGCCACCGATCCGCGTGACGGGAACAATCGGCGCGTCGGCCGGGCCACAAGTGCTCGGCCAGGCGCTGATCAGCGCCACCGTAGCCGCCATGATAGACGAAACGCAATTCCGCCTTGATGGCACGGTCACTATCGTCATCATCGACGTCGGTGGCGGCTACGTGCACATGCGCTGGTCCGGCCCTCTTCAGGGCGTGAACGTCGGCGGACACATGACGTACCTGCTCGTGATCCGCGGCCAAGTGGATGCCTCGCTGGACTTCAATGGCAACTTCCGCGGCTGCGCATCCATCACCATCCGCATTCCCGACGGTGTTCCCTTCGGCGGGCTTGAGTTCGGCGGCGTCTTCGTCTGCGTCTCGGCACCGCCCTTCTCCATCCGTGGCTGCGTCACCATCATCGTGGACCTGTGCCTCACCATCTCCGAAGACGGCAGCATCTCCTTCGGCAAGGAAGACAGCGTCGAGCCCTGGGAGGTGCCGTTCTGGCAGCCGATCCCGATGGACTCGATCGACAAGACCACCGGCGAACCGCAGACGGTGTACATGTACATGTTCTCGAACTGGGTCGGCGGCGAGAAGCACTACCGCAAGGACGGAGGCTTCAAGTCCTCCCGCAGCGGCAGCGAGACCCGCAGCATCACTCTGCCCG
>JASGMJ010000064.1 GCA_030156535.1 Candidatus Sumerlaeota bacterium
ACCGCGACGCCCTTGCCTCCGGCTCACTGTTCCGGTCGTTACGGCCAGTAGAGGACTTTCACCTCCAAGAAATCGCGCCATGCCTGGCGCACAAAGAAAAGACCGGCGGCCGTTTTGAGGCGGCCGCCGGAGGGATGTCACTTCACGCTCGCTGCCCCGTTGCCGGGGCCGGGAGAGTGCTTAGTACATCTGCCAGGGAGCAACGTCCGCTGCGTTGACGTAGTCGGCGCCGCCGCCGAGGTTGCTGCTGGCGGAAGCCGCACCCGCGTACGACAGGGCGTTCACGTCGTAGAACGACACGCTCGAGATGTTGGCCGTCTCGACGAACTCCGGATCGCCATTGATGACGTTGGTCTGGTTGATCGTGCCCGTGCCGGCCGTGCCCGTCAGGGCAAAGGGGCCCGCCGTCACGATGGCGGAGTTGTTGATATTCAGCACGCCGGTGTCGACGTTGTTGACCGTCTGGTCCGTTCCGGTGCCGTTGCCTGCAAGGATGGAGTCATTGAACGTCACGTTGCCCACGACCGTCGTGGCCACTTCGACTGCAGCCCCAAGATTGTCCGCAATGGTGACATTCGTGAAGGTCGTATCCGTGTCGCCCACGGAGCCGATGATGACGCCCTGAGCGCTGTTGCCGGCGATGATCATGTTCGAGAACGTCGCTGCCGGGAACCCACCGCCCACCGTGCCGCGGTTCTGAACTTCCATGCCCCAGCCCTGCCCGGCCGTGGCCGACGTGGTGTTGAGGACGTTGCAGCCATTGACCGAGCGTTCCACCGCCTGATCGCCCGCGAACCACAGGCCCGCGAAGCCCTTGTTGCCAAGGACCAAGACGCGGTTGGTCGGGGCATTGATGACGAAGCGCTGGTCAGCGCTGGCCTGGATGCCAAGGCGGCCGCAGTACGAGAACACACAGCCGTCATTGATGAAGTAGCTCGGAGTCGAGCTGCTGCAGACGATGCCGTCGCCGCTGGCGTAGGCGAAGACCGAGTCGACAATCGTGACCGACGTGCTCGACTGCGGGAAGATCAGGTCGTCGCCAACCAGTGTCGGCGTCCCGGTGACATCGGCGAGGCCGTCGAGGGTCGCAGCGGCGTTTGAGCCGTCATTGGCCGTCAGAACGCAGTTGTCGACGACGATGTCGCCGCAGGTCGAAGCCGAGCGCACGAGGTCGTCGGTCGGGGTGTTGGTGAGGGACGGGATGATGATGAGGTTGCGCAGGGTGACGTTACCGGCCGTGATGCACAGGCCGTCGCCGCTGTCCACCTGGGTCGGCCCCATCTGGGCGGCGATGGTCGGGCGGCTGGAACCCGTGCCTTCCAGGGTCATGTCGCCGGTGATCGAGATCGCCTCGTCATAGACACCGCTGTCGATGATCTGGATGACGTTGGCCAGTCCCGCGTCCGGCTCCGGGCTGAAGAATGCCAGGGCGGCCGAAATCGTGGTGAAGTCGGCGCCGGTGGCGCCAACGGTCTTGGTCTGTGCAAGCGCCGGTGACACGAGAGCAACGGCAGCCAGTCCTACAAAGCACTTCTTAAGCATGGTGTTACCTCCGGGTTATTGTATGCCCTGCCCCGTTCCTTAAGAGCACGGAATGTTTGAGGAACAGACCAACTGCCGAAAAGGCAGCGTGTCCTTTTCCGGCTCGGCGCAATTCCTAGGCAGGTTAGTGACCTTTTTCCATCCCCGGTGATCTGTCAAGGGCGAAGAGAGCGGCTCCACCAGTTATTGCGCGTCATTGCGAACCCATCGGATTCAGCCTCTGGGCCTGTGAATGTGCGGGTCCCGGAAAATCCCAAAGCCAACATTGGACGATGAGAAAGGCGATGAATATTGCCCGTCACGCCGCTTGCCAGCGTGCGTGAAGGAAGGCTTTTTCGGGATTTTTTTGAACACTTAGGGTTGACGAAAGGCGTTCACGTCCGTTGGCCTTGAGGTATCCACTAAGGGAAATCTTCCCTACCGAAGAGGAACGGCGGCGCTGGCTCGGAGAGCCACTGCTTGCCGAACGTTTCCATTTCAGGGGCAGCCTCCCTCCGTGAGAGCGCTTGCATCAATACCATCATACCATTCGGAAAGGAAAGCCCCTCATGAGAAAGCGTCATCTTTTTTCTGTCGCAGCAGTCACTGCGGGCTTGAGCACGGCAGCCTTCGCTCAGACCGTCTCCGTTGATGCCACCAATGGCTCGCCGGACAACTCCACCACCTTCAGTTCGCTGATGGTCGCCATCAGCAGCTTCCAGGCCGGCGGCGCGGTCACCGCCGCGACTGACGGCTCGGGCGTTGGCGTCAACCACGGCAACGCCGCCGCGGACGTCATCAACATCACGTCTGTCGACAAGATCGAAGAAATCGTTCGCATCGACGATGCGAACACCGATCTGGACGAGGCTCTGACGATCAACGGCCCCGGCGCGACGTCGGGCCACGTTGCCCCCAGCGCCCTCGCCAATGCCGTGGTCGCCCCCCAGGACGGCGGCGACGGCGATGCGTTCCTGGTCAATTCCGATCAGGACATCACGGTCAACAACGTCACCTTCATTCCCGCAGCCACAACGGGTGCCGCTGATGACCTCCTCGTGCTTCGCATCACCGGCGCCGGCCCGAACACCCTGCGCTTTGCCGGTTGCGTGGCCACCTTCCCCACCGTGGGCGGCGCCCCGGTGGTGAATTCCAAGGCCGAGGCCCTCACCGACCAGAAGGCGAGCATCGACGACACCGCTGCGGGCGACGACCTCGTCAACATCGCGGCCGCCGAGAACCAGGCCCTGTCCGTCGAGTTCGTCGATTGCGTGCTCAGCCACGGCAAGTCCACGGGCGACGCCATCGTGGAAGTCGCTGGTTCTGCGGATGCCACAAACCACAGCACCGCAACGCGCTCGCAGCCCTTCACCCTGACCCTTGAGAGCACGATCATCAGCTACATCGGCCGTTACGGCGTGCAGTTGGCGGGCGATGGCGACAGCTCGGCCGGCGACAACTGGAATCTCGTCATCACGGGTTCCAATGTGGGCGATGGCCCCGTGGATGCCGTGGGCGGCCCCAGCATGATCTTCGGATGCGCAAATCACGCCCTGATCTCCTTCCTCGGGCCAGCCACCGGTACGGCCAACGTGGACAACCTCATCATCGCCGGGAACGCGACCCGCGCCTGGAGCGGTGACTCCGACCTCCAGGAAGTCAGCGTCTCCGACGCCATGTACATGCAGCTTGACGAGGATGCCGGTGGCGCCACCGTCGAGCTCGCCTATGTCCAGGACGGCTGGGAAGGCCAAGTGCCCCACAGCTTCCAGCGCGTGACCATTGTGGGCGAGAGCCTCTGGGGCGACCCGATCGACACGGGCACTGCCCCCGTCAATACGTTCCGCGACTGCATCTTCGCGGGTAACGGTGGAAATCCGTTCGGCACCCTGTACTCCGGCAACTATGTCCTCGACGTCGATTTCTCCGCCGTCGTCGAAGCCGGGCCGAACGCCGCTCTCGTCGGCTACACGGCCAACCCCGGCTACACCCCGGGAACGAACATCATCACCGATGATCCGCAGTTCGCGAGCATGGACCCGCTGAGCGCCGATTTCCTCGACGTCACCAACAGCGCCTATGCCACCGCCGGTACGGGCGGCTCCGCTCTCTCCGGTGGCTCTGACTACAGCGTCGCGTCAAGCGTCGATAACTGGTTCCTGATCGAGCGCTAAGGCTCCAGGCCTTGCACTCTCCATCGGAAACACCTTCAAAGGCGGCGCCGGATTCTTCGCGGCGCCGCCCGATTTTTAAGAAGACCCTTCTCTCATGGAGCCTCTCGTGAACAAACCGGCTCAACCACGACACGCCTTCCTCGCCGCCTCCTGCCTGATCGCCACTTTCTTCCTGGGCACGGGATGCGCCAACCGACACCCCCCCGCCGCCGCCGATCCACCGCCAGCCCTTGTCGCTGAAACCGCCTATGGGCCGGTCACCACGCGCGACCTCGAAATCGTAACGGAGTTCGGCCCCGAACTCCCGGGCGACATGATCGGCACGGCGATGGTCGACCGGCGGATTCAACGCACGGCACGCTACAGGATTCTCCACGGAATTGGCGTCGAACGAGGTCTTGCGGGAACGCCGCAGGCCGAGGAGCAGGCATGGGGACATGCGCGTGCCGCCCTCGCCCGTCTGGCCGAGCAGCAACTCGCTCCCCCCATCACCATGCCATCGGAGGACGAAATCGACGCCCGTCTGGCCCGCGAAGGCATTCGCGAACCTCTGCGCGCTTCCTGGGGAGCCATGCGTTTTCTTGACGACGAGAGTGGCGTTCCCCCGGAAAGCCGCGCCCATCAGGCCACCGAAGCTCTCGCCGACGGCGAACCCTTCGGAGCCGTCGCACGCCGTCTTGCAACTCTGGCCCCCGGCGCCGACCCGGATCGCCTCGTGGGCCCCATGGAATACCACGGGCGCATCCTGCCCGCCATGGCGGCGCAACTGGATGCCCTGGAACCCGGTGGCATCAGCGAGCCCTTCAAGACGGCGGCTGGCTGGGTGGTGATCCAGCTTGCGGAACGCACGGGCGGCGGCACTCCCACCGATCCGATCGTCCGGGCACGAGCCCACAATGAGATCGTGAAGGAGCGGCGGCGCGAAGCCCGGGCGAGTCTGCTCGCGGATCTTCGGCAGGACATCGAATTCCGCGTGCCCGACTTCGATCCTGAATCTGCGAGCCCGAACGACATTGCCTTCGCCGTCGGCGACGAGGCCGTTACGGCCGGCGACTTTGCCCGCTGGGCTGGAGTCAGTCTGGCCGAACGGGATTGGAGAAGGGCCGTCCCGCCACGCGAGGTGCGCCTCAGGCTTGCCGAAACGCGGCTGCTGGTGGAAGCTGGACTGCGTCGTGCGCTCTTCACGCGCGATGATCTGGAGCGCCGCGTTGAGTGGTTCCGGCTCAGTCTGAACTCGGAACAACTCACTCCCCGCGTCCGCGCCGACTACATGGAGCGCCAGCAGGCACGCTCCGATTTCGATGCCGGAAAGGCGCGGGCGGCCTTCTGGTCGTGGTTCTTCGACGAATACGAATACCGTCAAGTCGTTCCGGGAAGCGCGATCCGGCGCGGCGAGTCGGGAAAGCTGGAAGTCATCAAGGAGTAATCGAGTAGGGGGACGGGTTGCCCCGTCCTCCCTCTCACACCACCGGACAAGCTCTGCGGCATCCGGCGGTTTCGTTTCCTCTGAGCATCAA
>JASGMJ010000043.1 GCA_030156535.1 Candidatus Sumerlaeota bacterium
TAGTTCGACTTCCGCTCCTTGTAGCATTCCTTGGAGAGCTTGGAGACAGGAAACTGCGCCTCGATAAAAGCGCGAGGAGCCAGGTTGGGCGTCTGGGAGGTGGCGGTGGTGAAGAGGTCGGATTGGGTCATGGGGTGGCCTGGTCTTCTTCTGGGGGTGTGGGGGCGTTGGCGGCAAAGATGGTGAGGAGAATTTCGGAATCGTCGATGTCCCTATACGTGGGTATGATTCCGGAAAGCTCCTCGCTCTCCTTGAGAATGATGGGGACGCCCGCGCCGAGTTGATCCATGAGGCGGGTTCTGCCCACGCCGAGGAGAGTTTCAGGCACCGCGTATCGGGAAAGAACGCTGGAAATCAGCGGATTGCGGTGGGCCTGGCGAAGCGCGATACTCTCAGCATCCAAGGTGTTTGGGAAGCCACCGGGAGAATAAATCTCGATGCGGTTGCTGAAGATGAAAAGCCGAATATGAGAACTGGCGACGGTGTAGTCGCGGTGCGCGACGGCGTTTACGATGGCCTCAAACAGAGCCCGTTCAGAGTACTGGGGGTACTCCGTCCTTGCGGGGGCCTTGATGGCTCTGGTTTTTGTGTTGGACTTGCAGAAGATGAAGGCCTTCTCGATCTGCTCGTGGATGGGGCCCTCGATGATCTGATGATCCAATTGATAGTTAGTAACGATCTCATCTCCCTGGAAAGCGACCGCGTCGATGTAGGCGTTCCGAAGGTGTTCGACCGGCTTGGGGGTCGCGAACAACACTCCACCCACTGTTGGTCGCAATGTACCGTCCTCATCCGGTGTGATGAACTTCATCTTTCGCAGCAGGGTCTCTTGATCACTACCCAGAGAAGGGAGCACTTGGGCCAACAAGTCCTCGTTGAGTACCTCGGGATCAAGGTACGGGATCGGCATCTCGTCGAAGCTCATGAAGCGTGACAGGCTGAGCTGTTGGCGGCGGCGATCGGCGTAGACATCCGGCATCTTCGTGCACTTGCTGCCGACTCGCCATTTAGTACCGCCAGGACTTGTATGGAGAAAAAGCCCCTTGAATATGTCGACCTTCAGGACGGGAAGTTTGTCGCCAGCCGTGGAGGGTAGAAGCTGCCTGCGAATGGCGATCTTCGGCGGGGGGTGAATCAGGTCTGTGCATGCGTTACGGAGGTGCTCCTCCAGAATTTCGAGCTTTTCAGTGGGGACTCCTTCGACCTCTCCTTCGTCATTTACCCCAAGGAGGAGAACTCCATCGTCCGTATTTGCAAAGGCAGCGATCTCATCGGCGAGGTCTTTTCCAGTGGGGGCGTTGACCTTCGAGCCAGGTATCCGGACCGCCTTGAACTCGATGGTCGAGTCCTCACCAAGTGTGATCTTCTGCATCAATTCTTCTACGGTATCGTACATTACTCGTTCTCCAATATGACACGGCGGTAGCGTTGCTTGAAGGCTTCACGGCCACCTTCCATCACGTTGCAGATTTCCTCACGAACCTCACGCTCCTGGAGACAGCCCGATTGGGACACCCGGCATTGACCTGCCTTGAAGTCCATCACCACCACAAGTTCGGCGTCCCCGTTGACGACGATGTTCGGGTTGTGGGTGACAACGATGATCTGGCGCTTGGTCTTGTTTTCCCGGATTTGGCGAACGATCAGGTCGTATATCAGGTGGTTGTCGAGATCGTCCTCGGGTTGGTCGAGGATCATGGGCTGGTCGCCGTAGGAAAGGAGGAAAGCCAGCATCGCCGCGGTCTGCTGGCCGGGAGAACCCTGGCGAATGGACTTCCACCCCGAGTTCGACTTCCCGTCGCTGTATTCGATCCTCAGGGAGTCCTCCGGCCACCAGGTGTCCAAACGGTCGAATTGCTCGGGCTTCATGCTCCCGAGATGGTTCACGAATGGTTTGGTCACCGCGTCCCAAGATCCGGTTACTCCAGCTTTGCGCAGGAGCTTCTTGAGCTGCGAAAGACGCCCTTCAAAGCTGCTGCTGTCGGGTTCTTTCTGGTCGAGGTAGTCTCCGTAAAGCGCGGGGAGCAGTCCACTCTTGGCTTCACCGTCATCCTGAGAGATGTCACGAGCGAAGGTGGTACCTTCCCTGCCGATCAGTTCGCGAAACCGTTGTTCAACTGTGGCATCTTCGCCGTAGGGAACCACCGTCATCCGGACAAAGCGGTTCCCGGCAAGAGCCTGGCTGAGGAAGTCAGCACGCTTCTTCGACAGCTCACGCCGAAGGACCTGTAGCTTTTCGAGTGACTGAGAGGCTTGCTGCCGCACTTCCTCCAGGTGTTTCTTTTCGCTCTCGATCTTCGCTAACGAGGTTTCATGGACCTGCCGTTGCTGAACAAGTCGTCCATACTCGTTCGGATCATCGGTCCCCACCTCTGCCAACTGACGTTTGAGTTCTTCAAACTTGGTTTCAGCTTCCTTGATGGCCCGGCCCCATGAGGTTTTCCACACAGCCTCCGAGAAGCCATCAGTGACCTTCTTGAGTTCTTCGCTGATGCGAATCAACTCGCTCCGCGCCCGTTCAATTGCAGGCAGGAGCTTGTCGTATTCTGTAAGCACTTCATCCAAGCCGGTTGCACCCTCAAAGACATCCTCACCGAGGCTTGGGAGTTCGATGTCGTCAACGACCCGCAGGATGTTTTCCGGGAGGGGCTGTATGCCTTCGATGACCTGGCTCATCCGTTGGTTCTGGCGGCGACAACGCTGGTAGTGTTTCAGCACATCTGCGTGGCCCGCAGACTCGAAGACAGCCAGCTTCTTCTTCACATCTTCCAGGAGACCCACAATCCGATCACGGTCGGATATTGAGGCTTCGATCTGCCTGGCCTGCGCCTGAAGTTGGAAAAAGCGAGCCTCCTCCTGCTGCCAGCGGGATTGCCAGTCACCAAAGTTTACGTCGGGGCTTTCATCAATGAAGGTAAGCAGCCCCCTTGAGTCCTGAGCCAGGCTGTACACTTGTTTCTGGCTGAAGATTCGCACGGGAAACCGGCTGGCGATCTCACCCAATGCGGGCTCCCAGCCGCCATCAGCTTTCTCTTCGATGAGGGGCTCGCCGGTACCGTCTTCTCGCCAACGAAGCTTGTACCGGTCAGGGCCGATCCGGTATGTCATCTCAATCTCCGTATCTCGCGAAAGTGCCCCTGGAGATTCCCCTCTGAGTTCTTTGCGCTTGTCGTATACCTGGGCGAACGCCTTGAAGTTCTTCTCCGGATCCCCAGTGTCTTTCAGTTCCCTGTCACGACGAAGTACCAGTCTCGCCAACTCGACCAGAGTCGACTTCCCTGACCCGCGTCCACCGACGATGCTGTTCAGCCAGGGACTGAAGCTCACTTCCACAGCAGGACGTCCGATGAACTGGGCGTTGCTCACACGCAGGTCTTCAATCCTATGGTTCGCGATTTCGTTGTTCGGATTGAAAGGTGGTGCCGGTGCTCTCAAAATCGGAGCCGATTCACTCGTGGCGCTCGGTTGCCCCTCGTCAGACCGACGAATCGAAAGCGGATTGCCGTCGTGGAGCGCCAATCGAAGCCCCTCAAGACATGGCGTCGGCCCCATCTTCACCCATGTGAATCGTGAACCAGGGAAGTTCTGCCCTGTCGAGCCAGTGAGGTGATGTGCATCACTCCCGAGGACTTCTGCCCATGCGAGGTGACGGTCTGTGTAGGGCGTCGGCTTTGTGGAGCTTTCATCAAGGACCTCAATGGCAAAGACCGGAGCATGGCCGAGGAAGTCCTGAATGCCTTGCCCGTTCTGGAGAACCTGAAACAGCCCACACACGTCGTCCACGTGGGCCGGAATGGCGATGGCTCCGGCATCATCGGCAAGCTTGCAGACATCGAGTGCTCCCTTACGGGAGATGACCTGGGCATTGTTGTGCTCGGTAATGGTTTCCGAATACCCCAACGACCCGATAAACTGGTCGATACCACTTGTCGTTTGCTCCAGAGGGAACACGACAAGGATGTGGATACCCTTCTCTCCACCGCTGGCGGTAACTTCCACCGCAGGGAAGACGGTCAGTGGACGAAACCCAGCCGGTGTGGACTGTACCATCTCCGCATAGGCAGTCTTGAGGCGATCAATCCAGGCACCCGTGTTGTGGTCTGTAACGGCCACGCAGTCGATCCCCGCAGCCATGTATGCCAAGAGCCATTCTTCCGGCGAGGTCTCCTTCAAGGAAGCCTGGTTGGATCCCGCACCATAGTCGGATGAGGCCGGGGTGTGGCAGTGGAACTCGAACTTGTACCAACGGGCTCCGGCAGGAACGATGGGCTTCATTTCTTCCTCCCCTTGGGCTTGGAGCTTCCCCACTTCGCCTCTTCCTCGCTGACACCAAAGAAGAGATCGAAGGTTTCGAGGTCACCCCGATCAACTTCGACTTCTTCGGAGATGGGGTTCTCGGTGAGGGCGAATCGGACTGCTTTACGCCATCCCTTGTTTCTGCCTGCGGTGGCATGGCCGGTCGCGGCAGCGGTCATCGTGTACAGCCACCAGCGCTCTTCAGGAGCCAATCCCAACCAGTTGCGCACAGCGGTAGGGATCAGGGCAGGGTCCGCGTCCTCAATGGCCCAGGCCAACAGGACCAGTTCCTTACCAAACAGGCGGCTTACAGCTACGCGCCCGCGCTTCCAGGCACCGGTTTTTATGCCGTTCCGCTTGAGGCGCTCGTTGAATTCCTTGCGGACTGCATCGGCGATTCCATCCCATTTGTCACGGGCCATGGAGACGCGAAGCTTGTCATCCTCTTTCCCAAGGGCGAAGGAGAGTTCTCGGCGGGCGTCTGCATCATCCCATGTGTGGTGCTCGGAGATCAGGACGTGTCCGTCCTTCTTTGCCGGGATGGTTACGAGGAAGTGGTGCTGGGATTCCTCTGGCAGGAAGCCGAAGCCGGAAGTGGCCGGTGGTTTGGTCTTCTTTGGAGAATTCGATGTGGTCATCACTGCATGACCTCACCAGGCAATATCTCGGTCTTCACTTCAGCGACCCAGTCCTGCAAAGCCTGACCCGATGGGAACCGGATGGCGTCCACATCCAGCCACACCTGGCCTTCGGAAAGCAGCCCGCGGAGAGGCTTGATTGCCTCCTCAATCTGGGCCGGGTCTGGTTCCAGCTTCGGGTCGAATGTGAGTTCGATGTATCGCTCGCCGGAGAGAGTGATCTTGGGGCCCGGCACGGTAGCTGAGTGTCGCTTCAGCCTATCCAGGAATTCGTAAGTCTCCTTCGTCGAACGAAGGTCATGTGCCCGTTTCCAAAGTGCAGCCTTGAAGAGATCCAGTTGAACCCCATCGTCCTTCTCCCAGTCGATCGGGATGTTGAGAACATCGGAGTGGGTGTCACCCTTCTCGGCAATGGCGAGTACTACAACAGAGCCTTTGGGAATCACGAATGGGTCATCGTACGTCCCGCCCGAGTTCTTGGGGTCTGACCCGTTGGTGGTGTACTTGATGCTGGCGTTGGGTGCGGCCTGAAGCTCGCAACGCTTGTCGTCGCCGTCCTGAAAGAGGCGGTACTTGAGGGTGATCTTGTTCTTCCAACTGCGTGGGCTGCCGGTTTCGTTCTTTCCGGTCGAGTCGACCGCCAGGAACGACAGGTGCATTTCGTTGGTCTTGAAGGACTGGAGGTTGTCCACCTTGGGCGAGCCCGTAGTGGCGGGGCTGCCGCCAATCTCGTAGTGGACCACATCGGCGTGAACCGGCTCCAGGCGCAATGTAACCTCGCCGGTGTCGTCATCTCGGTGAAGCTCACGAATGGCGATCTCGGTCTTTGGTGGTGGGAAGGGCCCTTTGTCGATGAAGCCATCGTTCTCTCGCCACTGATCCTTGGCGACCAGGGCATCCTTCAGTTCTTCGAGTGCAGAAGGCCTGTGCCAGGGCCACTTGGTGTTTCCCGCAGTGCGCTTCTTCAGTTCGTTCCATGGCACAACCTGCTGGTTCGCGAAGATGCGCTCCTCGAATCGCATGCGGAAGGAATCGCTGGTGGTGTCCTCCGTGAACTTCTGCTTCGACTTGAGAGCTTCTCTGATCTGTTTCTCACCGTTGTAATTGTTGTCGGTGAAGTTCATGATGAAGTCAGCGGTGAGGAGGGCTGCTTCGTTGGAGCCCGGTTTGAACGATGGGTAGTAAAGGCGCGTGAAGGCTTCGCGAGCGGCTGAGAGGATTTGTCCTTGGATCTTGTCAGTGAGCTGTTGTGCCTCGACGCGCATGGCGTCTTTCTCTGAGACCTTCTCGTCATCCATTTCCTTCAAGATGACCTGGATCGCTTTGGCCTCCGCGGACTTTGAAAGAAGGGCATCGAGTGCATCACGCTCGCCGCTGAGAAAGAGCACGCGGTTCTTGTATCCAAGGTCTGACCAGAACTTCTGGAGATCTGGGTGGAGACCTGCCCCAGGATGCGGTGGAGAAATCACCAGGGTTACGCGATCAGGCTTCACATCAATCTCATCGACTCCTGGAAGAGCGAGAACATCCTGGTAGCAGTCCTTCAGCGAAGGCTCGAACAAACGCCCCAGAATTGATTGCAGTTCCTTTCGCGATGATTCCCGCGGCAGTGCATCCGCCATCGTGTTGAGCTTCGCCACGAGGTTCTGCGTGTCGCGGAAGAACAATCGCCCTTCCCTGTTGCTATGAAGGTACCAAGCACGGGTTGCCAAGAGCCCCAAGATGTCCTTTGGCAGCCGGGAAACATCACGGCCTGGTACGCAGAGGTACGAAACGATTTCTGAAACTGTGAGGCCCAAGGTTGCGTTGGGCACGTTCGCGAGGGAAGAGACCAGGATGAGCTTACACGCGTCTTGAGCGTCCTGACCATCGCCCAGGTTTGCATCCATGTTTTCGGCGACCGAGGACCCGTTACTCGCGATGTCATGCGCGATCGCGGGGTCCAGCTTTCCATTGATGGCAAGGACCTCGGATCGGGTATCGGTGTCGTTGAGATCAATGTCGTAGGGATGAATCAAGCTTCGATTGTCTGCCGCCTTCGTCTTCCACATCCGTGACACGACCGTGCGCATCAGCCGGATCAAACCACGGGTCTGTTGGAAGCCAGGGTTCTCCTTGAACCTTGCGTAGAGGTCTCTGATGGAAAAATGGAAGGGGTATGATTCGTGGAGTTGGGAGGCGAACTTCTCGGGCGACGCGTTCGTTATGTCCATCTGCTTCGCATCTTTTACGGCCTGGGAGTAGGCCTTCGCCACTTCCCAGATGTCTTCGTCGCCAGGCAGGGTCTCGAATAGGCGTTTCCGCAGAATATGGTATAGTTCCTCTTTGTGAAGCGCCACTGGTTCAAGGCGCATCGCTATGCGTCCGACCTCGTTCTCAAAGCTCTTCAGAGCCTGACTGATTGCCTCGCTACCACCCTTCCAGGACGTAGCCCCAAGGTCGCTGATCACGACGCAGACATTCTTCAACTCCTCCTTGCTGACTGCGACCAACAGGTTCGCGAGCGCAGTGGCGGTAACCTGGGAGAGGTCACTGTTGCCAACCGTCTTCGACTTCGTGGCTTCAAAGTATGGAGGAAGTTCATCCAAGAGGATGAGCAGGGGTTCTCCCTTCAGCAGGTTGATCCAGGCAGCGGGTCCTGGAGCCTGCAAGGGGCTGTAGTAGTCCTTGAATAGGTCCCTCTTGCCAAGCTGCTCAGCGAGCGCCCCCCAGATGCCCATCGGAGCATCGCTATCCCGACCGGAGAAACCTATCACCCTGACCTCTCCAAGATCGTCATTTTGAAGCAGATCACCCATCACCTGCTTGCGTGCAGATGGTTCGCGAGCCAGGACGCCCAGAGAAATCTGGTTGTGGGTTTTACCTCCACCCATTGCCTGAGACAGCATGAAAACGCACTGGTCACTCTCGCCAGAGAAGCGCCTGAAGGCCTCGAAGAGAAGGCGCTTCATGCCATCGGTCATGTAGTTTTCTTCAAAGAATTCCTTCGGATCCACCTTCCCCTTGAGGAAATCTGTCAGTTCCAAGACGGTGTCACGACGTGTACGATCGTGTACGGATTTGCGCGGTGTGCATGCCTGTCTCAGGGTTTTCATTGGTCTCCCTCCTGGTCGGGAGCCTTCTCACCCGCGCTTCCCGAACGAATCCAATCGTCGACTTCTTCGATCTTGAACTTCCAAAGCCTGCCGACCTTGTGAGCCGGAAGTGCTCGCTTTTCGATCCAGAGGTAGACAGTATCGCGTTTGACCCCCATATGCTGGGCGATTTCGTCGACCGAGTACCAGGGTGTAGGTGTCGTTGCCATCACAGGATTCACTCGCTTCATTGGGCTCCATCGGGATTGATGGGGTTTCATCAAGAGAAATGGGACCGAGTCCCACGGTGCAAGTGAAAGGAGCTTTCATGCTCAAACCAGGTCTGGAAAGGATGCGACGATTGCGTTTTCAGGGGGAGAAGCGTATCCAAGACGCCGTAATGATCCCCGCGACCCTCCCGGCGCTGCTGGCCGTTGTCGCGGCTTCCGAAGGCCTGCCTTGGGTCTTGGGCGGCACCTTGGCGGCGTCATGCTACATGGAATCGAGAGCGACTGTCGTCATCGAGATCCTCGTGCCCGACGGGGAGGCTCGCGAGACGATACTGGGGCGTGTCGGACAGATGCCGCAGGGCCATGAGGTCCGGGCTCGAACTCCTGAAGAGGTGGGGCTCGCCCCCGACACCGTCATCCAATGGCATGCCCACGCCCGACGCGATGTCGTGGAGGGCGTCACGGTGTGCGTCCCGCTCCCTCGCGATCTGTTCATCCTGTTGCTGGCTGAGCCGGACGTCATCGCGGCTCCACAGGCCATGTACTGGGCGTGCCGTATGCATTTACTCCACGGGCCCTGGGACTTCGACGATGTCGAGCTGTCGCCCTACCAGCGGGATCGTCTGGGGGAAGCCGCCGCAAAGATCATCTACCATGTGGCTGGGCAGTTGGAGGCACTGGAGGAAGAACTGGAACGGGCTCTTGAGGCATGAAACTCGGAACCAGGGCAGGGGTACTGGTGCACCGGACTGCAATTTTCTGCAATTCTGAAGGGGGTCTGAGAGGGGCCCGAACAGGGGGTCAGCGTGGTGGGGCCTTGTGATTGTTGAGTTTGGGGTTCGTCCGGGCCTGGGTTTTCAGGGGTCCTCAGAGTGGGGTGAGGCCTTCAAATCCAGTCGCCCCGACCATTTACCTCTCCTCGTTTTTCCTTCTCCGTTTTCTCCATTTCCTCCTGCAGTGCCGCGTGTTTTGTGGCGCCGCTCTCTACCCGCTTGGAAATCCGGGTTGATGGCGTCAGGCCGCACTGAAAAAGAAAAGGACGTTCGCTGCACACCCCCATCACAAGGAAGCGAGTCCATGAAGCTTTGTGCGATGACGATCGTGGCGGCACTGTTTCTGCCGATGCTGGCCTGTGCCAAGGCGCCGGACGCCGAGGCGGCTCCGCAGGCCGGGCTGGCTGCCACTCCTGTCCCTGTTCCGATTCCGTCGATGGGAGCCGATCCGAAGGCTCCGTGGACCGTCCACCTCGACGAGGGGCTCGACGTTCACTCGCTCCCGCTCGCCGATGCGCCGGTCCTCGCGACGCTCCCGGTGGGTACGCTGGTCAGCGGGGATTACTTTCGCGTGGAGGAAACGGACGAGGAGTGGATCGCCATTGAGCACGAAGGCGTGCAGGGGTGGATTTCGCGCGTGGGGGTGAACCGCGTGCATCCGGCGAATGCGGCGGCGATCGCACAGCATGGCGATCTGCCGTTCGGCACCGAGATCGTCAATCGCTGGTGGGGCATTCCGCACGAGTACGAGCCGTCGGACCTGGTGACGCTTCCCGATGCGTATGTTTCGCGGCGGGATCCGGATCGCGAGTACCAACTGCGCCGCGAGGCCGCCGAGGCAATGATGCGAATGCTGGACGCGGCGGAGGCGGAGGGCTTTGGACTGCGGGTGGCTTCGCCGTACCGTTCCGGCGCCACGCAGCGGCGCATTTACGCGGGCAACGTGGCGCGCAATCCGGCCCAGCGTGCCAGTGCTCCCCCGGGGCACAGCGAGCATCAGCTCGGGACGACGGCCGATCTGGTGGCGTGGCCGCGCGAAGAAGGCGCCAGGGGCTTCCTGAAGAAGGACGACCCGCAGCACGGCTGGCTGCTGGAGAACGCCGAACGGTTTGGGTTCCGGCAAACGTACCGGGCCGGCAACATTGCGGAGACGGGCTACATCGAGGAGCCGTGGCACTGGCGCTATATGGGGACGGAGTAAGGATCAGGAGCCGAGGACGTCGCGCACTTTGCGGCCAAGCTCCTGAACGGTGAACGGTTTCTGGATGAAGTGGACGCCTTCGTCCAGCACGCCGTGATGGGCGATGACGTTGGCGGTGTAGCCTGACATGTAGAGGCACTTCACCCCCGGCTGCATTTCGGTAATTTGCTGGGCGAGTTGCCTGCCATTCAATCCGGGCATGACCACATCGGTCATCAGAAGGTCGATTTTTCCGGTGTTATTGCTGGCCAGCAGAAGGGCCTCGGCGGGATCACCCGCGATGAGGACCTTGTACCCCAGGCCCTCGAGAAGACGCTGGCCGAGCGAGAGGATCATCGGTTCGTCCTCCACGAGGAGAATCGTCTCGCTGCCCCGGACGGGCGTTCCTCTGGCGGGAGCGGCGCGCTCAGCGAGCACCTCGGTGGTCGCGGGCAGGTGAATGCGGAACGTCGTTCCCATGCCCGGTTCGCTGTAGACGTTGATGAAGCCGGCGTTCTGTTTGACGATGCCGTAGACGGTGGCGAGCCCGAGTCCGGTTCCTTCGCCGGGCTGCTTGGTGGTATAGAACGGTTCGAAGATGTGGGCGGCGGTGTGTTTGTCCATGCCGCGGCCGTTGTCGCTGACGACGAGCACCGTATAGTCACCCGGAACGGCTTCGGCGTTCCTCATGCAATAATCCTCGTCGATGACCGCGCTGCAGGTTTCGATGTCAATGCGCCCTTCACCCTCGAGGGCATCGCGGGCATTGAGAGTCAGATTGGTCAGAATCTGGTCGAGCTGCGTGGGATCGATGCGCACGTTGGCGAGTCCGTTGCCGGGGCTCCAGTTGATTTTGATTCCCTCGCCGATCAGGCGGCGCAGCAGCTTGATGGTGTCGGGAACGGCGGCGTTGAGATCGAGGGAAACGGGGGACGCCGTCTGCTTGCGGGCAAAGGCGAGAAGCTGGCGGGTGAGGTCGGCCGAGCGTTGGGCGGCCTTCTCGATTTCCGTGAGATAATCGTGCATGTCACTGTCCGGGTCGGCTTCTTCAAGCGCCAGATCGGTGAAACCGAGGATCGATTGGAGCATGTTGTTGAAGTCATGTGCGACTCCACCCGCGAGTCGTCCGATGGATTCGAGCTTCTGGCCGTGCAGAAGGTGCTTCTCCAGATTCCGCCTTTCGGCCTCGGCCTGCTTGCGTTCGGTGATGTCGCGGCAGACGCAGAAAAGATGACGTTCATCTCCCCACTGCGCGGGATTCCAGACGACTTCGACGTCGAAGACACTGCCGTCCTTGCGGCGATGGCGGGATTCGATGCTGCCACTGGTGGTGGGTAGTTCGGGCCAGCGGGCCAGGAACGCTTCGCGCGTGGGAAAGACATCATCCCAATCCCAGCAATGCAGTTGGACGATCTCCTTGGGCGTGTACCCGAGCATGGCGGTGAAGCTGGCGTTGGCCTCGACGACCTTTTGATCCTCGTCGAGGATGACGATGCCGTCGCGGGCCTGCTCGAAGAGGACACGACGGCGGATGGCCTCGTCGGCGATGGCTTTTCGGCCTGCCTTCTTGCCGTCACATCGATGAAGGTGGCGAGCAGCGAACCGTCGATCATGATCCCCGAGATTTCGACAATGCGCACCGTGCCGTCCTTGCACGTCACACGATACTCGATGGGCTCGACGTCCTTGTTTTGCTCGGCTGCGGCCTTCGTCGCCGCCGTCCAGGTTTCCACGACCCACTGGCGGTACTCGGTGTCGGGGTACGCCAGCCGCCACCAGTGCTCGGTCGTGGGCACTTCGGCGGGACCATAGCCGAAGGTCCGGGTGAAACGATCATTCATGTGGAGGAGTTTCCCGTTCTCGTCGACGAAGAGCATGGGGATCGGCGCGAGTTGGATCAGGCGCCGGAAACGTTCCTCGCTCTCGCGCAGGGAGTACTCTGTCCGCAGACGCCGTTCGGAATCGAGAAAAACCTGGCAAACGAGCATCGTGGCCACGGGGTAAACAAGAAGCACCGTGGGCCCCACCTGCGAGACGACGTCCCGCCCCGCACCAGTCGGCAGGAGAAGCTGAATCCCCAGCATCCCGATGTGGACGACAACGCCGAAGACCCAGAGGGTCAGGGGATGCACCCAGCGCTTGTCCTGGCGCCGGAGATAATGCAGGCACACTCCGAGCGCCGCCGATTCCACGATCACGCCAATGCCGACGAAAGCGCCGTCCCCACCCAGGCCCAGGCGATAAAGAGCGCAGATAACAGCGGCAATGCCCGCGACCAGCGGCCCGCCGAAAAGTCCGGCGACACTGAGAATCACGGAGCGGCCATCGTAGATGATTCCCGGCGCGAACGTCACGGGAGTCATCATGCCGATCATCCCCACTCCGCCAAAGAGCAGGCCGGCGATCACGCGATAGCTTGAACTCTTCTTGTTCCAGCGCCGCTGAACGATTTCGTACAGGAGCGCCAACGTAACAAGAAGCGCCACATTCTGGATCAGATTGAGGATGAGCACCGGACAACCCCCCTCCTCAACGGCCGCCTGCGGGAGGGCGGGTTGCGGCTCGTTGAAGCTCCGAATTCGTGCAAGGCGCGAAGGAAAGGTAGGCAGTGCGGACGGGTTGCGCAATTGCAACCTTGAAGCGCGGGCGAAGAAGATTGGCAGATCGTTGAGACGAGCGCGAGTTTTCCGTTGCGATCCGACGGGGTCTTGCGTTTGATCACGCGCCCGTGGGGCCGGAGCCGGTCTCGTCGCGGGTTCTTTGGGCAGGATAAAGCCCCTGGTTTCAATAATCGAGACACAACGCCGTGAGGCCGGCGGGGCGATCAGACCCCTCCCGCGGCGATTCGCAAGGAGTACGACCTCATGCACCCGCTGATTCGCGAAGCAGAAGCGGCCCAACTGCGCACCGACCGCCCGTATTTCCGCCCGGGCGACACCGTGCGCGTTTCCGTTCGCATCATTGAAGGCAACAAGGAACGCATTCAGAACTACGAAGGCATCGTGATCGCCCGGCGAGGCAGCGGCCTTCGCGAGACGTTCACGGTGCGCCGCATGTCCTTCAACGTCGGCATGGAGCGTATTTTCCCGCTCCACGGCCCGCGCATCGAGGACATCAAGGTTATCCGCCGCGGCCGTGTGCGCCGCGCCAAGCTGTACTATCTGCGCGATCTGCGCGGCCGCAAGGCACGCCTGACCGAACGCCGCGTTTCGGCGAGCAAGCTGGAAGCCGAAGCAAACGCCGGGCAGGCCGCTCTCCAAGCGCAGGCCGCGCTGTACGAGGCGCCCGTCGCGGAGGCACCGGCAGAAGACGCCGCCGCCGAAGCGAAGAGCGAATAAGACGTCCCACCCGTTTCGCCGTAAGACGATTCCGGCCCCGAGAATTCGGGGCCGGTTTTGCGTGGTTATCCCCTCCCCGGAGGGAGCATCCCCGTATCTCGAGAGGCAACAAACGCCAGAACCAGCCGCCCGCTTCCGCGAGGAAAAGGGGGAAAGTTATCCACAGGCCACGAAATTGACTCAAAAGAGTTTACCGCACTTATCCCCAAACGCGAAACTCATGGGATTCACGAAAATCTCGTTCGATTCCACGGGCTCTCTTGTTGACGGTGTTGGCGTCGGGGTAAAGGAAGGCAGCCATGTCAATTGGCCAGCCGGGCCCCGGGAACTGAAGGAATGACTGCCATGACAACCGCCGAGAGCTTTCCCCTTGGAATGCGTGGAATCCAAGCAAACCCCAATCGCGAGTTGGCCATCTCGTTTTACGGCGAGCGCTGGCTGCGCCTGCCCGTGCAGACGCACATCCTGACTGATCAGGACGACCTGCTGGAGGCAATCGGGCGCTACGCGATGCCGCTGGCGCAAAAGGGCGACGTGCTCTTCCTGTCCGAGAAGGCCGTGGCCGTGACGCAGGGGCGTGCCATTCCCGAGGACCAGTTGAAGATTGGCCTGACGGCGCGCATTCTCTGGCGCTTTGTCTCGAAGGTTCCCTACGGCATCGGCCTGCGCCGCCCGAGCAGCATGCAGTGCGCCGTGGATGAATGCGGTGCGCTGCGCATCTGGGCGGCGGCGATCATCGGGGGAACGACACGGCTGCTGGGACGGCGTGGCGATTTCTACCGGCTGGCCGGACCGCAGGCCGCGATGATCGACGCGGCCAGCACCTCGCCCCTGCAACCGCACTGCGTCATCATGGGGCCCAAGGACCCGGACAAAGTGGCCTCGCGCATCCAGGGCGAATTCGGCATCGCCACGGCCATCGTGGACGTGAACGACGTTGGCGGATCGTGGGTCGTCGGGGCGAGCGCGGATGTGGACCGCAAACTCATGGAAGCCTGCCTGCGGGACAATCCGCTCGGTCAGGGAACCGAGTGCACGCCGATGGGGTTGCTGAGACGCGAGGGGTAGAACGGCACCCTATGGGTCAGCAACACGCAGTGCGGGGATTCTCCAAGACGGACCGCAAAGCAGGGTGCTTTCTTTCTACATTGGTCGCTCTATCGTCTGGTCGCTCAATCGTCTGGTCGCTCAGTCGTCCCATTCGGGACGCCGTTTTTTGACCGACGACGGCTGCTGTCTTCAGCCGGTGCCCTTCCTTCTTTCGCGACACGGCGCGACACGCTACTCCTGCAGGCGGCTGCGTTGCGCGAAGAACGCGAGGTCCGCGATGAGTTGCTCGTCCGCGTAGCGTGAGGGGCCGTCGGGAGTTGCCGAGCGGAACCAGCGGTCGGTCACTTGATATGTTCGCGTGAAAGCATTGAAGCCCCCGGCGGCGAGAGCGGGCTGCCAGGCCTCGGCGTCTTTCGGGCGGAAGAGCGGATCCTCCGCCGGGAAAAGCAGGGCGAAGGGCTTGCCGGCGGCAGCGAGATCGGCGACGGCGTTCTGGCCGCGCAACTGCATCCACAGATAGCCGGAGTGATCGAAGTGCTGCTCGGCGACACCGAGCAGGCTGAGGCCCATCAGTTCCCCCGAGTTGGCGACGCCCTGCTCGGCCAGGCGGCGGCGCAGGTAGTTGTTGACGACCGGATGCGCGGGCGCCAGCAGCACCACGGCACGCGCACGCGTCGCCCGGGCCAACACTCCGGCCGCATAGCTTGCCGCTTCCATGGTCACCAGCGTGATGCGTTCGCCGTCGATGTCCTCCTGGGCTTCCAGAAAGGCCGTGGCGGCCATGGCGTCGGCGGCAATAACGTCGTTCAGCGTCGTGAGCTTGCCCTCTCCGAAGGCATCGGGCCACTCGCTCGTGGGTGGGTTGTAGCGCAGGACGGCAACGCCGCGCGTTGCAAGGCCCTGGGCAATGTCACGGAAGATCCGGCTCTTCCCCACGCGCCCGTCGATGCCCTCGGCTTCGAGCCCGGGAACGAGCACAATGGCCGGAGCCGGAACGCCTTTTCCGGCGGTGGATGGAAGCGTCAACACGCCGGGAAGCGGACCCAGTGAACCGGGGATTTCAACGGTACGTTCCTTGATGAAGCTGGTATCGACGTAGGGCGCAGCCGCGTCGTCGTCGCGGGGCAGCAGACCTTGTTCGCGATAGGAAGCGATGACGGCCGGGTCGATGCGGTTGAGCGTGAAGCCTGTGACGGGTGCCAGCGGAGCAAGACGCTGGAACGTGACTTCGGCAAGGGCGCTGGCCTGCGCGGCGTGGATGGGAACGAGCACAAGGACTTCGCCCTTGGGCTGGAGGGAAGCGCGCGCCGCGCCGATGTCGCGGATATTCCCTCCCTGCTGATGGAAGTCCCAGAGAATACGCGCGAGCGCCTCGTCCGAGAGCGCGGTGCGAAGCTGTTCGCTCATCTCCGAGCGCACCGTGACGACGCGGCCACGAACAACGGCCTGGACGAACGCACGGCCGCGCGCCTCCAAGTTGAGCAACTCGGGATCCTGCGGCTGCGAAAAAAGAACGGCGGGCGAAACGAGAAGAAGAAGAAAGAGAAAAACGGGGCGCAAATGAAGGGCCCTCCTGTTACGAGGCATCGATGCGGTCGGCTTCGCGAAGTAGCGACTCGAGCGTTTCAGCGATTTCCTGGTCGGAAGCTCCGAGGGTGCCGTGAAAGAGGTACCAGCGCTCGGTGTGCACGGCCATTCCCCCGCCGGCGGCGAGGGTTGTCAAGGGGCCGAGACTCTCGACTTCGAGCATTTCGCTGTTGGTGAACAACTCCAGGTTGCAGTTAAAGTCGGGATAGGCGGCCCCGGCGATGAATTCGGTGCGCTTGAGGAAGATCATCCCCTGCCACTCATAGGCAGCGGCGGGGCGCGTGGCGAGAACGCCGAACTTGAGCGGATTCGTGGCGGCGGTGTCCTGGAGCATCTCAACGGTGCGTTTGCCCCATCGCAGCCGCGCATCGGCCATGTCGGTGTAGGGCCACAGAACAAGCGGACGCGCGGGCAGCAGCGCCTCGGGATGCGGCGCGTATGGTTCATGGGCGACAACGGCGCGTCCGCCCGGCGCCATCACGGTCAGTGCCCACGGAGCAAGCCGCACGTCCCACAAGCCCGTGTTCACCAGACGGTGGACGATGGTGACGGAGGCCGCCGCAGGATGCAGGGTCAGGGCGATTTCCTTGCGGATGCCGGTGCGGCATTCCGGACGCGCGGCAATCTTCAGCGTCTTGTCGTCCCACTCCCACTGCACGGAATCGTTATCCGGCTCGTAGGTACGGACGGGGTGCTCGGGCGCGTGCCAGAGGCGATGCCCGCCGTAGGCGCGCCACTCCGATCCTCCCACCTGCCCTGTCTCGGCGGGGAACTCTTTCAGAGGATTCGGGGCCTTGTGAAAGGCGAAACGCATGATGCGGGGGCCAACGTCGGCCGTGGCAACGAGCTCGACGACGGAGTTTTCCAGCCTCAAGGCATTCGGCCATCCTGCGTAGGTGCACTTGGCGAACATGGATAGGACTCCCGCAAAAGAATGCGACACAACTCAAAAAGATGTGACAATGAGGGGATGAGTGGGAAACGCGAAAGTGCAGGATTCTGACGGCGATCGCCGTCCCCAACTTCCTCGAGGCACAGATCCGCTCGAAGGTCTCGCGCCAGAAGGCAAACATGCGCACCGTCGTCACGGCAATGGAAGCGTACGCCGTCGACAACAACAAGTATCCGTATTGGACTTACTCGGGAAGCCATCCAGCCCCCGCTGGAGTTACATTCACCACGGAAGAACGCTGGAAGTTTTATCCTGGCTACGCAGGGTACTCGGCAGGTTTGACCACGCCTATCGCCTATATTACAGGGGCCTCCGCAATGGAGGATATCTTCCGTCTGCCCCACAATTTCCCCCAGCCCCTTGCGAACCAGATGATGTACCTGTCGACGGATTACTATGCTGCCTCCCCGGCGACCTACGCTGCCCAAGACCGTCGCTACGGCAAGTGGGTGCTTCGTAGCGCCGGACCCGATACCTATTACCAGAACTACATGCATCTGAATGGTGACTATGATGCAGGCGGCTGGTTCCTTGGTTCCTATGATGCCACGAATGGCACGGTCAGCGCCGGTGACATCTATCGCAGCCAGAAGAACCCAGACGAAACCCACACCTAGTAGTTCGCGGTTTCTTGCATGTAAAGACTTCGGGCCGGGTGAGCAATCACCCGGCCCGGCTTGTTATTCGCCAAAACACCTGGCCTCTGCACCACAAGTGTCCCGTCCTGACAGTCGCCAGGACGCTCACTCATCAGACACAAAGACGACCTCGAAGGTCTTGGGCCATTTCTTGCCCGTGATGAGAAACGTCTTCGTGGCCTTGTCGTAGGCGATGCCGTTGAGCACGTCGGCCTGTGCGCGTTCCTCGGGCGTCAGAAGGCCTTCGCAATTTACGACCGAGACGATGCCCCCCGTGGCCGGATCGATCTTCAGGATCAGATCGGTCAGCCACACGTTGGCCCAAATGAAACCGTCGACATATTCGAGTTCATTGATATGTCCAACGGGATCGCCGAGCAGGTTGACCGTGACACTGGTGACAACATCGAAACTCTCGACCTCGCGGAAGACGAGCTGATCGGTGCCGTTGCTCATGACGAGGTGGGTGCCGTCGTAGGCAAGCCCCCAGCCTTCGCCACTGTAGCCGAGCTGGCCGCGCGGCTGGAGCGAGGTGCGGTCGAACACGATACACGCCTGCCGCCGCCAGGTGAGCATCAGGACGGAGTCGGCGACGACGGTGATGCCCTCGCCAAAGGCATTGTCGGGAAGCCGGGCCGCGCGAATCACCTGGCCCGTGCGGGGATTGGTCTCGCGCAGCGTCGATTTGCCGTACTGTCCAGTGCTCTCGTACAGAATGTTGCCGTGGAGTTCCAGTCCCTGGGTGAAAGCACCGGGGTCGTGCGGGCGCGTGGAGATGATCTCGGGGCGCAGGCGGGGTACCTGGGCGAAGATTTCCTCGGCGTCGCGTTGGGCCGGTGCGGCCGGCAACAGGGGGGCGAAGGCGAGCAGGGCGATCAGGCAGAGAAGAAGAGAACGGGGGGTGATGAAAGGCATGATGTCTGGTCGTCGGAGAGAGAAGTCGTCGCGGTGCGGGAAAGAGCCTCGCGGCGCGGGGCGCCCGGTTCAAGGAGGATCGTTCTCCCCATGAGACAGTCGCGAGAGCGGGCGCGTTCCCGGCAGGATCAGCGGCAGGCGGGGTCGGCCAGCTCTCCCCCACAGGAGGAACCACATCCGGCGGTGCAGCCAAGGCAATGATCGCCGGTGGCGATGGGGAGGCGCGTGAGTTCGGCGGGATCGGCATCGAGGATACTGCGGCGGCCGCCGCCACCAAGAGGGATGCCGAGCATCTGGTTGAAGTCGCAGTCGTACAGCGAGCCGTCGTACCCCACGGAGAGCGTGTCGCGGCACATGAGCCCCTCGACGGTGGCGGGGTTGAACGCTTCGTCGAGAAGATCGATGTAGGCTTCGAGCTTCCCCTGGCGGCGCAGGTCGCTGGCGAAACGGCCGATGGGAAGATTCGTGAGACAGAGAAGGTGGTCGAATCGTACGCCGAAATCATCACGCAGGCGGAGGCGGTAATCGGCTTCGAGCGTTGCCTGGCTGGGCGGAAGCGACGGCCCACCGGGGTTGTAGACGAGATCGAGTCGCGGCGTGCTGTTGCCCTCGTGCGCGCCGTATCCGAGCGCGTTCAGACGGCGCAGAGCCTCGATGGAGCGGCCAAAGACGCCGTCGCCGCGCTGCTTGTCAACGTTGCCCACGGTGTAGCACGGTAGCGATGCGATGATGTCCACGCGGTTGGCGGCGAGAAACGGTGCCAGGTCCTCGTAGCCGGGTTCGAGCAGGATCGTGAGGTTGCAGCGGTCGATGACGCGTTTGCCGCGCGAACGCCCGGCAAGAACGAGACTGCGAAAGACGGGCGCCATTTCGGGCGCTCCCCCCGTGATGTCGAGCGTGTGGACCGAAGGGAGTGCGTCGAGCAGGCGTATGGCCGCGTCAGCCACGGGCTCCGTCATGAGTTCGGTGCGCGTGGGTCCGGCGCTGACGTGGCAGTGGCGGCAGGTCTGATTGCAGAGGCGCCCGACATTGAGTTGCAGCACGCCGGGTTCGCGGCGCGGGAGCCCCAAGCCATGGCGGCCAAGTTGTTCGTCGAATCGATTGGGTGATTCGGCTCCCGCGGGAAGTGCGGTCATGCGGTCAGTCCTTCATCCTCTTCAGGAGGAGGATAGAGAAGACGAAAACCGCCGACAGCACCAGCCCGCCGGCGATGCCAAAAATGAAGAGTAGATTGGGACCAGACTCCTGCATGGGGAACTCCTGTGGGTGTAAAGGTTACTCGATGCCTGCGAGAGCAACGAGTTTGGTTTCGAGATAGTCGTCCAGGCCTTCCTGGCCGCATTCGCGCCCAATGCCGCTTTGCTTCCATCCGGCGAAGGGCGCTTCGATGGAGCTGACGCCCCATTCGTTGACGCCGACCATGCCAAATTCGAGCCGTTCCCAGCAACGGGCCGCAACTTTCAGGTTCTCGGTGAAGACATAGGCCGCCAGGCCATAGGAAGTGCGGTTGGCCAGCTCGATGGCCTCGTCTACGTCATCGAAGTCGATGACCGGCATCACAGGCCCGAAAACTTCCTCGTTAAAGAGGCGCGCCTCGGGCTTCACGCCGCTGATAACGGTGGGCTGGAAGAAGTAGCCCTGCGTCAAAAAGTCGGGGCGGGCGCCACCGGTGGCGATTTCCGCTCCCTCGCCGGGAGCGGCGTTGACGAGTTCCTCAACGCGGTCGCGCTGGCGGGCATTGATCAGCGGGCCGACCTGTGTATCGGCCTGCGCGCCGTTGCCGACGCGCAGCGCCCGGGCCAGCGGCACGACGCGCTCGACGAATTGATCGCGCACCTTGCGATGAACGAAGAAGCGCTGGGGCGAGACGCAAACCTGGCCGTTGTTGCGGTACTTGGCCGAGACGGCGCCCGCCGCGAGGGCGTCGATGTCGCTGTCGTTGAAGAGCAGCACGGGGGCGTTGCCGCCAAGTTCGAGGGAGAGCCGTGTAACGGTGCGCGAGGCGCCGTCCATCAGCAGCTTGCCGACGCGAACGCTCCCCGTGAAGGCAATCTTGCGGCACGCGGGATTATTGAGCATCTCCTGACCCATGGCGTGCGGGTCGCCGTTGACGAGATTCACAACGCCCTTGGGAATGCCCGCTTCGTGCAGCAGAGCGACCATCTCCATCGCGGTCATCGGCGTGTATTCGGAGGGACGAATGACGACAGTGCAGCCCGCTGCGAGTGCCGCCGCCGTGGCCCGCGCGACGTTGTACGCGGGAAAATTCCAGGCGGTGATGATGCCGACAACGCCGACGGGTTGGCGCAGGACGAGCTGGCGTCTGCCCGCGCGGCGCGAGGGAACGGTGCGGCCGTAAGCGCGCTTGCCTTCCTCGGCGAACCACTCAAAGAGCGCGGCAGCGGCGAGCCAGTCGCCCTTGGCATCGGCGATGGGCTTGCCGCTCTCCGCGATGTTCGTCTTGTGCAGCGTTTCGAGGCGTTCGGCGATCAAACGCGAGGCGCGCATCAGAATATCGGCGCGATTGTAGGCCGTCAGGCGCGACCACGCGGGGAAGGCCTTTTCCGCGGCTGTGATGGCAGCCCGGCAGTCGTCATCGTTGCCAAACGGAACCGTTCGGACAGCCTGCTCGGTGGCCGGGTTGATGACGTCCCACGTCTTGCCGTTGGAGGCATCGACCCATTCGCCATTGATGAATTGCTTGTAGGGAACGTTCATGAGGCAGCCCGCACGGGTGGATTGAAGCGGGAGGCTAGACAGGTACGGAGTGCGTGACAAGCAGGAGGTTGCAGGCGGCACGCGGGAGAAGTTCTCGGTTTTCGGCTTTCAGTTTTGGAGCATTTGTGGAAATCGTAATCCTTCTCTGCGGAAAGCGACACATCTTGATCAGATGTCGTTTGGCCCGCAATGGCCCCAACGGGGCCCAATCCCCCAGCCCAGGGCAAGCGCCGCAGGCGCGCCGCCCTGGGTTCCAGCCACCCTCAGAGACCGCGCCCTGAAAGCGGCGCGATCCCAAGGCGTGATGATTCGGGGCCCGCCATTCGTTATGATCGCACCGCCTTCGGGGTGCGGGTTGAAACGTTGCATCCACCCAGGGCCGCGCGCCTTTCGGCGCTTGCCCTGGGCTTTGTGATCCTGCCTCGTTGAGGCAGTACCGCATTCCTTCGACAGCCACACACCTCCGACTGCGCCCAAGGCCGTGCCATCCCTGAGACGTGCTTCCGGCGTCGATTCATCGCAATGGACTCTTCTGCCTGCTCGCCGAATCCGCGAGACGCACCCCGCGCCTATTGCCCGTATTCCCTGATGCGCGTGGGGCGCCTGATGAAAAAGTACAGCAGCGCGCCGATGCCCTGGAGAAAAATGATCACGAGAATCCAGATGAGCTTGTCGTTTCCCGTGGACGGTTCCTTGGTCGCGCAGTCCACCAACATCCAAATCCAGAAGACGAGCGAGGCGATGCCGATCACGAAGGAGAAGACCATGCAGCAAAGCATGAACAGGCCGCCGAAGGCGACATCTCCCCCGCCGGAGGTATTTTGGGAGTACTGCTGAAGGAGCAGGAGTAGCACGTGCATTGCTGGTCCTTTCCACCGATCAGTTTGTGTACTGCCTGGAATGACCAGGACTAATCACGCGGGAAAAATCAGGGACGGAGTACAACGACAGCCGTCATCTTCCCCAATAGCGCCAGTGCCACGGCTCGGAGATATACCCCGTGTCCGCGACGTTTTCAGGGTAGTACGACCGGCGGAATCCGAAACGCGAGGCATTGGACTCAAGCCATGCGGAATGCGGCGTCGTCTTGAACTCGTCGACGAGAACGAACTTCTCTTCCGCGTCGAGCAGGTCCACGCACGTGCCAAGCTGGTGCTCGCTGTGGCCGGGAGGGGCACTGTACCGCTGACTCGGGCCGTCGCGATCGATGGCGCGCGTGTAGAGCCCCACCTGGTAAATTCCCGAGCGGTACGCGGAGCCCACGCGAATGTCGAGATCCTCGGCGCGCGCTGCATCAAGCAATGCGAGCAAAGCGTCGAGCGCTTCGGCACGCAGCGGATACTCTTTGGGGTCGGAGTCGCAGTATTCTTTTGGAACGATTTCGAGATCGTCGGGTTCGTAGTCGATGGGCAGACCCCACCAGCGATTCACAATCTCGGTGCCGTAAGGCAGGTTCTCGGTGACGTGATTGCCGGGATGGATGCGGCAGAGGTTCCAGCGCGGAACATAGGCACGTTCGCCGTCAATGGTGGCCAGCACCCATTCCTCGTCCGTTTGAGGATCGACAAAGTAGTCGCCGATCACGGTGTCGCCCTTTGCGAGGCGACGGACCACGGGAGCGTCGGTGCGGGGCTCCACGCGTGCGATGCAGGCATCGGTGAAAGCAATCCAGGGAATGTCGGCGGGACCGGCGTCCATGCCTTTTGGCTTCGTCATGTTGTCCTCCACTGGCGGGGCGTCACTCGACTCCGTTGTCAATGATTCGACTGGACGTGGGCAATTACTTCTTCCGGGACACCGAATTGAGAACACAGGTGCGCGGCAATGCCCCGTCACCAGCAGCCGGTCTCCCCGGCGAAGTCGATCAGCCCGCCGCGAACTCAAGCCCTACCGTTGTCCGGCGGAAGATCGCTGTTCCCTCTCGAACGGGACGTTCTTCTCCGCAGGCAACACGATCAGGATGCCATAGTTGGCGCAGACGGGATCGTCGAGGTAATCCGCCAGCAACGCCCTTGGCTCGAAACCAACGCGCATTTGCGCCGTCAGCGTGGGGTCGTCGAGTTCCCCGCGCAACAGCAACTCGTAGTAGTCCAGGTAAAGCACAGGTACATGGTACCCCCCTATTTTCTGGGAGAGGGGTGCAGGGGCGGTGGTTGCGGTGTTGGGGCAGGACCCAAGGGCCGGAGGTGAG
>JASGMJ010000020.1 GCA_030156535.1 Candidatus Sumerlaeota bacterium
CAGGGCGGCGTGCCTGCGGCACTTGCCCTGGGCTAGGGGATTCGGCCCCGTTGGGGCCATCTCGGCCGAGACGTGGTCTTCTTCGACTCTCTTGGGAATGACAAACCTCCATTGATGGGAATCACAAGGCTGCGTCCCATGGGGACGCCTGACCGCGGCCCGGCACTTTGGTGCTTCTCATTCCTGAGAAGTAGGCGCTGTGGCCCGCGTGCATTTCGCCCTGGCACCCGGTGTTGAGGAGAAGAGGAGGCGGTCAGGCCAAAGCGGGGCGGTTCTGCCTCGAAGAGGCAGGATCCCACAGCCCAGGGCAAGCGCCGCAGGCGCGCCGCCCTGGGTAGGCGCCACGTTTTGCCCCGCACCCCGAAGGTGGTGCGATCAGAGCCGGGCCCTGGACGGCGATGCACAACACAGAGATTCGGGGACTTTGAGAGCGTCCTGACTTTCCTGTATCCCCTCCCGCCCCTCCTTGCTCTCTTCGCAGCAGAATGATTTTTGCCGCAAAGGGAGTTTCATTATGCAGTATCGTCAACTCGGGGCGCGCGGTCCGCGCGTCTCGACCATCGGCTTCGGTGCCTGGGCCATCGGCGGGATGAACTGGGGGCCGACCGACGATGCGGTCTCCAAACGCGCCCTGCACGCCGCCCTCGACCAGGGCGTCACCTTCATCGACACCGCCGACGTCTACGGCTTCGGGCACTCCGAGGATCTGGTCGCCGAGGTCTTCGAGGAACGCGGCGGCAAGGGCGACGTCATCGTCGCCACCAAGGCCGGAAACGACTTCTACAACACGAGCAAGGACGACGACGCGGGCTATGGCCCCATCAAGTCCAACGCCAGCCACGACTACATCATCCACGCCGCCGAACAGAGCCTGCGCCGCCTGAAGACCGACTGCCTCGACATTCTCCAACTCCACAGCCAGCCCACCGAAATGCTGCGCGAGGACGGCGCCTGGGAGGCGCTGGCGCTGCTCAAGGAGCAGGGCAAGATCCGCCACGCGGGCTGGAGCGTCCAGTCGTTCAAGGAAACCGAGAGCGCCGAACTCGTGGAAAAGCACGCGGGCCTGCTCGACGTCCTGCAAGTGCGCTACAACCTGCTCGAACGCGAAGCCGAGCGCGTTCTCTTCCCCACCGCCCAGAAGCATGGCATCGGCGTGATCGCGCGCATTCCGATCCTGTTCGGCTTTCTCGCGGGCAAGTTCGACCGCAACAGCCGCTTTGGCGAGGACGACCATCGCCGCATGAATCTCTCGCCCGAGAAAATCGACGGCTATCTCAGGCAACTCGAAGCCCTCGAGCCACTCTACGCCGCCTTCCCCGATCAATTGAAGGTGCAGGTCAGCCTGCGCTTCTGCATCACGCACCCGGCGGTGCAGACGGCCATCCCGGGAGCCAAGACCCCCGAGCAGGTGAACCAGAACAGCGCGGCGTCGGAGTTCGGCCCGCTGCCTGCAGAGCTGATTCCGCCGCTTGACTGATCGCGCGCGGCGGCGCGACACTTGCTCATCGGGGCGGGAGGAACGAGCGGACGGCTGCGGCAACGCAGCCCGACCGCGCTGAAGCCTCCCTCTGAAAGGAATCCTCCAATGCGCCAGCTTCTCGCAACGATCGCCCTGATGCTCTGCGTGGCCGCTGCTCCCGCCGAAATCCGCCTGGAACCGGTCGAATACCTGGACGGCGAAACACAACTCGAAGGCTGGGTTGCCTACGATGACGCCATCGAGGGCAAACGCCCCGGCGTGATGATTGTTCATCAATGGACCGGCATCACGGCCTACGAAAAGCGCCGCGCGTCGATGCTCGCCGAACTGGGCTATGTCGCGTTCGTCGCCGACATCTACGGCAAGGGCATCAGCCCCGTGCCGCGCAGCGAAGCAGGCCAGTACGCCGGCAAGTACAAGGGCGACCTCCCCCTGCTGCGCAGCCGCGTGAACAGCGCGCTCGAAACGATGAAGGCCCAGCCGCGCGTCGACGCCAGCCAGACCGCCGCGATCGGGTACTGCTTTGGCGGCACGGCGGTGCTTGAGCTTGCCCGCAGCGGAGCCGACGTCGATGGCGTCGTGAGCTTCCACGGCGGACTCTCCACCCCCGCGCCGCAGGATGCGAAGAACATCAAAGGGAAGGTCCTGGTGCTGCACGGTGCCGACGACCCCGCCGCCCCGATGTCCGAAGTCGTCGGCCTGGTCGAGGAGATGGAAGCCGCCGGTGTGGACTATCATCTCACGCTCTACGGCGAGGCCCGCCACAGTTTCACCCAGCCCATGGCGGGGAACGACAAGACGCAAACGTCCGTCTACAACGAGAAGGCCGACAAGCGCTCGTGGGAGCACATGAAGACGTTCTTCAACGAACTGTTCGGGGAATAGCGCGGGAAGGGGAGCGCGTTGAGGGGACTCGCCAGATTGCCGATCGACGAAGCGCTGCCGGATGTCCTGGCGGCGCTTCGCACGCACGGTTGTGCCGTCGTCGTGGCGCCGCCCGGCGCGGGCAAGACAACGCGCGTTCCGCCAGCCATCGCACACGCCGGAATCATCGGGGAGAAGCTGGCGGTCGTCATGCTCCAGCCCCGCCGCGTGGCCGCCCGCGCGGCCGCAGCACGCATCGCGGCGGAGCGCGGCTGGACCATTGGGCGTGAAGTCGGCTGGCACATTCGCTTCGACAACCGCACGTCGCGCGAGACCCGCGTGCGCGTGCTCACCGAAGGCATTCTGACGCGGCAACTGATCGCCGATCCCGGGCTCGACGGCATCGGGTGCGTGGTGCTCGACGAATTCCACGAGCGCAATCTCCACACCGACCTCGCACTCGGTTTGCTGCATGAAATCCGCGAGTCCCTGCGCCCCGATCTGCGGATCGTGGTGATGTCGGCCACGATGGACCCGCGCCCCGTCGCCGCTTTTCTGAACGACGCACCGGTTGTCGAGTCACCCGGCCGGATGCACGCGGTCGCCATCGAATTTGCTCCGTCCCTCTTTTCGCGCGAGCGCCCCGCCGAACACACCGCGCGCGTGCTGAACGACGCGCTCGCCCAACCGCCCGCCGCGTCCGGGCACGTCCTCGTCTTCCTTCCCGGCATCGGAGAAATCCGCCGCGTCGAGGAACGCATCGCCCGGGACACGGGCACCGTTCATATTCTGCACAGCAGCGTCTCCGCCGAGGAACAGGACCGCGCGCTGGCGCCCTCGGACGGGCGCAAGATCGTGCTCGCCACGAACATCGCCGAGACGTCACTCACCATCGACGGCGTCCGCACCGTCATCGACAGCGGCCTTGCCCGCGTACCCGTGCACGACGCGCGTCTCGGCATCGACCGTCTGGAGACACGCCGCATCAGCCGGGCAAGCGCCAACCAGCGCGCGGGCCGTGCGGGCCGAACGGCGCCGGGGCGTTGCCTGCGCTGCTGGAGCGCCGCGGAGGACGCCGGGCTCGTGGACGCAGAGGAGCCTGAAGTGCGCCGCCTTGATCTCGCGGGAACCCTGCTCGCGTTGAAGGCGTGGGGCGTCGCCGACGCCGATGCTTTCGGGTGGTTCGAGAAACCGGGGACGGAGTCCGTCGAGCGCGCGGAGCAGCTCCTCGCGATGCTTGGCGCAACGGACGGCACGGGGCGCTTGACGGCGCTGGGCAGGGTCCTGGCGCGTCTGCCGCTGCATCCGCGCCTCGGAGTGCTGCTCGTGCATGGCGCCCGCGCAGGCGTGCCGCGCGAAGCCGCCGCCGTGGCCGCGTGGCTCTCCGAGGGCATGCCTCCGCGCGAAGCGGCAAGACACCACGACGGCGCGTCGGACGTGCTGGAGTGGCTGGAGGATTTCGAGAGCGGCGGAGGCGGACCCGCAGCGCGCTCCATCGCCCGCGTGTGCGACGATCTGCTGCGCCTCTCCGGGCGCGAAGGGCTCACGGCCTTGAAGAACGACGGAACGCGCGAGGAACGTTTGCTGCGCGTGTTCGTTCGCGCCTGGCCCGACCGCGTGACGCGCCGCCGCGAGAACGGTTCGCCGCGCGGCGTCATGGTGGGACGGCGCGGCGTCGTGTTGGAAGAGAGTTCCACCGTCCGGCGCGGCGCCTTCTTTCTTTCGCTCGATCCGCGCGACGTGCCGGGCAGCGGCGAATCCCGCGTGCGCCTCGCCAGCATCGTGCGCCGCGAGTGGCTCGCACACGATCACCCCACCCTTGCGCGCGAGGAAACAACCTACACCTTCAACGACGCGAAACAGAAAGTCGAAGCGTCGCGTTGCTTCCTTTTCGCCGACCTTGAACTGGAAGCGAAATCCCTCGGCACGCTCCCGGACCGCGCGGCGGCGTCGCGTGTCCTGCGCGAAGCCCTCGCGCCGCGTGCCGCCAAGTTGTTCGCGGACGACGATACGGCCGCCTCGTTTCTCCGCCGCGTGCGTTTCCTGCGCAACGCGATGCCGGAACTGGACCTGCCTTCCTTCGACGAAGACGGGTTGCGCGCCATCGTTGAAGAGGCGTGCGAAGGATGCGTGTCGCTCGCCGACGTGGAGCGCGGCGGCCTCGTCAGTCTGCTGCGTGCGCGCCTGTCGTGGCGCGGCCAGCAGGCGCTCGACCAGCACGCGCCTGAGGCCCTGCCGGTACCCTCGGGCAATCGCAAGCGCCTGGAGTACGACGCCGACCCCACGCGTCCGCCCGTGCTCGCCGTGCGCCTGCAGGAAATGTTCGGCCTCGCGCAAACGCCGCGCATTGCCGGCGGCCGCGTCGCCGTGCTGCTGCACCTGCTCGCCCCCAGCCAGCGCCCCGTGCAAGTCACCCAGGACCTCGCGGGCTTCTGGGCGCGCACCTACCCCGAGGTTCGCAAGGAACTGCGCGCCCGCTACCCCCGGCACTCCTGGCCCGACGACCCCCTGACGGCACCTGCAACCGCGAGAGCAAAGCGGAGAGAGTGAAGAGCGTGGTTCGTGGTTCGAACTCGTATGTCACGCCCCCTTACGGGCACCAACCCGCAGCCTTGCGGCGGGGGGCCGCGAAGTGAAGACCGCTAACGTTGGCTGGAACAACATATGGGCGGTAGGCATCGCGCTTGAATGTCATTCCCCAGTTCATCTGCGCCCGAAAATGAGCTGTCCGGTAGAGGCGCTCGGCGTAGACGACCCAGACATAGGAAAGCCAGACCTTTTCATCCAGGCTCCTGTCCCTTGTGAACACCGTCACAACCGCCGCCTTTGGCGCGATCAAGAGAAGCGACAGGGGCGAAACGGAGCGCTGGATCAGGGACTCGATGCCGACACCAAACGCTTCCTCGGCCAGATTGGAGGCAAACTCATCGAATACGATTTGATCGAATGACTCCCAACTGAGCAGGAAGGCCGTCTTCACGGCGAGAACGTAGTTCTCGGTCGCGTGCACCAAGCTTGGATCGACCCCACGCGTGTCCAGCGACAGCATCTTTTCAAAGGAGCTCTCGATCATCCGGCGTTGAGTGAACAACCTGGCGTCGCGGAATATCAGATCCTCGACTTGATCCGTAAGTTCGACCCGCAACGCTTCGCACCTCTTAAGGTACTCCTCGGTCCTGGGATACCTGCTTCTCCACTCCGAGGTCAGCGTCGAGGGAGGAAGAGGCAGGTCCAGTGGCTTGGGGCCGATGCTCACCTGCGACGTGCTTCCGACCACCCGGAGTTCCAGCGGCCTGTGACATTCGTCCCCGTACTCCGCACCCTTGAGTTGAAGATCAACATCGCCCGAGGCGTTGATATTAAGAATCTCGATCGTCCCGAACTCAATGCTTTGGAAGATGAGAATGTGACGACCGTTCTCGATTGGGGCCTGAATGGTGTAGGGTGCCACGGGGGAGAGGGGATTCTCAAGGTTGTCAAGAAAGACCTGCAAACGAACAGTTGTCGGGTTCGCCTTGACGGTGAGATAGTGCAGGGTTTTCTGCTGCTGGGAATAAGCGTTCTCGACGAACATCGCCAGGAAGGCGATGGCGAGAATGGCGGGCAAATGCTTCATGGCGGCTACTCTTTCTGCAGGAGTATACACTCTGCTCGCCGTATATTCCAATAAAGAAGTGCCAGGCAATCACGATTAGCCGGAGTTTTGCATGCTGCGATGGGAGTCGACGAGAATCCCAGCGGCAGTGGAGCTGGCGTGAATGTCGTGACTGTCGGAAGGGGGCAGCATGATCCCTGAGGAAGCCCTGCTTGGCTCCCCGGCGAGGCCCGGTGGCGTGCAGAGTCTATGCGCGGCCCCGTGCGATTCAATTTCACGGAATGTCCTGAACTACTCGTGGTCCCGATACGCTTCGTGACATGACTGACAGCTTTCCGCAAGGCCGAGCCATGCAGCGTCGGTGGCGGGTCTGTCGCCGCGGCCGAGCGCTTCGTCGAGTGCCTCGGCATTCGCACGCAGCGTCTCCATGTGGGTGCGGAAGTCTTCCTCGGCGGAGGGGTGGCTGCGCAGCCAGTCGCTTGCGTTGCGGGCAATCGTTCGCGCATCGAAGGCGGGCGTCGTGCCGATGGCCTCCGGCGCGGGAAGCCAACCGTACTCGCGCGCCGCGCGCAGCGAACGGAACGAGCCGTCGAGCTCGCGCATCCAATCGACGAGCGGCGCGTCGTCCGCCCGGTACGGGTACTCCTCCGGCACGGCCAGGGCATTCTCCATCGTGCGGTCGGCCAGCGGCGTCGTGGCGTCGTACCAATGCCCGACCTCGCCGCGCGAAAGCCCCAGCCGGTCGAGTAGAAGCAGGGCGCGGTTGCTCCCCCGCCCTTCCCAGAGATTGAGCGCCATCGCCGCAGGCGCGAATGCCCGGGGATCGCCCGGCCCGGCGTGAATGTAGAACGCCCCCAAATGCGTCGCGAGCGCCCCGATCAACTCGCTGTACTCCGCCGGGGAGAGACGCCCGGCAAGCGTCGGCACGTGAACGTAATTCTGGAGGTTGGCGAGCGCGGCGGCCTGGTCCGGCGGAGCTGCATCCAGACTGATCAGCGTCAGCACCCGGTGCTGGCGGCGGAGAATCGCCATCGCCTCGGGCGAGGGGGGGCCGTCGCCCACGTAGATGAACCGCCCCAGGTACCAGGCGTTCTCGATCCCCGGCAGGGTAATGCGCAGGGGCGGCGTGCTTTCCCGGGCGTCGGACGCCACGGCGCGTTCGAGCGCCACCTCGATGGCGCGCGGCGCGGGCACCAGATGGGCCGGCCACTCGAAATCGTACTCTGCACGCGCCACCGCCCCCGCCAGACAGGCGAGGAGCAGAAGAACGAGGGAGCGCAGCCGATGGGTCAAAGCTCGTGGGTCCGGCGGGGAGTTGTGCCGGACATCGGGCACCAACCACGGGGGAGGACGCAACCGGGAGTCGGCGGTCAGGGCGTTCCGGGCAGAATCTCCCGTTCTGCTTCGCTCGCCGCTCTTCGACTGGCGATGCCCGAAGGGAGGGGCTTTCGGCATGTTCCCTGAACCACAGGCCACGAGAAACGAGTCACGCCCCCCTCAGGCTTCCCGGCTTTCCTCGCCGCCTTCACCGACATCGAAGGCGGGCACGGCGTCGCGCTGCTTCTCGCGGCGAATGTTGGCGCCGAGAGCCGCGAGCTTGCGCTCGAAGTGCTCGTAGCCGCGCTCCACGTGGTAGATGCGGCGAACCTGGCTCTCGCCGTGCGCCGCGAGCGCCGCCAGGGTCAGCGCCGCTCCGGCACGCAGGTCCGACGCCATCACCGGTGCGCCATCGTAGCGTTCCACGCCCCTGATGATTGCCCTGTTCCCCTTCTGACGGATGTTGGCGCCCAGGCGATTGAGCTCCTCAACGTGCATGAAGCGGTCCTGGTAAATGCCTTCCTCCACGCGGGAAGTTCCGGGCGTCAGGCCCAGAAGCGTCACGAAGAGCGCCTGCACGTCGGTGGCAAGCTGGGGGTAGGGCCCGGTGGTGAGATCAAGTGGCTCGGGGTCGCGCGAGGGGCAGCGGCGCACGCGGATCGTGCGTTCCTCGTCGAGCAGCGTAATCTCCGCGCCCCAGCGCAAGAGCTCGCTCAGCGTCGCGCCCATGTGCGCGGCGGTGACATTCTTCATGACGATGTCGCCGTGGGTCAGCAGCGCGGCCGTGGCGAACGTCGCGGCCTCGATGCGATCGGGCATCACCGTCCAGTTGACGCCGTTGAGCGTCTTCACGCCATCGATCACCAGCGTGCTGCTGCCGAGCCCCGAAATCCGGGCTCCCATTGCGATCAGAAACTCGCCAAGTTCCACGATTTCAGGCTCGCGCGCCGCGTCGTGGATGACCGTGCGTCCCTCCGCCAGCGTCGCCGCCATCAGGATGTTGCACGTCGCGCCCACCGACGGCCCGAAGGGCCCGGCCAGCGACATCTCCGCCCCCATCAGCCCGTCGTGCACGGCGTGGATGTAGCCGCCGCGCTCGTTCATGTGGACGCCGAGCGCGCGGAACCCCTTGAGGTGCAGATCAATCGGGCGGCTGCCGATGTTGCAGCCGCCGGGCTTGGAGACCGATGCGCGGTCCAGCCGTGCAATCATCGGCCCGAACGCGTACATCGACGCGCGCATCTGGCTCATCAATTCGTAGGGTACCCACGGCGTGTCGAACCCCGCCGGGTCGATCGTCATCCGCCCATTGGCGAACTCCGCGCGCACGTTCATGTGCTCGAGCACACTCTTCATCGAGCGAATGTCGCGCAGATCGGGGACATTCTCCAGCACCGTGGGCGTCTTGGCGAGGAGGGCCGCGCACATCAGGGGGAGGCAGGCGTTCTTCGATCCACTGATCGTCACCGTGCCGCGCAGGGGCTGGCCGCCTTGAATGACGTACATGTCCATGGGTTCGGAAACCTCCGGGGCTGTCGCGAGCGGCTGCGGGAAACAACTGGACGGGCACGGAGCCGCTCTCTCCGTGTCCAGAGGGCACTTTGAGCGACGTGAGCGTGGAACCCCGAACAACGTCAAGATCAGAGAGCGGGGCCGTGAAGTTTCTTTCAGGACGTTCTGGAGGCCCCGGGGCTTGGCGAAGCCACCCGTGGTAATTGGTTGCCATAAGAAAAGCCTCTCCCGGACTCTTCCCAAAACACGGAAGGTGGGTCGCATGGGCGTCTTTATTGAGATGCTGCGCCGGTTGGTGTACACAATCTTCGAGTCGCTCTACCGCGTGGAGGCGGTGGGGCGCGAACGTCTGCCACGCGAAGGCGGCGCGGTGCTCGTGGCCAATCACCAGTCGTACCTCGACGCCCTGCTGGTCATGTGGCTGGCCGGCCGCCCCGTGCGCTTTCTGGTCGCCGCGTCCATCATGCAGCGCTGGTGGGTGTGGCCGTTTGCAAAGCTGACCCGGGCGATCCCCATTGAACGCCATCAGGGGCCGCGCGCCCTGCTGAAGGCCCTGCAGGAGGCCCGCGATGAAGTCGCACGCGGCGGGCTCGTCGGGGTCTTTCCCGAGGGAGCGGTGACGCGCACGGGGACGTTGCTCCCCTTCCTGCGCGGCTACGAGAAAATCCTCCAGGGCACCGACGCCCCATTGATTCCGGTGGCCATTGACGGCACGGCGGAAACGGCGTGGGGACGGCTCGACGGCGCGGGGCCTTCGCTGCGCCCGCCCCGGCGCGGCTGGAAGACGCCGCTGCGCGTGGCCGTCGGCGAGCCCCTGCCCCCCGACCTGCGGCCTCCCGAACTGCGTCAGGAAATCGCCGAACTCCTGATCGAGGCCTTCGAGCTGCGGCGGCGCGAGGAACGCCCGCTGCACGCGCTGGCCATCGCGCGCCTGCGCCGCCAGCCACTCGCCCGCCTGACGGGCGACCACGCCTCCCACGGCCCCGTGCCGAACTTCCGCCTGCTCGCGGGGCTCGTCGCGCTCGGCGAAAAACTCGCTCCCCATTATCGCGACGACGAGGCGATTGGCGTCATGCTGCCCCCGACGCTCGGGGGGATGCTGACGAACATGGCGCTCGCCGCTGCCGGGCGCGTGTCGGTAAACCTGAACTACACGTCGTCCGCCCGCATCCTCGATGAAATCCGCGAGGAAGCCGGGGTGCGCCTGCTCATCACGTCGCGGGTCTTTCTGGAGAAGGCCAACGTCGCCCTCCCAGAGGGACTGGAGCTGCTCTACCTGGAGGACGTGCGCCACACGATCGGGCGGCTCGACCAATTGAAGGCGCTGGCCATTGGCCTGTTCGCCTCCGTGGAAACGATCGAGGAGCGCCTGGGCCGCACGACGCCCGCGTCACTCGACGAGACCGCCGGCCTGCTGTACAGCAGCGGCTCGACCGGGCGCCCCAAGGGCATCCCTCTCACGCACTGGAACATGGTGGCGAACGTGCGCGCGGCCCTGCTTGCCATACGCCTCCCCGAGCACGCGCGCCTGCTCGGCGCCCTCCCCTTCTTCCATTCCTTCGGCTTCAACGTGGGCCTGTGGCTGCCGCTGCTTGGCGGCATCGGCATCGCGTTCCATCCGAGCCCGCTGGACGCACGCGGCGTGGCGGAGTCCATTCGCACGAATCGCGTCACGCACCTGTTCGCAACGCCGTCGTTCCTGGGGCAGTACCTGCGCCGCGTGGACCCCGGCGACTTCGCGACGCTGGAGTACGTTGTCACCGGCGCAGAGAAGCTGCGCGACTCGATCGCCGACGCCTTCGAGGAGCGCTTTGGCATCCGCCCCGTCGAGGGCTACGGCTGCACCGAACTCGCCCCCATCGTCGCGCTCTCGGCCAACGATGCCCGCGGGCCGGGAGGCTTTCAGCGCGCCCACAAACCCGGCGCCGTCGGCGTGCCCATGCTCGGCGTCGCCGTGCGTTTCGCCGATCCCGAAACGGGCGAGCGCGTGCCCATCGGCAAAACGGGTGCCTTGCTCGTCGCGGGACCCAACGTGATGGGAGGCTACTACGAACGGCCCGACCTGACGGAGCCGGTGCTCAAAGACGGATGGTACTCCACGGGCGACCTGGCGCATCTGGACAAGGACGGGTTCCTCCATATCACCGACCGCCTCAGCCGCTTTTCGAAGATCGCCGGCGAGATGGTGCCCCACGGCCGCATCGAGGAAGCCCTGCAGGCCGCCGCCGGCGAAAGCGACCCGTGCTTCGCCGTCACGGGCCTGCCCGACGACCGCCGCGGCGAGAGACTGATCGTGCTCACCACGTTGCCGCTCGAACGCGCGCGCCGCGCACTCGAAGCCCTGACGGACGAAATCTTCGACCTGCCAGGCCTCTGGATCCCCCGCGAACGCGACCTCCTGCCCGTCGAGGAAATCCCCGTGCTCGGCACGGGCAAGAAAGACCTCCAACGCATCCGCCAACTCGCACTCGATGCCCAGGCGCAGCAGTAGCCAGCTCGAACCACGAAAGCGGTGACTCCATTCGGGAGCGCCGTTGCGTCTCGCGGCCGTGCCCGTCCGCGCCACGGGGAACTCCAGGTTCGCCGGGTCGTTCGTCCCAATGGCCAGCGTCGCTGTCGTTGGCGGCAGGTTGGCCAGCGCGATGCTCCGGACCCAATCCTGGACCCCGTCAGAACCGCTTCCAGCGCTTCATGGCATCGTCCCCCCCGCCCCGATAGGGATAACCGTTATTTCCAATCGATCCTTTTGGCAAACACAGAGCCTCCTTCTCTCTGCGAATAATATTCGTGCACGCCAATTACTTATTTGTTCTGTGGCATTTGATCAAACATAACATCTTCCCGCTCGTTCCACGATTTGCGATAGCCCCACCCTCACGGCTTCCCCTAGGTATTTGTCCCCCGGCCGCGACGATTCAGGCCGCACGATCCGAAGGAGAATGGGGTTCCCAATGACTTCTAAAACGAACCAGCTCAACAAGTACAGCGCCCTCCTGACCCAGGAGGCCCGCCAGGGCGCCAGCCAGGCAATGCTCTATGCCACCAACATGACCGAAGAGGACATGAGCAAGCCACAGGTGGGCATCGGCAGCATGTGGTACGAGGGCAACCCCTGCAACATGCACCTGAACGACCTGGCCGCACTCGTGGCCGAAGGGATGAAGTCCGCAGGGCTCGTCCCGCGCCGCTTCAACACCATCGGCGTCAGCGACGGCATCTCGATGGGCACCGACGGCATGAGCTTTTCCCTCCAGTCGCGTGACCTGATTGCCGACTCCATCGAGACGGTGGTGGGCGCGCATTACTACGACGGCGTGATTGCGATTCCCGGCTGCGACAAGAACATGCCGGGCTGCATCATTGCGATGGCGCGGCTCGACCGCCCGTCGATCATGGTCTACGGCGGCACGATTCGCGCCGGACACCATCACGATGAGAAGCTCGACGTCGTGTCCGCTTTCCAGTCCTACGGTGCATGCCTGAGCGGGCAGATCGATGAGGGCCATCGCAAGGCCATCATCCGGCACGCGTGCCCGGGCGCCGGAGCGTGCGGCGGCATGTACACGGCCAACACCATGGCGTCGGCCATCGAGACGCTCGGCATGTCGCTCCCCTACAGTGCCTCCTCGCCTGCGGAATCGGAGGAGAAGGCAGCGGAGTGCCGCAACGCGGGCAAGGCGATGCGCCGCCTGCTCGAACTCGACGTCAAGCCGCGCGACATCATGACGCGCAAGGCTTTCGAGAACGCCATCACAGCCGTGGTGGCACTGGGTGGCTCGACGAACGCGGTGCTGCACCTGCTGGCCATGGCGCGCTCGGTGAACGTGCCGCTGGCCATCGAAGACTTCCAGGCCATCAGTGACAAGACGCCGCTCCTTGCCGACTTCAAGCCCAGCGGCCTGTACGTGATGGAGGACTTGCAGGCGGCGGGTGGCATTCCGGCCGTCCTCAAGTACCTGCTCGGCAAGGGAATGCTGCACGGCGATTGCATGACGGTGACGGGCCGGACTCTGGAAGAGAATCTGGCCGACGTGCCGGGGCTGAAGGAAGGCCAGCCGATTGTCTTCCCCGTCGAAAAGCCGATCAAGAAGACCGGCCACCTGCGCATTCTGAAGGGCAATCTGGCACCCGAAGGCGCCGTCGCCAAGATCACCGGCAAGGAAGGCCTGCGCTTCCGCGGCCCGGCCCGCGTGTTCGACTCGGAAGAGCAGATGATGGAAGGCTTCGAGCAGAAGAAGATTCAGAAGGGCGACGTGATCGTGATCCGCTACGAGGGCCCCAAGGGCGGACCCGGAATGCCCGAAATGCTCTCGCCCACCTCGGCGATCATGGGCGCGGGCATGGGCAAGGACGTTGCCCTCATGACAGACGGGCGTTTCTCCGGCGGCTCGCACGGCTTCATTGTCGGGCACGTCTGCCCCGAAGCACAGGAGGGCGGCCCCATTGCCCTCGTGCGCGACGGCGACATGATTGTCATCGACGCGGAGAGCAACGAGATCCGCGTGGAACTCGACGAGAAGGAACTCGCCGCGCGCAAGGCCGCGTGGAAGATGCCGCCGTACAAGGCCACGCGCGGCACGCTCGCCAAGTACATCCGCCTCGTCAAATCCGCCTCGAACGGATGCGTCACCGACGAAGCATGACGCGGGCGGCTCTGCCCACCGCGTGAGTGAAGACAAGAGAGGCACGGAGAAAAACGGGAGGAAAGTTTCCTCCCGCGCTCTCCGTGCCTCGTTTTTTTGCCGGCTTGGCGTTGCCGCGGGACGGCTCGCTTTTGCCTACTCCGCTGTGAAGGCCTCGTACTCCTCGACCTTGCCGCCCGAGAGGCAGCACTCGATGATCCGGCGGCCGAGCGGATTCAGCTCGGGGTGCAGGAACTCACTCAACTGCTTGCGGAAGTAGTCGTCGAGAATCTTCGCGCCCGCGTCGTACCCGTCGTTGCCGACTTCCGGCTGCGTGTTGACCTGCAGGAACCAGCGGGGCACCTGGCGCCCTTCGACCTGCATCGAGAACATCGAGTACCCCAGCAGCGGGCAGCGCGACGGTTCGACCTGGCCCAGCTTGAAGCGGGCGTTGCCGCGGCGGGCGAGGTACTCGCGCGCCAGCCATTGCGGCATGAAGCCAACTTCCCACGCACCGACGTGCTGATTCGGGCAGAGGATGTAGCGCACCCGCGGCGTGTTGACGATCTGATCGAGAAGCAGGTTGGCCTGATCGACTTTGCGGCCCGTGGAGAACGGCCAGTAGGAGCCGACGCCTTCGCTGCTCATGCCTTCGCTGGAAACGATGCTCGGGTTGGCGTGTCCGCGCGGAGCGACCAGGCGCCACAGCCAGGCGAGCGACGGCGGCAGCAGGTGCAGCAGCCCCATGATGCCGTAGGTGGGTTTCTCGCGCGTACACGGAGGCGTGCGCACGCCGATGCTGCGAATATCGACGCGCACCGGTTCGTTGACGATGTTGGGGACGATCGAGCGGGGCAGGATGACGCGGGGGTTGGGGCACGGCTTGCCCGGTTCGTCCTCGATGTGTTCCCAGATCATGGCGCGTCCACCGGGCACGGCGACGAGGTTCAGGAAGAGCAACGGGCGCGGAGGCACGGCCGTCAGCGATTCGAGATTCAGGTCCGTCCCGTACTGCGTGATGTGATTGACGCGGACGAACCAGGCGTTCTCCGCATCGGTCAGCACCAGCTTGCCCTCGCCGTCCTGCAACGAAGCGTGACACAGCGCCATGTCGTCCGTCACGGGTTGCAGATCGCACGTGCGCGGGATTTCCAAATAGCGGCTTTCCCCGGTGATGGTATTGCAACCGACTTGCAGGCGGCCGTCGGGAAGGCGGTGCGGATATTCGAGCATCTCGCTCTTCCCGCCGCCGCTCGCTCCCTCGTGCATGAAGACGATCTCGTTGTCGTAGGGCGTCACAACGCGCACCGTCGAGCAATGCGCCGTCACCCAGCCTTCGCGCTCGCCCACCGCGATCAGCACGCCGTAGATGCCCTTCTTCGCGCTCGGCCCCGGATACAGATTGTAGGAGAAGAGTTCGTGCATGTTGTCGCGCCGGTTATGCACGACGATCTGGCGTCCATCAAAGTGCGTGTGGCGGAACGTGGGAGCCACGTAGATGACGACCTTCGGCGAGAAGGTTTCGGGCATTTCGTCAATGGGGATAATGCCCTGCAGTAGAGCCAGTCCGAATGCAAAGAAACCCGCGTTGGCCGGGCAGACGACCAGCGAGTCAGGCCCCATGCCCTTCTGCCCAGAGACGAAGCCGAAGACGGCAAGGTCCTGCTTCTTGAGCCACTCGAACGACTCGTTGCGCAGTTGCGTGAAATCCGAACCGAAGCGTTCCTCGAAGCGTGTCTTGTCCGTCGGCTTGTCGTCGGCGATCATCATGCAGTCGGGATCGCGGCGGCGCATGTAGGGTTCCGGATAGTTGGCGGCAACGCCATTGCGCACGCGCATGACTTCCGCCTCCACGACCTCGCGTCCGTCGGGAAGCGCGTACGTGACCTGCATCGAATCGCTGCCCGGCCCGCCGCAGGCCAGATCAATCAGTTCGTCACTCGTCGATGCGACCCGGACGGAAGGAGCCGCCTCAAGAATGGCCGCAAGTTCCGGCGGAACGTTCAGTTTCTTCCACGGGGCAGATGCACTCATGATGACGCTCTCTTCCTGGGAGATGGCGGGAGACGCGCAAGGCAAACTCATCCCCGCTATTGGCGTGGCGCTTGTTGGGGAAGGGCAGCCGCACGGCAAGGCAAATCGAAAAAGAATCGGGCGGGGAATTCCGTGGCGCTTTAGCGTGGATCCACGGCGCAAAGGAGTCCCTTGAGGTACTGCCCCTCGGGAAACGCCAGCCCCACGGGGTGATCCGGCGGCGGGCCGAGCCAGCGCAGAATCCGGCCGATTCGCCCGGCATCGAGCGCCGCGTCGGCCACGATCTTGTGAAACAGCGGCGGCGGGATATGGCCCGAACACGAGAACGTCGCCAGAATGCCACCGGGGCGCAGCAGCCCCATCGCCAGCATGTTGATGTCCTTGTAGCCCCGCGAGGCGCGCTGCACCTGCGCGGCGGCCGAGGCAAACTTGGGCGGATCGAGCACAATGACGTCGAACTGACGCCGTTTCTCGCGGCAACCGCGCAGGAACTTGAAGACGTCCTCCTCCACGTGTTCCGCGCGGTCGGCGGCAAAACCGTTCAGCTCGACGTTGCGGCGCGCCATGGCAAGCGCGTCGGCCGACGTGTCCACGTTCGTCACGCGTGTTGCCCCGGCTGCAAGCGCCGCCACGCCAAATCCCCCCGTGTACGAAAAGCAGTTGAGCACCTCGCGTCCGCGCGAGAACTCCGCCACGATCGCGCGATTCTCGCGTTGATCCAGACAGAAGCCCGTCTTGTGTCGCGCCGCGACGTTGACAAAGTAGCGGCTGTTTCCTTCCACGATCTCAATGGCCTCCGGCGGTTCCTCGCCCAGCAGCGGCCCGACGCGCACCTTCAGCCCTTCCTTGGTGCGCGACTCGCCATCGGAGCGCTCGAACACGCCGTTGCCGCCAAAGACGTCGAGCGCCACACGCGCGATGGTGTTCTTCCAGCGGTCCGCCCCGGCCGACGAAAATTGCCCCACGAGCCAGTCGCCATAGCGGTCGATCGTGCAGCCGGGCAGGCCGTCGGACTCTGCGTTGACGAGGCGCAGCGCCGTCAGGTCCGTGCGGCCAAGCAGGGGTCCGCGTGCGCCGCGCGCGGATTCAAGACGGCGGCGGAAGAACGCCTCGTCGACGGTTTCCTTCCTGTCGAACGTCCAGACGCGCGTGCGAATCTGTGAAACGGGCGAGAACGCGCCGCGGGCGAGCCACGTGCCGTTCGCCGAGAGCACGTCCACCGTGTCGCCGCTCGCGGGTTCCTTCTCCGGGCGCTCGATGGCGCCGGAGAAGAGCCAGGGATGGCAGCGCTTCAGAGAGTCGTCACGCTGGGCTTTGAGGGTGATCGTGGGAAGTGACATGAACGGGGCAACCTGTGGAGGATGGCAAGAGCAAGAGGCGCCCCGCAAGGGCACCCAGCAAGGGCAGGAAGTCGAGGGGGTTCTTGCGCGCTGGTCTTTCGCGCTGTCTCACGGCGTCGTTCGCAATCCGCGCAGGAAGAACGGAATGAACCGCACCGTATAGACGACTTCAGAGAACGCGTAGAGCAACATGCGCACGTGCCAGCGGATGCTGATGGGGCTGAGCAGCCGCCACTTGTGCGAGCCATAGCGCACCCAGAATTCGTTGAGCCAGGCACGGCACATGGGACCGGTGAACGTTCGGCGCATCCAGTCGCGCACGCTGCTCGGGCGGCTCTGCCAGTAGGCCAGTTGGTCCGCACCGCGCAAGCGCACCTCCGTCTCCAGAATGACCTGCTGGAACAAATAGAACTCGTGCAGGAAGCAGCCAACGTAGCGCAGATGGCGGCGCACTTCGGACACGGCATAGCGCAGCGGCGAAAGAGGTGCGGTTCCGCGACGGCGTTCCCGGTACGGGCAGTAGCGATAGAACCCGGCGATCATCGGATGCGAGCGCTCGGTGAGGTATGCCCAGCGGCACCACATGAATCCCTTGATGAGGCGCCAGCGTTGCGCGGGGTCCGCGTAGTCCGAAAGGACCCGGATCATGTTGCGCACGCTGTAGAACGTTTGAATGGCGCTGTCGTAGGCTTTGCGCCACTGGGCGTCGGTCATGTTTTCGTGGGCGGCACTGACAACAGTGGAGTCGAAGCGGTTGAGGTCGTCGCTCATGCGGCGGCCCGAGTCGAGAGCCTCGACCCAGTCCTGGCTGCCGGGGAGCAGCGTCTTGATGAAGAACCACGCACGGGCAAGACCGGACTCGGCGAGTTTCTGGACGTCGGCCACGATGGATTCGGGCGTGTCGTGCTCGAAGCCGATGATGTAGCCCCCCTCGGGTGCGATGCCCAGACGGCGGCACTTGGCGAAGAACGCGGGAAGCTGGGCGACGTCGTTCTGTTTCTTGCCGGCGGCGGCGATGTTGGCCGGGTTCATGGACTCGATGCCGAGGAAAAGCCCCCGGCCTCCGGCCGCCGCATAGGCTTCGAGGAACCCGCGGTTGGGCCCGGAATCGCACAGCACGTCGGCCTCGGCCCAGATCGTGAAGTCATAGCCCTCGGCACGCAACTCGCGCAGTCCCGCCAGCGTCTCGCGCCAGTAGGGATTGCGCGCCAGATTGTCGGACGCGAAGAGCACCGTCAGCGGCTTGCCGTAGGACGTGCACTGGCGGCGCACCCACGACACGATGCCGTGCGGGCTGCGACAGCGCACCTCCCGCCCATGCGCCTGAATCGCCGCGCAGAACTTGCACTTGAACGGGCAGCCACGCTCGGTGTCCACCGCCGCGACAGGCGAGGCAAATGCATCGAGATGGCGCGCCGCATACACATCGCCGGGATCGTCGATCTCGTGTGCCAGACCGGCCTCGTAGTAGTTCACCGCCGTCCCTGCCGCGATCTCGCGCAGCACCCGGCCCCACGCCTGCGATGCGTCGGCATCGCCATGGAAGACGATCATGCCCGGCGTCTCCAGGAGCTCGGCAATCTCTGGCGGCATCTGCCGGGGACAGGGCACGCCCGGCCGCATGGGGTCGATGGCGCTGATGCCATGCAGCATGGTGTTGATGCTCGCCGTAATGTGCGGGCCGCCGATCACCGTGATGGCGCCATGCGCCCGCGCCGAATCCATCAGGTCGCGTGCGCGCGGGAACTGGTTGCTCTGAACGCCGACAAGCCCAACGACGAACAACGTGCCCTTCTCGGGAAAGCGGCTTTCGAGACGGCGGTAGGCGCGCTGCTCACGGCGAATGGCGTCGTCGAAGGCATGGACCTCGGTGGCCATGTCGGCAAAGTCGCTGTGGGCCAGAGCTTCGCGCGTCAGGCTCCCCAGCAGTCTCAGCGTGTTGGACGGCAGAACGCCACGGTGGTACGTCTGGACAAACGTGCCTGTGCCCCCTGCTTCCGTTTGATCATAATTCGAGGGATGGATGAGTGCGACCACGATGCGGCGGTAGGGCGCGCCACTGGAACCACCAGGTGATCCTGCTTCCAAATCTCCATGCTTCAATGTTGTATGAATCCTTTGCACGGGCGGAACCTCCCTTCGCCGTGATGAACGCATCGTTTAGCACAAACCCCCCGGGAAACCAAGAAGAATGCGGGCGTCGGCGGATGCTACTCCAAGGCGCTCCCGGGATGGCGAGCCGGTGTTTTTGCTCTTGCCACTGCCCCAATAAGCTGCACACGCTCTTCTTGGGTTTTGTTCTCCCTCCATGATCTGAGCACGAATCGGCCGGTGCCCGCGCACTGGCCGATTCGTTTTTTCGGGACGCTCCCAACGGCCCCGGTCTCCGAGGTGTGCCTTGGGCGCCTTGTCCCTCGTGGCGCGCCAACGCCTCCCTCTCTGGTACCATCGCCCTCCGGGCTTCGGCTCCGAGCGGTGGCCTGTCCCGTTTCCCGGGCGCTGGGCACAGAATCCCACAGCAAAAGAACTTACGTCGGAATTCCTTTTCTATTGGAGGATTTCGTATCATCCTTCCCTTGAAACGCAGTGGGGTGCGGCAGATACTTTCTCCCTTCCCGGACGCTGTAGCGTCGGGTACTCTGGCTTATCCCGCGCATCCGCGCGATGGAGTTGATAGATGAAACTCTCGAAATTCGGCGAGAAACTGACTGGCAACACTGGCATCTGCCAGTTGATGGACGATCTGGGGCAGGCGCTCTCCGGACCCGACCCCATGTTGATGCTGGGTGCGGGGAATCCCGCGCACATCCAGGCCGTTCAGGATCACTTCCGCAAGGTGATGGAAGACATCCTGGCCAAGCCCGGCGAGTTCGAGCGCATCGTGGGCAATTACGACGGCCCCGAAGGCAGCAAGGAGTTCACCTCCGCGCTCGCCGAACTGTTCAACCGCGAATTCGGCTGGAACATCACCCACAAGAACATCTGCCTCACCAACGGCAGCCAGATGTCCTTCTTCATGCTCTTCAACCTGTTCGCGGGCGAACACCCCGACGGCAGCCGCAAGAAGATCCTGCTCCCTCTGGCGCCCGAGTACATCGGCTACGCAGACCTCGGCATCACCGAGGACTTTTTCACGGCCAGCAAACCGGAGATCCACCACCTCGACGATCAGGTCTTCAAGTACATGGTCGATTTCGACGCCGTGAAGATCACCGACGAGGTGGGCGCCATCTGCGCGTCGCGTCCGACGAATCCGACGGGCAACGTCCTCACAGAGAACGAAATCGTGAAGCTGAGCGCGCTGGCAAAGCAGCACGACGTTCCCCTGATTCTCGACAACGCCTATGGCACGCCGTTCCCCGACATCATCTTCGCCGACGCCAAGCCGTTCTACAACGACAACACGATCGTGTGCATGAGTCTGTCGAAGCTCGGCCTCCCCGTCACGCGCACGGGCATCATCATCGCCAACGAGGACATCGCCCGCCGCGTGGCGAACATGAATGCCGTGATCAGCCTGGCGCCCAACGGCATGGGTGGTGCCTTTGTCGGGCCGCTGGTGCGCAGTGGCGAAATCCTGAAGATCAGCCGCGACATCGTGAAGCCCTTCTACCAGAAGAAGGCCTTCGCCGCGAAGGACCAACTGTGCGCCGCGCTCGGCGACGTGGACTTCCACATCCACAAGCCCGAGGGCGCGCTCTTCCTCTGGCTCTGGTTCCGCGACTTCCCGATCACCAGCCAGGAGTTCTACGAGCGCCTGAAGAAGCGCGGCGTGCTTGTCCTGCCCGGGCATTACTTCTTCCCTGGCCTCAAGGAGGACTGGCAGCACAAGCAGGAGTGCATCCGCGTCACCTATGCCGGCCCGGACGACGTCGTGCGCAAGGGGCTCGACATCATCGCCGAGGAAGCAAAGAAGGCCTACGCCGAGAAACATTCCGCCATTTCGGTGTAGCGGCGCATTCATGGCAACGAACCCCGCTCCCTACAAGACCGGCTTCATCGAGTTCCTCGTGCGTTGCGAGGCACTGCGATTCGGCACGTTCGTCACCAAGAGCGGACGGACGACGCCGTTCTTCATCAACACGGGAGTCTTCGACAGCGGTGCGCGAATGCGGCGCCTGGGACAATTCTATGCCGAGGCTCTCACCGCACATTTCGGAGCGGACTTCGATGTGCTCTTCGGCCCGGCCTACAAGGGGATTCCGCTCGCCGTCGCCACAGCAATGGAATTGGGGACGGAGGTGGGGATCGCCTTTAATCGCAAGGAGGCGAAGGACCACGGCGAGGGCGGACTGCTCGTCGGGCGCCGCCTGCGCGACGGCGACCGCGTGGTGATCATCGAGGACGTGACGACCGCCGGAACGTCGGTGCGCGAAAGCATGGCGCTGCTGCGCGCGGCGGCCGACGTGAAGGTCGTGGGGCTGCTGGTTTCCGTCGATCGCCAGGAACGCGGAACGGGGGCGCGGAGCGCGCTCGCCGAGTTGCGCGAGGAGTTCGGGCTCAGGCCCGCGGCGATCGTGACGCTCGACGAAATCGTCGCGCACCTGCACAACCGCCCAATCGACGGCCGCGTCGTGCTCGATGACGCGATGCTCTCGGCGATTGGGGACTATCGGGCAAAGTACGGGTGCAGGGCTTAGCAGGACGCTCTCAAAGTCCCCGGCCGATCGTGATGAAATTCCGGTCGCGCTTCATGCGGCGCCACCAGCGGACGATACCCCACTGCTGGCGTCGGCGCGTGGGTTTTCGCGCAACATCGTGTAGGGTGTCGCGTGCGCGCCCCAGCCACCGGCGCGCCCAGACAAACTCTGTTGCCAGGATCGCCAGTCCCAGCGGGATCACAATGAAGGCGGGGCCGGGCAGAACGAGCAGCGCGATTCCCAGCAGCACGACGGTGCCGCCAATCACAGCAACGACAACCTTCCTTGTGGCATGAAACGGATTCATTGGGGCGGAGGTCATGCGTCACCTCCCTTGGGCAGTGGGCGGGCCAATGGCCCGTGGCCCGCTTCTGCGGGTCTCGGTCGCCCGGGGCGACATCGTCGCGAGAGTTGTCGTCCCACCGGGCACAACACTGTCCAGAAAAACTTGTGCCGGAAATCCGCGAGGGGGCGTCAGGCAGGAATGCGGCCGTACCAACTGGCGTCCACGGTGGTCTCGAAGCCGCCGGCCCGCAGCGCACCCACGGTGTTCAGCAGGTGGTCGAAGACGCGCGTCGAGCCAGTGATCCGGCCGCTGCGGCGCCGTTCCTTGAATTCCTTCTGGGTCAGGAAGAGCACGGCGCCCTCCTGCTCCACGGCCATTCGCGGGGCATTGAGCAGGCGCGTGCCCAACTGCGCCTCGAAGGCTTCCAGTGTCTTCGTCAATCCGTCCTTCGTGCAGCCGGAAATGTCGGGCCCGGTGGGTTGCCAGGCGAGAAGCAGGAAGGCGCGCGAGGGGTGAAGCGTCACGGCTCCCTGGCGGATCACGCCGTTGGCGCGCCACTGGGCGAGCAGCTCGCCCAGCACGGCGAGCACCGCTTCTTCGCGCTCGGGCGCCAGTCCGCCCTCCACAGGCACCACGCGCAGGGTCGCCGAATCCGGCAGGCTTTCGAACAGCATCCTTGTGTCACTCATGCATAGCCCCTTTGGTTCATTGCAGCATCCAGGAATCCGTGTGGGGCGAGAGCACCGAACGTGCCTGATAGAGGAAATTATCGGCGCGCGTGCCGAGCATGTTGGCGTCGTTGGAAAAGTATTCGTGGTAGCCGATGCCCGCGCGCCCGGCGGCAAAGGTTGAGTCGGTGGCGCTGTGGAAGAGGGAGCCATTCAGCCAGTACTCGATCGTGTTGCCACGGCACACGATTCGGAACGTGTGCCACAGGTCGAGCCCGAAGTAGAACGGCGAGGCTTCCTTGAAGTCGGTGAACACGCCATCAACGACCTTGCCGGCGCGGATGCGTCCGTCGTGGGTGTCGAACGTCATCGCATAGCAGTTGCCGCCGCCGTAGAACGTCGATTCGAAGGCACCCTGTCCCTGGTCGCGGGCAAAGATGCCGACGCGCTCGAAGCCGTCGCCGGCGACCTCGGGGCGATAGTCGCAGAAGATGTCCGCCTGCACCACGCAGTTGCCGTCCATGCGTTCGCCGACGCGTGTCGTCTCGATGCCGCCACTGGGGTCCATGACAACCATCACGGTGCCGTCGCCGCCATTGGGAGCCGGTGGGGAGAAGGCCTCCACGGGGTTGAAGGTGAACTTGTCGTCCCAGGCGAGTTGACGTCCCGTGGCGGGGAAGGAATCGACGAGGTCTTTCGGCCGTGATCCGCCGGCGCGCACGAGCAGCAGGCTGTTGGCGACAGCGCGCTGGCTGCCGTCGGACGGGCTGTTCTCGAGGGTTCCCTGCACCACCATGGTGGAGGAGCCGCCGCCGTCCAGATTGAGGGCGTGCGTGGCGCCGAGGGTGTCCTTGGCGAAGGTGGCCATGTCGTCGAACGTCATGCCGATGCTGAAGCCCGTCTGGCGTCCATCCACAACAATCAGGAACCCGTGCGTGTCGTTGCAGGCCAGCATCGTGCGCGGTTGCAGGCCCTTGAAGCTGTCGCTGAAACCGGCCCAGTTCGACGTGTTGGCGTTGCCGTCCTTCAGGATCCAGCCCGCGCCGTCCGTGACGAGGCGCGCGTTGTTCCACATGGATTCCGACAACCCCAGACGCCACGTGACCCGCTCGCCCACCTGGGCCTTCTGGGCGAGGGTGGTGCCCTTGCTGTCGCGCGCGGCGAGCACCGCCCCTCCTTCGGGAATCGCATTGTTGATCGATGCCGAGCCGGTGTGCACAGCCGTCACGACGCCGGACATTTCCTTCCCCGGCCGCATGGGGTAGGTGACGTCGGCGAGCAGCACCTCCGTCCCCTGCGCCGTCGTCGTGGTGCTCGGCCCCCAGTGCGGCGTGTAAATGACGAGTGTGCCCGACTGCCGGTCCTCGTTGATGAGGTCGATGCCGAGGGACGAGCCGTCGGCGAAGCGCAACTGGTTGTCGGTGATCGTGGGGCGGATGGAGATCATCATGCCGCCGGAGTCGAGATAAGCGAGAGCGGGCCACGAGCGGCTGAGGTCGGGCCATTGCAGGTAGTTGGATTCGCTGCCGAGGCTGCCGATGAGGTCGTTGCCAGTGCCGAAGAACCCGGCGTTGACGGCGGCGAGGACTTCGCGCTCGGGCGGGTCGTTATAGCGGGCAGCCATGGCGGAAACGGCTTCCTTCGTCTGCGAGCTGCGCTGCCCGAAGGGGAACCCCATCATCAGGTCGATTTCCGGGCGGTCGAGTTCCCACTGCACCACATAGGCGCGCACGGGGCCGGGGAGGACGAACTCACTGTAGATCACGCCATCGGCGATGGGCCCGGCAGCGGCGGGAGCAGCGAGGAAGAGAAGCGCGGGGAGAACGAAGAGGAGGGGGAGCGTGGTGTGCTTCATGGAGAGGACTCCTTGCCTTCTTGCAAACGATTACGACAAGTAGATTCCCCCCGCGCGGCAAACCCGCAAGGGGGAATCACCCCTTTCCGCCCGCCTCCTTCGCCTGTCTTGCCATCGTGAGGTAGCCCCCGATGTAGGGGAGCCCGCCGATCGCGGGGACGACGTAGCGCAGCGAAACCAGCAGGCCCGCCGCCACCAGCGCCGCGCGCGGGTTGCCAGCACTCGCGAAAATCGCCACGATGGCCCAGTCGCGCACCCCCACGCCCGCGATCGACAGCGGCATGAGGCCCGCAAAGATCGCGATCGGCATCCGCGCCATCACCTCGAACACGTTGGCATCGACGTGCACCGCGCGAAAGAAACACGCAATCTGCAGCAGGTGGAGCAGCCAGATCGTGAAGCTCCAGGCGACGATCCTGCCGCGCCGCCCACCGTCCGCATGAACGAGGCGCGCCACGCCCGGGGCAGACTCCAGCAGGCCGAGAATCTTCGCTGCGGGCTTGAGCTTGCGCATTCCGGCGGGCACCAGCGCGGCAAGGCGCCCGGCGGCCCCCGGCGTGAAGTAGACGGCCCACACAACGGCCACCAGCACGGCTCCCAGGACGAGCACGGCCAGCACCCACCAGTCCATCCGGGGTGCCAGCATCCAGCCCAGAATCATCCAGGCGCTCAGGGCCGCGAGGTCCAACAGCTTCTCGAAAACGACGATCTGCATTCCCGCCGCCAGCCCGCACCGCCCCTGGCGATAAAGGAACACGCCCTTGGCAAGATCGCCGAGTTTGCTGGGCAGCACGAGGTTCAGGCAGTTGCTTGCCAGCACCTGGCGCCCGGCCTCGCGCCAGTTCAGCGGCGCGACGGGCTGCGCGATCAGCGCCCAGCGGCGCGCGATGGCGAGAATCTGGGGGATGAAGAAGATGATGGCGGCGGTGAACCACCCGGGGTGGATGCCGTTGAGCACCCCGGCGAGCGCGGCGCGATCGACACTGAGAATCAGCAGGGCCAGCAGGGCGAGCGAGATGGCGAGCGAGAGCAGGCGCTTGGCGTTGGAGGCGTTCACGGGTGCCTTTGCGGGGGGGGGGATTGGACGGCGCGGATGAATCGGCCGATTTCGCCGGAGAATCAGAGGCGCGGGTTCTCTTGTACTCCGTCCACGCCTTGCATCCCCGGGATTGTCCGCCAGCCTTGGGGCCCTTGCGGGCCGTGCGCAAGACCATCGGGCCCGCGCGGAGCGGAGAAACGGGGCGGGGCGTCTGCGGCGCGTTTTCACCGAGGCGTTCCGCGAACCGCGCTCTTTCGCCCCCTTTCCCCTTCCCCCAAGGCGGGGATGGTGCATAGGGTACGCGCACTTCGCCCGCGAAAGGGTTGGGAATGGCCGAGAATGTAGACAAGCCGGAAGCCTCTGAAGGAGGCGTTGCCCCAAAAGTTCCTCCCGCTCCCAAGGGAGTGCAGAACAAGGTGCGCATCAATCATCTCGCGCAGATGAAGCAGGCCGGCCGGCCGCTCGTCATGATTACGGCCTACGATGCGTGCTTTGGCGCGCTGGCCGACGAGGCAGGCGCCGACATGATCCTGGTCGGCGATTCCGCCGGCATGGTCGTCCACGGTTTCGATACGACGATCCCCGTCTCCGTGGAAATGATGGAGATGCATGTGGCCGCCGTGGCGCGCGGAGCCAAGCGCGCCATGATCGTGGCCGACATGCCCTTCATGTCCTACCAGGTCTGCACGCAGGATGCGGTGCGCAACGCGGGGCGTTTCATCAAGGCAGGCGCCCAGGTGGTCAAAATCGAAGGCTTCGGCCCGCGCATCCGCGAAACTGTTCGCGCGCTGCACGAGACCGGCATCCCCGTCATCGGGCACATCGGTCTGGTGCCCCAGTCCGTTCACGCTCTCTCGGGCTATCGCGTGCAGGGACGCACGGAGGCCGCCGCCGAGCGTCTGATGGAAATGGCGCGCCTGCAGGAAGAGGCGGGGCTCTCGGCCATCGTGCTTGAGTGCATTCCCTCGGCACTCGCCCGCGATATCACCGAGGCCATTCAGATTCCCACCATCGGTATCGGCGCCGGGCCGCACTGCGACGGCCAGGTGCTCGTGATGCACGATCTGCTCGGGCTGACCAAGAACCCGCCGAGCTTTGCGCGCAAGTACATCGACCTGCGGGCGGGCACGCTTCGTGCCTTCCGCAAATACGCCCGCGACGTCCGCGAGCGCGCGTTCCCCGAGCCGAAAGAGTAGGGGGACTCCCCGCAAGCTGGGCCCAGCACAAAACCGGAGAGATTCCGTGGCCGATCACGCCATCATTCAACGACTGCGCGATAACATCGCCACCGTCTATCACGGCAGCAGCGAGGTCGTGGACCTGTGCATTGTTGCCCTTCTGGCGCGCGGCCACCTGCTCTTCGAGGACGTGCCCGGCGTCGGCAAGACGACGCTCGCCTCGGTGCTCGCCGGCTCGATCAACTGCTCGTTCCGCCGCATTCAGTTCACCAGCGACCTGCTCCCCTCCGACATTCTGGGCGTCACGATCTACCGCAAGGACTCCGGCGAGTTCGAGTTCAAGCAGGGGCCGCTGTTCGCCAACATCGTGCTGGCCGACGAGATCAATCGCTCCACCCCCAAGACGCAGTCCGCCCTGCTCGAAGCGATGAACAACGCGCGTGTCTCGATGGACGGACAGGTCTACCCGCTGCCGCGCCCCTTCATGGTCCTCGCCACCCAGAACCCCCTCGAATCCCACGGCACCTTTCCGCTGCCCAACAGCCAGATGGACCGCTTTGTCATGCGCCTGCATCTGGGCTACCCGGAGCGCGACAAGGAGATGATGGTGCTGCGCGAGCAACGTCTTGCCATGACCGATCAGGACGTGAAGCCCGTGGTGGACGCCGTGGAAATCGTCGCCCTGCAGGAAGCCGTGGCCAATGTGCGCGTCGACGACGACCTGCTCCAGTACATCGTGCGTATCGGCGAAGCGACGCGCGAATCGCCCAAGTTCGAGATCGGCTGCTCGACGCGCGGCCTGCTGGCTCTGCGCCGCTCCGCCCAGGCCTGGGCCTACGTCAACGGCCGCGAATACGCCACGCCCGACGACATCCAGCACATCGCCATTCCCGTCCTCGCGCATCGCGTGCAGTTCGCACGCACCTTCGAGCGCGCGACCTTCACGCACGAGGAAGATCAGGCCGCCATTCGCCACATTCTCGAACAGGTGGAAGTGCCGCTCTGACGCGGCCGGTTTCTCAGAGAATCCCCAAACGCTCGCGGAACTTCGGAGTCAGGACGTGCTGCGTGCAACTGATCTCCTGCCCCTCGATGTAGAACTTCCCGTCGCCGGGACAGCGCGGCAGTTGCGCCGCCGCCTGCGCCATCTGCTCCGTCGAAAGATGACTGCCGAACGACATCTGGCTGGTGATCAGGGTCGTCAGCGCGATCCGGCGGTTGGCGTCGCACACCGAGCTGCGCGCACGGTCCGGCAGTGTCAGCATGAACGGAATCCCCGCAGCTCCACCCGCGCCGCCGCCCGGCCCGCCGTTCATGTACATCCCCGTCAGGATGAAAATGATCAGCAGCGCCATGATGGCGGAAAGAAGCGCTACACCCCGTTTGGCCCGGCGGAAGACAAGCATGATCGAACTCCCACTTCACTGTATGCAGGCGCCCTGTGGCTGTCACCCCGAATGATCGGACAATCGCGCCAAAGCGGGCGTTCCCTCCTCTCGACTTTCGCCTCCGCCCGTGGCACTTTTGCGCAGCGAGGTGTCACGAATGCCCCATAACCCGCCCGCTGCCTCCTTTCTCGACATCACCGGCGACGTCTGTCCCATGACCTATGTGAAGACGAAAATCGCCCTGGAGGACCTCGCGCCCGGCGAGGTCCTCGCCGTCCTCCTGCGCGGCACCGAGCCCCTCCGCAACGTAACGCAATCCTGCACGCTCGATGGGCACACCGTTCTGCGGCAGGACTCCGGGGAAGATGGCTGCACACGGATTCTGATCCGCCGAGGCACAGATGACTGACAAGCAGGGCAACTTGCCAGCCAACTGGCTCGAACGGTACAGCAGGAACATCCTGCTCCCCGGCGTCGGGGGGCGGGGACAGCGCCGCCTGCTGGCCGCGCGGGTCGCCGTGGTGGGGCTCGGTGGGCTTGGCAGCCCGGCCGCCCTCTATCTGGCCGCGTCGGGTGTCGGGACGCTCGACCTGATCGATTCCGATGCCGTCGAATTGTCCAATCTCCAGCGCCAGATTCTCCATGGAACCCCTGATCTCGGGCGCCCCAAGACGGCCTCGGCGGGCGAGGCGCTTGCCCGTCTCAACCCCGGGGTCCACCTGAACCTTCATGCCGAGCGGCTCGATTCCGGGAACGCGGCGGAGCTGCTCGGGAAGGCCGATGTGATTCTCGACGGGTCGGACAACTTTGCCACCCGTTATCTGGTGAACGAGACGGCCGTGCGATTGGGGAGGCCGCTGGTGACGGCATCGTTGTTTCGTTTCGAGGGCCAGGCGGCGGTGTTCCTCAATGCGGGCGGCCCGGAGGAACCGTGCTACCGGTGCCTCTTCCCCGTGCCGCCACCCGCCGGCGCCCTCCCCTCCTGCCAGGAGGCTGGCATCCTCGGTTCGGTCGCCGGACTGCTCGGAACGATCCAGGCCACCGAGGCCCTGAAACTGCTCCTCGGCATCGGGGAACCGCTCACTGGGCGGGTTCTGGGGGTCGATGCCCTCTCCATGGAGTTCACCACTTTGCGCGTTCGGCGCAACCCGGCTTGCCCCCTGCACGGGGCGGAGAGCTCGATGCTGCCGCCCTTCCACCCCTCCGATTCCACCTGAAGCCCGCCGATGCCCCTGCTTTCCCTCCGTCTCGAAAACTTCCGGCTCGTCGGGCGCGCCAACATCGAACTGGCGCCCGGGATCAATCTGTTCTGGGGCGACAATGCCCAGGGAAAGACCACGGTTCTGGAGGCGGCCGGGATGCTGGCGACGGGCAGGAGCTTTCGCACCGCCCGCGACCGCGAGTGCATTGGATGGGGAGCAGGCGAGCAGCGGGTCGGTGCCGTCGAGGGGGTCTTTACGGCCGGACCCAGCCGCCACGAAGTCCGGGTGGCCATCGAACCATCGCGCAAAGCAGTATGGCTTGACAGAAAGCCGCTCCGGGCGCTTTCGGAGCTCTGGGGGCTTTTCCGCACCGTGTTCTTCGTCCCCGCCGACCTGGGTCTGATTCAGGGTCCGCCCCAGCAGCGGCGCGCGGCTCTGGACACCCTCCTCTCCCAGAGCCAACCTGCATATTTGCAGACACTGGTCGGGATGACGCGGGCGCTGGCGAGCCGCAACGGTCTGCTGCGTCGGCACGTGCCTCCCACCGATCCGCAATACGACGCTTTCGAGAAGACGCTGGCCGTTTCCGCAGCTCGAACAATGCTGGCGCGGGCGCGTCTCGCGGAGCGGCTGACCGAGGCGACCCGCGTCACAATGGCCGAGATCACGGGCGGAACCGAGGAACTGGCGCTCGTTTATGAGGCCGGTTTTGGCACGGCGAGCGGAATCGGGGCGCTTTGCGCCGCCGGAACGCCCGCAGATGAGTTGGCGGCCGAGCTGCTGGCGCTCTGGCGCCGCGCCCGAAAAGGCGATCTGGAGCGCGGCGTGACCCGCGAAGGCCCCCATCGCGACGACCTGCGCTTCGAGATCGGCGGGCATGACGCGCGCAGCTACGCAAGCCAGGGGCAGACGCGCAGCGCGGTTCTCGCATTGAGATTGGCCGAGTTGGATCTGCTGGCGGGTCTGGATCCCGGGCGCCCGCCGGTCCTGTTGCTCGACGACATTCTGGGGGAACTGGACGCCGGGCGGGCCGAGCGCTTTCTGAACTTGGTGGCAAAGCGCCAGGTGCAGACACTGATGACGGCGACGGGAGCGGCCATCGTGGAGGCGACCCTGCCAGTTGAGCGCCGATTTTGCTTGGAGAAGGGGAACGTGACACCGGACCGGGAGACCCCTGGTGCGGACCGCAGTGGCGGCCAATGAAGCGCACCTCGTAACAGCCGACTTCTTGCGGCAAATAATACTTGTCAGCCCTCGCGCTGGGCGTGGTATACGCCAAAGCCTGAGATTGGGCAATACGGGGCAACGTTGCCCCAAATCAGGGCCGGAAGAAGGTTTAGTCAATTGACCAGGCGAGGACGAAAAAAGACGACGACACAGTCCGGGTCGGGCTCCGGTGGAGTCGGAGTTCTCTCAACCCCACGTGTCGTGCGCGAAATGGATGTCAACCGCCTGCATCCAGTGCAGGTGGAGTTCAGCTACCCCATTGGGTCGCGGGTCGATATGATCGATCGTTTGCCCGCCGACCTTGACGACGAGGATCCCGACGAGCTGCTGGAGCAGTTTTCCTCCCCCCGCGAGTACGAGGAGCGGCTCGCCCCGCTGTCGATTCAGTTCAACCAGGAAGTGATGTCGGGCAAGAACCCGACGGAGCTTCAGGTGAAGTTCATCCGCACGCTGGCCAAGCGGCTGGATACCGTCTCAGGGATTCTGGAGCGGGCAAACGCGGACAACTTCCGGGAGAGGGGCCCGGTGGCGTTCTTCGGCCTGGGACTCGACCCCGACACGATTATCCGAATCATCGAACTCGATTACGAGACGGCGGACAACGTCTACAGCCGCATCGCGCAGCTGTGGGATGACGGGCACACGACGCCGGTTGTCACGACGCCGTTCCACACGCTGCTGTCCCAGTACCAGCACGAATTCGAGCTGCGGCTGCTTTCCCGCATCGCCTTGGAATTCTACTGGCCGATGTTGATGAAGTACAATCGCCGGGTGAAGCGTGCGCTGGGCGAGGATGTCTTTACCTGCGTGCTCTGGCTGCCGGAGGGGGCGTTCAACAAGAAGGTCCTCGAGGTCTTCCACGCGGAGTTCCTCAAGCGTTGCGAGGAGGAGAAGGTCGCGAATCCGCACCTGATCCTGCTGCTCGATACCGAGCAGTCGAAGGAACGGGAGACGGATTCCCTCATGAAGCGCTGGAACACGCTGCGTCCGGCGCCGACGACGCGCGACATCGTGTCGGTGGTCTACAAGGAGCGCCTCTTCAGCGACTGGGTCGTGCAGGGGCATCCTTCGACAAAGAAGCAGCTGGACCGCACGATTGCGAAGGTGGACGCGGTGCTGCGCGACCGGCAGGTGGATCACCTGTGGTCGCACTTCGAGCCGCTGATGACGCTGGTTTCGACGTTCAAGACGTGCGTGAATTTCGAGCAGAAGCTGATCAAGCTGACGGAGCTCGGCTACCAGCCGTGCGGGCCCGACGTGTTCGTGCGCCGCAAGTTGCTGAAGAAGTACGGGATGGAGGATGAAGAGCCGCGCCGTACGACGCTGGAGGACGACACGTGCTGGTCGGCCTACGAGGACACACCGGGCTCACTGGTGCGTTTCACGGGGGTCGAGACAAGCGCGCAGGGCAAGGTGCTCGGCCGCGAGCGCCCCTATTCGCGGCGGATGACCGACGGTGTGACGCGCCGGTCGCGGGGCAACCCGTGCTGGAAGCCCGCGTTGTGGGCGGCGCTCTCCAACGTCCATCGCGCCGTCGTGGGCGAGCCCAAGACGTTCATGGGCGGAATGCTGGGGTTGATGCGCGAGATTCTGCCGATCCGGCGCGTGCCCGTTGCCCGCCGCAACATCGAGGATTTCCTGGTCCGTCACGCACGTATCCACTGGAAGGAACACTTCATCCACCATTTGTACAGCGAGGCGGACATCCGGCTCGACGACTTCGCGCGCGAGTGCCTGCTGGCGAACCTGCCCGAGGACTCGGAGGCCACCGACCTGACCGATGACGAGATCGTCGTGTGCGGCCTGGCCGCCGACGCGGTCTACCATGCCCACCACGGTCTCTCTTCCTCGACGTTTGCGTGGGAGCACATAGACCATCGCGCAGCCTACCACAACGTGGCGATGATGTGTCTCGCGGCGATCTTCGCAATCCATGCGTTGAAGTGGACGGGACGCAACGAGGAGGCCGACGCCATCTTCGCGATCTACAAAACGGAACTCATGGATTTCCGGAGTGCCTACAGGCGGCACGGAATCGACAAGCTCGGCGTGGACGAAAAGATGTGGCGCGCCACGATCAAGTCGCAGGTCGCGGATTCGGACCTCAACCTGGTGGAGCGCGTGGCACGGCGTCTCGGCGCCACACACCTGCGGACGATGGGCTATCGCGGAGAATTCGATCGCAAGGACACCGGCATCTCCACGGCCTGCGGGCACATCTGGTCGCACGAGATCGAGCACCTGAACTTCAAGTGGGAGAACGAACTTTTCTGCGGTCTCGCGGAGGAATAGATACAGGCAACCCCATGGCCCCCCAGGCGGAATCTCCACTGGAAGTGCGTATCGGCGAAATCCTCGCGCAACTCCGCCCCTATTTGGAGACGGACGGAATCGACTGCCGTCTCGTGCGCATCGACAACGGCATTGCCTTCATTGCACTCGGAGGAAAATTCGTCGGCTGCGCGTCGCTGCTGATGACGGTGCGCATGGGTATCGAGAAGCGCCTGATGGAGGAATTGCCCGACACGATCCACAGAGTCGAAATCGCCGAGGGCGAAACCGCGCGCCCGGCATGACGAATACCGCTGCCACCTGCCCTTTACTTCCCTGCCTAAGGAATAACACACTCCGTGATTGATCTCCATAACCACACTCCCTTGTGTCACCATGCTTCGGGAGAGCCGGGCGAGTACGTCGAACGCGCCCGCGAACTCGGACTCCGCGAATTCGGATTCAGCGAGCATTCCCCCTGGATGTTCCAGTACGAAGGTGAACAGATCGCCCCCTCGGAAGAGGAGTTCGCCGAGTATCTGGAAACGATGCAGAGCCTGCGCGAAGAAGTCACGGAGAAGGGGGACATGGCCTTTCGCATCGGCATCGAGATGGACTTCATTCCGGGATGCGAACAGCAGGCCCGCGCAATGGCCGAGTCCTTCGAGTTCGACTACCACATCGGCTCGGTGCACAATCTGGGCGACTGGATTTTCGACCACCCCGATCATCTGACACAGTGGGACGAGCGCGACGTCGGCAAGGTCTACGAGGAATACTTCAAGACGCTGCGGCAAATGTTCGAGTGGGATCTCATCGACATTGTCGGGCACCTCGATCTGCCGAAGAAGTTCGGCCACGTTCCGCGCGCGGGCTACGAGATGTACGTGGCGAGCCTGCTGCCGTTGCTGATCGAGTCGGACGCGGTGGTGGAGATCAACACGGCGGGACGCGACAAGCCGATCAGCGAGTTCTATCCGTCGCCGACGGTGGTGGCGCATCTGGCGCGCGCGGGCGTGCCGTTCACGCTCGGCAGCGACGCGCACAAGCCGTCGGAGGTCGGACGGTATTTCGACGACGCACTGGCGCTGCTGCGTGAGTGCGGCGTGAAGGAAATCATCACGTTCGACAAACGCCGCAAGGTGGGTCTCCCCATCTGACACGGCGTCCTCCGCGCTCATGCGGGCAACGCAGGAAACGCTTCGATGAAGATTCAGGTTCTTCCTCAGATGCTCATCAACCAGATCGCCGCCGGCGAAGTGGTGGTGAACATGGCGAGCGTCGTGAAGGAACTCGTGGAGAACTCCATCGACGCGGGGGCGACGCGCATCGAGGTCGAGCTGGGCAACGAGCTGCGCGATGTTTCGATCGCGGACGACGGCGTGGGGATGGCGCGCGAGGACGCGGAGCTTTGCCTCCAGCGCCATGCGACGTCGAAGATACGCACTCCCGAGGACTTGTTCCGCCTGGCCACGCGCGGCTTTCGCGGAGAAGCCGTGCCGTCGATCGCGTCAGTGAGCCGTGTCGAGATTCGCACGCGCCCGGCGGAGGACCTCGCGGGCACGCGGCTCGTCGTCGAAGGCGGGACGATCGAGACCATCGAATCGGTTGGCTGCCCGGCGGGAACGCGCATTTCTGTGCGCGACCTGTTCTTCAACACGCCGGCGCGCCTGAAGTTCCTGAAGAGTTCGACGTCGGAGATGAACGCGATCTTGCAGACGGTGGTGCGCCAGGCGCTTGCCGTGCCCGCGATTGGATTCCGCATCGTTCGCGATGGTGAAGTGCGGCTGGACCTGCCGAGCGGGCAGAGCCTGGCCGACCGCTTCCTGACGCTGTCGGGCTCGCGCGTGAGCGGCACGCTGCTCGAACTTTCCTTCGAGCGCGAAGGCGCCGCGGTTTCCGGGCTTCTGGCAAATCCACAAAGCAGCCGTGGCGACCGGCGTTCACAGTACCTGTTCGTCAACGGACGCCCCTTCGGCAACAAGGCCATCGGCTCGTCGATCGAGCAGGCGTGCCGGGGCTTCATCATGACGGGGCGCTTTCCCATCTTTTGCGTTTTCATCACGGTGCCGCCCGGCGATGTGGACATCAACGTGCATCCGACGAAGGAGGAGGTGCGCTTTCGCAACGAGCGCAACGTCGCCGGTGCCTGCTATCACGCGGCGCGCGTGGCTCTCGAAGCGCATGGCTTTGTCCCGGAGATGCACCTCGATGGTGATGCGCCCCCGTCTGCGCCGACGACCGGCGAAGCAACGGAGCAGCCTCCGAGAATATTCGGGATGGAGCAAGCCGCGCTGCGCCCCGACTCCATCCGCATGAGCACGCCACTGGACCTTGTCTCGCGCGCGTTCGAGCGCAAGCGTGCGCGCGAAGCCCAGGAAGCCCAGGAGGGCGCGAGGGCGTTCGCGCCGGATGGCCAGCCGGTCGCACCCGCCTTTGCCCCCGCGATCGATCCGTATTTGCCGCGCGAGTCCCCCTCTTCAACGCCGCCGCAACGCCGTTCGCTTCCGCCCGTCGCGGCCGGGCCGGGCGAGAAACCCGATCCAGAGTTCTGGGACAAGCCGTTCGATCCCGAGCCACTCGGTCAGATTGCAGAGACCTACGTCGTCGCGCGCTTCGGCGAGGACCTGCTGCTCGTGGACCAGCACGCCGCGCACGAGCGCCTGCGGTTTCTTGAACTCACGGCGCGCCAGGGCCAGACCGCCTCGCAGACGCTGCTCGTCCCCGTGACGTTCGACGTGGCCGCCGACCGCACGGAGGTGCTCGAAGCGCTGCTTCCCGAATTGGCGGCGATGGGCTTTGCCGTCGAGCCGTTTGGCGGCGCGACGTGGGCGGCGACGGCCGTCCCGAGCGATCTCGCCAAGGCCGACGTGGCCGCGCTTCTCACCGATCTGCTCGATGAGTTCGAGGACGCACCGCGTGTGAACCGCGTTGCCGACGCGCGCGAACGCATTCTGGTGCGCGCGGCGTGCCACTCGTCCATTCGCGCGGGGCATCGCCTGAGCCACGAGGAGATGCAGGCGCTGCTCGATCAGATGCGCGCGTGCCGACTTTCGTTCACGTGTCCCCACGGGCGCCCAACAATCATCCGGCTGGCCAAGTCCGAACTGGACCGGCGCTTCGGACGGTTGGGCGCACATTAGTCCACAAGGTCTTCAGATGAGCGGGGCATCCTCGCCCACGCCGGGCCCGGTCCAATAGATGTTGCCGCGGCTGACCGTGCCGTTGGTGGGGTCGTACCCCGGCATGGCCGAACCAAGATAGGACGGCCAACGGTCGGGTCCGGCGCTGCGCATGGCCCACATGACGTTACCGGGGTTGCGCGTGATGTTGCTCCAAGTGGTGGTCGGTTCGGGGATGCCACCGGGCAGGAAACGGTAGGCATAGTCGTAGGTGAACGGGCGGATCAGATTGTTCGTTGTCGCGGGAAACGCATAGCCGTTGACGGTTTCCGTGGCAGCGTGCTCGATGATGGCCCCCGCGTCGGCAAAGGGATCCTCCGGGATCGATGAGATGTACGAGACCGGGGTGGTGAGACGGGCGAAGCGTTGGACGAACGAGAAGGTTCCAAACTGAAAGTCGGGTGGGTAGCGGTTGCCATCGATGCGATAGGACTCAAGGGCGGTGGCAACGGTGCGCATGTCAGCCTTGGCGCGCGAGACCTTCGAGCGTGTTTGAGCTTCCAGAAAGTTGGGAACGGCAATTGCCGCCAGGATCGCAATGACGGCAACGACAACCAGAAGCTCGATGAGCGTGAAGGCGGAAGAGAAACGATTCATGACAGGTCTCGTTGATTTGGGGATGGATGAGACACCGCAACCGGTGCCGTATACAACGGGACTCCTCAAGAGAAAAGGGGGTTTGGATCTCCTCCCGGGTTCGGAAAAACAGGCCGAAACCGGGGGCAGCGAGCCGGGCCCCGCGAAGTTTGGTGCTGACACGCGGGGGCTGGATGGTGGCAGGGTGTCATGCCGGTCTTGACGCCATACGTTTTCCTTCGCAGCATTCTGACACGACCGGCAGCCAGCCGTATTTCGTCGAAAAATCACCCTGTGAGGCTTCCCATGATCGGTCCCAAGCTCGACGCGCGTTCTTACACGACATTTCTGCTCGTGGTGGTCGCGGTACTGCTCACCCTCAATCTGTTCGCCCAGTACGGCGAGACCAATCGCTCGGCTCAGTCGCGCGAGTACGATCTGAAGTCAACGGACTCGCAGGCCGCCGTGGCTGAGGCAACCCGCGAGGTGGCCGAAGCCAACCGCGAGATCGCCCGTTCACTCGACAGTGTGGCGAACGCCATCTCGAACCTGAAGCTCAACGTCAATGTTCCGGCACCCGCTCAGGGGACACCAGTCGGCACGTCGGCGGCACCCGCGTCTTCCAGCACATCGGCCGACAGCGAAGAACCCGGCGCGGATGAGAAGATTCCGTACACGGGCAACATCAGCTTCTGAGAAGCTCCCGCCGTTTGAACTCGTTTCGCGACCGCGCGGGACGAGGCGGGGAACGTGGTCCATTCTCAGTCGCCGGTTTTCAGTTTGAAGCTCCCGTCCCTCCCTTCGCGGGGGGGGACGGGAGTAAACTGTAAACGGGCGGCTTTCCTTTTGGTTGGCGGAGTCAAACGATGGCGGGACGGATGAAGAATCCGAGAGCCGAAGACTGAGCGCTTCTCCGGTCAGCAGTACTCGGCGAAGGCGGCCTTGAGGCCGTTGGCGAGGGCCTCGGGCATTTGTCCTTCGATGTGGTGGCGTTCGAGCATGAAGACGAGCTCGCCATCCTTGAGGAGCCCCATGGCCGGGGAGCTGGGGGCGTAGCCGACGAAGTAGGAGCGGGCGCGGTTTGTGGCCTCGGGCTCCATGCCGGCGAAGACGGTGTAGAGCTTGTCGGGGCGTTTGCCTCCGGCGGCGATGGCCATGCGCAGGGCGGGACGAGCTCCACCAGCGGCACAACCGCAGACGGAGTTGACGAAGACGAGCGCGGTGCCCTGGTGGTCGGCGAGGGCGGCATCGACTTCGGCGGCGGTCTTGAGTTCCTGGAATCCGATTTCGGTGATCTCGTCCCGCATGGGCTGAACGAGCGTGGGGTCGTACATCATGGGCGAAAGGTCCTCTGAGAGTTGCCTGGCTGAGAAGCCTGAATGGCGGGCTGGCCCCGCAGGGTGTGGGGGTTGCGCATTTCGTGCCACCCTGCGGCGGAGCAAGCCGAACGCCCAGCTCTACATTTCAAGCCGGTTGTAGTGCCAAGCAAAGGCCTTGCGGAAGATCAACGCGAGGACGAGTGAGGCAATGCCGCAGCCGATGCCTTCAGCATAGCGGCCGACGTACAACTGTGAGAGCGCCAGGATGCCGAGGCAGATCCAGCTCGTCCCGAGCACGCCCGTCGCAAAGCCACCCGCGATGACGCCACGCGGATAGTGCGCGACGTGTTCTTCGCCGTCTTCGAGCAGGACGGCGTCGCGAACCGGTTTCCACCAGCCCAGCGGCCGAGCCTGCCGATAGAAGTCCTTCAGGTTCTCCATCTTCTCCGGCTTGGTCAGCAGCGCCACCGTGACCCACAGAGCCGTGGAGACGACCATGCCGACGAAGGCCTGGACCATGCCGAGATACTGCGCCGAGGTGCCGCCCTCGTTCATCTTCTCGACCCACCCGGGAATCAGGGCGAGGACCGGCCCCAGGCCGAAGTAGATGATCGGGCCGCCAACAACAGCGGCCACCCAGGAGAGGAAGTTCACCCGCCACCACCACCACTGCGCCCAGCCGAACGTGGCCGCCGCCGCGAAGATGCCGCCGAGCCGCACGGCAATTCCGAACAAGGAGTCGGAGTTGTACACGATCGCGATGGAGGCGAGCATGATGATCAGCGTGAAGATGCGGCCGACGAGCAGTGCCTGGTCGTCGCGCGTTCCGAAGAACAGCGCCTGGAGGGCAATCACGACTAGTGGCCAGGCGACGACGAAGGCGATGTGCCACAGCGCGCTCTTGCCGAACAGTTCCGTCTTCGTGACAGTGAACAGCCAGGCCAGACCGACGATCAGTGTGCCGACGCCGGCAAGAATCAGCATTCCCTTGGCGCGGGGCATCTTCGCGAAGAGCCCACGCCCGGGACGCCAGACGTCATTGGTCAGCGTCTGCGCACCGTAGTTGAGATGACTGTCGATGGTGGACATCACCGATGCCGTCAGCGCGGCGAGTGCGAACCCGAGGAACCCGGTCGGCAGGAACTTGCCGAGCAGCATTCCGTAGGCTTCTTCGCGCACCGAAGGCTCGGCCGTGAACAGTTCGGGATGGTCGGGCAGAAGGCCGAGCGCCGGAAGCGTCAGCAGCAGCAGCATGAGGAAAAGCACGGCTTCGGACCAGACGAAGACCTTGGCCGCCTCGCGTTCGTTCTTGCAGGAGAAGATGCGCTGGCCCTCGGTCGATTGGCCTCCCCCCGCGCCAATGGTGGTAATGACGAACCAGAGCAAGACCATGAGCGGGCCCATCACCTCGTTTCCGCGCACCGGCAGGGAGGAGAGGATGGCATCGGCGGGAAGTCCTTCGGTGCCCCGGATGGCCTCGGTCAGGCCCGTGGGGCCGCCGAAGTGATTCAGCACCAGAAGAGCGACAACAAAGTTGGCGGCGATGATGATGAGCGACTGGATGACGTCGGTCACGAGAACGCCCGCGTAGCCGGAAATCCAGACGTAAACGAGCATGACGGGAAGGATGACGATCAGCGTGGTGCTCTTCGCGTCGAATCCGAAGACGGGCCCGAAGATCTTGTGCACGCCAAGGATGCCGGCACCAATCCACGGCACCATGCCAATGAAGACGGAGAACAACGATGTGTAGGTGCGGACGAAACCGGACCCGCGCCCGCCGAAACGCACGGCGTAGAATTCAGGGGCGGTGGACACGCGCAGGCGCCGCCAGAACATGGCGAACAGCACGGCCATAATCATCAGCGCCAAACCGAAGCGCGACATGTAGAACCAGCAGATTGGCAGGCCAACGGCGATCGCCGCGCCGCAATAGGCGGGCGCCACGTCGGCATTCATCGACGTCACCGCCGTGGAGATACCCGTCAGCCACCCGGGCATTTTGCGCCCGGCGAGGAAGTACCCCTCCTCGCCCTCCGAGGAGCCGCGCAGAAACTTGGAGGCCAGCAGGCCGAAACCGAAGCTGACGATAAGAAAGATGACGACGATTGTCGCGTCGACGCTCTTGAATTCCTCTGGCATTTTCTCGCTCCCCTACTGCCCTGATCTCCCTGCCGACGACCTTTGCGGCGCCGGGGTCTCGTTTGAAAAAGGTGGAGTGATCTATTGCGTGAGCCGTCCTTCCCACGAACATGACGGCGACGGGCACTAAAAGGCTCGGGGATGCGGGCCGCAATGGCAAAGCCACCCGCTGGCCCGCTGCGGCGGAATGTGGGAAGTCGGAGACAATGAAAAGCCGCTCTCCCGGGTCGCGAGAGAGCGGCTGGAAGGCTGGATAACCGGCCAAGCCGCCGGGCAGCGAACGCGCCGTGTTACTTCTTGTGCCGCATACGACGGCGCAGCTTGCGGTACTTGTGCTTACGGATCTTCTTGCGGCGTTTTTTAATGACGCTACCCATGGGTGCTTGGTTCCTTCTCGAATCTTTGATCTGGCTGGATTTAGAGATAATGCTGTCCCTGTTTCAGCCAAACGGAGTGGGGATTTAGACCATCCCCCCCACCGGGAACAAGCGAAATCCGGTGCCTTGACGCGCTCTTCTCGCTCTCCCGGTGCCGATGCCGCTGACAAAGGCCGGGCGCCTCCGTGGTGGGAGGCGCCCGGTGGTGGTCGAGGATGATGCCCGCCGGTGTTACTGGACGAGCGGGATGATGGTGATGTTGCCGAGGTAGAAGTTCACGGCAATGACGCCGTCGACGTTGTCGTTCGAGCCGTCGATGTTGACGTCGAAGTTGTCGGGACGTGTCACGCCGTTGGGCAGGCCGAGGAAGCTCTTGAACATTTCAAGGCCGTCGGCGAGATCGACGTCGCCGTCGCCGTCCACGTCGCCCAGTTCGGGCTTGGAGTTGGCGTCGTTGGGGTTGTAGCCGAGCAGAACTTCGTAGAAGTCGGCGTAGCTGTCGCTGTCGGAGTCCTTGGGATTGGCGCCGACCTTGTTGCTGTCGACGAGGTCGGGGAGCTTGTCGTTGTCGACGTCGGTATCGTCAGCGGTCATCGGGCTCTCGAACTTGAACTCCTGCAAGTCGGTGAAGATGTCGGAGTCGGAGTTCGCCGAGCTGTCGTTGGGATCAACGGGGACGGGGAGGCCATCGTTGTCGGCGTCGGTCTCACTGACGGAGCCGGTGATGACGTAGCCGGTGGAGCCGGCGTTGTCGAAGCCGTCGCTGATCTTGCCGTCGAGAATCGCTGCATCGGCCACGCTCATGGTGGAGGGGAGGACGAGGCCGCTGCCGACGTCGAACAGGTTGTCGGCTGCGTAGATGCTCTTGGTGAAGGGACCAGCGGTGCTGCTGGCGACGTCGGATTCGGTGGTGCCGTTTTCATAGCGTGCCAGCGTGCTGGTGGGCACGGCGGCCGCGTTATCCAACTCGATGAAGGTGTCCAGGCCGGCGGAGAACTTGTTGGCGAGAGCGCCAGGGCCGCCGAGAGCGACGCGATAGAAGGTGATCGGGCCACCCGCGCTGTTGTCTGCATCCTCGCCGTTGTGGTTCAGGAAGACGACGCCCTTGACGCCGGAAAAGCCGCCGTCATTCAGCGTGCTGCCAAAGATGGCGGGGGAATTCTGGGCCTGCGACGCGCTGGCAACGTCGGAGGCGTCCCACTGATACGGCTGGTCGCTCTGGTACGAATTGGCGGACGAGTAGATCTTGTTGTTCACCTCGATCAGGACGGTGTCGTCCTCCAGCGCGTTGACCGTGTTGTTGCGCAGCGTGATGTCGCGGGCGTTGGTGATGGCGATGCCCGTGTTGCGCGCGTTGACGGTGTTGCCATCGACGAAGATGGAGAAGGAGCTGTAGATGTTCTTGATCTGGAGGCCGCGGCGGTGGCGGATCGTGGTGCCGACTTCGCCGGGGGCGTGGTCGTCGGTCTGCGAGCCGTAGCCAGCCTTCGCCGTGATCGTGTTGTTGATGAACTTGACGACGCCGTTGGCGCCGATGTCGCCGATTTCGGCCTGGGCGCCGCGGTTACGCTCGTCGCCCCAGCCGAGGAACTGGTTGTTGTCAACCGTCAGCGTGGTCTGGGCGATGAAGCGGGCGATGAACTGGAAGTGCTCGGTGTGGACGGTGTTGTTGGCGATCGTGCCGCCAACCTGACGCTCGGCCCAGATGCCTGCGTGCGGGAACTCGGCGCCGTCGGCGCCAACAACGTTGCCCGTGACGGTGGCGTCGATCGTGGCGTTGTTGTTGCCGAAAAGAACGATGCCGCTGGCCGTGTTGTCCGTCGTGGCCTGCACGAAGGGAACGAGGTTGCCGTGGGTATAGCCGGCCGGCTTGCCCGAACCGAGATAGTTGATTGTATTGTTCGTGATGGTGACGCTGGTGATCGAGTTGGCCGGGACAGCCGACGCCTGGGAAACCACGATGCCCGCCATGTTGTTCGGGGCTTCAACGTTGATGATGAAGCCGTCGATCGTGCAGCCAGTGGACAGGATGCGGACGTTGGCGCAGGTGGAATTCGTGGCTGCGGTCGCCGGGGTGTCGATCGTGGCGCCGTTGATGCCGTTGATCGTCAGGTCCGCCTTGTTGACGACGACGCGTTCAGCGAGCACATCGCCATCGACTTCAATCGTATCGCCGGCCACGGCTGCCGTGATGGCGTCCGTCAGCGTTGCATGGGTTGTCGATTGCGTTGTGTTGGTGATCGTCGCAAAGGCGCTTGCAGTAAGAAACAGAGCACCGGCTACAGCCGTGCCCCGCAAACGGTAGCAGTTTCGCATTTCGATGGGTCTCCTTGCGTGGATACTGGCCCGGATGAGGGCGCAGATTCGCCCCCATTGGACAGGGGCTTCTCTCGCGTGAGTCGCTTCTTTCCGTTGTGTACCTGGTCTACAAGCCCGTTCCGCAGGCTGCCACACCAGCGGACGGGCGCCTACCCTTTGCCAAAGCCGGGGATGCCCTCGTGGGTTGTCCCCGACATGCTACTCAGATACTGCCATATTGTCCCGCCTGGGCAGGAATTCCCGCCTTCGGCGGTGTTCTCGCCGGCCGGGGCTATCTACCCCGGGAGCGCTTGCGGATCTCTTGTGGCTTTGGAGGCCTCTTCCGAGTGCCTCCTGCGTTCTCCCACCTCCCGCTTCCCGGGAGGAAGGTTCCCATAGCTTTGACAGGCGGCATGATATTGCCACCCGGATAACAAGACCCCAAACGGCCGGAAATCGCCGTTCCACTGCTCTTGCGGGTCTCAACACATGTTGAAACTAGCAAGCTCAGAGATGCGGACAACCGAAATCGAAAGCATGTGGACCATAAAAAAAACACGGTCCGGGGTTTTTACTCTCCCTCCTTGCCATGCTCCACAGCCCGCGTTCTTCTTGCCGCAGGCTCATACTGCCTGATTCCCGCGCCGCGAGTTTCCGTCATGCCCGACCGCATCGCTGTCACTTCAGCCCCCTTGAGCCTGGACGAGGCCGTTCGGGCTCTGGGGCACTTGGCGGAGGGAGACGCGCCCGATGGCCGGGAGCCGGGCACGGACCCGGAGACCGGTGCACTGGTAACGTTTTCGGGGATCGTCCGGGAAACGGAAGCCGGTCGTGCGATCACGCATTTGGATTACGAGCACTATGCCGGGATGGCCGAGCGGGAGCTGGAACGGCTGGTGGCTGCGGCGCGGAAACGCTGGCCGCTGCGCGGGTGCGCCGTCTTCCATCGGACCGGCCCCGTTGCCGTGGGCGAGGCGTCGGTGATCGTGGCGGTGAGCGCGGGGCATCGGGCCGAGGCCTTCGAGGCCGCGCGCTTTCTGATCGACGAACTCAAGAAGTCGGTTCCGATCTGGAAGTCGGCTCCGGCGCCGTGAGGCGTTCGCGTTCGCGGCGAGCCTGCTCGTCGGCGGGATCGCGCTCCATGATCTGCTCCAGCGCGGCGACGGCGCCTTCGGGGTCGGCGAGCCGCTTCTCGCGCAACCACGCCAGATCGTACAGCAGCGTCGTGTCGGACTCCGGAACGGCCTTGATGCCTTCGATGAAAACGGTCTCCGCCGCGTGCCAGTCCCCGCTGTCCAGGGGCACTTCCGCCATCATGCGGTAGAGCCACGGCTCGGTGCCCAGCGCGCCGCGCCGCGCGGCATCGTAGACGGCACGGGCGGTCTCGTGGTCTTCTTCCTGGCGCGCGAAGTAAAGCACGTCGCGGACAAACCAGACGTCGCTGGCGAAGCGCGGCGCCCGCTCGCGGACGAGCGTGCGCGACTCTTCGTCGCTGGGAAACTCGCAGTAGAGCGCCCGGACGAAGCCACTGACGCGCGGGCACAACTCGATTGCGTGCAGCAGGCGCGCGCGGCGCGTTTCCGCGGGGACTTCCGTCGCGGCATCCGGCCGCGCCAGCAGGTGATTCCACACGTCGCCATCCGTCTTCACGCCGCGCCAGATTTCCGAGTAGGCGTCCTTCTGCGCCCGGCCCAGCACGTGCGCCACGAGTTCGGGATAAACGAAGCCCGGCGCGTCGGGGCCCAGGCCGTTGTGCATCTCGAAGGCGAGCACGTACTCGGGGCGATGGACGTCGAGCGCGTAGGCCGCCGCGCGTTCGAGCACGGCGTTGCGGTGCCTGGCGCCCTCGTCCCCGATGCCAATGCCGCCGAAGCGCACCGCACGCACGCTGGGCGCATCGGCGACCACCTTGTCCGTCAGGCCGTCGACATCGATCAGCGTCAAATGGGGCGCGACCCACATCGGCAGCCCCACATCGCTCATAACAATCGTGGCGCCGTCATGCGTGTGGAGCAGCAGGGCCTCGGCAACGTCGAGCAGGGCGGGCTGGAAGGGCTTGGCGAAGTTCCCCAGCACGTTGCGCGGGGTCAGCCACCCCTCCTGGCGGGCAACCCACTGCGGATTCCAGCCGAAGACGTAGGCCGTCTGAATGCGGAGTTGCTCGGTTCCGGCGAAGAAGAACGCCACCGCGATCAGCGCCTGTCCCGTCCGCGCCAGCCAGCGATGCGGCGCGGCGCTCGTCCGCACAAGATCGACCGCCGCCGCCACGCCGATCCCCAGGAACGGCAGGACCGGATGGAAGAACCGGAACCCGGGCATCCAGTCGGCACCGGTGTAGAGCAGATAACCCGTCTGGCAAACGAGCGGCCCCAGCACGAAGAAGCGCATCCGCGCCGTTCCGAGCAACGCGACGAACAGCCCCGAGCCGAGCAGCAGATTCGTCCAGGCGAGGCTGTTGAAGCGGCCGCCCGGCGCGCCCGTCCCGCGCGGCCATCCCGCCTGGTTCAGGTAGAACTCGTGCAGGTGCGCCAGCGCGCGCGGCACGTTGGCGGATTCGCCCGCCACCTTCGCGTAAAACGTGTTCGGCAACCAGTCGTGGAAGTACCACAGGCGCCAGAGCTGATAAGGCACGGCGAGGAGCAGGGCGAGGCCCGCGAGCTGGAGCACCCGGCGCCGGGAGGCCTCCCCGCGTCCGAGCTGCCACAGCGCCCACGCCGCCAACGGCAGGAAGTGCACGGCGGCGTCGGGGCGCGTCATCCACGCCAAAACGGCCAGAACCGGGCTGAAAGGGAGGCGGCAGGGCTCGCGCAGTTCCACCGCACTCCTCAGAGCCAGCAGAACGAGGAGCAGTGTCGCCAGCGGCGTCTCCAGCCCCTGTACCGTCCAAAATCCAAAGTGCGCGTTCACCGCGAGAAACAGCGCGGGCAGGACGTTGAGTGGGTCCTCGGCCGCGCGCAGTTCTGCCGTCAGCCGCCACGCTGCGGCCAGCGTGCCCAGCCCGCAGGCCAGCCCCGCCAGCTTGACCCACAGCAGAACGTCCCCCCCCAGTGCGTAAACAACTGCGGCGAGCAGCATCCATGTGAAGTTGGTGTAGCCCTCCACGGGAAGCATCCCTGGATTAAAGACGAGCCCGTGGCCCTCGACGAGGTTGCGGCTGAAACGGAACGTGATGAAGGCGTCGTCGATCACCTGCTCCCATGCGTTGGAGGCGACGGCGAGAAAGAGCACGGCGCACGGGAGCAGCAGGGCGGCCTGGAGCAGCACCTCGGGGCGCCGCCAGAAGGCGCGCTGGTCGTCTCTCCAGTGTAGCAGGAAGGCGCGAGCGTCCATGGCCGTGGAGCGTTGGGGAGCCCGGCGCGCGCCGCAATGGCAAGAGTGCCGGCGGGGCACGATGATTGTCACGGAATTCGCTTACTAACCCAAAGCCGTTCAATATTCTTTATAAGGGAGAGAGCATCATGGCCGAATCGAAAGCGCAGCGGATTCTGATCGTTGGTGGAGTCGCCGGAGGAGCGTCGTGCGCCGCGCGCCTGCGCCGCATGGATGAGTTCGCCGAAATTGTCGTCTTCGAGAAAGGCCCGTATGTTTCCTTCGCCAATTGCGGCCTGCCGTACCACACGAGCGGGGTCATCAAGGAAGAGGCGAGTCTGCTGCTCGCCACGCCGGAGAAGTTTCGCGCCCAGTTCAACATCGACGTGCGTACTCACTTTGAAGTGACGGGTATCGACCGCGCCGCGAAAACCGTCGAAGTGACCAACACCCAGACGGGCGAGGTAACGACGGAAGCCTACGACAAGCTGGTGCTCTCGCCCGGGGCCGAGCCGATCCGCCCGCCGCTGCCGGGGATCGATCTTCCGGGCATTTTCACGGTGCGCACCGTGCCCGACGCGCGGGCGATCCGCGAGTGGATCGACACGAAGAAGGTTCGCCGCGCCGTGGTGATCGGCGGCGGATTCATTGGCCTCGAAATGGCCGAAAACCTCGCGCATCGCGGGATTGCCTGCACGTTGATCGAACGTCTGCCGCAGGTCATGCCCCCTGCGGACGAGGAAATGGTCCGGCCGCTGCAGGCGCACCTGCGCGAGAAGGGAATCGACCTGCGTCTGGAAACGTCGGTGACGGGTTTCGAGCAGCGCGCCGACGGTCTGGTGGTGACGACGGACAAGGGCGATGTCCCCGCAGCCGGGCTGGCGATTCTCGCCATCGGGGTCAAGCCGCTGACGGATCTGGCCCGCGAGGCGGGACTGGCTCTGAATGCACGCGGAGCCATCAAGGTCGATGAGCACATGCGTACCAGCGACCCCGACGTTTACGCGATCGGCGACGCGGTGGAAACGATCAACGTGGTGACGGGCAAGCCTGGTCTGTTGCCGCTGGCGGGCCCGGCCAATCGCCAGGGGCGTCTGGTGGCGGATCATCTTGCGGGACGGGCCGACGCGCGCTTTCGCGGCGTGCAGGGTACGTCGGTCGTCGGCGTGTTCGATCTGACGCTGGCGCAGACGGGGCCGAGCGAGCGGCAGCTTCGTGCCGAAGGCGTGGCATGCGAGAAGGCGTACCTTTTCCCCGGGCACCACGTCGGGTATTACCCCGGTGCGGAACCGATCTATTTCAAGCTGCTCTTTGCGCCGGGTGACGGGCGCGTGCTCGGCGCGCAGGCGGTCGGCAAGGCGGGAGTGGAGAAGCGCATCGACGTCATTGCGATGGCGATTCAGATGAAGGCCACCGTGTTCGATCTCGAAGAGGCCGAGTTGTGTTATGCGCCGCAGTATGGCGCGGCCAAGGACCCCGTGAACATGGCAGCGTTCATCGCGGCCAACCATCTGCGGGACGAGTCGCCGATCGTCCATTGGGAGGCGCTGGAAACGACGGCGTCCCGGCCGGTGCTGCTCGACGTGCGCAACCCGGACGAAATCGCCGGGGGCGTACTGGAAGGCACCGTGGTCATTCCGCTGCCTGAACTGCGCGCACGCCTGGGCGAACTTCCGCAGGACCGGCCGCTGTGGGTGATTTGTGGCATCGGCCAGCGCTCGCACTATGCCGTGCGCCTCCTGCGCCAGAAGGGCTTCGACGCGTACTACCTCAGCGGCGGCTGGAAGATGAAAAACGTGCTGGGCGGATAGCAGGCCGCACTTGCTCTCCCCAACCGTTTTGGCTTCACTCACGCATCCACTTTTTCTCAAAAGGAGGGAGTGCGATGCTGGAGGAGGAACTGACGCGGCGAATCATCAAGTGCTGTATTGATGTGTCCAATGAGTTGGGCGCTGGGTTTATGGAAGGTGTCTACCACAGCGCCCTTCTCTTCTGTCTGCAGGATGAGGGACTCGTTGTTGAGTCTGAACGGCCGCTCGACGTGTACTTCAGAGACCGGCTGGTGGGCCGGTTCTTCGCCGACCTGGTTGTGGAGGAAAAGATCATCCTCGAACTCAAGGCCGTGGACACGATTCTGCCGGCACACACGGCCCAGTTGCTCAATTATCTCAGGGCAACTGAACTGAAGATCGGCCTGCTTGTGAACTTCGGAACCCCAAGGGTTCAATGGAAGCGGCTTGTTTGTTGAATCCATCAGTATTCGGATGCCTTGCCCGGCCACGCATCCGTGTCCATCCGTCATTATCCGCTCTTCATCCGTGGTAGCCGGTTGCCGTCGGCGTGCGGCGCTCGTGCGCGGCGAAGGGGAAAGCATACCACGGATAAGGGAAGGATAAGAACCGATGCACACGGATTGCTGAGGGCCAACCGCCCATCCGTGTTCATCCGTCGTTATCCGTCGTTCATCCGTGGTAGCCGGTTGCCGTGGGCGTGCAGCACCCGGACGCGGCGAAGGGGAAAGTAGACCACGGATAAGGGAAGGATAGGTCCCGATGCACACGGATTGCTGAGGCCCACCCGCCCATCCGTGTCCATCCGGCGTTATCCGTCGTTCATCCGTGGGAGCCGGTTGCCGTGGGCGTGCAGCACCCGGACGCGGCGAAGGGGAAAGTAGACCACGGATAAGGGAAGGATAGGTCCCGATGCACACGGATTGCTGAGACCCACCCGCCCATCCGTGTCCATCCGTCATTATCCGCTCTTCATCCGTGGGAGCCGGTTGCCGTGGGCGTGCCGATCCCGGACGCGGCGAAGGGAAGAGCATACCACGGATAAGGGAAGGATAAGTACCGCGATGCACACGGATTGCTGGGGTCCAACCGTTCATCCGTGTCCATCCGTCATTATCCGCTGTTCATCCGTGGTAGTCGGTTGCCGTGGGCGTGCGGCGCTCGTGCGCGGCGAAGGGGAAAGCATACCACGGATAAGGGAAGGATAGGTCCTGATGCACACGGATCCTGGGGCCCAACCGCCCATCCGTGTCCATCCGCCGTTATCCGCTGTTCATCCGTGGTAGTCGGTTGCCGTGGGCATGCGGCGCCCGGACACGGCGAAGGGAAGAGCATACCACGGATAAGGGAAGGATAAGAATCGATGCACACGGATCCTGGGGCCCAACGCGCCCATCCGTGTCCATCCGTCGTTGTCCGTCGTTCATCCGTGGTAGTCGGTTGCCGTCGGCGTGCGGCGCCCGGACGCGGCGAAGGGGAAGAGCAAACCACGGATAAGGGAAGGATAAGAACCGATGCACACGGATACTGGGGCCCAACCGCCCATCCGTGTTCATCCGTCGTTATCCCCCGTTCATCCGTGGAAGTCGGTTGCCGTGGGCATGCGGCGCCCCGGACGCGGCGAAGGGAAGAGCATACCACGGATAAGGGAAGGATAGGTCCTGATGCACACGGATCCTGGGGCCCAACGCGCCCATCCGTGTCCATCCGCCGTTATCCGCTGTTCATCCGTGGTAGTCGGTTGCCGTGGGCATGCGGCGCCCGGACGCGGCGAAGGGAAGAGCATACCACGGATAAGGGAAGGATAAGAACCGATGCACACGGATACTGGGGCCCAACATGCCCATCCGTGTCCATCCGACGTTATCCGTCGTTCATCCGTGGTAGTCGGTTGCCGTGGGCGTGCAGCACCCGGACGCGGCGAAAGGGAAAAGCATACCACGGATAAGGGAAGGATACGTCCGGATACACACGGATATTGAGGTCCAACCGCCCATCCGTGTTCATCCGCCGTTATCCGCCGTTCATCCGTGGTAGTCGGTTGCCGTGGGCGTACAGCGCTCGGACGAGCCGAAGGGGAAAGCATACCACGGATAAGGGAAGGATAGGTCCGGATGCACACGGATTGCTGGGGTCCAACCGTTCATCCGTGTCCATCCAACGTGATCCGTTGTTCATCCCTGGTAGTCGGTTGCCGTGAGGCACCGAGCCACCGGCCAGGCGTTGGCCCGCTCCTTGCCCGACCTGACGTTCCTGTTGTCGGCAGGCCGTGGTGCACCGACACTGGTGGCCAAGGAGCACGCTCACCCGCATGACCCATCCGGCACGCGAAAACAGGTTCCTCAACTCCGTGGAAATGCGCGAGCGCCGCACCGTGCTCCGCTCCATGCCCTATTCCGTGCAGCTTGAGGTCACCACCAAGTGCAATCTGGCGTGCATCATGTGCGCCCGCGACAAGTACCACGGCCGCGGCGAAGACCTGGCAGACGACATTCTCGACCCCGTCCTCGACCAAATCCTCCCCACTGCCCAGGACATCATCGTCTCCTCGTTCGGCGAGCCACTGCTCTACCCACGCTTTCGCGACATCCTGCTCAGGATCGAACCGGACTCCGGGCTCCAGCTCGGCTTCTTCACGAACCTGCTGCTGCTCACCGAGGAGATGGCCGAGGAACTCGTCAAACGCGGCGCCGCCTACGTGAACGCCTCGATCGATGGCGCGAGCAAGGAGACCTACGAGCGCATCCGCGCCGGAGGAAAGTGGGAGACGCTGCTCGAAAAAATCGAGCTGCTCAATGCCGTCAAGCGCCGCCACAATTCCTCCACGCCGCACCTGAACCTGTGCGTCGTCGGTTCGACGCTCAACATCGACGAGACGGCCCTGTTCGTCGAGTTCGCCCGCGCGCACGGTTTCGACTCGGTGAAGTACAACCCCAACCTGTACGTCGACGACGAGGAGATGGACTACCTCTCGCTCGTTCACGAGCAGGAGAAAACCGTCCGCCAGTTCCGCGTGGGCTACCAGCGCGCGCTCGAACTCGACCTGCACACCAACTACCACCAGAAGCCCTACCGCGTGGCCTCCGCGCCCGGACCGATTCCACGCCAGGCGTCGCACTGGACAATTTTCATCAATCGCCTCAAGCGTCTCTATCGTACGCGGCTCGGATGGCGGCTGGAGAACAACTGGAACCAGTCCGGTGGCATCCCCCGCCACTTCGTGACGCTGGCGCTGCGCAAGGCCGGCAACCTCACGCTCAACGCGATTCCCGTCTACGGCTGGAAGCGCCGCGTCGAGCACCCCATCCCGCACGTCATTCCCAACGACGCGCCGCCCCGTTCCTGCGGCAACGCCTGGACGCATGTGCACGTCAAGTCCGACGGCCTGGTCTACCCGTGCTGCTTCTCCGATGAAGTGATGGGCGACTTGCGCAAGCAGTCGTTCGCGGAAATCTGGAACGGCGAGAAGTACCAGGATTTGCGCCGCTCGCTCACGTCCGGCAACTACTGGGCAAGCTGCCGCAAGGCGAGCTGCAACTGGGTGGAGGGCGGGAAGTCCAGCGAGTACGGCTGCCGGATCGAGCTGACCGGCGCGGTCGAGTCATTCGATGGAAGCGCGGGCGCGGAGATTCCCGTGCGCATTGCGAACACCGGGCGGTTTCGCTGGCGTCCGCCCGAGCACAAGGGCGTCACGCATCGCAACTACGTGGCGCTGGCGTACCGCCTGTTCAACGCGCGCAACGAACTGATCGACGAGGGTGGGCACGTTCCGATTCCGCGCGCCGTCAAGCCGGGCGATTCCATTGAGATGACGCTCGCCGTGAAGCCCGTTCGTTTCGGCGGACCCGTGCGGCTGAAGATCGACATGGTTCACGAAGGCATCACCTGGTTCGGCGAACGCGGAAACAATGCGCGCGACGTGGAACTCAACGTGGTGAACGTTCCCTTTGCCGCCTACGTGGGCGTGACGAACAAGGCGCTGGTGAAGCAACTGCTGGCCGGGCCGCTGATTCCCGGCGAGCGTTTCGAGCTGCCGCTGAAAGTGCGCAACGTGGGGACGGAGACGTTGGGCGCGCTGCCGGAGACGGATTTCGTTTCCTGTCACTGGCGCGACGCGACGGGCGAAATCGTCGAGTGGGAAGGGCTGAGGGCCACGCTGAACACGCCGTTGGAGCCCGGCGGGGAATGCGCCGTCGCACTCACCGTCGAAGTCCCGCGCGGCATCGAACCCGGCACCTGCCAACTGGAGATCGACCTCGTGCGCGAGGATCAGGAATGGCTGAGCCTGGCGTGGGGGCGGCCGTTGCTGGCGTGGCGCGTGGAAGTCGAGGAGCGCGCAGCCGATGAAGAAAAACGCGCTCCCATGCAGCCTGCCGCCGAGGCGTTTGGCCAGTGCGCCGCCAACACCGGCAGCAAGGGCATCTGGTAGATTAGGCTGCGGCCGTCACCATGCGGACGAAGGCGTCTTCGAGATCTTCGCCGTGGCGCTCGCGCAGGCCGTCGAGCGTTCCCTCGTAGAACAGCCGTCCCTGATGAATGATGCCGACCGTGTCGCACAGGCGTTCGACGTCGGGCATGATGTGCGTGGAGAAGAGGATCGTCTTGCCGGCGTCGCGCTGGGTGCGAATGAAGGTGACGATGGTTCGGCTGGAGAGGACGTCGAGCCCGGCAGTGGGTTCGTCGAGAATGAGCACGGGGGGATCGTGCACGACGGTGCGCGCGATGTTCACGCGCTGCTTCATGCCGGTGGAGAGCTTGTCGCAGGGGCGGTCGAGAAACGCGCCGAGATCAAAGAGCACGGCGAGATCGGCGATGCGCGTCTCCAGCGGTTCCTTCTCCATGCCGTTCAGACGGCCGAAATAGCGTAGCACCTCGCGCGCCGTCAGGCGGCCGTACAATCCCGTGTTGGCGGAAAGAAAACCGATGCGCGTACGGACGCCCGCGGGGTTTGCGGCCACGTCGATGCCATCGACCAGTGCCGTTCCCGAAGTGGGGCGCAACGCCGTGGAGATCAGGCGCAACGTCGTCGTCTTGCCCGCACCGTTCGGCCCCAACAGCCCGAAGACCTTGCCGGGCTGGCAGGTGAATGAGACCTCGGAAACGGCGTTGATCGCGCCGCGACGCCGGTCGCGGAAGGATTTGGTGAGCAAACGTGCTTCGATCATGGAGTCGCTACCGTGAAGCGCGGGGTTACATCTGGGGTTTCTGGATGATGTCGCTGGTGCGCAGGCGGGTGAGCTGGGTCAGGCCGGAAGCGCTGACGTCGGCGGCATAGCCTTCGCCCTCGGTGACGGGCAGGGAACGCCATTCGACGCGGCGGCCGCCAGCGATATCGTTGAGGCAGCGGAACCGGAAGGCCGCCATGAGCTGTTCCTTCATCAGGCCCGGCTGGATCTCGACGTTCACCCAGACTTCGCGGCTGGGCCAGATGTCGAAGGCATTGTCGAAGCGCACGCGGGCGGCGGGCAGGTTCTCGAAGCCAATTTCGACGCCGCGCACGACGTTCTGGGCGCGCACCTGGAAGATGGCGCGGCGGCTGCCGACAACGCAGTCGAGCATGACGTCGAGGCGGGGCTCGGGAAGGGAAACGGACTTGGGCGCCACGGGCTGGTACATCCGCGCGGAGAGCACCTGCTTGCCGCTGATGAGTTCACCGACGACGACGGCGCTCTCGGGATTCGTGATGCGCAGGGTGTCCAGACTGAAGAGGCCGATCTCGGTCTTGCCGTTGGCGGGCAGCGTCAGGTTGTGGTCGTACCAGTCGAGCAGCTCGCCGTCGAGCGTGTAGGACTTGAGGCGGCAGATCAGCTCCATGTCGCGCTCCCACCCGGGGCCGTCGTGGACGGCAACGGCACGGAACCCCGTGTCGGCGTCGAGCAGGATGAGCGAGACGGGGGCGTAGGCATCGCGCACGGCCCAGTAGGCCAGCTTGGGCCGGGTCTTGTAGTCGAGCAGCGAGGCCGAAATTCCGGGCCAGCAATCGTTGAAGTGCCAGAGGATGGCGCCCATCGTCTCGGGCTTGTTGGCGCGCCAGGTGTCGATGGCCAGGGTGAGCGCCTGGGCCTGGGTCCACTGGCTGAGGTAGATCAGCTCGTCGAATGTCTCGGGGGGGCGGGTGCGGCTGATGACGTATCGGAAGAGGCGGCCGGTGCCGTCCTGTTGCTTGAGATGGGACTCGAAGTCGGAGTGGTTGAGGCTCTTCTCCTCGGCGCTCGTCCAACTGCGGACGGTTTCACGGTGCGGCAGCGCCATGAAATCGAAGCGGGAAACGAAGCGGGCGCGCACGTCACGGTAGGCAAGTTCGGGTTCCCAGTTTTCCCAGACGCCCAGATAGTGATGGTCGCCCTGGTTCTCGCTGTTGGGGTCTTCGCCGCCGGAGGGCGAGGAAGTCCAGTAGGGACGATGGGGATCGAAGGTTTCAATGACGTGTGGCAGGAGACGGGTGAAGATTTTGCGGCCGGGCTGCTTGGTGCTGTTCTGGGTGGCGCGGTGGTGCATCCAGTCGTTGGCGTCGTTGCCGCACCACAGGACGATGCTGGGGTGATTGCGCAGGCGCTTGATCTGGGCGCGTGCCTCTTCCTGGACGCTGTTCCAGAACTCCTTGGTTTCGGGGTGGTCGCCCTGGGCGAACATGAAGTCCTGCCAGACCATGATGCCGAGTTCGTCGCAGCGGCGGTAGAACGCCTCGGATTCGTAGACGCCGCCGCCCCAGACGCGCAGGAGGTTGATGTTTCCGGCGGCGGCGAGATCGAGCATCCGGCGGACGGCGTCGTCGGTGACGCGGCCGGGAAGAACATCCGGAGGAACCCAGGTGGCGCCGCGCGCGAAGACGGGCTGGCCGTTGATGCGGATTTCAAAGCCGCCCTGCTTGTTGGCCTCGCCGACGTTGAGTTCGACCTTGCGCAGGCCGAAGACGGTTTCCTGCTCGTCGAGCACATTGCCCTCGTGGCGCAGGACGACGCGGGCGCGGTAGAGAGCGCGGCGCCCCGTGCCGATGCCATGCGGCCACCACAGGACCGGGTCGTTGATGACGACGCGCTCGCTGTAGCGGAACTTGCCCGGCTTGATTTCCAGCGGCTTGCTCTTGTCCAAAATGACTTCGCTGGCGTAGTTCGTCCCCGATCCGACGGGGTCGAGACGCTCGACGGTCGTCTGGACGTCGAGGTTCAGCGCGCCAAGGGCCTCGATTTCGGATTCGACGTCGATCTTGGCCTCGGCCGTGGAGAGCGACTTGATGGGAACGGCGAGCGAACCGAGGCGGGCGCCGGTGGTGTGGCGGACAATGACAGGACCCCAGAAGCCACAGCCTGAGAGACGCGGAGCCATGCTCCAGCCCGTGAGCATCTGGGCGCGGCGGGCGTAGACCCGGGTGCGGTCGAAGGCGGCGCGAAGCTGGCCGTTCTGCATTTCGAGGGCAGCGCAGCGGCGGGCGGCGGGCTCGAAATGCACGTAGAGCACGTTCTCGCCCGCGCGGATGGCGCCCGAAACGTCGATGGTCAATGGCACAAACTGGTTGGACGACTGGCCGATGTAGTGGCCGTTGAAGTAAATCTGGGCGAAGGTTTCGAGGGATTCGAACTCGAGCTCGAAGCGGTGCCCTTCGGCGTGCAGATGGTGCTGCCACTCCTCGGGCATGAGGAAGTTGGTCTTGTAGAGGAAATCCTGGGACTCGACGGCGTAGGATTTCTTCTCGTTATTCGAAAAGAACGGGTCTTCCAACTTGCCCGCAGCCATGAGGTGGCCATGGACGCTGCCGGGAATCAGGGCGGGCTCCCAGCCTTCGCGGGAGAGCTGGGCAGGGAGACGCCCGGCGGAGAAGTCCGCCATTTCCGCTGGTTCCACGGCGCGGAAGCGCCAGTTGCGCTCGAGGACGAATGCACGCTCGGCCATTATAGAGAGACCCGGAGGTAGTTTTCAGTCTTCAGTCTTCAGCTTTCAATCTTCAGTCTTATCGTGTTTTGTGCTTCGTTTTTTGTCGTCCGATTATCAAATCGAGTTTCGGAGTGTGAGTTCGTGGGATTCGTGGTGATGCCTTGTTCGTTGTTCGGGGAAGACGGGTTTCCCCTGCCCGTTCCCCCTACGTTGCCCTATCACAGTCGCCAAGGGCATTTCCGCTGTCAATCTTACACCTTTGTGAGGGCAATCCACCGGGAAGGTGCAATGCGGCCCGAAAAGGGGGGCGTGCGGGAAAGCGAACAGTGGCAGTCTTCTTACACGCCTAGCTTTCCGACGCGAGGACGTCCAGTGCAATTCTCACTGTCTGGACGTGGAGGGCAACGGTGTCTTCCAGCCGCCGGGCGTAGCCCCCGCCGGTGACGGTGACGAACGGGATGCCGGCGGCAGCCAGCGGGGCGAAGGTCAGGCGCTCGCGCCGGGCCATCCCGGCGAAGGACAGCCCGAGGCGGCCGAGCTTGTCGTCCTCGTAGGGATCGACCCCGGCGACGACGAGGGCGAGCTGGGGACGGAAGTCGCGGACGATGGATTCGACGGCGGGGGCGAGGGCCTCGCAGTAGCCGTCGTCGCCGATTTCGGCATCGAGTCCGATGTCCAGGCGGCTCGTCTGCTTGTCGGGATAGAGGCGTTGCTGGTGGATGGAGAAAGTGAAGACCCCGGGGTCGTTGCGGAAAATGTGGGCGGTGCCGTTGCCCTGGTGGACGTCGGTGTCGATGACGGCGACGCGGTCGAGCCTGGCAACGCGGCGAGCCCAGGCGGCGGCGATGGCCACGTCGTTGATGTAGCAGAACCCCTCGGCGCGACCGGCGAAGGCGTGGTGGAAACCGCCTCCGAGGTGAAAGGCGGCGCCGCACTCCAGGGCGCGGCGTGCGGCGTGAAGAGTGCCGCCGGCGGTGCGGACGCAGCCCTCGACGATGGAGCGGCTGATGGGGAGTTCGCTGTGCAGGGTGCGCCCCGTGTGGGAGTACGAGCGCAGGTCGGCCAGGTATCGCGGCCGGTGAACGCGCAGGAGTTCCTCGTCCGTGGCCTTCTCCGGGTACTCGATGGCGTCGACAGTGGCCAGCCCCTCCTCCACCACGGCGTCGCGGAAGAGCCGGAACTTCTCGGTGGGGAAAACGTGGCGACCGATGTCGAACTCGTAGTCCGGGTGAAAGACAAAGGCCGGGCCGGACATCAGTAAACCTTCCAGCCGGAACCGGACACGGAGGCGGTGCTTTGGAGGGCGACGTCAGCGCGCGTGGCCGATCCGTCTGTAACAACGATGTCGGGGAGTGTGGCAGGAACGTAGCCGTCGGCCGTGACTTCGAGCGTGTAGGTGCCGGGCGGCAGGATGCGGTGGTAGTCGCCGACGGGCAGGTCGGTGTACGTGTCGAAGTCGCGTCCCTGCACGCGCACGGTGGCCTTGATGGGAGTGCCTGTCGCCGCGTCGGTCACGATGCCGCGAACGCCGCGGTGGACCCACTCCATGAAGGCGAGCGTGGGCTCGCGGTTTTCACTGATGAGACTTGGGAGGCGGGAGGTGGAGGGGATTTTTTCGGCGTCGAGTTCGATGGTGATTTCCATGCAGCCGCGCCAGATGAAGTTCCAATCCTGCATCCCGCCGTACAGGGCGTACCAGGCGACACCGTTGGTGATGCCGTCGGTGAAGCCGCCGCTGGTGGCCATGCGGCCGTGGGCGAGGGAGTAGGCCTTGGAGACGGCGCGCAGGACGTCGTCGTCGTCCGTCAGCGATTCGTTGCACGTGTAGTCCGCGCACAGGCCGCATTCGTCGTAGGGATAATTGGCCACCATGGCGCCGCCGTGGAAATTGGCGGAGAGTGTTGCCTGAAACGTGGCGTCCCAGTTCATGACGGCAGCGATCTCGGGCTCGCGCCCGACTGTGCTGTCGGCTTCGCCGCAGGACCAACTCGGGAAACTGCGGTTCATATCGACGTTGTTTGCGTTGTAGCGCGAGGCGGGCGAGGCTTCCCAACCGTCGGGATTCATCAACGGCAGAATGTGGATTTCCGTTTCATCGACCAGTGTGGTGAGGCGCGCGTCCGTGCCATAGCCTTCGAGGAGGCGCTGGATGAGGTCGAGCATGACCTCCATGCCGACGATCTCGTTGCCGTGAATGCTGGAGATGTACTTGAAGCCCGGCTCGTCCTCGGGGACGCCGGGGTTGTCGCTGATCGTGAGCACCCACAGGTCGCGGTTCTGCACGCTCTTGCCGATGGAGGTAAGCGAACAGATCGAGGGGTACTGGGCGGCGTAGGCCTGAAGCTGGGCGGTCATCTCGGCGTAGGAGTGGTAGGCGAGCTTGTCGGCGCCGGTCTTCTCGGCTTCGGCCGTGATGCGGTACCAGGACTCGGTGGCCTCGTCGGGAATCCAATGGATCGCGTGCCCGCGCGCGGCCAGGGCGTCGAACTCCGCCTGTGTGACGTAGACGCGCACTCCATCGGCAGTGACGGCGTCGATGTCGGTGCCCAAACTGGCGATCTCCGCGAGCGCAGCGCGGTCGGCGCCTGTGACGAGTGCCGGAGCCCAGGGGAAGTCGGCGGGCTGGGCCACGGCGAAGGCCGTGCAGAGGGTGAAGAGAAGAATCGAGGCAAAACGCGGAAACAAGAGGCGTGGCTCCGTCGGCGAATCTCTGTTCGTGATGACCGGGCGGGTACCGGGGCGCGAGCAGAGAATGGTCTTTATTCCGAGATCACCCGGATTTCACCCGTGGAGAACGGGCGGCAGGATTTGGACAAGCTCTTGACGCCCGGCGGAAGCGGCCGTTTCAGTGGCGGGCCTCACCGAAGAGGCCATTTCGCCCGGAGGAATGATCTCCATGACTGCCACTGTCCCGCAAATCGACAAGAAACTCCTGAGCCAGTTGGCTCGCACGATCCGCGGCCTGTCGATCGATGGCGTGGAGAAGGCCAACAGCGGCCATCCGGGCGCCCCCCTTGGACTCGCGGATTTCTCGGCGCTGCTGTACATGCACTACCTGCGCTATGATCCGACCGCCCCGGACTGGTGGAACCGCGACCGCTTCGTGCTCTCCGCCGGTCATGCGTCGATGCTGATTTACTCGCTGATGCACTTGGCCGGGTACGAGGATGCCACGCTCGACCAGTTGAAGAACTTCCGCCAGCTTGGGTCGAAGACGCCGGGGCACCCCGAGAACTTCGTGATGAAGGGGATCGAGACGACGACCGGGCCGCTGGGGCAGGGCATCAGCAACGCCGTGGGCATGGCGCTGGCTGGCGAGATGATGGAAGCGCGCTTCCCCGGAATGTTCTCGTCGCACGTGTACACGATCGCCAGCGACGGCGATCTGATGGAAGGCGTTTCGGCCGAGGCGTGTTCCTTTGCCGGGCACCACAAGCTCGGCCGTCTGATCGCGTTCTACGACGACAACAAGATCACCATCGAGGGCGAAACGAGCCTGACGTTCTCGGGCGAGGACGTCGGCAAGCGCTTCGAGGCCTACGGCTGGCACGTGCAGCACGTGAACGGCCATGACTTCGACGAGATGAACGCGGCGCTCTCCGCCGCCGTCGCCGAGACGGAACGCCCGTCAATCATCGTGGGACGGACGACGATCGGCTTTGGGTCGCCGAACGCCGCGAACACGTCGGAGGTGCACGGCTCGCCACTGGGCGCCGAGGAGCTGAAGCTGACGAAGAAGAACCTCGGCCTCGACCCCGAAAAGGAATTCGACGTTCCCGCCGAAGACTACGCGGCGTGGAAGAAGCGCGCGGAGGAAGGGAAGGCCGCGCGGCTGGCCTGGGAGAAGAAGCTCCAGGCAATGGCGGCGGACAAGCGTGCGCTGCTGGAATCGTACTTCAAGAAGCCCGCCGTGGACCTCAGGAAGCTCCGTCCCTCATTCCCCGTCGGCAAGGGCGTTGCAACGCGCAAGTCAGCGGGCGAGGCGCTCAACGCCTATGCAGCCGAAGTGCCGTGGCTGGTGGGCGGATCGGCGGACCTGGCACCGTCCACGAACACGATCATCAAGAACGCGGGACACGTCGGCGCAGGCGAATTCGCAGGCAAGAACCTGCACTTCGGCATTCGCGAGCACGGCATGGGCGCGATCATGAACGGCATGTCGCTGTTCGGCTCGTTCAAGCCGTATGGGGCGACGTTCATGCAGTTCGCCGACTACATGCGCGCGTCGATCCGGCTGGCCACGCTGATGAAGCTGCCCGTCGTCTACGTCTTCACGCACGACTCGATCTTCCTCGGCGAGGACGGCCCCACGCACCAGCCCGTCGAGCACCTGGCGTCGCTGCGCGCGATTCCGGGGCTGACGGTGATCCGACCGGGCGACGCCAACGAGGCCGCCGTGGCGTGGGAGTTTGCCATCGCAAAGCAGGATGGCCCGGTGGTGCTGGCGTTGACGCGCCAGAACCTGACGACGCTCGACCGCGCGGGCCAAGGGCTCGGCGCGGCGGACGAACTCACCAAGGGCGGCTATGTGCTGAAGAAGGAAAAGGGCGCGGCAGCGCAGGTGCTCCTTGTGGCCACGGGGTCGGAGGTTGAACTGGCTCTGAACGCTGCGGAGGCACTGGAGAAGGAAGGCGTCGATGCGCGCGTCGTGTCGATGCCCAGCCTGGAGTTGTTCCGCGCACAGCCGAAGGAATACCGCGACAGCGTGCTGCCCCCCGCCGTGCGCAAGCGCGTGGTCATTGAAGCAGGTGTGCGCATGGGCTGGGAAGGGATCGCGACGGAGGACGGCGACTTCGTGACGCAGGATCGTTTTGGCGCGTCTGCCCCGGCCAAGGAACTCGCGAAGAAGTTCGGCTTCACCGTCGAGAACGTCGTCGCGAAGGCCAAGGGTCTGCTGAAGTAACGGGCGGCCATTCACCACGAAAGCAACAACGGGCACGTCAGGAGCCTGCCAGCCATAGCCTTGGCGACGGCTGGCCCGTAATCGGAAAGTGACCGTCAACTTCATCGAAGGTTCTTCTCGAACCACGCGCCCTCTATCTCAAGATGTCGTTGAGCGCAGTGCGGGCGTCGGTCTTGGCGTCGCGGATTTTCTTGATGATGAGCGCGTAGGTCTGGTGCGAGCCGTCGCGGCTGCTCAGGCTGCCGGGAACGACGACGGCGCGCTGCGGGATTTCGCCCATGGTCGTCTCTCCCGTCATGGCGTTGTAGATGCGCGTGGAAGCGCCCAGATAGCACCCCATGGCGAGTACGGCGCCTTCGCGCACGATGCAGCCCTCGGCGACCTCGGCCCGCGCGCCGATGAACACGTTGTCCTCGATGATGACGGGCGCGGCCTGGAGCGGTTCGAGAACCCCGCCGATGCCGACGCCGCCGCTGATGTGACAGTTCGCGCCCACCTGCGCACAGCTTCCGATCGTCGCCCAGGTATCGACCATCGTCCCGGCACCGACGTGGGCTCCGATGTTGATGTAGCAGGGCATGAGGATGGCACCGGGGGCCACGTGGGCGCCTTCGCGCACGAACGCGGGGGGCACGACGCGCACGCCGGAACCGGCCCAGCCGCTGCGCACGCCCACTTTGTCGTGGAAGGTGAACTCGCCGGCCTGCATGACGCGCATCGGCGAGAGGCGGAAGTGCAGGAGGATCGCCTCCTTGGCCCACTGGTTGACGCGCCAGTTGCCCTGGCCGTCGGGCTCGGCGACGCGCAGGTCTCCGGCGGCGAGCGCCTTGAGAACGGCTTCCACGGCCTTGTCCGTGCCGTCCGGCAGGCCGGAGTCACGTTTGGACCAGGCGTCCTCGATCTGGAGCTTCAGGGGGTGCAGGCGTTCGGAGGTGTTCAACGTCATGGGCAAAAGACCTTTCATTGGATGAAGGGGCAGGGTAGCCAGCGGAGCGGTGCATCTCAAGGGAAACCGGGACGGAAAGAAACCGGGAGAAGTCGTCAGTTGTCGGTTCTCGGTTCTCAGTTTTTGTTCCTGTCCCGTCCCGCCTTGCCTTTTCTCTGTCGCTCTCTCCCCCACCCCGCACACCGCATGGGACGCTACCGCCATGCATCCTGCCCGCTCGCCGATTCCGCGAGACGCACCGAAACCGGCAGGAAAGTCGCGCCGGGTTGACGGAAATTCCCGGACGTCCCACAATGGAGATCGGGAGCGATGCTCCTGTGAAGCCTTGGAGGCTGAAAGGGGAGTGGCGCGGCAGGCGTATGATGGGGGGCAGCGGGGGTGGAAATTCCGCCGGCGCATCAGCCTTTGGGGTTCGTCTCCGTCATAACCGGCACGCCACTTTCCAATTGCCGGGAACGTTCTGCTCCTCCACGGAGTTCAGGCAGAACCCGGCCGGAGCGGGTGTGTTGCCTGCTCCGGCCCGGGGTTCCTTCCGAGTGTTTCCCGCAAGACCCACTTGCTTTCCGTGCCCGCCGACGAGGAAACTCGATTATGAAGAATGCATCGCCGCTTCCGTTGCGCGCCGCCGTTTGTCTTGCCGCGATCTTGGCAGGACCCCCCACGAGCCATTGTCTGGCCGAGAGCGTTGTGCTCAAGAATGGGCAGGCCCTTTCCGGCTCGATCCGCTCGGAGAGCGAAACGCTGCTGACGCTGACACGGCACGGCCAGAGCATCGTCATCCAGAAATCCGAGATCGAGTCAATCGATCGCGAGGATACGAGTTACTACCACGAGGAATATCAGCGGGCCCTGGAAACGGAGGATACGTCGCGGGTCAAGCGCCTGCTGGAGGGAATGAAGCGGCATCCCGAGGCGGCAGTGCGCAGTGAGGGGCGGCGTCTGGAGGAAATCTTCGAGGGGGGCGGGACGGAGCCGGACTGGCCGAAGGCCGTCGATCTGGAGAAAGCAAGTCTGGAAGAGCTGCACGCCGAGTTCGACCGCGCCGTCGACCGCGTTCGCTGGGAGGATGCCGTCCAGATCGGCCGCGCGATTCTGCAACGCGAAACGCCCTCCGTGCGCTTCTACAGCCAGTTGCTGGAGGCCTACAAGCAGACCAAGCGCGAGACGGGCTACCTGTTCCTCGACGCCCAGCGCATCTTCGTCCACGGCAGTCCCGACGCCAACAACGTCACGCAAATTTACCTGGCAAATGAACTCGAAAACCGCGTCATCAGTCTTTGGAACGAGCAGAAACCGGAACGAACGGACGCGGAGATCCACGCGTGCCTGCTGGCGCGCGGGTTGATTCTGCACACGCCGGCGCTGCGCGCGGCACCTGCGGAACGCCAGGCGGAGATCCTGCGGATTTACCAGGACCTGACGACGACCGACGACTGGGACTACGCCACGCGGCGGGTACCGAGCGACTTTCAACTCGTGCTCTTCGCCGGGGCCTCGCGCGTGCGCGCGGAACTGATTCCCATCGTGCGGTACTTTTCGCTGCTGAAGGAAGAGCAGATTCTGCACGCGGCGACAAGCGACCCGCTGCTCGAGAGTCCGTTGCGCGAGGCACGCGCCGCGTACATTTACACGGTCAGCGAGGTCATCCCGCTTCCCAAGGAGAAGCTGTGGTCGTCGGCGCGCGATCTTGCGCTGGTGCGCCGGCAGGAACCGCCAAGGATCTCCGACATCATCGGCGAGGTCTTCGAGTACACGCCCGCGAAGAAGCACTCGGAACTGGCGATGGCCTATGAGGGCCTGCTGATGGAGGAAGCGCTGAGCGGGCGGGACTACGGCGAGGGGCTGCGCCGGGCGATGGAGCTGATCGCCAAGCGGCGTTGCGGCAACGAATTCGACAAGCGGAAGTCATGGGACGCGTTCAAGGCGCTGGCGGCGCTGCAACGCGGTGAAGTGCCGCGTGGCGAGAAGTTGCCGCTGCGGATTTCCGACATCATGCTCGCGGCGTTCTCGGTGGCATCGCCTTACGAGAAGGAGAAGGTGTGCCTGATGTACGAGAAGACGCTGGTGCAGGCGTCTCTCGAAGGAGAGTACGGCGAGGGTCTGTTCGACGCGGTGAAGACCCTGGCGACGCGGCGAAGCAGTGACACGTCGGCGTCGGAGGCGAAGTGGGACAGCTTCCGCGCGCTGGCGGCGCTGCGGCGCTCGATGGCCGGAACGCAACAGGGCGAGCCATCGGTCTCCGAAGTCCTGGAGGCTGCGTACTCCGTTGCATCCACCGAGAATCAGCCGCGCGTGGCGCTGGCTTTCGAGGACCGGATCGTGGACGCGGCGCGCACCGAGCGCGGCCAGGCGTTGCAGTTGGCCGTGCGTCAGGTGGCCGCATACCGTGGGCAGGACCTCTCGGACGCGGAGGCAAGCTGGCGTGCCTTCTCCGCCCTGGCAACGATGCAGGCTGGTGCCCCGGCGGAAGGAAGAGTCGAGCCGATGGCCTCGGCGGTGTTCGACGCGGCATTTGCGGCGGCTCCGGAACGCAATCACGGCCCGCTTGCCGTGCTGTTCGAGGACGTCGTGCAGCAGGAAGTGCTGGCAGGCAGGGACCGCGGCTCGGGGCTGCACCGCGCGGTGGAGCTGTTGAGCGCGTCGCGGCTGAACGATCCGTTCGCCGACGATCTCGCCGTGTGGCGCGCCGTCGAAACGCACGTCAAGTTCCTCTATGGCGCCCAGGCAACGCAGGACGATGTGCTGGCCCAGATGGAGGAGCTGACGAACAAGTCGGCCGACCGCCGCGTGCGGGCGCTCGCCGTGGCGTCCGCCTATTTCACCAGCAACCCGTCGGACCCGGCGTATGGCACGTATCGCGACCGCTGGGTGCGCGACATTACAAACTCCGTGGACTCCTGGGTGATGAGCACGGCCAGGATGCGGGGCTCGCTCCCCGTAACCAACAAGGTTCCTCCCGGGCTGATGACCCAGGTGCCGGAACTGCGCGCGGCCCTGCAACGCATGAACGAGCACCAGAATTATCTGGCAAGTCTCGACGACTTCGAGGCGCGCCTGAAGCAACGCTACAAGGCCGACCGCAACGTGCTGCCCGACGACGCCGTGACGCCGTTGGTGGCAAGCCTGAACGATTATTGGACGGCGACGTCCTCGCCCGCCGCGCACCGGCGCCTGCTGGGAATGATCGAAACGCTGTTCGACGAGGAAACGCGGCTGAAGATGCTGCAAGGAGGCCTGAGGCTGGAGGATGGCAACACGGCGAAAGCCGTGGCGGCCAACGAGACCTCCGGCCCCGCCGAAACCGAAGCCACCGAGACACTCAGTCCCTAATTTGCGTGCGGGTCGAGAAAGTCCAGCGCCATGGCCTCGCGCGTGCCGATTGTTTCGCACGTGACGGAAACGAGCACGGGGCGTTTGTCCGCTTCCGGGGCAAAGCGAATGCTCCCCTCGCGCACTTCGCGCGTGGCCGAGCGCGCGGGGCCGCAACCGGCCAGCGTTTGCAGAACCCGCATGAAACGGCCGCGCATGGCGGTGGGGGGCGGATCGAGCGAGAAGCTGCTGCCGTCGCGCACGTGCAGGAGCAGCCGGCACTCCCCCGCCGCGCGGTCGTATTCGACGAGGGCGGAGGTTGTTTGTTCGCGCAGGCAAAGGGAGAGGAAGGACTGGACGGCCTCGAGGGAGTCGATGCAATCGGGGAGGGCGGCGTTGGGGAGTTCGGGATCGACCTTCGAGAGGAGGATCTCGGCGACTTCGCGCCGTGCCTCGTCCGTCAGTTCGCCGCGGAATTTCACCCAGTCGTCGTCGCCCCACTTGTAGAACGTCAGAAGGTGGTCATAGAGGCGCTGCTCGGGCCAGGCGTGGAGTTCGACCTCGCGGCCCGTCAGGCGTTTGAGATCGGCGCCGATGGACTCGGGGCTGCGGCCGCCGAGAATGGCGAAGGAAACAACGCCGGAAGCACCCGTGGCGAGGGGCACGGCCTTGTAGCGCAGCGCCAGGACGCGGGGGAGCAGGGCGGCAAGGCGCTTTTGCCTTTCCGGTGTGAGGGGGTTGAGCTTGGCGAAGTCGTCCTCGCTGTCGGCCTCGAAGCGCTGCTCATCGATGGGGAGCGGCTGGTGGTGGCGCAGGGCCTGGCGGATGGCGGGGTACTCGCGCAGGATTTCCTCGATGGCAACGCGGGCCTCCATGCGCACCTGGTTGTCGGGGTCGCGGCCCTCCAGTTCGTCGAGCTTCATGATGCCCAAACGCGAGCGCAGCCAGCCGAGCCCGATGGCGGCCTGGACGCGCAGGTCGGCGCAGTCGCTCTCCAGGTACTGGACGAGGATCGTGGCGGCGCGGGGATCGCCGATCTTGCCAATGAGTTCGAGAAGGATGGCGAGGCGGGGGGAGTCGGGTTGCTCGACGATGAATCCGGCGAGGGGCTCGAGCATGTCCTGGCCGTGGACGAGCACCTTGTGGCAGAGGTCTTCGAGGGCCTCGCGGGGCCCTTCCTCGTACAGACGCACAAGTTTCTCGAATTGCCAACGGTAGCCTTCGTCGCTCGACGCCATTGTACCCCCGTTCTCGAAGCCTCTTCCCACAACGTGGAAAGAGCTTGGCCGGGCTGGTGTGGAAATCGCAAGGGGGAAGGGGCGAGTGCTCTCCCCGGCTTTGCAGTGCCGGGAGCAGACCCGCTCCCAGCATGACACGCAGGGCTTCGGGGGTCTGCCTTGACCTGCGGGAGGGCATGGAGCAGACAGAAGCCGCGCGGGCGTGGCGGGCGGCGGATTCACCCGCAGCGCATGGCGCAGCAAGACACAAGTCCAGATTTTCCAGGAGTTTGCTTCGATGGCACCTACTTCTTTCGATGTCGTGGTGATTGGTGGCGGGCCGGGCGGCTATGTGGCCGCGATTCGCGCGTCCCAGATGGGGCTGAAGACCGCCGTGATCGACCGCGACCGGCTCGGCGGCATCTGCCTGAACTGGGGATGCATCCCGACGAAGGCGCTGCTGAAGAACGCCGAGTTGTACGATCACCTGAAGCACGGGGCGGAGTGGGGCATCGAGTGCGACAACATTCGCTTCGATTTCGGTAAAATCGTCAACCGCAGCCGCCGCGTGGCGGACAAGATGGCCTCGGGCGTCGATTTCCTGATGAAGAAGAACAAGGTGACGCCCATCTATGGGCAGGCGAAGATCATCGCCCCCGGCAAGGTGCGCGTGGCCGCTCCGGAAGGAAACCGCGACATCGAGGGGAAGCACATCATCATCGCCACGGGCGCCCGCCCGCGCACGATCCCCGGTGTCCAGTTCGATAGTGAACGCATCATCAGCAGCAAGGAAGCGATGTTCCTGGGCGAATGCCCGAAGACGATGGTCGTCATCGGCGCCGGAGCGATCGGAATCGAGTTCGCCTATTTCTACGCGGTGCTGGGCACGAAGGTGACGGTGCTCGAAGCACAGGACTCGATCCTGCCCGTCGAGGACCGCGAGGTCTCCGCCGTCGTGCAGAAGTCGATGAAGCACCGCGGCGTGGACATCCACACCGGCGCGTTCGTCGAAGGCGTGAAGAAGACGAAGAAGGGCGTGGAGGTGACGTTCAAGAAGGGCAAGGACGGCAAGCCGCAGAGCATCGAGGCAGACAAGTGCCTGATGGCGATCGGCGTGCAGGGCAACATTGAGAACGTCGGCCTGGAGCAGGTGGGCATCGCAACCGAACGCAGCAGCATCAAGGTTGACCGTGACTACAAGACCAACGTCGAGGGCTTCTACGCGATCGGCGACGTGATCGGGCCGCCCTGGCTGGCGCACGTGGCCTCGGCCGAAGGCGTGATCTGCGTCGAGGCCATCGCGGGGCACAAGCCGCACGCGCTGGACTACAGCAACATTCCGGGCTGCACGTACTGCCAGCCGCAGGTGGCCAGCGTGGGCCTGACGGAAGAGAAGTGCAAGGAGCAGAAGCTGGACTACAAGGTGGGCAAGTTCCCCTTCCGCGCTTCGGGCAAGGCTGTGGCCACGGGCGACCCCGATGGTATGGTGAAGATCATCTTTGGCGCAAAGTACCACGAGATTCTGGGCGCCCACATCGTCGGCGCGGAAGCGACCGAGATGATCGGCGAGCTGGGCCTTGCCAAGTCGCTCGAAGCGACTCTGGAAGACATCCACGGCACCGTGCACGCGCACCCCACGCTGTCGGAGTCGATGATGGAAGCAGCCGCGGCCGCCGCCGGTATCGCGATCCACATCTGACGATCACGACAACAAGAGTAGACCCAACGGCCTCCGGAAGCGGAGGCCGTTCTTGCAAGGTTCTCAGATACCCCCGCCATTCTCGGGCGGCTGGGGCATATCCCGGCAAGGCCGGATCTGCGAAACACCAACATTGCGGCGGTACGGAAAAGGGTGAGCATCACCCCGTTTCCCGCTAATGGCGAAAAATATTCCACTCCAATTCAGGATCGATATCGTCATTTAGCTCCTTTACAGAAAAACCGGTACTCACCCCCTCCTGATCAACAGCATGAACCAACATGGCGTATACCAAATCTCTTACTGTTCGTACCCCATTTCCATCACCCTTAACGGTGATGATAGCATCATCACAATCACAAAGAAAATCAATCCCCATAGTAGTCCTGCCTTCCAGGACATTGGCAAGTCCGTATGCTTCCCTAAGAAGCACGACAGCATCGGCGAACTTTACAGACTCAGGAAATTCGGACGGCAGGGGCTCATCCCAAGCATCAGGCAGCGGTTTGTCTGCCAGGAGCAGGATTCGATCCGATACTCCTGAGACATGAGCGGTAACGGGCTGGCCTTCTGACCGGGAACTCCCAACCTCGGCAAGCCCTTCCTCACCGACCACAAACTCACTTATGGTTTTTTCGGATTTCGGGACAGGCATCAGTGTCCTCTCATCGGCATCCGGCGAAAGAGGCATCACGTGACCATCTTTTTCATGACGTTTCTGAACATCTTCTAATCTGTAGTCAGAAATCGCCGACGAAGTGAGGATAACGATTGGCAAAACTTGTTTGGTTTTCTCTTGTGCATGCCTTTGGTTAATAATGCGGCCTGCTGCCTGTTGATAGGTGACACCTCTACCCAGGACCTCCTTGGCGTCATCCAATTCAACAGCATCCCATTCCGCCTTCAACGGTTGTACCAAGGCGACAAGAGCCAGCAAGATCATGAGAGGAGTAATCTTCATTGGTCGATCTGCCCACCTTTGATAGTGTACCTCAGCTGCTGTAAATTGCGCCGGTGGATCACCGGCGATGCCTGTTGGCGCGCGGTGCGCACCAAGTCGTTTTCCTGCGCGGGCAGGCTCAACCCCGATTCCGCACCTTCCTGCTTCATGGAGTACCTCTCCCCAAGGACGTAGCTCAATGAGCCCACCTGCTTCCAGAATGGATCGGCCCGAGCGGGGTGTCACGCCGATTAACACCCCGGAGGCCGTTTTTGCTTCCCTGTTGTGCCGCTTCGCGCAAGACGCCACAAACCGGGCATGAGAACGGTGGCGCACAACGGGATGGGACTGCGGGTGGCGCTCGGCGCGGGGGCAGTGCTGTGGCTGGTGCTGGCGTTCGCGTCGGCGTGGAAGAAGTCCATCGTGATCGACGAGGCGCCCCACATCGGGTGCGGGCTGGCGATCCTGGCGCACGGGGACTACCGGATGAACCCCGAGCATCCGCCGCTGATGAAGGTGCTCGCCGCGCTCCCCGTGTATCTGTTCGACCGGCCGGACATGCGGGTGCAATGGACGGGCGAGGACGGGCTCGGCTACGCGGTCTCGCATTGGGTGGAACCCCGCCAGACGGAGTGGGGGCACTATCTGATCTTTCGCACGGAGGGCGGAGGGCAGGGGCGGCTGAGGCTGGCGCGGGTGATGCCGATCCTGATCGGCCTGCTCGGCGGCGTGTTTGCGTTCCTGTGGGGCAGGGAGTGGAGCGGGACGCCGTGGGGCGGGGCGGCGGCGGCGATGCTGCTGCTCTTTTACCCGGAGTACCTGGGCCATGCGCGCTATGTGACGCTGGACGTGCCGACGCTGGTGGCGTGCGGGGCGATTTCGTGGGCGGCGTGGTGCTGGTGGCGGCGGCCGGACGGGCGGCGCGGCGCGGCATTCGTGCTGGCATGCGCGGTGGGGTCGCAGGTGAAGCTGCCTGTGGCGACATTCGCGGCAGTCACGGTGTTCGTGCTCTTCGCGCTCTCGTTCATTTCGGGGGGGCGGGTGCGGTGGTGGAAGCCCGTGGTGCTGGGAGTGGCGACGCTGGCGGCCGGGGTGCTGGCGGCGTGGGCCGGGGCGGGATTCCGGTTTGCCGCCGTGCCCGCGGGTGCGGAGGTGCGGACGCCGATTCCCTACATCTGGCAGGAGAAACCGGAGCAGCACGGCCTGGAGGTGCTGATCGGTTTCGCGCACCGCCATCGCCTGCTGCCGGAAGCCACGCTGGCGACGTTCTCGCACGTGCAGTCGTTCGAGGCGCGCGAGACGTACTTCATGGGCCGGATGCAGAAGACGGGGAGTCTTGCGTACTTTTTCGTGACGATTCTGCTGAAGACGCCGCTGGTGTGGCTGGCGGGCTGGGGGGCACTGCTCGCGACGGGCGCGTTGTTCGCGGCGCGCGGGCGGAGACGGGCGACGGCAGGCTGGCGGTTTCAACGCGGCGTGATCCTGCTGGTGCCGTTTCTGGTGCTGTTCGGGCTGACAGTGCTGTCGCGCGTGAACCTGGGGCACCGCCATATTCTGGCGCTGTACTTTCCGCTGCAGGTGGTGCTGGGAGCACAGGCGGTGCGGTGGCTGAGGAAACCGGCGGCGGTGCCGTTTGCGAAGGACGGGCGGCGACTGGGGGCGGCGGCGGTGCTCGCGATGGCGCCGCTCGTGGCGCTGCTGGCGTTCCCGCACTACGCCACGTATTTCAACGCGATCCTGCGCACGCCGTACGGGGCGAGTCCGTATCTGGGCGACAGCAACATCGACTGGGGCCAGGACCTGATCCTGGTGCGCGAGGAGCTGGAACGCCGGGGCATCACGGAGTACAATCTGGCGGTGTTCGCGGGATGCGAGCCGGCCGTGTACGGGCTGGAGACGTCGAAGTGGCTGCTGCCCGGCTACCCGTTTGTCCTGGGAGGTTTGCAGGCCGTGCCGCTCGACCGTGGCCTGCCGACGGTGGTCAGCATGTATGCGCTGAAGGATGCAGTGTACTACTACCCCGAGTACTTCTCGCGCGATCCCGACGTGCTGCTGAACAGCATGGCGATTTACCTGCCGGAGGCCGGGGATTGACATTGTTCGTGGATGGAAGAATACGGAATTCCCTTTTCACCGCAAACAAACGGCCCTAGGGTCCTGTCCTATCTATTGAAAGCCGTGAATCCCGGCGGCGGCGACACATTACCCATCTCCGCCCGGCGGTTTTCCATGGATTGGCAAAGATCGGTTTCGGAAGCGATACCCAGTTGAGACGAGTGGAGTTAGGCATGGCGAGGTTCTGCTGGAAAAGCGTGCTGGCAACGGCTGCCGGCCTGGTGTTCGGGGCGACGGCCGTGTGGGCCGATGCCTTGGTGACGATGTCGGGCAAGCGTATCGAGGGGTCGATCGTTTCGGAGACCGCCGATGACATTACAATTCGCACGCAGCAATACGGCGACCTGAAGTTTCGCAAGATTTCGCTGAAGGAAGTGGTCCGCACAAGCGGATCGGCCAGCAACTCCAGCAGTACCAATCCGTTCAGCGGGGCGGAGAACATCAATCCGTTCGGCAATAGCATGGATTCGCCCGGCTCCACGACAACGCCGACGACTTCTGTGGCGGTGCCGACGCCTGCTCCGACGCCGGAGCCCATCGGCGAACGCGCGAAAGTGACGCCGCCCACGGTGCCGTTCAGTTGGGACGCGGTGCTGTTTTCGGTGCCCGAGGGGCAGGCCGTGGGCGTGGCGGCACAACCGGACACCGAGATGCAGGCGACCGCGGAAGAAACGCCGCTGCGCGCCGGGGCGGAGATCGCCACGGGCGAGGGGCAGGCGCGCGTGGTGTTCAAGAGTGGCAGGGATATGATGCGCGTGTCACCGCACACGGCGCTGACGATGGTGGATTCGACGGCCAATCGGGTGGAGATCGACCTGCGCCGCGGCAGCATCTGGATGGAGCTCGGCGAGGGTCTGGGCGCTAATCGCGTCATCGTACGCACGACGAACGCGGTCGTGCTCGGCGAAGAGGGTGTGTTCCGCGTGGCCGATGCGCTGGACCGCGGTTTCCATGTGGCAAGCGTCGAAGGAACAACCGTGGTGCAATCGACGAAGGCGCAGATCGCCACGCGGGTCAATGAGGGCGAGATGGTGCTCGTGCGTCCGGACGGCTCGATCACGGCGCCCCAGAGCCTCAGCACGGCCGTCCGGCGGGAAGATGCGTCGTGGGACGAGTTGGGAGCCGACTGGTGGTTCCGCGCCGAACGCACCCTGATGCCAGGCCTCGAGGATCCGATGCTCAACCTGGTTTCCATGAACGAGCAGCAGGCCTACCTGCGCACTCTCGCGGAGGCGTTCCTGCGCTTTGCCGAGGACACGGGCCATGTGCCGACAAGCGACGAGGCGTTCTCCGTGCTGCGCCAGAACACGGGAGCCTGGCCCAATTGGCAGGGCCCCTACTTCAACGGGCTGCTCCCGCCGCTGGACAGTTGGGGACGGCCGCTCAAGTACGTGACCCGCGAAACAGGCCATGCAGACCACGTGGTGGGAATCGTGTACAGCACCGGCGAGGACAACGTGGACAACGACGGCGATCCGTCGGCAGACGTTTCCGAAATGGTGCTCTACTACCAACTGGAGAACCTGAACCGGGGCTCTTCCGCCAATCAGCCGTGAGTGACCCGTGCGGCGAGATCATCCTGGCAGCCCGGCACCCGCGATGACGTTGCGTTTGACGACAGCATCCCCCGCCCTGTGGCAGCCCGTTGATCCGCGGAACTGGGCCGAGCGTTTTGGCGGCTACCTCGTGGCACTCGCCTCGGGCGTGATCGCCTTCACGTGGCTGTACGTCACCGTCATCGAGCCGCCGCTTCAGGTTGCCGAGGCGCAGCGGATGCGGATCGTTTTCCGCCCGGCGCCTCCAGAACCCGAACCCGAGCCCCCCGTCCCCGATCCTCCCCGCGATGCTCCCGAACCGGCGCCCCCGGAGTTTGCCGAAGTCGCCGCAACGAGTGTGAACGCAGCGGCGGAGGCTCCCGTACGCGACGCCGTCCGCGACACCGAGCAACTCATGGCCGCCGAAGCCAATGACCGACGTCCCGTGCCCCTGGAACAGTGGCGCCCGGAAACGGCGCGCGACCAGGCCGTGGTCGCCAGCATCCGCGAGCAGGTGACGCGCTACCGCGAGCAGCTTGCCCAGTCCGAAACGCAGGTGAAGGCCGACATCAACCGCCTGTCGATCGAGAGCGCGGGACGCGAGTTTCTGCTCAACACCGACGGCGGCAAGAACGGCGTCATCCGCACGTTCGACTTCAGCGAGTTCCCGAAGGAGATCACGCAGCCGCTGCTTGCGCGTTATGGCATCAGCGTGGAGTACCGCCAGGTCGATCCGTCGAAGAACACGCGCAAGTTCCTGAACTCGGCAACGTTCAACGATGGTACGTTCACGAACGTGCAAAAGGAAGGGTTCTACGAAGTGTTGGTGTTCTCGCCAAAGGCGGTTGCCCTGATGGCGAGCAAGGAAACAGCGGCGTTGTTTGCGAATGACTTCGAGCCACGCAACTCGCGCATTCGCAAAGTGGTGTTCGGCATTATCAAGAACGACCAGAACGAGTACGATCTGGGAGTCATCGACCTGGAAGTCGAACGCCTGCGCTGAGATGTTGCACGGCGAGACAGCAGAAGATCACAAGCCATCAGCTGCCCCAGGACCTTGATCCAAGGCACTCTGCCGGCCCAACGGGTTGCCTACTCCGTGTCTTTTGCCGGGTTCGGCGTCTTGGCGTCGGACGCGGCGGAATCAGCTTTCGCGGACGCACGCGAGGAAGACGGCGCCGCCTCGGCAGTGCGTCCCTTGCGCCCTTTGCGGTGAGCGGTGCCACCCTTCGTACGACGGGATGCCGCTGTCTTGCGGGGGCGTTTGGGGGCTGCGGGAGCAGGAGGAGGAACGAGGAGCTTGCCCGCGCCGGAGTCGGCGGCCTTGGCCGTCGCGATTGAGACGTGGCCCGTGTCCTCTCTTTCGAGCTGTTCTTCGAGGCGCAGGAGTTCGATCTGGCTGCGGTAGGGTGATTCGCCGCTCTTGATGCGCTGGCGGCGATAGCGCCCGTCCGCGCCCAGATAGCGTGCCTTCACGTTGTCCTTCGCGCATGCGGCCCAGATCTCGTTGACGAGGCGGTCGGATGTCGCGGCTTCGAGGACGGGGAACATGACCTCGATGCGGCGGTCCATGTTGCGATCCATCCAGTCGGCCGACGAGAGGTAGACTTTGCGGTCGGCATCTTCGCCGAAGATGAAGATGCGGCTGTGTTCGAGAAAGCGATCGACGATGGACCAGACGCGGATGTTCTCGCTCAGTCCCTTGATGCCGGGACGCAGGCAGCAGATGCCGCGGACGCAGAGGTCGATCTGCGTGCCGGCGCAGCTTGCGCGGTAGAGTTCGGCGATGATTTCCTGATCGACGATCGAGTTCATCTTGGCGCGGATGCGGCCGGGCTTTCCCTTCTCGGATTTCTCGCGTTCCTGATTGATGAGCCGCAATGTTTCGCCGCGCAGGTCCTCGGGTGCCACGATCATGCGTTCCCACTTGGGCGAGCGCGCGTATCCCGTCAGCAGGTTGAAGAGTTCGGAGGCGTCGTCGGCAAAACCCGGATCGCAGGTGAACAGGCCGGCGTCGGTGTACAGACGTGCGGTGGTGGGGTTGTAGTTGCCGGTGCCGAGGTGGACGTAGCGGCGGATGCCGTTCTTTTCCTGACGAACGACGAGCGCGACCTTCGAGTGCGTCTTGAGGCCGACGAGGCCGTAGACGACGTGAACGCCCGCTTCTTCGAGCGAACGCGCCCAGACGATGTTGTTTTCCTCGTCGAAGCGTGCCTTGAGTTCGACGAGCGCGGTGACCTGCTTGCCGTTCTCGGCGGCTTCGATCAGCGACTTGATGATCGGCGAGTCGCCGCTCGTGCGGTAGAGCGTCTGTTTGATGGCCAGAACATCGGGGTCGTTCGCCGCGGCAGAGATGAATTCGACGACGGGGACGAAGGATTCGTAGGGGTGATGGAGGAGGATGTCGCCCTTGCGGATCTTGCTGAAGATGCTGCCGGGTCCCTTGAGGGGGCGGCGTATCGAGGGGGTAAAGGGTTCTTCCTTGAGGTGTTCGAGGCCATCGAGCTTCCAGATGGCGGAGAGCTCGTTCAGGGCGAGGGGGCCGCGCACACGATAGACCTGCTCCTCGGTGAGGTTCAGGTTCGTCATCAGAAAGCCGGTGAGCAGCGGCGAGGCATTGTCGTCGATGGCGAGGCGGACGGCGGAGCCGCGTTCGCGCTCGCGGATTTCCGTCTCGATGTACTTGAGCATGTCGTCGGCTTCGAGTTCGCGGTACTCCACGTCGGCGTCGCGCGTGATGCGGAACGGCGCTGCTTCGATCACCTTCATGCCCGGGAAGAGGGTGTCGAGGTGCGCGAGGATGAAGTCCTCAAGGAGGGCGAAGCGGGCGCGGTCGCGGCCCGGTGCGACGGCGACAAGACGCGGCAGCACGGAGGGGACCTGCACGATGGCAACGAGTGGCTCGCCCGTGCGTGTCTTGCGTTTGCCTTCGAGGCGGACGATGATGTTGAGCGACAGGCCCTTGAGGCGGGGGAACGGATGGCCGGAGTCCACGGCCAGCGGCGTGAGCACCGGGTAGATTTCGCGGTCGAAGCGTGCGCGCAGTTCCTTGCGAGCCTTGTTGGAAAGCGCCTGCGGATTGAGTATGTATATTTTTTGTTTTTCGAGAGCAGGAACGATTTCCTCGCGATAGCACTTGTACATCAGATCGAACTGCTTGTGCGCCTCTTCGTTGATGAGATGGAACTGCATGGCGGGGGTGAGCCCGGCCAGCGTGCGGCGGCGCACGTTTGAGCGCATCTGCTCCTGCACGCCGGAGACGCGGATCATGAAGAACTCGTCCAGGTTGGTGGCAACGATGCCGAGAAACTTCAGCCGTTCGAGCAGCGGTGTGTTCGGGTCGAGAGCCTCCTCCATGACGCGCATGTTGAAGGCGAGCCAGGAAAGCTCGCGGTCGATGAAGTTTTTTGCATCTCTGTAACCCATAACGACGCCTCAAGACGGGCCGCACTCTTTGCGATGGGGGTGGGTGGCAACCGCGGCGCCCGTGCCTGATGGCGGCGGAAGCGGCCTCCCCCGGGAGTGCTGGCCGGTTAGGTGTGAATCGCGCGCGCATCTCCTCCGTGCGCGTGCTTCCTTCGCAGCGGCGGGGGCTGGAACGCAGAGGTGCCTCTTGCCCGGCCGCGCAACGATGCCCCCAATCCAGAAGGGCATTGTTCCCACCAGTGTTACAAAAAGGCGGCCGTCCATGCAAGCGAATCCGGAGCGCAACCGTTGCGGGGAAAAACCCGCACGGCACCCCAGCGACAATCGCTGGGAGCGCAATCGTCTCCATTGGGAGCAGACGCTCGACGCGCACAATCTGGCCGGGGAGGCGCGCCCCGCGCAGCTCGAACGCGATCTGGCGCTGTTCGAGACCGCCGACGTGCGCTGGGCGCTGCGCGCCATCGAGCCGTTGCGCGGGCGCGTGGTGCTCGACGTTGGCGGCGGACTGGCGCTCGCGGCCGTGCTGATGGCGCGGCGCGGCGCGCGGGTTGTGATTTCCGACATCAGCCTGCCGCGCCTGAAGGAAGCCCGCCGCAATCTCGAACGCCTCGGGCTCGCCGGCCGCGTGGACCTCGTGGTCGCCGCGGCGGAAACGTTGCCGCTCGCCGACTCGTCCGTGGACCACGTGTTCACCAAGAGCGTGCTGATTCACACGCGCCTCCCCGAGGCCGCGCGCGAATGCGGCCGCGTTCTCGCCCCCGGCGGTTGCGGCGCCTTCATCGAACCCCGCACCGGCAACCCGTTCGTGAATCTCTATCGCCGCGTGGGAGCGCCCGGCATCTGGCGCACCATCACGACGTACTTTCGGGAGCAGGAATTCCGCACTCTGCTGGACGGGTTGCGCAGGGGCTCGGGAGAGAAGGGCGCCGTGCGCTACCGGGCGTTCTTCCTGCTGGGCTTCTTTGCGTCCGCCTTCGCGTTCGCGCTCCCCATGCCGCGCGTCTACCGGGTGTTCGAGCGGGTTCTGCTCGCGGCCGACAGCGCTCTCTTCCGCGTCTTCCCCGGTCTGCGCAAACGCGCGTGGTTTGGCGTGCTGGTGTTTCGGAAAGCGGACAAACCCTAGCGCGAACGCGCTGCCTTCCCGGCCATCGCGAGCAACAGACCGGCCGTGCGCCGCCACGAGAAGCGCGCCGCGCGCCGCATGCCGTCCGCCACGCGCGCGTTCCACTCCGAGGAATGCGGGTCCTCCAGCGCTCGGGCGAGCGCCCGCGCCCATGCGGCCGCATCGTGTGGCGCCACCAGATGCGCGCACCTGCCCCGCACCGTGAGCCAGCGCATCACGTCAATGTCCGAGGCGACGAGTGGCACGCCGCACGCCATCGCTTCGAGCGCGGGCATCCCGAACCCCTCCGAGCGCGACGGAAACGCGACGGCGTCCGCCGCCCGCGTCCAGGCCGCAACACCGGCAAGACCCTCGGGCGCCACGAATCGCACGGCCAGCCCCCGGGTGCGGCGCTCGAAGGCCGCCGCCAGCTCAGGCGCCCGGCGGTCGAGCAGCACCAGATCGGCCCCGCAGGCCGCAAGCGCCGGATGGCGCAGCGCCTCGAACAGCACCTGGTGATTCTTGCGGGGCTCGAACGACGCCGTGTAAAGAATCAGCGGCCGCTGCTTCGGCGTGCCGTCGGGAAGGACGCCGCCCCCTCCCCCACCCGCGCGGAAACGCTCCGGATCGAACGCCGGTGGCAGGACTGAATGCAGCCCGTTGCGAAACCCCAGAGCCCGCAACCGCCGCGCCGCGGGAGGCGACAGGGTGAAGAGCCCGTCGGCTCCCCAGGCGCCCAGCCGCGTGGCCGTCTTCAGGTAGGTGCGAAACGGCAACGGCACCGTGGCGGGGTCGTCCCAGGCCAGCGAGTCGAGCACCCCCACCAGGCGCGCAAACCGCCGCCGCCCCGCCGGAGCCAGAAACGCGGGGCTGACCAAGACGTCGCCGCCGAGACGTTCGACCAACCGGGGCAGTTCCCCATGCAGCCACCAATCGCCCGAAGGGTGGCGCTCGTAATCGGCATCGGTTTCAAGTACTTCAATCGGAGCGGGAATCTCCCCGGACGTCCCCCGCAACACAATCGCCGTCACGCGCCATGGCGCTCCTGCGGCCAGGCATTCCCCCAGCCCGTCCAGCAGCCCGGCAACATAGTGCCCCACCCCGCTCGCACCCGGGCGGATCGTCCGGGCGTCGAGCACAAGGTGGCGGGAGAATGGGGGCATGAGAGCGGCGCGGCAGCGCCCGTCAGCAGGCGAAAACGCCGCCGGGGCCGACGAAGAGATCGACGACTTCCTGCGGGCTTTCGGCCAGCAGCACCTTGCGCTGGAAGTCCTTTTCCTTCAACGAGCGAACCAGCTTGCTGAGCACCTTCATGTAGTCGCCCGACTGGCTCTCGTGGCACCCGATCATCACGATGATGTGCGCGGGCTTGCCGTCGATGGACTGGAAATCGACGCCTGCCTTGTGGCGGCCGATACCGATCACAAAGTCGCGGATCGTGGGGATTTTGACGTGAGGCAACGCCAGCCCCACCCCGACGCCCGTCGAGAGCGTCTTCTCGCGTTCGAGAATTTTGCGGTACAGGTCCTCGGGATCAGTGACCTTGTCCGACTTGGAGAGCACATCGCACAGCTCGTGAAGGACCTCCTCCTTCGTCGTCCCCTTGAGGTCGATCACCTGCTCGGCTTTGATCATTTCCTGAGCGTTGTAGGGCATGGGACTCCTGCACGGCGCGAAATCGTATGGCGATGGAGGCAGACGGACGGGGCGGGGGTCAAGAGGGAGGGGGGAGGGGGGATTCTGCTATCGCCCGGAGAGCTGAACAGGCTGGGGAGCCTTCCCGGAAAACGACAGGCGATCTGTGTGATTGCGCCCGGGAAGCGATGCCTTGATCCGGACAAGGTATTGAATTTGCCGAGCCAGCGCGGGAGGATGTTCCGTGGAGAATCTGAAGTACGTCACGTATTTTCTCCTCCTCCTTTGTGTCTGTGTCTGCCTCTGCAATCTCATATGCTTCATCCTTGAAGTGCGTGCCAGGCGACGCAAGGCAGCATTGCCCCCTTCCTCCATACCCATCATCTCGGTCCTGCTTGTTTGTTTTGCTTCCATCGCCTGGCCGGATGAACCGAAATGGTGGATATGGCTGTTTCTTGGGTTGGACATCACAAATTGGCAGACAGTGTTCGTTCTGGGTCTTGCCACTTGGAAACGCTTGGCACGGGCGACCAAGACTGAAGGCTGAGAAGAGGGAGATTCAGACTGCGAGCGGTCCAGTCACGAAGTAGCCTACCGCCCGGCCCAATGCGCTTGCCGCTGCGCCGCTGTTCCGGTGATGGTTTCTGTATTCCGGGCCGGAGGATCACCCATGATGCGTTCCGCACTGTTTGCCTGCCTTCTTCTGTTTCTTGCCTGCGCGGCGGTTGGCAATGCCCACCCCGCGGCGACGGCGCGGCATTTGCCGCTGCTCGACGGCGGGTTCTGGCAGGTGGGGCCGGGGCTGTCCGGGAAGATGACCGACGCGCAGTTGGCCGAGGAAGTGACCCACATGAAGAACCTCGGCATGA
>JASGMJ010000021.1 GCA_030156535.1 Candidatus Sumerlaeota bacterium
ATTCGACGCGCTTCAACCGTGGTCGAGTGACGATTGGCTGCACGATCCGGACGCGAAGGCCGCATTGCATTTCGGCGACTTCAACGGCGACGCGGAGGCCGACGTGCTCGAAGTCAACGATGCGCAGATGCGCGTGGCGTTGAGCAGCAACGGCGTGCTCGGCGACGCGATCGACGCCGGAACGGTTGGCTTTCACGACGACCCGGCACGCGGCGAGGGCTGGTGGATCTTCGCGGGCGACGTCGATCAGGACGGGCTCGACGATCTCATCCAGATCAACGAATTCGGCGAAGCCTGGGTGGCGCGTTCGCTCGGCAACGGCACGTTCGGCCCGCCCGTCCGCGAAGCTCAACTCGGCTTCCACCACAAACCGGAAGGCGCGTGGCAGATCTTCGTCGGCCACGCACGCAAGTAGGCGGTTCAACGCAACGACAGGACAGAAACAGCCATCAGGAGCACGCTGTTCAGGCGCTGAGATGGGGTCGCTTCGAGGCCGTGTACCTGCCGCCGTACTCACCCGATCTCAACCCGATCGAACGCCTGTGGCTGATGATCAAGACCGAGTGGTTTGCCGACTTCATCGCGAAGGACCGCGATGCCTTGATCGACCGCCTCGGCAAGGCGCTCTGCTGGACCATGAACCGCAAAGCACTCAACACAAGGACATGCGCGATTCGGTCATGAATGATGGCAAGCGCTCTCTCCTGCACGTGCGGAGACACCAGGACTGAGAGCCGAAGACATCCCTCCGGCGGATGTGCCCAAACGGGGTTTCGATTGACGGGACCGGCGCGGCGCCGATGCTGGGAGAGGGATCAATCCGGGCCGAGAGCACCGTTTGGGAGACACACGCATCATGCCGATGTGCAAGCCAGGGCGCGAAGTGCCGAATCAGGGAATCGTCACCACCCGTCTCGTAATGGAAGAGGACTGGGGCGAGCTCTGGCACGCGGAATCCGACACGCACGGCGCCGTGCTCTTCGTGGCGTACACCACGGCCCACGGCCAACGGATGTTCAAGGAGGCGCTCGCCTATCTGGGGCGATGGAAGGAAAGCTGCCAGACACCGGAGCAACGCCTGCTCGGCATCAAGCATCTCTCGCCCGATACGGCGATCCCCTACATGCTCGTCGAGGACACCGGCGGACCAACGCTGCGCGAGGTCGCCAACGATCCCGAAAAGGACATCAGCCCCGACGACTACGTGAAGTGGTTCAGCGGGCTGTGCGAGGCCGTGGCAAACGCCACGAACATGAATCTGGTTCCGATCGGGATCAGCCCCGACACGATTTTCTATGATGCTGCCAATCCCGCCGCGCGCTGGCGGATTTGCCCCATCGCGCCCGGCTCCGCCATGCGCAACGGCCTGGTCGGGCGTGGACGCTTCACGCCCAAGGAACTCTCGCACATGCCCGACGTGTCCACGACACACGCGGACACCTACGCGCTCTCGTGGATGCTGATCGACATCATCAGCGGACGCCCCGATCTCCCCCGCCTGACGAGTGTGATCGACGAGGCCTTTCCGCTCGAGAAGCTGGGCCGCGATTTGAAGGGAAGCGCCACCAGCCAGAACGGCGCCTGCGTCGAACCCCGGATGATGGATACGATCCTGAAGCGCTGGTTGCGGAACGACGCGGAAAAGGAAGTGAAGAAGTTTCTCAAGACGCACAGGAAAGGGAAGAAGGCCAAGCCGGGAGCAAAGCCCGCCACGTCAGCAAAAGCGAAACCCGCCCCGAAGGTGAAGAAGTCGTCCTCCTCCAACGCGGGCGCCTACGTACGCATGATTCTGATGACGATGCTGAAGTTGACGATCGTGCTGGTGGCGTTCGCCGGTGGTGCGTATGGCGGCTACCGGCTCTTCACGACGAAGGACACGAACAAGACCGCGCTGGGAACAGCCCGCCTGTGGAGCAAGGCCATCGTGGCGGATGACCTGCAAGGAGCGCTGGCCTTTACGTCGGACGAGGGCGAGGAGCAAACGAAGCAACTCTTCGACACGATCGACTACATCGAGAGGAGCAAGTCGGCGAGCCCGCTGGCCTCCGCAAACGCCGTCACGGAGAAGACCAGCACCAAAGGCTTCCTCGGTCAGGCAACGCTCCAAGGCGAGAATGGCGACTCGTTTCTCGTCGTAACGTTCAAGCTGCACGAGCAGGACGACGGTACGTACAGGATTTTCTACGTTGATTGGGAGGGGACGAACTCCAGCACGCTGGGTTTCTGAGTTCGCTTACGTGTGCCGGCGCGAGCCCCCTCCGAACAGACCGCTCTGCGGGCCGACCAGCACGGACAAGAGGAAGAACACGCCCAGCACGCCCACCACTGCCGGTCCGGAGGGGATGGACAGGTGGAAGCTGAGGAAGAGGCCGAGGGCACTGCCCAGCACGGCCAGTACCGCAGACATCGCCAATGTCCTGCCCCAATGCCTGAACCACAATGTCGCCGACGCCGCAGGCAGCAAAAACAACCCCAACGCCAGCACGATCCCCATGGCCTGCAACGCGGCAACGAGGTTGAGCACGACCAGCAACAGCAGCCCGGCGTGCACCAGCCACGCATTGCGTCCCGTCGCCCGGTAGAAATCAGGGTCGAACGTTTCAAGCACGATGTGGCGGTAGAACAAGGCAAAGAGCAGCAACGTGACCGTGGTGACGCCCCACGCCAGCCACAGGTCCGGCGAACTGATTCCCAGGATGTTGCCGAAAAGGAAGTGCATCAGATCGATGCGCACGCGCGAGCGCGCAAGGCTGACGATCGCAACGCCTGTCCCGAAGAAGATGATGAAGAGTGTGCCGAAGGCCGTGTCCTCCTTCAGCCGCGTCATGCGGCCGATCAGGCTGCTGCCCGCGGCCGTCAGAATCCCGGCCATCAAGGCACCGCTAAAGAGCGACCACATGCCCGCCCCGAAGAGAAGGTAGGCGATGCCCATGCCGGGCAGCAGGCTGTGGGCGAGCGCGTCGCCCATCAGCGCCATGCGGCGCTGGATGAGAACGCAGCCAAGAATTCCGCCGCTGATTCCAATCATGATGGAGATCAGCAGGCCGCGCACCATGAACTGGTAGCCAAGTGGCTCGGCGAAGAAGGAAACGAGGTCAGCCAAGGAAAGTCTCCGCGGACAAGGGAACGTCTTCGCCATAGGCCTGGCGGATGTTCTCGGCGGTGAGCACGTCCTCAACGCGCCCAAACGCAACGAGCCGGCGGCTCAGCAAGAGGGCGTGCGAGAAAGCCTCGCGTGCAAGGCGCAGATCGTGAACAGCGGCAAAAATGGTGCGGTGCTGGTGCTTCCAGCTTTGAAAGAGTTCCACGAGATGGCGGATCACGGAGGCGTCAACGCCCTCGAAGGGCTCGTCGAGCAGGAAGATGTCGCCCCCCTGCGCGATCGCACGGGCGAGAAAGACGCGCTGTTGCTGGCCGCCGGAAAGTTCCCCGATCTGACGCCCGGCCAACTCGGTCAAGCCCATCTCCCTGAGAGCGGAATCAACGAACTGATGGTCCTCGGCGCCGAAGCCGCGAAAACCGCCGATACTCGCAAAGCGCCCCTGCTCGGCAACGGCGCGCACCGTCGTGGGAAAATCCCAATCCACGTGGATTTTCTGGGGGACGTAGGAAAGGCGTGGGTGATGGTGCTGGATATGGTCGTCACCAATCAGAATGCGCCCACTCGAAAGCCCATGCCATCCGAGCGTTGCGCGCAGCAGCGTCGATTTGCCCGCGCCGTTGGGGCCGACCACGGCCGTCATGCTGCCGCAATGAACCTCGGCACAAATGTTCTCCAGGGCACAAACGCGGCCGTAGTGAACGCTGACATCGTCGAAGCGGATAATCTCGAGGTTCACCGGAGTACCTCACCAAGATCGAGCAGAGTGGTGATCTCGAAAGCTCCCCAGGCCGTGCGTTCGTAGACGTTGCCGCGCCAGTGCAACTCGGCACGCAACGCCTCGTCCTCTTCGTAGAGCATGTTGACGCGCGACGCATGAAGCAGCAGCTCGCTGCCTGCGGGAGAAGCCAGTTCGGCGACGCCGCGCCACTGGCGGGGGGTGCTCTCCACGGCTTCGAGTGCGGTGCCGTCGAGCAGTACCTCCCACGTCTCGACATCGAACGTGCTGGTGATGACGATGTCGAGGTCTTCTGTTTCGGTGGCTTTCGCGGGTTGGAGCGCGCGGGGCTCCGTTGCGGTGACAGAGCGGGACTCCACCCAAAAGATCGAGCAGGCCAAGGCGATTCCGTAGAGTCCCGCAAGCGCAAAGCGCCGCATGGCGGGAGCGGTGAACCCAAACCGCGAATTGCCGGCCGTGTGTGTCACTCAAGGCTCCTGACGATCATGCGCACGTTCAAGCGGTGCAGGTCGATGTAGGTGAGCATGGCGCTCTCCAGAGTGCTGCCATCGGTGTGGAGGCGGCCGGCAATCTCCGCGCCGGACTCCGCCGCGAGTTGACGCATGGCCTTCTCATTGCCCGCCGCTTCAATGAAAATGTGGCTCACGCCCTTCTCGCGCATGAGCGAAACGAGCGCGGCGACGTCCTGGGCAGAGGGTTCCTGAAGACGATGCGCCCCGGTCAGCGAGACGACTTCGACTCCATAGGCCGCGCCGAAGTACTGGAAGGCGTTGTGGTCGGTGATCAGAATGCGGCGTTCGCGCGGAATGCGCGCGACCTCGCGCTGAATCCACGAGTCGAGCACCTTGAGCTGCGTCGTATACAGCGAGGCCCATGCGGCATAGTCCGCTGCGCCCTCCGGGTCGGCCTCGGCCAGCGCGGCGCGGATGTTCTCGGCATACTGGATTCCATTGGCAACGGCAAGCCAGGCATGGGGATCGTCGGCGTGTTCATGATCGTGCTCATCGCCGTGGTCGTGGCCGTGGTCGTGGCCATCGCCGGGATTGGCGGGAAGCGGCACGATGCCATTCGTGGCGACAACAACTTTGCCGGCGTAGCCGGAATGGCGGATCACTTCGTCGAGCCAGGCCTCCAGTCCCAGGCCGTTGACGACCACGACGTCGGCATTGGCGAGTTGCTGAACGTCGCGGGGCGAGGGCTGGAAGCTATGCAGGTCGGCACCCGGCGGAAGCAGCGAGACGACCTCGACGCGGTCGCCGCCGACGTTGCGGGCGATGTCGGCGAGAATGCCCGTGCTCGCAACGACACGCAGGGGTTTGGCTTCGGCCCGCAGGGCGGTAGGCATTGCCAAGGCGGCAAGCAGCATCATGACCGGCAGAATCAGACGGAATGGCAGTTTCATGAGTGGGCACGTCTTCCTTTCCCGGCAGCAGGCTGCCTGGCCTTGCAGATAAGGCGCATTTCGTGGGTGTCAGCGGTTTCCTGAAGTTCGTGATCCTTGAGAAAGTCGATCCAGAAAGCCCGCTGTGTTTCGGAGAGCTGGCCACTTCCCATGCAAAGGGGGCAGGTGTTCTCCAGTGCGGAGAGCACGGCACGGCGAATGAAATCCGAGCGATTCTCGATGCCGCGGATCCGCTCGGCGAGATGCCGGTCCACCTTGAAGGTGATGATGTCTTCCTTGGGAGATGCCATGATCGAACTCCTTGCGCGCCGTGTTGGCTGCGTGGGAGCGCGGTAATACGATGACATACCAGGCTGCTGTCAAGGATTTCCGGCGATTCTCAAACGCCGGGAGTGCGACTTGGCAATTCGGTTGGAGCAGGCATGCCGACGTCCCTTCAGGGCACGAAATCCTTGTGGCGCCTTGCCCGGCACCGCCTTGCGGAACGGTGCCGGTGGGCAACTCAACTGCCGTCCCTGCGGGATGTGGAACGGTGGAGACAAAACGGAGAACAAAAGAGCGACGCGATGGGACAGGGGACCGAAAACGGAAGAGGTCTCCCGGAACCGTTTCACGGCTCCGGGAGATGCATTCAGACGCCGAGCAGCAACCGCGCGGGGTCCTCGATGAGTTGCTTGATGCGCACGAGGAACTGCACGGCCTCGCGTCCATCGACCATGCGGTGGTCGTAGCTGAGCGCGAGGTACATCATCGGGCGGATGACGACCTGCCCGTTGCGGGCCACGGGGCGCTCCTCGATGCGATGCATCCCCAGGATCGCGCTCTGGGGGGGATTCAGAATCGGAGTGGAGAGCATAGAGCCAAAGACGCCGCCGTTGGTGATGGTGAACGTGCCTCCCTGCATGTCGGCCAGCTCAATGCGTCCCTCGCGCGCCTTGCCTGCGAAGGCGGCGACGGCCTTCTCAATCTCCGGGAACGTCATGTTTCCCGCGTCGCGCAGGACGGGAACGACGAGGCCCTTGTCCGTGGAGACGGCGATGCCGATGTGCTGGCGGTTCCAGGTGATGATCTCGTTGCCGTCGATCATCGAGTTGACGCGGGGGAAGTCCTGGAGCGCGACGGCGGCGGCACGCGTAAAGAAGGACATGAAGCCAAGTCCAACGCCGTACTTTTCCTTGAAGGACTCCTTGTAGGCCTTGCGAAGGTCCATGACGGCGCCCATATCCACATCATTGAACGTGGTGAGCATCGCGGCGGTGTGCTGCGCCTCGACGAGGCGCTCGGCGATGCGGCGCCGGATCATGCTCATCTTCACGCGTGTGAAGTCGCCGTCGCTGCCTGCGGCGGGCTGGACGGGTTCTGCTTCGGACTCATTCGCCTTGTGGGCGTTGGCGATGCGGCCTTCCACGTCCTCGCGCGTGATGCGCCCCTGCGGCCCGGTTCCCTGGATCGTGGAGAGGTCGAGCCCCTGTTCTTCGGCGATCTTGCGGGCAACGCTCGACGCGCGAACCTTCGTGTCGTGCGCGCCGGCTTCGGCGTCGTGTTCTTCCTGCTTGGGCTCCGGCTTTTTCTCCGCTGCCGGAGCGGCCTCTGCCGGCTTCTCCTTTTCCGGTGCGGACTTGGCGGGGGCTTTGGCGTCGGTGTCGATGCGGGCAACGACGGAGCCCACTTTCACTTCGGCGCCTTCCTCGACAAGCAGGGAAATGACGCCCGATTCCGTTGCCGGAACCTCTGTGGTGGCCTTGTCCGTGTCGAGATCGAACAGTTCCTGGCCCTTCTCGACGTAGTCACCTTCGGCCACGTTCCACTTGCTGATAAGGCCTTCCGCGATGGATTCGCCAACCGAGGGGACCTTGACTTCGTGTATCATGAGAAAAACCCGTAGTGAGGAATGAAAGGAGTCAGTGGTTGGAGATCAGGCTTTGCCGGCGCCCGCGGGCACGGTGGCGGGCTTTCCGGTGTTCAGTGCTTCGGCGACGAGCGCCTTTTGCTCCATCTGGTGGCGCTTGAGCGATCCAACAGCGGGGCTGGCGGCGCGAGGCCGGCCAACATGCCGGAAACGAATTCCGCATTCGTCTTCGAGCATGGGGTTGATGAACGTCCAGGCACCGCGGTTCTGCGGCTCTTCCTGGCACCAGATGAACTCCGCAGCCTTGCCACGATAGCGATCCAGCACGGCGTTGAGTTGGTCCTTGGGGAACGGATGCAGTTGCTCGACGCGTACGATGGCAACGTCGGTCTGCCCGCTCTTCTGCCGTGCGGCAATCAGGTCGTAGTAGACCTTGCCCGAGCACAAGACGACGCGGCGCACCTTTGCCGGATCGGCATTCGGATCGTCGATCACTTCGCGGAAGTGCCCCGTCGTCAGGTCCTCGATCGTCGAAACGACATCGGGGTGACGCAGCAGGCTCTTGGGGCTCATGATGACGAGGGGTTTGCGGAAGTTGCGCCGCATCTGCCGCCGCAGGACGTGGAAGTACTGGGCGGGGGTGGTCATGTTGCAGACCTGGATGTTGTCCTCGGCGCTGAGTTGCAGGAATCGTTCGAGCCAGCCGCTGGAGTGCTCGGGGCCCTGTCCTTCGTAGGCGTGGGGAAGCAGCAGAACGATGCCGCTGGAGCGGCGCCACTTGGACTCGCTGCTGACGATGAACTGGTCGATGATCGTCTGGGCGCCGTTGGCGAAGTCGCCGAACTGTGCTTCCCAGCAGATGAGCATGTCGGGATTGTCGAGCGAGTAGCCGTAGTCGAAGCCCAGAACGGCGGCCTCGGAGAGCGGGCTGTCGTAGACGCAGAAGCGTGCCTGCTCGATGCCGAGATTGTTGTTGGGGATGTGGATATCGGCGGTGTGGACGTCCCAGAGAGCAGCGTGGCGATGGCTGAACGTGCCGCGGCGGCTGTCCTGGCCGGAGAGACGCACGGGTGTGCCTTCGGCAAGCAGGGAGCCCATGGCGAGCTGTTCGGCGGAGGCCCAGTCGATCCCCTTGCCTTCGAGCACGCTCTCGTAGCGGCGCTTGAGGATACGCCCGACCTTTGGGTTGGGCGAGAAGCCTTCGGGGAAATTCGTCCATGAAGCGGCGATAGTGTGCAGCAATTCGATCGGTGCACCGGTGGCAACAGGGTCGTGCGAGTAGCGGGCCGAGTAATTCGCCCACTCCTTCTGGAAGGGGATGTTGCTGACGGGGACGCCGGTCTTGCGGGCGCGCTTTTGCGCGTCACTCATTTGTTCGTCGAGCTCGTGCGCCATTCTGTCGAGTTCGGCTTCGGTTGCCGTTTTCTGCTCCACGAGTTTCGCCGAATAGATCGTGTACGGGGAGGGATGGTTGCGGATGATCTCGTAGAGCATGGGCTGGGTGAAGCTCGGCTCGTCGCTCTCGTTGTGGCCAAGGCGGCGATAGCAATACATGTCGATGACGACGTCCTTGGCGAACGTCTGGCGGAACTCGACGGCGAGCTGAACGACGTGGCAGACGGCTTCGGGGTCGTCGCCGTTCACGTGGAAGATCGGTGCCTGGATCATCTTGGCGACGTCGGTGCAGTACGTTCCCGAGCGGCCGTCTTCGGGGAGCGTCGTGAAGCCGATCTGGTTGTTGACGATGACGTGGATCGTGCCGCCGGTGCGGTAGCCGCGAAGCTGCGAGAGGTTGAGCGTTTCGGCGACGATGCCCTGGCCTGCGAAGGCGGCATCGCCGTGAATCAGCACGCCCAGAACGCTGGCGCGGTCCGAATCGCCGGAGACGCGCTGCTTGGCGCGCACACGGCCACAGACCACGGGGTCCACGGCTTCCAGGTGACTCGGGTTGCCCGTCAGGGACAGGTGCATCTGCCGGCCCGCGAGCGTCACGACGTCCGTCGAGTAACCCTTGTGGTACTTCACGTCACCGTCGCCCATGATGGTGCCGGGCTCGTAGTTGTCCTCGAATTCGGAGAACAACTCCTCCATCGACTTGTTCATGATGTTGGCAAGGACGTTGAGGCGTCCGCGATGCGCCATGCCGAACACCATTTCGTCAACCCCCAGGGGGGAGGCGCTCTGGATGATCGTGTCGAGCAGGGGAATCAGGGTTTCAGCGCCTTCCAGGGAGAAGCGCTTTTGTCCGACATAATTGGTCTGGAGGAAACTCTCAAAGGCCTCGGCGCGGCGCAGCAACAGGGCGATGCGGATTTTCGCGGCCTTGTCGAATTCCGGGCGGTTCTGGCACTGCTCCATGCGGTTTTGCAGCCAGCGGCGTTCGGGCGTGTTCTGGATGTCCATGTACTCCACGCCGATGGAGCCGCAGTACGTGGCACGCAGGACATCGATGATTTCCTTCAGGGTCATGCGCCCTGCACCGGCGCGGATGCGCTCGGCGTTGAAGACCATGGGAAGATGCTCTTCGCTGAGGCCGAAGGCTTCGAGTTCCAGAAGCGGGTGGCTCCGGGCACTGCGGCCGAGCGGATCGAGTTGCGCGATCAGGTGCCCGACGTCGCGGTAGTGATAGACGAGCGAATCGACGCGGGACTGGAGGCTTTCGAAGTGCGGGTGCGCTTCTGGCCGATCGCCACCAGGGACATCGTTCTCCTCGGAGCGATGGCGCGCGCCCAGGTCGAAGCCCTGGAAGAAGCGCTGCCACTCCTCGCCTACGGAATCCGGGTTTTCTTTCCAGCGGGTGTACTGAGCCTCGATGTAATCGGGGCTCCAGGAATTAATCGATGCAGAGGGACCGCTCTGAGCACTCATACGGATTGGTCGGCGGTGCCCCTTCAAGGCACCGCCATTTCTCCTGATTGGCGTTTTCAGCTCTTGGCGAGCTGCCGCAACACGAACTGCAGAATGCCCCCATGTTTGTAGTAATCCACCTCGTTCGGCGTATCAATGCGCACGAGTACGGTGAACGACTTGCTCTCCCCCGACTCCGTTTTCGCAGCGACCTTCAGCTCCATGCCGGGCTTGAGGCCGGTTGCGATTCCCTTGATCGTGAACTGCTCGCGGCCGTTGAGACCCAGCGACTTGGGATTCTCGCCGTTGACGAATTGCAGCGGCAGCACGCCCATGCCGATCAGGTTGCTGCGGTGGATGCGCTCGTAGCTCTCCGCGATGACGGCGCGGATGCCGAGAAGGCGCGTTCCCTTGGCGGCCCAGTCGCGCGAGGAACCGGAGCCGTATTCCTTCCCCGCCAGCACGACGAGCGGCACCTTCTCCTCCGCGTACTTCATGGCCGCGTCGAAGATCGACATCTGTTCCCCATCGGGAAGGTGCGCGGTAACGCCGCCTTCACTGCCTGGGAGCAACTGATTGCGCAGGCGGATGTTCGCGAACGTTCCGCGCATCATGACCTCGTGATTGCCGCGCCTCGAGCCGTAGGAGTTGAAGTCCTTGGGCTCGACGCCGTTTGCCATCAGGTAGCGCGCCGCGGGGCTGGTTTTCGCGATGCTGCCCGCCGGCGAAATGTGGTCGGTCGTCACGGAGTCGCCGAGCATGGCAATGCAACGGGCATCCACGATGTCCGTCACGGCCTCGGGCTCCATTGTCATCCCGGCGAAGTAGGGGGGCTTGCGGACGTAGGTGGAGTCGGCCTGCCAGTCGTAAATCTGCCCTTCGCCGCTGGGCAGCGTGCGCCACATCTCGTCGCCCTCGAAGACGTTGGAGTACTGCGTGCGGAACATCGTGGAGGTGATTTTCTCCATCACGATTTGCTGGACTTCAGCGGGCGTCGGCCAGATGTCGCGCAGGAAGACGTCCTTGCCGTCCTGGTCCTTGCCGATGGGGTCGTTCTGGATGTCGATGTTCATCGTCCCTGCCAGGGCGTAGGCAACGACGAGCGGCGGAGAGGCCAGATAGTTGGCCTTCACGTCGGGGCTGATGCGTCCCTCGAAGTTGCGGTTGCCGGAGAGCACGGAAACGGCCACGAGGTCGTTGGCGTTCACGGCCTCGGAGATCGCGGGGGGCAGGGGGCCGCTGTTGCCGATGCACGTCGTGCAACCGTAGCCAACGAGGTTGAATCCGATGGCATCGAGGTCTTCGGTCAGACCGGCGGCATCGAGGTAATCGGTGACGACCATCGAGCCGGGCGCGAGGCTCGTCTTCACCCACGGCTTGGGCTTGAGTCCCTTCGCGCGTGCCTTGCGCGCGACGAGTCCGGCGGCCACCATGACCGACGGGTTCGACGTGTTCGTGCAGCTTGTGATGGCGGCGATCACGACGTCGCCGTGGGTCAGTTCAAACGTGGAGCCATTCTTGACGGCGGCTTTGCGCGAACGCTTGGCGGCGTCGGGAACGAGTGTCTCGACCGTCTTGTGCCAGGCCTCGCGGGCATCGCTGAGGGCGATCTTGTCCTGGGGGCGCTTGGGGCCGGCGATGCTGGGGACCACGGTGCCGAGGTCGAGCGAGACGGTGTCCGTGTAGTCGGCGACCTTCTGGCCGGGGAGGCGGAAGAGCCCCTGGGCCTTGCAGTAGTCTTCGACGAGGGCGATCTGTTCGTCCGAACGGCCCGTCAGGCGCAGGTATTCCAGCGTCTTGCCGTCGACCGGGAAGAAGCCGATGGTCGCGCCGTATTCGGGCGCCATGTTGGAGATCGTCGCGCGGTCGGCAACGGAGAGGTAGTCGAGCCCGTCGCCGTAGAACTCGACGAACTTGCCGACAACGCCCTTCTGGCGCAGAATGTTCGTGACGGTCAGAACGAGATCCGTGGCGGTTGCCCCGGCGGGGAGCTTGCCGGTCAGCTCGAAGCCGATCACTTCGGGGATCAGCATGGAGATGGGCTGGCCGAGCATCGCGGCCTCTGCCTCGATGCCGCCCACGCCCCAGCCGACGACGCCGAGGCAGTTGACCATCGTCGTGTGCGAGTCCGTCCCGACCAGTGTGTCGGGGAAGGCGTGCAGAGCGCCGTCGATTTCGCGGGCGAAGACGGTCTGGGCGAGGTACTCGATGTTGACCTGATGGCAGATGCCCGTGCCTGGTGGCACGACGCGAAAGTTGTCGAAGGCCTTCTGGCCCCAGCGCAGGAAGGCGTAGCGCTCGACGTTGCGCTCGTATTCCTTCTCAACGTTCAGGTGGAAGGCGGCTTCGCGGCCGTACTCGTCCACCTGGACGGAGTGATCGATGACGAGATCGACGGGCTGGAGGGGATTGATCTTTTCGGGGTCGGTGCCAAGAACCTGGAGAGCATCGCGCATGGCGGCGAGATCAACGACGGCCGGGACGCCCGTGAAGTCCTGGAGCAGAACGCGCGAGACCGTGAATCCGATCTCCTTGTCGGGCTTTGCCTTGGGGTCCCAGTTGGCAAGTGCCTTGATGTCGTCGGCATTGACTTTGACGCCGTCCTCGTTGCGGAGAAGATTTTCCAGCAGCACTTTGAGGGAGAAGGGAAGGCGGGAGACTGGACCGACGTTGGCCTTCTCCAGTGCCGGCAGGGAATGAAGGACGTACTCCTTGCCACTGGAGGGCAACTTGGTCCGAGTCGAAAAGCTGTCGTTGCTCATCTTGGCTCCGTTTTTCGCGAGAGATTTTCCGGGTTCGAGGTTGTTGGAAGGAAAGAGTTTTTTGTCATTTTGTTGACGGTACCCCCGGCCACTTGCTGACTTCAAGAGCAGAACAGATAAATGACGCAAGGACGGGGCCGTAATGAGAAGACTGCCCCCCCCGGAGCCAAGCGGAAACAATTGGGGCGTGAGCATCGTCAGAAGAAAACGCACAGGGCCAAAGCAAGCAGACCCTGGCCAGCGAGAGCGGAATGGCATTGGGAAAACGAAAAGCGGCACACCAGCCCGAGGCGGAACTCGCTCCCCCGCCGCCGGTGATTCCCTGGCGGGTGCCGCCCATGGGGTCGCTCGGAGATGCCTGGGACGAGAAGATCGTCCTCCCCGAAGCCCCCAAGGCGCCGCGCCCTCCCGAGCGAAAAAGGAAGCGGCGGTACCAGCCCGGCAGCTTCGACGTTCAGTTCGTCGAGTGGCAGCCGCCGCTGCACGCCGCCGTCATCGCGGCGTGGGCATTTCTGGCGATGGCCCTGCTGACGACGGGGCCGGCCTATCCCCTGATGCCGTATGTCGCGCTGCTCGGCCTGCTGTTCGCAATGCTGGGGGCGTTTCTCCTGCGCACGACACACCGCGATTGCAGCGGCGAGAAATCCGCATGGGCTGCCATTGCCGTGGGCATTGTCCTGATTGGCGTCGATACCACCGAGCCGACTTTCGGGCTCTACGAGAGCCACTTCACGCAAACGATGGCCGTCCCGGTCTCGGCCATGACGTTGGACGACCGGATTGAGCAGGCAAAGGCGGACATGGATCTGATGGCCCGCGTCACCCAGTGCGCCTTCGCGGTTCTCGACCGGGGCGTCACCGCCGAGGGACGCGACTCGGTGAACGGGCGGCTTCCAGGCGACTCGGTTTCTTTCCGCATTTCCTCGCTGCGTGACTACGACATCCGCAGCAAGAGCGAACTCGAACAGGAGTATCTCTACTATACGCGCGACAATCTGCCGCGCGACTTGTTCTCAGACGCCCCCGAGGCGACGTATGGCGTCTTCGTGACCGACGAGTACATCATCGTCTACTCCCCCGGGCCGGACCGCGAATGGCAGATCAACCCCCTCGCCCCCGTGACGGACTATGTCAGCGACCCCACGACCGAGTTGGCCAAGTACCGCTATGTCGAGGGGACGGGGCCGCAGGGCCCCGGCGACCTGATCCACGTACGGCCCCTGCGAAGCCCCGAGGAAACGGGCTACGGCGGATTTGTCTCAGGCGGCGCTCTGGAGACAGACCATTGCCTGACGACCAAGCAGGAACTGCTCGACCGCGGCTGGTAACTTCCCTGTTGCCGTAGGCACGAGCCTTGCCCAGTGTCGGCTTCAATATGACTGAGCGCACCTTTTCCAAGTTTCTTCTGGTCAATCCTCCGACGGGTCTCTACCGCCGGGACGACCGTTGCCAATGCACGGTGGAGGATCAGACCGTCCAAGTAGTTTTTCCGCCGATGGACCTGGCGCTGGCGGCAGCCTGCGCGGAGCGCGAAGGCGCCGTCTGCCGCATCGAGGACTACCCCGCCGCCGGACGCGGATGGGACGCCTTCCTGAGTGACATCGAGGAGTTCAAGCCCGACGTGCTCGTCGTCAACTCAACGACGGCCACCATGGAGGGCGATCTCCAGACCTGCTTTCTGGCCAAGGAAAAGTTCCCCGGCATCCTGACTGTCGCCCGGGGGGAGACGCTGGTCGTCAATGCCTCGACGGTGCTGATCGATCACCCCGAACTCGACGTCGTGTTGCCGAACGAGGCGGAGGAAGCCGTCGGCGAGTTCGCGGCGGGACACCCCTTTTGCGCCATCAAGGGGCTGCATTTCCGCAGCGACCTGCTGGAGCGCGTGGGCGAGGCGCCCGCCAGCACGCTCGTCGAGCCCGGCGGCAAGGCCCAGATGTCGGCCCGCAAGGCCCGGACGCTGCCCCCGGAAACACCCGCCGCCATCGTGGCGGGAGCGGCCGCCCGCCACGTCTACTTCACCGGCCGGCGCGAATTGCAACCCGACCTCGATTCGCTCCCCTTTCCCGCGCGCCACTTGCTGCGCAACGATCTTTACCGCTCCCCCGAAACGGGCAATCCGCTCACCGTGATTCACGGCAACCGCGGCTGCCCGGCCAAGTGCATCTACTGTCCCGCCGGCGTGCTGACCGATTTCACCGTGCGTCTGCGCAAGCCCGAGCGCCTCGTTGCCGAACTCCAGGAATGCGTCGAGCGCTACGGCATCCGCGAGTTTCTCTTCCACGGCGACACGTTCACCATCAACAAGCGCTGGCTGAAGGAGCTTTGCGACGGCATTGAAGCCGCCAAGCTCGACATCCATTGGGGCTGCAACAGCCGCGTGGACACGATGGACGACGAGCGCGCGCAAATGATGAAGCGCGCGGGATGCTGGGTGGTGGCGTTCGGCATCGAGCACGGCGACCAGATGATGCTCGACAAGATGAAGAAGAACGCAACCGTCGAGCAGGCCCGCGAGGCCGTCGCCTGCTGCAAGCGCAACGGCCTGCGCGTGCACTGTTTCATGGTGATCGGCCTGCCGTGGGAAACCGAGGAAACGCTGAACACAACGTTCCGGTTCCTCAAGGAACTCGACCCCGACTTTTTCGATTTCAACCTCGCCACGCCGCTGCCCGGCACGGAACTGCACCAGATCGCGCTGAAGGAAGGGCTGTTCGAGGCGGACTACGATGCCGCCCGCGCGGGCTACGCCACGGGCGGAATGCGCACGCTCTCGGGCATGAGCAGCGCCGATCTTGTGCGCTGGCGGCAACGCCACCTGCTGAAGCTCTATCTGCGGCCGGGCTACATAACCCGTATGCTGACAAGGGCCGGCGGAGCGCGCAACACGATGCACTACTTCAAGGCCGGCACGAAGCGCCTGTGGCAACTCACGGCCGGACGCAAGCCCTCCTCCGCGCCCGAAACGGCCGACGCCTGAAGGCGCCCACCAATTCCCGAGTGATTGACCGCACAACAGGCAACTCCTCCCATTGACCCGCCCGAAACAACGCGGGCAAGAGGGGCAACCACGGTTCGTAATGACCGATTGAGGAGATTGCGCAATGATTATCGGCGTGCCGAAGGAAATTAAGAACAACGAAAACCGCGTGGCAGCGGTTCCTGCAGGCGTCAGGGACCTCGTTGCCAGCGGCCACCAGGTGCTCGTGCAGGCGGGGGCGGGCGAAGGAATCGACATTCTGGACGAGCAGTACCGCAACGTTGGCGCGGAAGTCGTCGCCACAGCGGAGGAAGTCTGGAAACGGGCCGAGATGATCGTGAAGGTCAAAGAGCCCATGCCCAGCGAGTGGCCCCATGTCCGCGCGGACCACGTGTTGTTCACCTACTTCCACTTCGCGTCCAGCCGCGACCTGACCGAGGCAATGCTCAAGTCCGGCGCCACCTGCATTGCCTACGAAACGGTGGAGGACAGGAAGAAGACGCACCCGCTGCTGACGCCGATGAGCGAAGTGGCCGGGCGCCTCTCGATCCAGGCGGGCTCGACCTATCTGGAGAAGGTGTACGGCGGACGCGGCGTGCTGCTCGGCGGCGTGCCGGGCGTCGAACCGGCCCGCGTCATGGTGATCGGCGGCGGCGTCGTCGGCACCAATGCCGCCAAGATGGCCGCCGGCCTCGGCGCCATTGTCGTCATCATGGACGTGAATCTCGATCGCCTTCGCTATCTGGACGACGTGATGCCGGCCAATGTCATCACCATGTACGCCTCGACGCACAACATCGAGGATCAGCTCCGCCGCTCCGACGTCGTCGTTGGCGGCGTCTATCTGGCCGGTGCCAAGGCTCCGCACGTCATCACGCGCGCGCATCTGGACATCATCCCGCGCGGGACGGTGCTGGTCGACGTGGCCATCGACCAGGGCGGCTGCTTCGAGTCCTCGAAACCCACGACGCACTCCGAGCCCGTTTATGTGGAGAACGGCATCATCCACTACTGTGTGACGAACATGCCGGGCGCCGTGGCGCGCACCTCGACGTTCGCGCTGACGAACGCGACGTTCCCCTATCTGGCGCGCCTTGCCAACAAGGGTTGGAAGGACGCCCTCAAGGCGGACGAAGGTTTCCTGAAGGGCCTGAACGTCTCGGCGGGCAAGATCGTCTACTCCGCCGTCGGCGAGGCGTTCGGCATGCCCAGCCAGGCACCGGAGACCGTGCTCAACTAAGCACAAGCAGTTCGAGTCCGAAAACGCAGTGGGCACCGGCAAAGAGCCGGTGCCCTGATTTTTAGGGCGCCCTGCCGGTTGAGGTTGACGCGCGAGCGCTGTGCCTTCCCTATCTTTACGATAATCACGATATACTTTCTCCTTTTAGTGGGCGGGAGCCGTAGCCGCCGCGATCCTTCCTCAAGGAGCCCGCTCGTCATGGCTACAACAGCCACTGGCTTTCATGACATCCCCCATACACGGCAACTCATTCATCCCGGTTGGCGCGTCACGTTGGCGGGAACGGCTGTGAATCTGGCTCTCGGCATTCTGTATTCCTGGAGCATCATCGCCGGTTTCCTGAAGCAGCAGGGTTGGACGGCGATGCAGACGCAGATTCCGTACATGGTGGCCTGCGGGGTGTTCGCGCTGCTGATGGTGCCTGGTGGGCGGATGCAGGACAAGGTGGGGCCGCGGGTGCTGGTGACGGTGGCGGGTGTTCTGGCGGGTGTGGGGATGATGGCGGCGAGCTGGATGATGACGGTGCTGGGGCTTTCGATCTGCTTCGGTGTGCTGTTCGGTGCGGCGATGGGGCTGGGATATTCGTCCACGACACCTCCGGCAATGAAGTGGTTTGCGCCGGGCAAGCGCGGCCTGATCACGGGAATCGTGGTGGCCGGGTTCGGGCTGGCGTCGGTGTACGCCGCGCCGCTGACGAATCACCTGGTGAAGACCCACGGCATTGAGAGCACGTTCCTGTTTCTGGGCGCAGGGTTTCTGATCGCGATCGTGGTGCTGGCCCAGTTCATCGCGAATCCGCCGGCGGGATACGTGCCGGAGGAGTCGGGCAAAGGGGTGGCGAAGAAGCGCCGCACCGAGGGGGACATGGAGTGGAAGCAGATGATGCGCGACGGGCGGTTCTATGCGCTGTGGGGCATGTTTTGTGTGGGGTCGCTGTCGGGCCTGATGGTGATCGGGCAGTTGAAGACCATCGCGGCGGAGCAGTCGGGCATCAAGCTGGGCTTTATTCTGGTCGCCGTGCTGGCGGTGTTCAACGCGGGCGGGCGCATTACGGGCGGCATGCTGTTCGACCGTCTGGGCCAGCAGAAGACGCTGCTGCTGATTTTCGGACTCCAGACGCTGAACTTCCTCTTCTTCCGGGCGTATGTTTCGCCGGTGACGATTCTGCTCGGCACGGTGCTGGCGGGTAGTTGCTACGGGGCCTGCCTGTCGGTGTTTCCGGCGACCACGGCGACGCTGTTTGGCGTAAAGAACCTGGGGGTGAATTACGGGCTGGTGTTCACGGCCTGGGGGGCGGGTGGCGTTTTCGGCGGCCTGATCGGCGGAATGGTGCGCGACATGACGGGGTCGTTCTCGATGGCATACGTTGCGGCGGCGGCGCTGTCGCTGGTTGCGGTGGGGCTGACGTTCGTCCTGAGGCCGCGTGCGGAGGAGCTTGCCGCCGAGGCGGCGTGATTGCCGCTTGCACCAACAGGGTGCGCCCGGCACGAAATGGGTTTTCCGCAATTCCCGGCCCGCTCCGAGATGAAAACCCGTCATGACTGGTACGACAAGCAACGATACTCCGATCCTTCGCGTTGAGAATCTGAAGAAGTGGTTCCCGATCCGCCGGGGCCTGCTGTCGAAGGTTGTCGGGCATGTGAAGGCCGTTGACGGCATCTCGCTGAGTTTGCCGAAGGGCGAGACGCTGGGACTGGTGGGCGAGTCGGGTTGCGGCAAGACGACGGCGGGTCGGCTGATCATGAATCTGATCCGCCCGACGGAGGGCGAGGTCTTCATCGGCGACTCGCCGAACATCGCGGCGCTGGGCAACCGCGAGATGCTCCCCTACCGCCGCCGCGTCCAGATGATCTTCCAGGATCCGTTCTCGTCGCTGAACCCGCGCATGACCGTCGGCGCGATGGTCGCCGAGGCACTGGCCATCCACCGCATCAAGCCGCGCGGGCCGGAACGCCAGAAGCGCGTGCTCGAACTGCTCAACCAGGTGGGGCTCCCCGCCGACGGCGCCAAGCGATTCCCCCATGAATTTTCCGGCGGCCAGCGCCAGCGTATCGGCATTGCCCGCGCCCTGGCCGTGGAGCCCGAACTGATCATCGCGGACGAGCCGGTCTCCGCCCTTGACGTTTCAATTCAGGCACAAGTCATCAATCTGCTCGAAGACATCCAGAAGCAGATGGGCCTGGCGTTCATCTTCATCAGCCACGACCTCTCCGTCGTCGGGCATCTTTGCCACAACGTTGCCGTGATGTATCTGGGGCGGATCGTGGAGGAGGGCGAGAAGCTGGAGATCTTCCACGCGCCGCGCCACCCGTACACCAAGGCATTGCTGAGCGCCGTGCCGATCATCGAGAAGGAGCAACGCCGGCGGCGCATCATCCTGCCCGGCGACGTCCCCTCGCCCGTCGATCCTCCGCCGGGATGCCACTTCCATCCGCGCTGCCCGGCGCGCTTTGCGCCGTGTGACAAGGAGATGCCGGAGTTGCTGCCCGTCTCCAACGGCTCGAAGGTGCGCTGCCATCTGTATGATCCCAAGTACCGCGATCTGATCACGCCCGAACTGAGCAAGCACAAAACCCAGGGCGTGGACCCGGACCGACAGGCGGGCCTGGCCGAGGAGTTCGCCGAGACCGCCACGGCAACCGTGTAGGCCATTCGGAGTTCCCCGTTGGACAGCAAGACCCGCACAGCACTGGAATTCGACCGTCTTCTTGAGCATCTGGCCGAAGGGGCGCAGAGTTCGCTCGGCCAAATGTACGTGCGCGGCATCGAGCCATCCGCCGATCCCCGCGTCGTGGAAACGCGTTTGGCGCGCTCGGCCGAGGCATTGCACCTGCTCGACACAAGCCGTTCTCTGCCCCTGAGCGGACTGGAAGACATCGGGCCGAGCCTGGCGCGCGCGCGTGCCGAGGGCACCGTGCTGGATCCGGAGGAGTGGCCGCGCCTGCGCCGGTTTCTGCGCGTGACGCACGACCTGCTGAGCTTCGCCGAGCGCAACAAGAGCGACCTGCGCGTGCTGGGCGATTTGATCGCGCAGCTCGTGCCGCTGCCCGAACTCGCCCACGAAATCGACACGATCTTCGACAAGGACGGACTGGTGCGCGACGATGCGTCGCGCGACCTGGCGCGGCTGCGCGCTGAACGCCGCCGCCAGGAGGGAACGGTCCAGCGCAGCGTCCAACGCACGCTTGATTCGCTGCGCGGACGCAACATCCTGCAGGACGAGCTGACGACGATCCGCAACGGGCGCCACGTGTTCCCCGTGCGCGCGAGCGCCCGCAGCCGCGTCCCCGGCATTTTGCACGCCACGTCGGCAACGGGCGAGACGGTCTACATCGAGCCAAACGAACTCGTGGAACTGGCGAACGCGATCGAACTCGTGCGCCAGCAGGAGTTGCAGGAAATCCACCGTCTGATGCGCGAGTTGACGGCGCTGCTGCGCCCCTGGCTGCCGGTGATGACGGCGAACGTCACCGTGCTCGCGGAGGTTGACGGTGTGCAGGCGCTGGCACGCAACGCGGCCCGGCGCGCATGGAAGGTTCCCGTGGTGGGCGGAGGCGGCGCGCTGAAACTCTACGCGGCGCATCATCCGTTGCTGCACATTTTGCACGAGGACGAGTCTGTGCCGATCGACGTGGCACTGGATGCGTCGGACCGCCTGATTCTGCTGAGCGGGCCAAACGCGGGCGGCAAGACGACGGCCATGAAGACCATCGCGCTGTGCGCACTTCTCGTGCAGTGCGGCAGCCCGGTGCCGACGTCGCCCGATGCGCGGCTGCCGGTGTTCGACGCGGTGCTCGCCGATATTGGCGACCAGCAGGACCTCGGCGAAGGACTCTCGACGTTCACGGGGCACGTGCGCCGGCTGAAGGAGATCCTCGCGCAGGCGGGGCCTCGCACGCTGGTGCTGTTCGATGAACTTGGCACGGGCACCGACCCCGAAGAAGGCGGCGCGCTGGCGCAGGCAACGCTCGAGGAGCTGCTCGAACGAGCGGGGCTGACGATTGCGACGAGCCACATGGGGCCGCTGAAGAAATGGGCGGAAGACACGCCCGGCGTGCGCAATGCGTCGTTCAGCCTGAACTCGGAAACGCAGCAGCCCACGTTTCGGCTGCGCTTGGACCTGCCGGGGGCGAGCGAGGCGCTCGTCATCGCGCGCAACGAGGGGTTGCCGCGCCGGTTGCTCGACCGGGCGCGCTCGCTCGTTGGCGATCAGAAGGTGGCGATGGGCGAGTTGCTGCAACGCATCGAGGAACGCGAACGCCGCCTGGGCGATCAGCTCCGCGAGGCACAGGCGCGGGCGGAATCGTTGGAGCAACAGGAACGCATTGTCCGCCAGCGCGCCGAGCAACTGCGCGAGGAACGCCGCACGCACAAGGCCGAGGCGCTCAGTGAGCGCGAGAAGGCAGTGCGCGAGGTGCGCGAACGCATCGAGCGCCTGATCGCCAATCTGCCCGGCGAAACGGAACTCCGCCAGCGCAAGGACGCGCTGAACACGGCGCGTCTGACAACGATGCGCGAACTCCAGAACATGGCGCAGGAACGCGAGCTTCTGAAATCAGGGACGGAGTCGCCGGGGCACGGCGGCACCTTCGCCGAGGGCCAGCGCGTTTACGTGCGGGCCTTCGCGAACTGGGGTACCATTGTCCGCATGGATTCCGATGGGCGGAAGGCGCGCGTCGTGATCGGCAACGTCGAGGCCGACGTTCCGGTGGAAACGCTCGCCCGCAAGGAGCCACCGCGCCTGAAGCTCCCCGAGGACGACAAACCCTCGGCTCCGCAGGTGAAAGGCGCGCGAAAGAAGAAGAAAAGGAGCCGCCGCCTGAAGGGCTCGATCGAGGAAGTCGCGTCGCCCGTGGTGGTGCGCGCTCTCCCCCGCCGCGCCGCGCCTTCCCGCCCGGGAGCGGGCACGCCGCCGTCAACGCTCGGCAACGCGTTGCGCTTCAGCCGCGAATCGATTTCCTTTGAACTCGACCTGCACGGCTACCGCGTCGATGAGGCGCTGCCGGAAATCGACCGCTATCTCGACCGCGCCCTGCTGGCCGGTTACCCGCATGTGCGGATCATCCACGGCACGGGAGCAGGCAAGCTCTACCGCGCCGTGCACGAGTTCCTGCGCACGCTCCCCCACGTGAAGGCGTTCCGTTTCGCAACGCCGGACGAAGGCGGCGGCGGCTGCACCGTTGTGGATTTGTAGCTTCCACCGTTATCCGACGGCAAACGTCTCAACCTCGTGGCGTTCGATCGTGCCGTCGAGCACCTTCTCGGCCCAGTGGCACCGCACGGTGTGCCCGGGGCGCAGCTCGCGCATGTCGGGCGCCTCGTTGTGGCATTCCGACGTGCTGAACGGGCAGCGCGGATGAAAGCGGCATCCGGCCGGATGGCTGCGCGGGTTGGGGACGGCGCCCTTCACGGGCTTGAGGCGCTGCTTCTGGCGGATGTCAGCGAGCGACGGCCGCGATGCGAGCAGCCCGAGCGTGTACGGGTGCATGGGGTTTTCGAACACGTCGTCCGTTTCGCCGTACTCCACGATCTGTCCGGCATACATGATGGCCACTTCGTCAGAGATTTCCGCGACCACGCCGAGATCGTGTGTGATCATCAGGATCGAGGACCCGATGCGGTCCTTCAGCCCCGACATGAGATCGAGCACCTGGGCCTGCACCGTCACGTCGAGCGCTGTGGTCGGCTCGTCGGCGATCAGCAGGTCGGGATCGCAGGCCAGCGCCATGGCGATCATCACACGCTGGCGCATGCCGCCGGACATCTGGTGGGGGTAGTCGTTCACGCGCTTGGCGGCGGCGGGGATTTTGACGAGTTCGAGCATCCGCACGGCCTCGGCGATGGACTCGCGTTTCTTCATCCCCTGGTGAATGCGGAAGACCTCGCCGATCTGGTCGCCAATGGTGAAGACCGGATTCAGCGACGTCATGGGTTCCTGGAAGATCATGCTGATCTGATTGCCACGGATCGCGCGCATCTCGCGGTTCGAGAGTTTGAGGAGATCGCGTTCCTTGAACCAGACCTCTCCGGACTCGATGCGGCCCGGGGGCTGGGGAATCAGGCGCAGCACGGACATGGCGGTGACGGACTTGCCGCACCCGGACTCGCCCACGATGCCCAGCGTCTTGCGGCGGTGCACCGTGTAGGAGACACCATCGACGGCCTTGCTGACGCCGTCCTGGCCGTGGAAGTAGGTCTTGAGGTTTTTGATATCGAGAAGCGGAGCTTCGCCGCTTGTTTCCGCCATAGGAAGAGCCTTCGGAGTACTGGACTTGTCAGATGAGCTTGAAATCCCCCGCCCCGCGCGTCAAGGGAGACGGACGCAGGATGAGTTCTCAGTCTTTAGTTGCTATGGCTGCAGGCTGCGATCAAAACCTCAGCCCCTGCTCCTGATACCACACTCCGAAGGGGCCATGTGCCTGGTACCTGAGCTTCTGGCGCCCTTCCAGATTGACGGTCGGGGGCGGGCGTCCCAAACTGTGAGGGTATGTATTCGATAATGCGAACCTTGCGAGGAGTCCGTCTCCCCATGCGCCATACACTTTGCGGCCTGATGGCCAGCGCCCTGCTGGTGGGCTCCGCCGCCGCCGGGCCCCTGACAATCCAGATCGATACCAAGCGAATCGCCATGATTACGGAGAATCGGCGCAATCCCGGCGAGATCGGGCCGTTGGCGCTGGGCGACGTAAACGGCGATGGCTACGACGACCTGATCATGGGCGCGCCGCGTGCATCGAGCTTCACCACGGTGGAATCCGGCGGCGTGTACGTGCGCTTTGCGGGCGATTTCCTGTTCAATTCACAGGTTGGGACGGACGACGGCGGATTGTATTACGACATGACCACGCCGCCGGATATTTCGACCAACCGCATCAGTACGGCCGTGGTGGTGGAGGATGTGTTCGGCCGCGTACCCAGCGGCGTGCAGTTCATCCCCGAGCGCGGGGGCGAGGCCTTTGGCAGCGCCGTGGCCTCGGGCGATTTCGACGGCGACGGCTTCATGGACCTTGCAATCTCGGCACCGGCGCCCTTTGGAAGCCGCATCGGAGCGGTCTACCTGGCCTATGGCCGGGCGGACATCGGCGGAATTCGGGAGATCGATCTGGAGATTTTCGACGGCTTTGCCTTCGAGATCAGCGGCCGCGAGGCCGGCGCGCGTTTCGGCGAAGCCCTTCTGATGGCCGACGTGGACAATGACGGCTACGACGACATTATCATCGGCACGCCCCGCCACAGCAGCGGCGGCATCGTGGACGTGGTCTACGGAACGCCGGGGCGCGGACTCTCGCGTACAACGATCGACGCCCTCCCCACGGCCCACACCCGCATTGTGACCGACACGACGGAGGAATACTTCGGCGCCGCGCTGGCTGCGGGGAAGATCAACGGCGACAGCTTTCTGGAGCTCGTGATCGGAGCGCCCCGCTGGCCGAACGCCAGCGCCAGCCGTGGACGCGCCGTGGCGCTGAATCTGGCGGGAACCCGGCCGGCAACAATCGATCTGGCGGTGGCTTCGCCCTACTTCGTGGTCCAGGAAATCGGCAATCAGGCGGGTCTGGGCGCATCGCTGGCCATTGGCGATATTGACGGCGACACGATCCCGGACCTCGCCGTCGGAGCGCCTCTGAAGAACTCCGGCGCGGGCGGTACCAACGTGGGAGTGGTGTATATTCTGAGCGACCCGGCCAGCTCCGCAGGCACAGTGCTCTCCTGTCCCGGTGATCACCGCACTTCCATCGTGGGCATCAACAACAGCGAGTTCTTCGGATCGACGCTGGCGATGGTGCGTTACGACAAGGTGGTGGGCGAGGAACTGATCGTCGCCGCACCGGGCAGCAACAATGTGCAGGAAAATGCGACGGAAGCAGGCGCCGTGTACGTCTACCGGACGGGAACGGTGCCCCCGGGCGATCTCTTCTCCGAGGACCTGTCGATTCCCTGGACCAAGCTGACGACGACAAAAGCCGGGTTCCGCCTGGGCACCCACATTGCCGCTGGGCAATTCGACCGCCAGAATGAACTGGACCTTTTCATTTCGGGCGACGGCGATCAGCCGTTCCGTCCGTACTGTGGCTCGGACGATCAATCCGACTATCTCCAGTGCCATGCAACGCGCGAGGGTCTGCGTGTGTTCGGCGTGCTGGCGCGCAGCGTCGATCAACCGGACGCGGGGCTGGCAGCCAAGCCAGGGTGGATGATGCTGGAGTAAGCTCCGGCCGCTGGCAGAGTCTTTGCAGAGCCCGGCTCCGGCACAGTGGAGCCGGGCTCCTTATTTCTTCCGGATGAAGCAGGATGAAGATCGACGTTCTTTACTTTCAGGTACTGAAGCTCAAGGCCGGCACCGCCCGGGAGACGCTCGACGTGGCGGCCGGGACGACGGTGGCGGGAGCGCTGGATGCCGTGGAGAGTCTGCATCCGGAGCTGCTGCCGCTGAGGGCAAGTTTGCTGGCAGCGGTGAACCAGGAGTGGGCGCCGCCGGAGACGGTGCTGCGGGAGGGCGACGTGCTGGCGCTGATGCCGCCGGTCAGCGGAGGCTAGAGGGCGCCATCGCACTTGCATTGGGTGATGCCCCGCGCCTACTGTCCGCCCCTCCCGTTTGCGGGAAAAAACGATCCGAAGAAACGAGGAAGACCCCATGGCCTTGTCACTGACCGAAGCCATCCAGTTGCTCAGGGAGTTGCAGGAATCCTGCGAGCAACATAGGGGGTATCTTTGACTTCGACGCACGCAGGCAACAGATCGCGTCGATGGAAATGGAAACCCAGCACCCGGGTTTCTGGGACGATCAGGAACGTGCCCAGAAAACGATGCGGCAGATCAATGAACTGAAGGAAATGATCGAGCCGTGGGAGGCGCTGGAAGCGGAAATCGCGGAGAACATCGAGCTCGCCCAATTGCTGAAGGAAGAGGGACAGGCAGACAGCCCGGACGCAGAATCTCTGGCAGGGCTGACGCGCGAGCTGCAGGACCGCTACGAGAAGCTGGAAATCCGCTCGATCCTGACGGATGAGTCGGACCGGCTCCCCTGTTTCCTGCACATCAATTCGGGCGCGGGAGGCACGGAGGCGGACGACTGGGCGTCGATGCTGATGCGCATGTACGTGCGCTGGGCCGAGCGCCAGAACTACAAGGTGGAGCTGCTCGATGTGCAGGAGGGCTCGGAGGCGGGTATTTCGAGCGCCCAGCTGCGCATCGAAGGCTTCATGGCGTATGGCTATCTGAAGGCCGAGTCGGGCGTGCACCGGCTGGTGCGCATCTCGCCCTATGACTCGAATGCACGGCGGCATACGTCGTTTGCCTCGGTCTTTGCGTCGCCCGAAGTCGACGAGAACATCGAGATCGACATGGGCGTGAAGGACAAGGACTGGCGCATCGACACGTTCCGCGCATCGGGCAAGGGCGGCCAGAAGGTCAACAAGACGAGTTCGGCGGTGCGCGTCGTTCACTTTCCGACGAACACCATCGTGTCATGCCAGAACGAGCGCAGCTTCCACCAGAACCGCGATCTGGCGTTTCAGATCATGCGCTCGCGTCTGTATGCCATTGAACTGGAAAAGCGCAAGAAGGCAGCCGACATCGTGGAGGCCTCCAAGAGCGACGTGAACTTCGGTTCGCAAATTCGCAGCTACGTGATGCAGCCGTACCAGCTTGTGCGCGACGAGCGGACGGAGATCAAGGTGTCGGACGTGCACGCGGTGCTCGACGGCGATCTCGACGAATTCATCGAGGGGTACCTGAAGTCCAAGCTGCGTGAGAAGGCCGCCAACAAGCAGTAGCCTGAAAGGCGGCGGCACCGAGACAAGGAAAGGCCCGGAGCGCAAGCCCCGGGCCTTTGTCTGTCTGGCAGGAGGTTGTGAGGTTGTTACTTGGTGGAGATGCCGGTGCCTTCGGCGCGGTCGACGTAGAGACCGACGATGAAGAAGGGGAATCCGGTGTAGAATTCCGTGTGAGGGGTGACGTTGATCATGGCGTTGGCGCCGTCGTTGGCAGCTTCCTGGGCGACGTCGGACAGAAGGCCTTCGTTGGTCTGCTGCGGATAGAGTTCCATGAACTTGCCGATGCCGGGGATACCGACGGCGATTCCGATTTCGGTGCCGGTGTGGTGGCCGGTGGCGGTGTAGTTTTCGTAGGTGCCGTCACCGGTGGTGACGTTGTCCATACCGACGCGGTCGGCGACGTCGCTGAGGTCGGTTCCGCCCGGCATATAGGCACAACCACTGAGGACGGCGGCAACGCCGGCCACGGACAGGACTGTGAGGAACTTCTTCATTGTTCTGGTGCTCCCTTGGAAAGGTGATTTCCGTAAAGTGGGAGCATGAGGCTGGCATCGAAAGCAAGCGGATTCTTGAATCTTGAAAAACCTGTGAAAAGCCGGATTGCGGCACCTCGCACCCCGCTTCACCCTGCACGCACGCGGGCCCAATGGAGGAAAATCGCATGGTACAGGAAATATCGGACTCCCCGTTTTTGTGGCTCGGCCAGCCGGTTCTCGGTCTGTTGCTGGACATGGACGGCACGCTGGCAGAGACGCTGGCGGCGCACGGGGAGGCGTGGGAGATTTGGACGCGGCGCCGGGGCATCGGTGTCAGCCGTCAGGAATACATCTCGCGCTATTTCGGACGCTCGAACCGCGACACGATGCTGGCGATTTTCCCGGAACTGGAGGGAGATCCGGCCGCAGTGGAGGAACTTGCCGGGGAACGGGAAGAAATCTTTCTGGAGATGGTGGACCGTGGGTTGGTGCATCCGACGCCCGGCGTTGCCCGGTTGCTGGAGCGGGCGGAGGCGCGCGGCATCCCGTGTGCCGTGGCGAGCTCGGCGCCGCGCCGCAACGTGGCCCGGGTGCTCGAAGCCTTTGGGCTGGCGGCCCGCCTGCCCGTCTGTGTGACAATGGAGGACGTTGAGCGGACAAAGCCGGACCCCGACCTGTTTCTGGAGGCGGCCCGCCGGCTGGGCGTGGCAGCGGAATCGTGCGTGGTCTTCGAGGACAGCCGGTTTGGCCTGGAATCCGGACGCCGCGCAGGAGCACGAACGGTGGCGGTGCTGACGCTGCACACCGAAGACGAACTGCGCGGCGAGGCGGATTTGTGCGTGGCCGATTTCGACGCGCTGCTCGATCGCCCGGAGTGGCGAAACTTCTGACAAACACCAAAACGCGGAGGCCCGGATGCCCGCTCCCAAACGCAAACTGATCCGCGATCCCGTCCACGATCTGATCGTCTTCGATCTGGGTTCGCCGCGCGATGTCCTGCTGCTGCGCCTGATCGACTGCGCGGAATTCCAGCGCCTGCGGCGCATCCGCCAGCTCGGCATGGCCTACCTGGTTTTCCCCGGGGGCGAGCACTCGCGCTTCTGCCACAGCATCGGCGTGATGCACCTGACGCGGCGAATGCTGGAGCTTCTCGGCAGGGACCTTCAGGTGCCGGAACTGGCGGCCGTGGCGGTGGAGTGCGCGGCATTGCTGCACGACCTGGGGCACGGGCCCTTCAGCCACGTCATCGAGCGGTTTCTGCACGACAACCACGAGGCCTGGACGCGCCGGATCATTCTCTCTCCCGAAACGGAAGTGAACGCGTGCCTGAGGGATTTCGACCCGGCTCTTCCCGGAATGGTGGCCGACGCGCTGGCAGGAAAACTGACGCCCGCGTGGCTGAACCTGCTGATCGGCAGCCAACTGGATGCGGACCGATTCGACTACCTGACGCGTGATTCACTGATGACGGGAGTGAAATACGGCGTCTTCGATCTGGAGCGGCTGCTGCTGATGCTGCGGGTGGACGATGAGGGACGGCGGGTGTACGTGGAAGCCAAGGGGCTGCTCCCCGTGGAAAAGTACCTCCAGTCGCGCTACCACATGTACCGCCAGGTGTACTTCCACAAGACGGTGACGGCTGGCGAGTCGATGCTGACGGCGATGTTGCGGCGGGCACGCGATCTCGCCCGCGAGGGAACGTGCCCGGGCATTGCGCGGGAGAGCGGACCGGCACGCCTGATCGCCTTCGACGAGGAAGCCACGGTTGCAGACTTTCTGGCATTCGACGATGTCGTGATGCAGGGATGGCTGGCACAGTGGGCAGAGTGCAGGGACGACGTGCTGAAGGACCTTGCCGGACGATTGCGCACACGCCATTTGTTCAAGACGATGGAAGTCGAGAACTTCGACGAACAGGACATGATGGTGCGGATGCGGGTGGAGGAAGCGCGCGACGTGGTGCGCGCGGCGGGGCTGGACCCGGAGTACTACCTGCTTTTCGTGGAGAGCGAGGACACGCCTTACCACCCGTATAATCCGAGGACGGAAGGCGCGGGGACAACGATCTGGACGGAGAATCCGAATATTGCCGGAGAGTTGTGCGACGTGAAGGATGTTTCACCGACGATCCGCGTTTTTACGGAGAGTCCGTATTCGATCTGGCGGGCCGTGTTCCCCGGAACATCGGGGGGAAAAGACTTGCGCGACTCCGTTGGAAAAGCGCTGCAGGGTTAGCTAAAAAAAACACGGTGTCTGCCTTTCCTTCCCTTGTCGGAAGAAAAAAAGCATTGTGGCCATAATCCCGGTTTCGTCATTGTAGGCTTCAACTCTGCAATAAACCGCTGTAAGGTTACCAAATCCCCTTTTGGGAGGTGTTGCTCATGGCCGAAGGCAGCAAGGCCGACAATGATCTTGGCAGTACTCTCGAACGACTCGAACAAAAGCTTCAGGACGTCGAGGCAGCACAGAGCAAGGTGAAGGTTTTCGGTCGCGTCATGACGGTGGCAGTCGCCGTTGTTGCGATCGGCATGGTCTACCTTCTCCTCAAACCGTTCATCTCGGCTTACCAGAATCCCAAGCCGTATCAGGACGCGATGACGAAGCGGGTGGAAACGCGGCTCGTTCCGTTGCTGAAGGAAGAAGGGGAGAAACTCCGGGCGGACGTTCTTCCCATCATCAAGAAGGCGAGCGAGGACTCGCGGGAGCAGCATCTCCCCGAGATCATGTTCGCCGTGGAACAGGAATCCAAAATTCTGGTCGAAAACCTGACTCTTCATGCACACGAGCGGATGACCAGTTTCCAGACCGAGTTTGAGAAAGAACAGCACGCCAAGCTGCTTGAGGCGTTCCCCGCTCTCAAGGACCAGGACAACGCGGCCGACATGATGGAGCGCCTGGCCCGCGTTGGAGAGAACGTCGCCGACCGGATGACGAACGAGTTGCTCATGGAGCACTTCGACGCGCTGGTAAAGATGGAACAATCCTTCAACGAACTGGAAGTGCCCGAGGATATTCAGAACATGTCTCCGGCGGAACTGGACGAACACATCTCGGCCCTCTTGCTTGAACTCGTGAACATCAAGCTGAACGAGTTCAACTCGAAGAGCCCGGTCGCGGAAGAGGCATCCTGACAATCGTGTTGGTCCACCGTCGTAAACCACAGCATTTCCCCACGTGACTCTCCGAGCACCGATCCAGGAAGGAGCAAGAAATCATGGCCGACGCGAAAGCGAGTGCTGAACGCCTCGAACGGCGAATCGACGAGCAGCTTCAGAGTGCCGAGCGGTCCCAGAAGGTGACCCTTGGCATCGGGCTGGTTCTCATCGTCGTTCTGATTGCGTATTTTTCGTTTATGACCACTCAGGTCAAAGACCTGATGCAGCCCGACTCGGTGGCCGACATGGCCGCCGACTATGTTGAGAAGCAAATCCCCCAAGCACGCGAAGCCCTGACCAAAGAGGCCGAAGCGAACGCCGACAAGTACATCCAGGACGCCGTTGATGAAATCAAGGCGCGCATTCCGGATGGACGCAAGAAGATCGAATCCTACGCGCTGGGTTTCCTCAATGACCTGCTGATCGACCTCGACCTTCAGCTCAACGAGTTCACCGCCTACGCGATCGCGGAAAATGACGATCGTGTGAACGACTGGATGAACTATCTGCAGGACGACGATGGTGCAGCGGCTCTTGAAGAGGAACTCTACAAGACCTTCATGGAGCCGGTTGAGGCGTCCACGCTGAAGGCCGATCTCAAGGCCTACGGCATCGCCCTTCAGGAGCTGGCCAGCAAAGTCGAGCGTCTGAAGAACAACGACGAACTGACGAAGTCGGAAGTCGTGGAACGCGACATCCTGATCGCCCTCAAGGTGCTGAGCGAACGCTCGAACTGACCGGGCACGGACATTGCACTCTTCACTGGCACGGGGCGGTTTCGTCCCGTGCCTTTTCTTTTCAGAACGTCCTGCGGGAGAACCTTGCTTCGTGACTCCTGTCCTGATTGACGAGCCCATCGGCTTTCCCAGCGAGTATCTCCGCTACTTCGACCTGTTCAATGCGGGCGAATACTTCGAGGCGCACGAGGTGCTGGAAGACCTGTGGGTCGTGGAAGTCGGACCGGTGCGAAATTACTACAAGGGTCTCATCATGGTCGCCGTCGCCATCCTGCATTGGCAACGCGGCAACGGATCGGCAGCGCGGCGGCTGTACCGCGACGGGCATGCGTACCTGAGAGTGTTTCCCGCCGAGTACGAGGGATTCGCGCTGGGAGAGTTTCTGGCCGCCCTGGAACGCCTCTTTGCCCCGCTGATGACTCCGGCGCCACCAAGCGCCCCGGACGCCAGACTGATTCCGCGAATAGTCCTGCGTCCCCCGGAGCGGTGAGCTTACTTGAGCTGCATCCCGATTTTGATCAACCCGCCGTTGATCGCGGAGTCGGCGTCCATCTCCTTCTTGCCGGCGATCTTGATGCGGGTGATGAGTACCAGTCCGTCACCACCCGTTTTGACGATGAAGCCCCGTCCCTTGAGCACATCGACAATGGTACCGGGCACGATCTCGCGCGCCTTCCAGTTCATCGTCATCCAACTGGGAGCGACGGCTTCGGCGGCGAGGAGTTTGATCTCGGTGCCATCCTGCTCGGAGAAGGCGCCGGGCCAGAGCAGGAACCCGCGCACGCGGCAGATGATTTTCTCCGGCGGCCATTCCCAGTCGATGCGTGCATCATCACGCTTGATGAGGGGCGCGAGGGTGGCCTGTTCGTGATCCTGGGGGGTGGACTCGACGCGTCCCTCGGCCTCGATGCGGTCGAGCACTTCGAGCATCGTGTTGGCGCCAAGAAGACTGAGGAGATCGTGGATGCTGCGGGCGTCGTCGTCTTCGAGGATCTCGGCTTCGGCGCGGGCCAGGACGGGGCCGCTGTCGAGGCCCTCGTCGATCTGCATGATCGTGACGCCGGTGGTCGTTTCCCCGTTGGCAATGGCCCACTGAATGGGCGCGGCACCCCGGTACTTCGGCAGGAGCGAGCCGTGAATGTTCAGGAAGCCGAAGGGGAGGGCGTCGAGCAAGCGAACCGGGAGGATCTGGCCGTAGGCGACGACGACGGCCACCTGTGCGCCGGAAGCGACGAGAACGTCGGTGAGCGGAGTCCGCTTGATGGATGCGGGCTGGTGGACGGGAATGCCGGCGGCCTCGGCGATCTGCTTGACCGGCGGCGGCTGGAGCTTGCGGCCACGCCCGGCGGGCTTGTCCGGTTGCGTGACGACGCACACGACTTCGTGGCTCGATTCGAGCAAACGCTCGAGCGTGACGGCGGCAAACTGCGGGGTTCCAAAGAAGGCGACTTTCATGCAATCGGTCCGATCGGGGATGCGCCCAACGCGCGGCGGAATGATGAGAGAGCACAAGGCAGCGCCGGGATGCAAGGTCGGGAGTCAGGACACTCTGAACGTCCTGCACTTTGAGAACCTTCTGAAGCGGGTTGGGCGTCATGGCTGATCGCCAACGATTTGACCGAGCGGGCAGAGGCACTGCCGTGGCGACGGCGGCTGGAATGGCACTGGGATGCGCGGCGGCGGGCTGGCTGGCGTGGATCGCGTTTGCCGCCCAGTCCGGCGGCACGGCGGAAGCCGCGCGTGTATTCGCACGATTCCTCGGTGTGGGGTACCCGCTCTGGGTGGCCGGTTGGGCTCTCGTGGCCTGGGCGTGGTGGAATCGCTCGCTGCGGCTGGACGGCCCGCAAATGCTCCTGCTGCTCCCGGCGGCGGGGCTTCTGATGGCGGCGGTGTGGACGCCGCCGCTGCTCTCGGACGACATGTACCGCTACCTGTGGGAGGGCAAGGTGCTCGCCGCCGGGTGGAACCCGTATGTTTTCGCGCCGAACGCGCCGGAACTTCTTCCGCTGGCGCGTGCCTGCCCCAGCCTGCTCGCTCATGTGAACAACCCCGAGTTGTCCGCGATCTATCCGCCACTCCCCCAGTGCGTTTTTGCCGGGGCGGCGGCCCTGGGAGGCGAGCTGGAGGCGATCCGGCTGCTGCTCGCCGTGGCGGCCATTGCCGCCATTCCGCTGTTCCACCGCTGGCTGGAGCGCCGGGGGCTGCCGACGGGGCGGACGCTGGCGTTTGCCGCGCACCCGTTGCTGTGCCTGGAAGTGGGTTTTGGCGGGCACCTGGACGCGCTGATGCTGCTGGGGGTGGTGGTGCTCCTCCTCGGGATGGAGGGAGCCCGGAGGCGTGGCCTGGCAGCGGCGGGACTGGCGGCGGCGGTGCTGACCAAGCTGGCGCCGCTGGTGTTGCTGCCGCATGCGGCACGGCACTGGAAATCGGCGCGGGGGCGATGGGCGTTTGCCGCCTCCGTGCTCGGCATCTGCGCCGTGGCGTACCTGCCGTTTGCCGGGGCGGGGCCGGAGTTGTTCTCCACTCTGGGAACATACAACCGGAACTGGGAGTTCAACGGCATGGCGCACGGCGTGCTGGTCGAAGGGTGGTACCGTCTGGACCCGGCGGGCGGGCGGCTGATGGCGCCCTTCGATGCGGCGGGGCGAGCCTTGGGAATCGAGGACGCGGGGCTGAGGCTGCGTTCGGCCAAGGGCTACGCCCCCATCCACCCGGCGCAGCTTCTCGCGCGGCTGACCTCCGGCGCGCTCTTCGCGTTTGTGTGGCTGGCGATGCTGGGGAGGCGGTGGCGGTTCGAGACCCAGTGGCTGGCAGTCGTGGGGACCGGGTTGCTTCTCTCGCCGGTGGTGCATCCGTGGTACCTGCTGGCGCTGCTGCCGGTGGCGTTTTCCGGGGGCGCCGGCGCCATGGGCGCGCTCTGGTGGACGCTGGCGATTCCGTGCACGTATGCGGTGCTGCCGCGCTGGTGGAGCGAAGGCGCCTGGGAGCTGCCTTTCTGGACGTGGTGGGTGCAGTATGGCGGAGCGGCGTGCATGATGGCGGCCGCGTGCTGGTGGAACAGACGGCGAGAGGGTTGACGGGGGGAGACGCGGTGCGATGGAGTCCGCCCGGCACTTTGAGAACAATCCCGAGAGTCCGCCAAGACATGACGATGAGCGTTGAAACGAATGCAAAGCCCCGCGTGTTGGTCGCCATGAGTGGCGGTGTGGATTCGTCGCTGGCGGCGGAACTGCTGCGCGCCGAGGGCTACGACATCATCGGGGTGAACATGCGCACGCACCGCCTCTCCCCCGAGGAGAAGGCGATGGGCGCGGCCATCAGGACGTGCTGCTCGCCCGTGGATGCAAAGGACGCACGCGCCTGCGCCGACCGGGGCGCTTTCCCGTTCTACGTGCTCGACGTCGAACCGGCGTTCGAGCGCGACGTGATCGACCCGTTCATTCGCGCCTACATGAACGGGCGCACGCCGAACCCGTGCGTGCTGTGCAACAACTTCGTGAAGCTGGGCCTGCTGCTCGAAAAGGCGCGCCTGTGGGGATGCTCACAGGTGGCGACGGGACATTATGCCCGCAAGGTGCGCCATCCGGAGACGGGGCGCTGGACGTTGAAGCGCGCCGCGGACACACAGAAGGATCAGTGCTACTATCTTTACGGACTGACGCAGGAACAACTCGGCACGCTGCTGTTTCCGCTGGGCGAATTGACGAAGAGCGAAGTGCGCGAGCGCGCCCGCGCGTCGGCGCTGCCCACGGCGGACAAGCCCGAGAGCCAGGAGATCTGCTTCATTCCGTCGAACGACTACCGCGGCTTTCTGCGCAAGCGCTTCGCCGAGCGTGGCGTTGCGATGCCGCGCGGCAAATTCGTGAGCACGACGGGCGAGGTGCTCGGCGAGCACGAAGGGATTGCGTTCTACACGGTGGGCCAGCGGCGCGGCATCGGCATCGCGGGGCCGCATCCGCTCTACGTCGTGGGCATCGACGTGGCGGCGAACAACGTGATCGTCGGCCCGCGCGAGGAAGTGCTGTTCGACGGACTCGAAGCGGACGGGCTGAACTGGATGGGCCTTGCGGGACTCGATGCACCGCGCCGGGTGCGCGTGCAGATTCGCCATCGTCATGCGGCGCAGGCCGCGCTGCTCTCCCCCACCGGCGACGCGGACACCGTGCGCGTGTCGTTCGACGAACCGGCGCAGGCCGTGGCGCCCGGTCAGGCGGTCGTCTTCTGGGACGAGGACGACCATGTGCTCGGCGGCGGCTGGATCGTACGCGGCACGACGGATTGATTCACCACGGAGACGCGGAGACACGGAGAAGAGCAGGTAATCTTCCGAGATCACAATGCCCGGCGAACAATGCCGTCCTTGAGCATCGAAACATTGAAATTGATAAGGAGCCCGACTCTGATGCCAGCCAATCGCATGTAGGTCATGAGTTGAGCCTCGTGAATGGCCAGGAGCTTTTCCACTGACTTGAGTTCGACGAGCACCTGTTTCTCAACGACCAGGTCGAGACGGTAGCCACAATCAAGCACATGCCCCTTGTAGTGAAGGGGAAGAGTCTGCTGTCGGATGAAGGAAAGCCCGCGCAGATGCAGCTCGTGACAGAGGCATTCCTCGTAGGTACTTTCGAGCAAACCTGGACCCAGTTCCCGATGTACCTCTATGGCGGAGCCGATTATGACCTTCGTGAGGGGCTCATGGATGATCGTCATGCTATCCTCCCTTCTCCGTGACTCCGTGTCTCCGTGGTGAATCCCGCCGTTACTGCTCGGCGGTGATGGCGTCCGCAGCGTCGAGCACGCCGTCGGCGTTGGCATCGAGAGCGGGCGAGCCTCCGCCTTCGAGCAGAGCCTTCGTCACGTCGGAGCGCGTGGCGTCGCGTTGAACCCGGAAGGCAATGAGCCAATTGGTGCCGTAATCTTCTTTTGCGATTCCGTAGAGAAGCGTGCCGTCGCGCGAGAACCGCAGGTCAACGAGAGGCGCGGTGACGTCGGTGTAGACCTGCTCGTCCACCAGAGTCAGTGTCAGCGTGGTGCGGTCCCAGGCCCAGAGGCGAATCCTGTTGTTGAAGGCGGAGGCGACGAGTTTGCCGTCGGCGGTCATGTCGTAGCCTGCGGAGGAAATCAGACGCGGGTCCGAAATGGAGGCAGCCAGCGAGAGCATCCCGGCCTCGGGAAGCCATTGGAAGACGTTCAGGTCCCCACTGAAAGGACCGGGAACGAGGAGAGTTGTGTCGTCTTCGTAGTCCACAAGGATGTCAGTGGGATCGGGAGAGACGTACAGGGTCTGCACATGCTGGAGGACGGAACCGTTGCGGCGATAGATGACAAGATCGCTGAATCGGTCCTGATAGCTGCCGCTGGTTGTGGGAACGACAACGGCGATCACCTGGCCTTCGGCCAGAACGGCCACGTCGTTCGGCTGGGTACTGATGGAGCGATAGGCGCTGCTTTCCCGGTGGACGACATCATAAGAACCCGCCTCGTTGCGAAAGGCGGCCCGAAGGGCGTACTCTGTGTCGGAGCTCAGTGGCCTTGGGCTACTGACGAGAGCGAGCGTCCTTCCATCCGCGGAAGCGCCGAGAGAGGAACTTACTGCTCCGGGTGCTCCCCCTTGAAACTCGACATAGTTCACGGGAGGAGCCACGGCCCCGCTCTCTGAATCCCTTGCCTGATCGAACAGGGGAAACCCGGTGGCACTGGTGTAACCGGGTGGCGTGTACTCATAGTAGGCAAAGACGCGATCCATCGCAACGGGCGGCATGGCAAATCCCTTGAAGGACCACTTGGCTCCATCCGGATCCTCGGCGGCACGGGGAGCCCAAAGATCGGGGCGGGTGTTCTCCGTCAGCCCCGTTGAGGGATCGAGATCGTAGGCCTTCGACGAGTGGTAGAGCACCGTGTTACCAAAGGGCACGTAGACGGCATCGAGCGAGGTGAACGGTGCCGCTTGGACGGCGTGGGTGCCGAGGCTGTCGGCCGCCGCCTCCGAAGCTCCCAGGCCGAGAGCAAGAATAAGAGCGCCAGAGAAGTACCCTGCCCCCCGGCAAAGCGAAGGAAACAACTGGTGTGTTGGCATTTGCGAATACCCCCAAGAGATAGACAATAAGGAAGGATGGGACAGGACGTGAGCAGCGGCGACTCGATCTGAGCGCTTCCGTTTCTTGCCGGTCATCGTTCGGGATGGACACCCGCAGGGCGGATGTCCATCGTGGCTTATGCCTTCGCCGGTCGCCATCAGCCACAGTACCCCCCTTCGCCGCCACGCCTTGGCGGAGATGATCGCCCGTGCGGGGTTGCCTGCGGATTGGGCGCGGGGCGGAGCGCGAATCGTCTACGGCAGGGAGGACGGCGCGGCCATCGCCCTGGCGGACAAGGGGTTGTTCGAGCGCCGCGACCGCTGGCGGGCAGAGGCAAAACGGGTGCTGGCGCGGGTGAACGAGGCGGAAAGCCCGCAGGCTCTGGGCACCGCGCTCTTCGTCCGCGAAACGGGTGGGTTCTCCACGCCGCACGATCTGCCTGCCGTTGTGCATGGGTTGCTGCACCGGTGGGAGGAGGACCTGGACGCGGCGCGCGACGAACACGGGCGCTGGCCGCTTGGCGCGAGTTTGTTGAAGGAAGGGCGGCTGGTCGAACGACCGGCGGCCGACTGGATTTGCCGGGCGTTCGGTTGGGCCGTGCGGCAGGCGTTTCATCTGGAGGCCCCTGAACCCGCGCGCTGGAACGGCAAGCCATGGGCGGTGGCGCTGACGTTCGACATTGATTCAGCCGGGATGTACGCGCATGGGGCGTGGCCGCGAACGCTGCGGCGCCTCCAGGTGCAGCGGGGTCTGGGAGCGGCGCTGCCGTATGCGGCGGAGGTGCCGCTGGTGCTGGCCGGGCGGCGGCGCGACCCGCACGACAATCTCGATGCCGTGGCCGACCGGCTGGAGAGCCTCGGCGCATGTGCGACGTTTTTCGCGCAGGCCGTGCGGGTTTCCGGGCACGATACGTATGCGCTGGACCGGGCACCGGGGCTGGTGCGGGCACTGCGGCGGCTGAACGACCGGGGGCACGAGATCGGGCTGCACGGCAGTTACGCGACGGCCGACGAGGGACCGCGTTTTCTCGCGCGCCAGCGGCGGATTCTGCTGCGGCACACGGGGATCGCGGCGACGGCGCACCGGGCGCATTACCTGCGGACGACGACTCCGCGCGACGCGGCGCTGTGGTCGCGCGCGGGCATTCGGCTGGACGCGACGCCGGGATTCGCGGAGCGCGAGGGCTTTCGCTTGGGCACGGCGTTTCCCGTGATGGTGCCGCGCGCGGAAACGGGGACGGGGCAGTCGCTCGTCTCGGTGCCGTTGCATGCGATGGACGTGACGCTGCGCTACCACCGCCAGCTCGCGCCGGCGGAGGCGTGGCGGGCGGCGCTGAACGTGCTGCGCGAGACGCGGCGCGTGGGCGGGTTGGCCGTGCTGCTGTGGCATCCGCATAATCTGGACGCACGACTCTGGCGCGGCTGGGAGGAGATGCCGTTTGAGTTGCTGCGCTGGGCGCTGGAGCACGACGCGGCAACGGGGACGCTGACGGATCTGGCGAAGGCGGGCCTTGCGGAGGCGTCCAGGCGGATAAACAAGAACAGTTAGGGACTGTCTGTTTCCGTGAGAAGCCTTTCAACAACTCGCGCGAGGTCAGGCAAATCCATCGAAGAGGCCAGCCAGACTTGCTGCAAATCGACGCCAAGATAATCGTGAATGAGTTTGTCGCGCATTCCGTATCGCCCCAGGGAACGTCTGGACATTCCGCCCGCAACTCTCTCGATAGGCGCTTTGTCGCTTCGCCGATGATCTCCAGCTGACGTATGACCGCATCCTGAAGCATCGGTGCCTCAAAGAAGTCGTGCGAACGGACTCCCTCTAGATACCCTTCAATGCGTAGAATGGATGCTCGAATATGGCTCAAGTAGAGAAGGTCGTCACTCTTCATAAAGCACCCTGAGGTCCGGCTCGATACGCGCGCGAACAACAGGATGGACGGCCTCGGGAGTGAGCAAGTCGACCGTGCAGCCGAAGAGTCCGCTCAACTCACGTTCGATTCCAATGACCGTGATAAGGCTCTTCGGCTCATGAAACCGAACGAGCAGATCAAGATCACTTTCCTGCTTTTCCTCACCACGCGCCCGCGATCCAAACATCGCCAGGTAAGCGATGCCCAGCCGTCGGCAGGCTTGAGCGACCTGACCATAATTGGAGGGGGCTTCCGCGCCATTCATGGGACGATCTCCATGGTCATCATGGGGAACGATGGCATGGAAGGTGCCGTCTGGCAAGTGCTTCGATCACTCCCATCCACACCGACTGGCAATGTTCACCCGTCCTCGGCAATCCGCTTGAGTTCCGCGAGAACCGCCAGCGCCTCCAGGGGGGTGAGGCGGTTGGGGTCGGTTTTCTTCAGGCGCTCGACGGCGGGATGGGGCGCAGGGTTGTCGAACAGGCCCAACTGCTGGTCCTCCCACGGCTGCGCCTGAGGGAGGATCGAGGCGCGTTTGCGGGCCTTGCCGCGGCCGGCGGCAACGCTCTCCTCCCCCGCCACGCGGGGTGCGACCGCTTCGCCGCGTTCGAGTCCCTTGAGGATTTCGCGTGCACGCTCCACAACCTGGGGAGGGACGCCCGCATACTCCGCTGCGTGTACTCCGTAGCTGCGATCGGTGGCGCCGGGCACGAGCTTGAAGAGGAAGACGATGCGCTGCTTTTCCTCCAGCACGGCGACATGATAATTGTGCAGGCGCGGCAGGGGCCCTTCGAGACTGGTCAGCTCGTGGTAGTGCGTCGCGAAGAGCGTCTTGGGCGTGCAACCCGGCGTGTTGTGCAGGTACTCGCAGACGGCCCACGCAATCGAGAGGCCGTCGTAGGTGCTGGTGCCTCGGCCGATTTCGTCGAGGATGACGAGCGACTGACTCGTTGCGTGCCGCAGAATGTTGGCGGTCTCGGTCATCTCGACAAGGAACGTGGACTGCCCGCGCGCCAGATGGTCCATGGCACCGACGCGCGTGAAGATGCGATCGACGATCGGGACGACTGCTTCGCGCGCGGGGACGAACGATCCAATATGCGCGAGCAACACGATGAGCGCCACCTGGCGGATGTACGTCGATTTGCCCGCCATGTTGGGGCCGGTGATCAGCGCGAGCTGGCAATCGGTGGCGGAAAGCAGCGTGTCGTTGGCGACGAAGGGCGGGTCGGCCTGGAGTGCTTCGAGAACGGGATGACGTCCGTCCCTGATTTCGAGAGCATCGCCGGTGTTGATGGTGGGGCGGACGTAGCGCCCTGCAATCGCCGCATCGGCAAGGGAGAGAAGGCAATCGATGCGCGCGACGATTTCGGCGTCGGCGAGAATCGCGGAGGCCTGTCCGGCGACCAGGCGGCGGAGCTCGTCGAAGAGTTGCTGCTCGAGGGCGAGCATTCGCTCCTCGGCGTGGAGGATCACGTCCTCCTTCTCCTTGAGCTCGGGCGTGATGTAGCGCTCGCCATTGGCGAGGGTCTGCTTGCGCACGTAGTCTGCGGGGACTTCGCCGTCCGGCAGTTGGCGAATCTGTGCGTGGCTGATTTCGATGTAGTAGCCGAAGACCCGGTTGTAACCGATCTTGAGTTTGTCGATGCCGGTGCGCTGGGCCTCGTGCGCACGGAACTCGGCGATCCACGACTTCGAGTTGCGCGAGACGGAGCGGATTTCGTCGAGCGGTGCGTGATAGTCTTCGCGAATGATGCCGCCGTCGGTTGTTTTCGCGGGGGGCTCGTCCACCATGCCGCGCACAAGCGTGCCGGCGAGTTCGTCCAGCGGATCGAGGGAGGCGGCGAGTTCACGCAGCAGGGCCGCGCTGCTGGCGGCAAGCGTGCTCTTGAGCGCGGGGAGCTTGAGCAGGCCGGCGCGCAGGACGCCGAGATCGCGCGGGCTGGCGTTGCCAATGCTGGCGCGGCCGACAATGCGTTCGAGATCGCGCACGCCCTTGAGCGCCTCGGCGACTTCGTTGCGCAACGTCACATGCGCCGCGAAATCGCCGACGGCATCGAGCCGTGCCTCGATCTCCGCGCGATCGCACAGCGGTTGCAGCAGCCAGTTGCGCAGCATCCGCGCGCCCATCGGCGTGCGCGTGCGGTCGATCACGGCGAGCAGCGTTCCTTCCTTGGTGCCGCCGTGCAGATTCTGCACGAGCTCGAGGGAGCGCTGCGTGACGGCGTCGAGCACCATGCTCTGGCGGCCGTAATGAACGCGCAGATTGACGACGTGGCGGACGGCGTTCTTTTGCGTCTCGCGCAGGTACTGGAGCAGCGCCCCCGCAGAGACAACGCCAGCAGTGAGGTGCTCGGCGCCAAAGCCTTCGAGGCTTTGCACGCGGAAGTGTTCGAGCAACAGGGCGCGGGCGCTCTTGTGGCGAAAGGCGTCGGCGGCGCGGCGCGTCACGGCGATGGGGCGCTCGGCAAGCAGGGGACGGAGCACCGTCGCGTCGGCTTCCTCGGGCAGCAGAAGCTCGCGCACGTTCAGACTCGTCAGCTCGGTGAGCAGACGGGACTGGGCGTCCTGCTCGGAGACTTCCGTGAGTGCAAAGAAGCCCGTGGAAACATCGGCGAGCGCCACTCCCCAGGCACCATCGGCACCCTGGCAGAGCGCGGCGAGGTAGTTGTTCGCCGCGTCGTCGAGCAGTGCCTCCTCGGTGGCCGTGCCGGGCGTGACGATGCGGACGACTTCGCGGCGAACGAGCCCTTTGGCCTTCTTGGGGTCCTCGGTCTGCTCGGCAATGGCGACGCGGCGCCCCAAGCGGACAAGTTTGGCCAGATAGCTGTCGATGGCGTGGTAGGGAACCCCGGCCATGGCAACGTCGCCATCGGCCCCGGCGCCCTTGCGCGTCACGATGAGGTTGAGCAATTGGCCGACTTCCTCCGCGTCCTCGCAATACGTCTCGTAGAAGTCGCCACAGCGGAAGAGTAGGATGGCGTCGGGGTTCTCGCGCTTGAGCGCGGCGAACTGGCGCATCATGGGTGTCTGGAAGGCGGTTTTGTAGGAGAGAAGGGTCACGGGAGTAACGAGAGGGATCAGAAGATTCGGCCACGACCGGCACGGGAATTGAAAGGAAAGGGGGCGGCGGCGGGCGTCACAAGGGAAGAAAGCGTTGCCCCGACGCCCGCGGGGCGCTTCCCAAGGGCCCCAGCCCCGGCGGTGCAACTCTCTTCCCGTTGCGGCACGCCCGGCGGGCCGCGTACAGTTCCGTGGAAAGGCAGGCGAGACGATGAACGCGCTTCTCGACATTCCGCTGGTCGGCAATGAAAAGGTTCCCCAGGAACTGATCGACCGCATTTCCGAGCTGAAGGCGCGGCTGGGGTCGCGCGTGCTGATCGTTGGGCATCACTACCAGCGCGACGAGGTGATCGCGTTCGCCGATCTGACGGGCGACAGCCTCGACCTCGCCCGCAAGGTGGCCGATCTGCACGGCGTGGACTTCATCGTCTACTGCGGCGTGCACTTCATGGCTGAGACGGCCGACATGCTGACGCCGCCGGAGGTCCAGGTGATCCTGCCCGACCTGCGCGCCGGATGCAGCATGGCCGACATGGCCACCAGCGATCAGGTCGAGGACGCCTGGGAAGTGCTGGGCGAAGCGACGGACGAGAAGATCATCCCGATCACGTACATCAATTCGACGGCGACGCTGAAGGCTTTCTGCGGGCGGCATGGCGGAGCGTGCTGCACGAGTACCAACGCGCGTTCCATCGTGAACTGGGCGCTGGAACAAGGCGGCAAACTCCTCTTCTTCCCCGACCAGCATCTCGGCCGCAATACGTGCGCGGACTTGGGCGTGCCACTCGACGACATGGTGGTCTTCGATCCGCTCAAGCAGGATGGCGGCAACGAACTCGATGCCTATGCGCGGGCAAAGGCGATTTTGTGGAAGGGCCATTGCAGCGTGCACCAGAACTTCATGCCCAACCACCCGGACATCTGGCGCGCGCGCGATCCTGAAATCAGGATCATCGTCCACCCCGAGTGCCGCCATGAGGTCGTGCTCAAGTCGGACGTTGCGGGCTCGACAAACATGATCATCAAGACGATCGCGGAGTCGCCTGCAGGGTCGCGCTGGGCCGTGGGGACGGAGCATCATCTCGTCAACCGGTTGAAGAACAGCCATCCCGACAAGTACATCACGTCGCTGTCGCCGTTTGCCTGCCAGTGCTCGACGATGTTCCGGATTTCGCCGGAAGCGCTGGTGGCGTCGCTCCAGAACATCGCGGATGGCACGCCGGAGAACGTGATCCGTGTGGACGATGAAACGCGCAAGTGGGCGCTGCTCTCGCTCGAACGCATGATGGAGATTCGCTGAGGATGACAGCCATGCCTGTCATCGACCTCGCCAAGCATTGCGATCACGTGGTGCAAGAGACTCTGCCATTATGAATCGCAGCATCATCTTTCACAACCACGATGATCTGGAAGAAGCGTTGATCGAGGCCGCCGTCAGGAAGGACTTGCCGTTGCTGCGCCCGGCTGTCGAAGAGATGCTGAAACGAATCGAGGAAAGTCAGGGGAACGCATGAAAATCGAACGCCATCTTGGCGAACTTGCGGCGGCACACCGTCTGATGAGCCACGGGGGTGCGTGCGAATTGCTCCACGGACACAACTGGGACCTCACTGTCTGGGTGGAGGCCACCGTCGATCCAAAGACGGGCATCGCCGTCGACTTTCTCGACTTCGACGCGTTTCGCTCGGAGTTGTGGAAGGAACTCGACCACGGCATCTGGCTGCACCGCACGGATGATCTCGCGAGGGTTCTGGAGCGTGGCGGCGTGCCGGTGAAGCTGACGCTCGTGGACGGCGAGCCGACGGCCGAGAACATCGCCCTGATCATCCTGGAGCGGCTTGCCTCGCGTTTCCCCCAGGCGTCGCGCTGGGGCGTGCGTTTGGGCGAAATGGCCGGCTGCACGGCGGAAGTGACGCGCGGCTGACATGCTGATTCTCGGCGTTGAATCCTCGTGCGACGAGACGGCTTTCGCCGTCGTGGAGAACGGCACACGCGCCCTCTCCAACGCCATCGCCTCGCAGGTCGAACTGCATGCGCGGTTTGGTGGCGTCGTGCCCGAGATCGCCAGCCGCGCCCATCTCGAATGCCTCGTGCCGTTGCTGCACGCCGCGCTCGACGAAGCCGGCACGACGCTCGACGCCATCGATGCCATCGCCGTCACCCAGGGGCCAGGACTGGCGGGCTGTCTGCTCGTGGGACTGGAGTTCGCCAAGGCCCTCGCGTTCCGCCACGGCAAGCCACTCATCCCCGTGCATCACATTGCCGGACACGTGTACTCGGTCCATATCGGCCGCGAGCGCGATGCCTGGGGCGAGGGCACGGGCTCTCCCCCGCCGGATCCGCTTGCACCGTACTTGGCGCTTGTCGTCAGCGGCGGGCACAGCAGCCTGATCCACGTGCGAGGCGCGGGCGATTACGTCACGCTGGGCGAAACGCTCGACGACGCCGTGGGCGAGGCCTACGACAAGGTGGCGAAGCTTCTGGGGCTAGGCTACCCCGGCGGGCCGTTGCTCGATCGCCTTGCGGTGAACGGAGACCCTGCGCGCTTCGACCTGCCGCGTCCGGTGCTCAACGAGAGTCACTTCCATTTTTCGTTTTCGGGACTCAAGACGGCCGTCGCGCGGCTGGTGGAAGTGCGCGGCCGCGAGAGCTTCGGCGAACAGGACCTCGCGGACCTTGCCGCGTCGTTTCAGGCGGCGTGCATCGACGTGCTGCTGGCCAAGTCCGCGCGCGCCCTCAAGGCCACCGGGCTGAAGCGCTTCGCCATCGCGGGGGGCGTTGCGTGCAACAGCGGCCTGCGCGCCGCCGCGCGCCAACGCCTTGCGGGAACGACGCTGGCGCTGCCGGAGCCGGAGTTCTGCACGGACAATGCGGCGATGATCGCGGGGGCCGGGTATCTCGCCGCGCGCACGCGGGCGGGCCGTGACTACGGCATCAATGCCGAACCGTCCCTCTCATTGCGCTGAGGCATCGGCGGATTCCCTGCTATCGGTCAGCGACTCGGTGGGAATGTCGGCGACGGCATAGCCGGTGACTTCCTGGTTCGGCTGCGGGGTGTCGTGCACGTGCTTGAGTTCGTCGAGCACGCGGCGGAGCAGTTCGACCTTCGGACGATGCGGCAGGAAGGCGCTCTTGATGCCGTAGACGATGAGGTCCTTGATCTCGGGCAGGGTGAAGCCCAGATTCTTGTGAGCCTTGTACAACTCGTCGGTCACGGTGACGCCGGACATCAACGTGTTGTCGGAGTTGAGGCAAACGCGCAGGCCAAAGTCGTAGTAGAAGCGCAGCGGGTGCTCGGAGATTTCGGAGACGGCACCTGTCTGCACGTTCGACGTCAGACAGATTTCCAGCGGAATACGGTGGTCGCAGCAATAGTTGAGCAGATCGCCGTCCTCCTTCAGCCGCACGGCGTGCCCGAGGCGATGCGCCCCGCACATGTGCAGCGCCTGCGCGATGGAAGGCGGGCCATAGGCCTCGCCCGCGTGAATCGTCACGTTCACGTTGTTGTTCAGAATCAGGCGGAAGGCTTCCTCGTGATCGGCCGCCGGATTGCCACCCTCGGCACCCGCAAGGTCGAACGCCACGACACCCAAATGCTTGTAGGCGATGCACAGTTCGGCCATCTGGATCGTGTAGCGCGGATGGGTGCTGCGCATCCCGCAGATAATCAGGCCCCACTTCGTTGCGTACTTGCGCTCGCCCTCACGCAACCCTTGGAGGACCGCCTCGACGATCTCGGTGAGTTTCAGCCCCTTGCGTTGGTGTAGCAGGGGCGAGTAGCGCACTTCAATGTAGACGATGTTTTCCTTCGCGCTGTCCTCGATCAATTCAAAGGCGGCGCGGCGCAGCGACTCGTAGTCCTGCAGAACGGAAAGTGTGACATCGAAAGCCTTGAGATACTGAACCAGACTGGCGGCCTCGTCCTGGACGAGGAGGCTGCGCAGCTCGGCGGGGTCGTGGCTGGGCAGACGAACGCCTTGGCGCTCGGCGAGATCGAGAATCGTCTCCACGCGCATCGATCCGTCGAGATGGCAGTGCAGCTCGCACTTGGGCATCTTCTGGATGAGTTCGCGGGTGATGGGCATGGCAGGTTTGCTCCTTGCAGTCTTTTTCAGACAGTAAAGAGAACGTCCATCGGAGGCGAGGATTTTTCTTCGGTTGGCGGCGAAAGAAACGACAGCGTCCCATGGTGCGTGACTTGTCGTTCGTGCATTGCTGCCGGAAGGCGGAAGAACGAGCCGGGCCCCGAAGTCCAACAGAGAGTTTGTGACGTCGGGGAACGTCTTGGCGCACAAAGAAAAACCCGCGCCGGTAAGGCGCGGGCTGAAGCATCGAGGGCTGGTGGCGGAGGGCGGAATCGAACCGCCGACCTAAGGGTTATGAATCCTTCGCTCTCACCGTCTGAGCTACTCCGCCAAAGATACGCCCGGCAAGAGACCCTCTCTCTCACCGGGCGGGAAATTTGGTAGCGGGGGCCGGATTCGAACCGACGACCTTTGGGTTATGAGCCCAACGAGCTACCAGCTGCTCCACCCCGCATCAAGTCTTGCACCCCGGGTTTTCTCCCGCAGGGGCAGAGAGTGGTACCCACTTCCCCCCCCGGTGTCAAGGGCCTGTTTGTGTGTTTTTTCAATGTTCTGAAAAGCCCATTCCAGATGAGCTTCAGGACGCGGCGCCAACGATGCTTTTGACGGAATCGGCGACCTTGGTGCCCACGCGCACGACGCGGCGGCCCGAGAGGGATTCGTACTTCGCCCGGAAGGAATCGCGCTCGGCGCGCAGGGATTCCGTTTGCGAGCGAAGCTGCTCGGCCTCCCGCTGAAGGTCGGAGAGGTCAGCAAAGCGGTTGAGGATCGACCACAGTACCTCGGGGTTCTTGCGCAGTTCCTCGTTGCGCGTCATCTCGACGAGCTGCTCCTCGGTGGCCAGACGATGCTGGGCCATCAGGTAGAGTGCATTCCAGAAGCGGTAGAGGTCCTCGTCGGCGGCGCGCAGCTTCCCTTCGCTGGCCGCACGGACACTGATCGTCGTGCCCGGGAACCAGGCCAGCTTGCCCATGTGCAGGTTGAACCGCCCCGGGATATTGGCCAGCAGCGTCAGGGTCTGCATCCGGTCTTCATCGGTTTCGTAGGGGTTGTTGGTGATGATGTCGTAGTTGGCCAGAATGTCATGCTTGGCGATGAGTTCCATGGCCGCGAGCACGCGCTTGCGCTCGGTGCGGCGATCGAACACCTCGTAGTTGATGCGGTCGCTGCCCGACTGCACGCCCATCGTGATGTAGGCGATCCCCATGTCCTTGAGGACCTCGAGGTTGTAGTCGTTCACGAAGGCCGGATACGTGTAGCACCAGAATGGCAGGCCGACGTGTTTCTTGTACAGGGGGGCGAACTCATCGAGCCAGTCCTTCTGGACGGTGAAGATGTCGTCCTCGAACTCGATCATCATGAGTTGCGGGTTCTTTTTGCGGACGGCGATGATTTCGTCGATGGCGTTCTGCGGCGAGCGGCGGCGCAGCTTCTTGGTCTCCGGCATGTCGCGCTTGATGGTGGACCAGACGCAGAACGAGCAGAAGTACGGGCAGCCGCGCCCCGTGACCATCTTGTAGGTCCAGTGGAGCTGGCTGAAAACGAGGGGCTCGTTGTGGTAGAGGCGGCCGTCCTCGATCAGGTACTCGTTCAGGGGGTCGTACTGGGGGAAGGGGAGGTCGTCGAGTTCCTTGGGAGGCATCCGGCTTTCGCCGCGGATGGGCTCCTGGCCGGGACGGCGAACCCAAAGGCCGGGGATGGCGGCTTCGGCGGGGTTGCCGCCTGATTCAAGGAGCTGGATGAGTTCGAGAAACAGTTCCTCGCCTTCGCCGACGGCGACGTAGTCCGCCGTCTTGACGCAGTCCTCGGCGGCAACGGTGGCGTGAACGCCGCCCCAAATGACGGGCAGACCGAACTTCTCGCGGATGATCTTTGTGTATTTGTGGGCAACGTGGGCGTGGTAGGACGGAATGCTGAAGCCCACGAAATCGAAGTTCCCCTCGGAAAGGATTTCAAAGAGGATTTCCTCTTCCCGGGGGGTGATATCGGTTGAGTAATCGAGGTAAACCTCGCCACGCGGACAGACCTGGGTCAGGTAGCCATCCTCGATGTCCTTCGGCGCGGCTTCGCGCTCCATCTTGTTGTAACGCTTGAAGTTGATGATCGTGCAGGGGTGACCGTGTTTGGCCATGTGGGATGCGACATAACGCATCCCGATGCAGAATTCGTCATACAGAGAGAGAAGCGCGATTTTGGCCATGCGTTTGGGTCGCCTCGAAAGGGCGGATTTGCCACGTCACCGGGGATCATGCAAGGGGAAGCGATCCCCATGCCGAACACCGTATGGGATTATGCAGACAGTCGAGGTCGGAAATCAAGCAGCGTTGACTGGGACTCCGATGCTGCACCGTCCACGGCCCCTTGCCGGTGCGCGGGCGCCTTACGCCCTCAGTTTCGCCCCGCAGTTCTTCTCCAGCCCCTTGATGATCTTGTCGATGGCTTCCTGAACCCGCTGGTCCGTCAGGGTCTTGTCGGGGTCGGGGTCGCGGAAGGTCAGCGAGAAGGCCAGGGATTTCTTCCCTTCCTCCACGTTCTTGCCCTCGTAGACGTCGAAGAGGCGGATCGAGACGAGGAGCGCGCCACCGGCGGACTTGATGGTGCGTTCCACATCCAGCGCGGGGAGCTTGGCGTCCACCAGCAGGGCCAGGTCGCGCTTGACCGACGGGGTGCGCGGAAGTTCGCGGAGCTTGGGCAACTCCGCCTTGCCCAGGATCGGGCCGTCGAGCGGGCACTCCAGCAGGAAGACGCGCTTCTTGATGTCGAGTTCCTTCGCGAGGGCGGGGTGGAGTTCACCGAACCAGCAGACGCGCTCGCCCCCTTTGAGGAAAGCGGCGGCCTTGCCGGGATGCAGGTGCCCGATGTCCTTGGCGGACTCGATGACGATGCGGCCGAGACCCAGACGGTCGAGCAGGGTCTCGGCAATCCCCTTGAGGTCGTAGAAATCCATTTCGCGGGCGGGGGTCTTCCAGTCGCCCGGACGCTGGCCACAGAGTGCGACGGCAAGCCAGGGGCGTTCATCGGCCGAGGGCTCCATGCTGCGCGGGTCCTCGTCCTCCGTGGGGGCGTCGCTCTTCCAGGCGTAGGTCCGGCCGATCTCGAAGAGGCGGATGGACTCGGCGCTTTGATTGAGGTTCAGCACGACATTCTGAATCAGCGACGGAATCAATGAACGGCGCATGACGCTCTGGTCAGCGGAGAGCGGGTTGAGCACGCGGACGACGCGCGGGTCGTCTGTGGCTACTCCGGCGAGTTCATTGGCGGCGGGAGAAACGAAGGAGAAGTTGATGGCCTGGTTGATGCCCATCGAAGTGAGTTCGTCCACGATGCGCGCGGAGATCGCAGCGAGCCCCTGGAGGGTGTCGGGGGCGCAGGGAATCGACGGCAGGGAAGCGGGAATGCGGTCGTAGCCGTGGATGCGTGTGGCTTCCTCGATGAGGTCCGCCTCGCCCGCGATGTCGGGGCGGAAGGAGGGAATTGCGACGACGAGTTCATTCTCGTCGGCGCGCTGAACCTCAAAGCCGAGGCTGCCGAGGATCGTGGTGATTTCGCGGCCGGTGAGCGTCAGGCCGGAAAGGCGGCGAAGACGATCAATGCGCAGCGTAATGGGCTCGTGCTCGGGCAGCTTGGTGATGACGTCCAGATGCCCCTTCAGGATTTCGCCGCCGGCGAGCTCCTTGATGAGCTGGGCGGCGCGGTGCAGGGCGTTGATGAGACGCTTGGGATCGGTGCCGCGCTCGAAGCGGTAGGACGCGTCGGTGGAGAGCGCCAGACGCTTGGCCGTGCGGCGGATCGTGGCGGGCTTGAAGTAGGCCGCTTCCAGCAGGATGTCGGTCGTCGTGGGGGAAATCTCGGAGTTCCCTCCGCCCATGATGCCTGCGAGGGCGACGGGCTTTTCCGTGTCGCAGATCAGCAGATCCGACGGCAGCAGCTCGGCTTCGGTTTCATCGAGCAGCGTCATCTTCTCGCCGGGGCGGGCATTGCGCACGACGATGGTGCGCTGGGCGATCTTGGAGAGGTCGAAGGCATGAAGCGGATGCCCCATTTCGAGCATCACGTAATTCGTGACGTCCACGACGTTGTTGATGGGGCGCAGGCCTGCGGCTTCGAGGCGGCGCTGCATCCAGATGGGGCTCTCGCCGATGGTGACGCCCTTGATGACGCGCGCGGCGTAGCGCGGGCAGTCCTCGCGGGCTTCGATGGTGATTTTTGCGACGGACTCGGCGCGCTCGGCGGCCTCGGTGAATTTCACCTCGGGGGTGCGCAGCTTCCCGCCGGTCTTGGCGGCCAGATCGCGGGCGACGCCAATGAGGGAGAGCGCGTCTGGGCGGTTGGGCGTGACCTTGATGTCCACGAGTGCATCGAAAGGCTCGCCGACGGGCGAGTCCGGCGGCATGATCCAGATGCCTTCATGGTCGTCGCCGACGCCGAGTTCGCGGGCCGAGCACATCATGCCCTGGCTTTCGATGCCGCGAATCTTGGTGGCCTTGAGCTTGAATCCGCCAGGGAGGGTCGCCCCGACGGTGGCCAAGGGAATGCGCTGGCCCGGGGCGATGTTCTTGGCGCCGCAGACGATATCCAGCGGCTCGGCTCCGCCGGCGCTGACCTTGCAGAAGGAGAGCTTGTCGGCGTTGGGATGAGGATTCACCTCAAGGATTTCGCCGAAAACGATCGTTCCATCGGAAAATCCGAGGTCAATAGCCTCTTCGACTTCGAGGCCGGCCATCGTCACGGCATCGAGAATCGCCTGGTATTTCAGATCGGTTTCGAGATAATCGAGCAGCCACCGCAGGTTGAAGCGCATGGGTCTGGAGACACCCCCGTCAGAGTTGCCGACGAGGTAAGGGTGGCGGGGGCGCAAGGTCTACTGGAAAAGGGAGCGGGGGCGAACGGCTCTTCCGTGGCGCTTTACATTTCCCAGGGGCGAATCACATCGCGGAAGGTGCGGTCGTAGCGTGCCCGGCGCAGGCGTGCTTCTTCCTGCTGCTCCTCTTCCTCCCGGATTTCGCGCCACGAGGTGCGCTTCTCCCCCGCCTCCTCGGGTGGCGTGGCGGAAGCCTGCTCCTCGCGCTCGACGATCACGTCGTGCAGGCTGTTGGCCAGCAACACCGGCAACGTGAAGCCGAAAATCACGAGGCCCGCGAACTTAAGAAATCCGCCAATTACGAGCAGGCTGGCCCCGAACAGCGCGGCGCCGAACGTCGCGCCCGGGTACTTGAGCGTCAGAAGGAACCCGTACTTCATCCCTCGCCGAAACCCAAAGCCGCGCCTCACCACCAGCGGCATCGCATGACCCAAGATAACGACGAGGAGCAACAACAGCCAGAAGCACAGCCCCCCCGCGACAAAACCGGCAATGGCGAACGATTCGGGAAGCAGGCCGCTGAGAAAGTAAAACCAGACATTCACCAACAGCAACGCGGCAAGCACCGACCAACCGAGCAGAAAGCGCAGCACCCGCAGGCCGTGCAGCCGGATACCGGCAAAGAATTCCTTCCACGACGGGTCCTTCTCCAAACTTGAAAGCTCGCCGAAGTGGAACAGCCCTGCCAGCCACGGCGTACCCAGCAGGGAGAAGAGGACGGCGAGGGCCACGCACAACACGGGGAACCGAATGCCGGGGGAAACGCCGGTCAGCGTGACTCCGGCGAACACCATGCCGAAATACGCCAGAGGAAACAGCGTCAGGAAGAGGAAGAAATTCAGGAACAGCAGACGGCCAAGGTGGTCGTAGAAATCCCAGAATGCCTGCTTGAGAATCTGACGGAGCATGACGTGATCGTTTCCATGCGGCGGATGAGGCGGGCGATAGGAAATCAGCTTCGAGCGTTTTCGAATTGCGGCACTTCGGGAACGGTCAGTCCTCGTTATCCTCATCGGGAGGCGGCGGGATCAGGCGCAGACGGCGGATGCGATGGCCCGCCATGGCGGCGACGCGAATCGTCCACCCCTTTTCCTCGATGGTCTCGCCCCGGCGCGGAACCCGCCCCAGGCGGGCGTAGACGTAACCCGCCAACGTGTCGCAGTGGCGCTTGGGGAGTTCAAGACCCAGCTCCTCGCCGAGGTCGTCGAGATCGGCGGAAGGATCGACGAGAAAGCTCCCGCGGGACTCGACGATCATGGGGCGTGGCCGCTCGTACTCATCGCCGACATCGCCGACGATTTCCTCCAGAATGTCTTCGCGCGAGAGCCAGCCCGACGTGCCGCCGAACTCGTCGAAGACGATCGCGACCTGCTGGCGCGCGGCGATCATCGTTTCCAGCACCACGTCCACGCGCGCCACCTCCGGCACGAAGAGCGCCTCGGAGAGGAACGGCCGCAGGTCGCGCGGCTGCGACTCGGACTCCAGAACGTCGTAGACGTTGATGAAGCCAATCAGATTGGTGATTTGGTCCGTATAGCAGGGAATGCGCGTGAATCCCGTCTGGCGGCAGAGCTCGAGAAGGCGCCGCGACGTGTAGTCGCGCAGCCGAATCGCCGTGACCTGATTGATGGGGCGCATGATTTCGCGCACGAGCGTGCGGTCGAGCCGCTGGATTGCGCGGATCATCTGGGCTTCGGTCCGGTCGCCTCCATCGCGGCCTGGCTGGGCGGCTGGCTGCTCCGCTTCGCCACTCTGGCCGGCAAGGCGCAGATGCAGGCGCTCGTCCTGCTCGAAAAGCTGCGCACTCGGGCGATGAAAGCCGAGCCACGCGGGGAGCAGCCCGAGCACCCCGAAAGTCTTCTCCCACACTGCTGCTCCGACCATCAGATGCATCGGCAGATGGACGTCGGAATCCGCGAGCCATTCCGGCTGGCTGGAGCGCTCGTCGTCCAATTGTGCCGCCCGGCGCTCCGTCCACGCGTTGATGAGCAGGATCAGCGAGATCAACAGAAGGAAGCCGGTTGCTTCGACCAGGATGGCGATAACGCGCGGCGAGTCCTCGGTGATGGGCAGCACCCGGCGCCACGGCCAGGCGCGCGCCAGCAACAGGCTTCCCGGCACCAGCAACGCCAACGCCGCCGCACGCCCCACGCGCACGGCACTCAACGCCATGCGCGTGCGCTGCAACAAAGTCGTGACCCCTGCGGGATCAATCGACCCTTCCTCGGATGCCGCCGGACGCAGCAACCGCGCGGCCGCACGCAGCAACCGCGCTTCCGAAGCACTCGCCCAACCCTGCAGCAACAGCCCGAGCAGAAAGGACATGACGGCGTAGAGCACGACGGCAGGCGTCATGATTCGTCGTCCTCCACGACCGAGAGACCAACCGATTCGCGCGCGTCCGGATCGCGCCGGAACGCGATCACCTCAATACGATTGTTCTCGATACGATCAACGCGGAACTCTCCACCATTCACGACCCACACATCGCCCTCGGAAGGAAGCCGCCCAAAGCGGTACATCAGGTAGCCGCCAAGGCTGCGCGCGATGGACTCGTCGAGATCGAGTTCGAGTTCCTGGTTCACTTCCCAAACTTCAACGAGTCCGGAAATCGACGCATTGCCGTTCTCGTCAACGTCGATCCACAGTTCCTCGTCCTCGTGCTCGTCCTCGATGTGCTCGCCGATGACCCGCTCGAACAAATCGTGCATCGTGACAATCCCGGCCGTTCCCCCATACGGGTCCTGGACCACCGCAAAGTTCGACGGTGAACGGCGGATCAGACGAAGCAACTCGGGCAGACGAATCGACTGTGCGACGCGCAGCGGCTCGCGCATCAGCGACAACGGGTCGGCCGGCCGGTTGAGCAGCACTTCCTTCGCCAGCAGCACCCCCACAATGTTGTCGAGCGTCCCCTCGTACACCACCTGGCGGCTGTATTCTGCCTTCATCAGGCGGCGCATCAACTCCTCGCGCGGCGTCCCCACGGGAATCCCCTCGACCTCCGTGCGCGAAGTCATCACGTCGCGCGCCGTCGCCTCGGCGAACTCCAGCACGGAATCGATCATCTCGACGGCCTCCTCCACGACGAGGCGATCAACGCCCTCGATGAAGGGGAGCAGGTTGAGCTCACGGTCGCGATCGAGCCGGTCGCTCCGGCTGCTGGAGTTCCCCTCGCCCTCCGCCGTCCGGGCCACCCACAGCACCGGCGCCAGCACCAGCCGCGCACCCGGCACCAGCCAGCGCCGCGCCGCCACGCGATGATGCAGCCCGAATGCCGGGGCCAGCATTCCAAACACCACGGCCTGCAATACGGCCACCACAATGCCCGCCACCGCCCCCACCGAAGCCGAAGCCCCGGGCGCCAGCCGCATCACCACGTCCACCACCAAGACCGTGAAACCCAGTGCGAAGAAACTCGACAACAGCCAGCACACGCGCGGCAACGCCACCGTATCCCGGGAATCGCGGGCAGGCCCGCGCCCTCCGCCATTGCCCGTGCGCTCGCGCGGAGACGGCGCCGTGCTGGCGCTCTCCACCGTCTGGAGCACGGCGAAGAGAAACGCCCCGGCTGCCAGAAAGCAAAGCGTCACCCCCATCGCCATGCCGCCAAGAGGCAGCAGCGCGGGCGTACCGGCCGGATCCTGGGCCGCCACAGCAAAAGAAGCAGCCATGCACGCCACAAGCAGGACACCGGAAAAGGGGGAGAGTCGTTTACTGGGAGGGTCGGAATCCAACGATGTCGTCGAACGGCGAAACGGGGAATGGGGAAGCAGCACGCTTCCGCCAGCAAGTAAGGTTCCGAGCGCCGAGGCCGTCAAGGAAGAACGCCCCAGCTCTGGAGAGCGTGTCGCTGTGACGAGCACGGCCACGGAATTCGAGTCCTGATACTGTTCAACTTGGACGGAAAGTTCGGGAATCCGCGCGCAGCTCTAATTTGGCGTTGACCGGCGCGCGGTCCGCTGCCTTCATTCCCGTCCCTTCGGGATGTGCGGTGAGGTGACCGAGTGGTTTAAGGTGCACGCCTGGAACGCGTGTGTAGGGGCAACTCTACCGAGGGTTCGAATCCCTCCCTCACCGCCACTTTTCCACTGAAACAACAAGACATACAACAAGGTGCCCAGCGCCGCCAGGGTTCATGTCGGCTCTGAGATGCAAGACACAAGAGGACACTCTTGGACAGTCTTGTGGCACCACCATGGCACCAAGACTGTCAGCAAGAACGCCTCTCAAGAGCGTGCGTGGAGCACAAGGGACCAGCCAGGGGTTGGCAGGCAAACCCCGACCGGCAACGGAGCTCTGGACGCACTGATCCACCCTCCTGCGCGGACTGCTATCCAGAGAAGCCCTCGTCGTCTGGTCGCGACGAGGACCTCTTTTCAGCTGTTGGCAAGTGCGAGCAGGCACTCAATCGCTCCCCGCCGTTCCACATCAACGTAGCAGAAACGTGACTTCCTCACTGCCTCATAAGATTCTCCCACCATCACGTTGACGGGAGAAGCGAACATGATCCGCGGCCAGTACGACGAGTACGAAACGATCCTCGATCCGGCACACGCGGCAGCGGTGGCGGAGGAAGTCGCACGCGGCTTCCAGGATTACTTTGCGCGCTATGCCGGCCATGCGATGGTGGGGCCGGCGCGTTTCAAGAAGGGGCTGCGCGGCCAGCGCTCGACGCTCGCGATGGCTCCGGACGCGCGCCTGCGCCAGCGTTTCGCGGACGCCGTGACGGACTACGAGAAGCAGCGCCGCAAGTCCTACGACCCCGTGCTCGATGCGGAAGTTCTCGAAGAGTACGCCGACGATCCCAATCAGTTCGTCCGCGTTTTCCTCAAGGGGCTTCCCATCATCAACAAGGCGCGCAACGCCCACCTTGAGGACATGGAGCCGTGGAAGCGCCGTCTGCACGTGGCATGCAAGCAGGACCCGCGCGGCTTCCTCGAGCTCGTCAGCGCTCTCGCCGGGTTCGCCGAGGACTTTCCCCGCCAGCACACGTGGGAGGCGCTGTTGGAAGAGACGGACCCGCGCAGCCTTCCCTTCGAAGCTTTGGAGATTCCCCACGAGGAGCCGTGCGCCGCGTCCGCGCAGACCTCGGGAACCACGGATGTCGTGCCGCTGTGCGTCCCCGGCATCATCGGACTGGGGATCACAACGGCGCTGCTGCACTACCGCGAAGCCGCGCTGCTGCCGTGGCGCTCGCGCTTTGCTCTCACGGGTCTGTTCTTTCTTTCGGGGCAGTACAGCGGCACGCTCGAAACGTCGGAGTTCGTCCTCTGGGACCCCCAGCGCGGAGGCTGCTACTCCAACTACACGTATCACTACGCGCCCTTCTACTTCCACGTGGCGCGCGTCGCGGCGCTGCTGCACGAGGCCGCCGAGTCCCTGGGCGTTTCGTTTCCCGTGAAGCACCGCATGGTGATCGCCGGGGATTTTCTCCGGTTCGTCGCCGACGAGAATCTCGACGTCACCAAGGACTGGGCGCCCGAATCCGATGCCGGAGGTTTCCTCGCATGAGCAGCACTTCCGCAACGCAACCCGCCCTCACGCCGCATGAAGCGCTCGCCCGCTGGTTCCCCGGCATCGCGGACTTCCGCGACCGCCAGCAGGAGGCCATCGAACGGCTCGTCCGTGGTGAATCGCTGCTGTATCTGGCCCCGACGGGGAGCGGCAAATCCCTGGCCTACCAGGTTGCCGGACTCGTCCGCGGCGGACTCACGATTGTGGTCTCGCCGCTGCGCGCGCTCATCAGCCAGCAATGCGCCGTCCTCCGGCGGCTCGGCCTGAACGCCACCGAACTGCACTGCGGCATTCCCGGCAAACGCCAGTACGAAATCCTGCGCGACGAGGTGCTCAACGACGCGCGCCCGCGCTTCCTGTTTCTCTCGCCCGAGCGCGCGTTCTCCGACGGTTTCGTCGAGTACGTTCTCCATCGCGTGCGCGAACGCATTGGGCTCGTGGTGATCGACGAGGCGCACTGCATCTCGCAGTGGGGCCACAGCTTTCGCCCGTCCTACCGGGGGCTGCCCGCTTTTCTCGACCGCGTTTTCGGTGATGCCCGCCGCCCGCCGCTGCTTTGCCTGACGGCCACGCTGAACCCGCGCGAGGAAGCGGAAATCCGCGCCGAGTTCGCCCTCGCGGAATCCGCCGTCCTGCGCAGCCACTGCCTGCGCCGCACCAACTTGTCGCTCACCGTCGAACACCACGAGGACGAGCCCGCCAAGCTCGCCCGCCTCGGCGAAATCCTCGCAGTTCCCGCCCGCGGCAAGACCCTCGTCTATGCCCACCGCAAGAGCGGCGAGTACGGCACCGGCGCTCTTGCCGAACGCTTTGGCGGCCCCGCCAACGGTGTCGACTTCTTCGACGCCGACCGCTCCGACGAGGAGAAGCGCACCGTTCTCCAGGGCTTTCTCGATGGCACGCTCCACACGATCTTCGCCACCAGCGCCTTCGGCATGGGCATCGACATCCCCGACATCCGCCTCGTCGTCCATTACCTCATGCCCGAATCCGCCGAGCAATTCTACCAGGAAGTCGGGCGTGCCGGACGCGATGCCCAGCCCGCGCGCGGCATTCTCCTCTACTCCGTCACCAACATCGCCGTGCGCCGCGATCTGATCGCCGGGCAGTTCCCCGGCGAGGCTGATCTGCGCGGCGTGCTCGACAAACGCCTCGCGCTTTCCGATCAGGCCACGACCTGGAATCTCTACGACACTCTCGGCGGCGACGATCGCGCCCTCGCCTCGTTCCACCATCTCGTGCGCGCGGGTTGCGTGGCTGTGCTCGATCGCGGCATCGGCACGCTCGCCTGCTTCAAGTCCCCGCGCCGCTGTGCTGCCTTCGATGCGCTGCACGGTGCCACGCGCACCGGCATGATTGCCACCATTGCGCGCCGCCAGCAACGCCCCCTGCGTGCCGTGCGCGACGAACTCTTCGGGCTCTTCGGTGACGGGCGCCTGCGCCTTGCCGCCGCGCCGGACAAATGCCTCTTCCTGCGCCGCGGCACGCCACTCGACGACGCCACGCTCGCCGCCCTGCTCGGCACCATTGACGAACGCCGGGCCTATCGCCTCGCAGCGCTCGACACGTTCAGCGCCATCCTCGATTCCGGCGCCGACCCCACCCCCGGGGTTCTTGCGGCGCTGGGGATCGAGGCGGCTCCGGCCTGAGTGCCTGGTGCCCCTCGCCGGCGGGTTCACCTCCGGTGGTATTTTCTCCCTCGCCGGAGGCCGGCTGACTCCCAGGCATGACTCCTCCCGACTCCTGCGCTTCCCGATCGCGGCAACGGTTCTCGCTCTCTTCCTGGAGTGTGTCTGCGGCGCAGGAGATCTCGGGCGACGCCTCTGCCCGTTCCCTCAGCGGTTCATACCGTTGGGTCTTGGGCGGAGTTCGTCCATCCTTTCCGTTTCTCCAGACGTGGCAGACGATCGCCAATGCCGCCTTTATGAGATTCGTTTCCTTGCTGTGCCTGCTCGCCCATCCCATGTCGTTATTGGTGGCCTCTGCCAAGCCGCGACCCAACGCCTCGAAGAGTGCTCGCGGGATTTCCACGGTTTCGGATTTGGCTCTTCTTGCCATGGGGCGTTCCTCCTTTCTGGAGAATGGTCGCCGCGTGAATGATGGAGCGCGGCGGCTGCCAGCGCAATGGGACAGCTTCGGCACCACCTCTGGCGATCCCTATTGGTCCCTGAGGAGGGGGCGTAACGGGGCGCTTTCCACAAGACCGTCCTCGCCACACTCGCCCCGTTTCAACACACGACCCCTCGGAGGAGGGGACGTAACATAGACGCGTAGTGGGAAAGCTGTGTGACCTGGCAAGCAGTTTCAACACACGACCCCTCGGAGGAGGGGACGTAACGTGGCCGTGGCTGACGGCATTGTCCTGGACGGAGCACCCGGTTTCAACACACGACCCCTCGGAGGAGGGGACGTAACTCGTTGCCGACCCTGAACGGTTCCGCGCGACGCCCATGTTTCAACACACGACCCCTCGGAGGAGGGGACGTAACTCGCCACGAGCAAGGGCAAACAGTTCCTCTCGAACACGGAGTTTCAACACACGACCCCTCGGAGGAGGGGACGTAACCTACGTTGGGGGGCGGCAATCACCGTCCGCAAAGGCTCTAGTTTCAACACACGACCCCTCGGAGGAGGGGACGTAACCCGCGCGAATCCTGCGGCAGTATGCGGACCGCGTGGAGTGTTTCAACACACGACCCCTCGGAGGAGGGGACGTAACCAGTATAAAGCCTTTGAAAAGGCCAACAGTGCCCTCATAGTTTCAACACACGACCCCTCGGAGGAGGGGACGTAACCCTTGGCGACGGAATCCGCATTGCCCGTGCCCGCGATAGTTTCAACACACGACCCCTCGGAGGAGGGGACGTAACGGGGGACGACAACGCCGCCTTCTCGCTCGCCCTTCGGTTTCAACACACGACCCCTCGGAGGAGGGGACGTAACCCCTAGCCCTCTGAAAGCCACGCGGGGCGCGGGTTTGCAAGGCCAAAAACGGGCACCCCCGCCGGGAAAGTCCTCCGCGAATCCGACACACACTCTCCACTTTTCCAAGTCCTTTCGGGTCAGTGTTCCGTAAAATCGGGGACCCCCCGTGTTTTGAGGCCTTTTCGGGGTCCCCGATTAACAGTCCGCCGACGTCAGAAAATCAGCGTCTGGCCCAGGAATTCGTGCTCGGGCTGGCGGCCGAGCTGCTCGACGCGGTCGATGCAGCTTTCCTCCACACGGTACACGCGCAAGCTGTCCTCGTCGGTGTCCATCAGTTCGAGGACGGAGTCGCGGATCATGGAGATGGCGCGGTCGTCCATGCGCACCTCGAAGACGCTATACTGCACGCGGGTGCCGTAGCGTTCAAGGAGTTTGGCGACGCGGGCGAGGCGGCGGCGCCCGGCTTTGTCGGCCGAGGCGACGTCGTAGCAGAAGACGGCGACCATGCGCAGGGGTGGCGGAGTGAGGGAACCCATTGGGGGAGGGAGGAAACGCTCCTTACAGGCGGGGGGTGAAGGGGGCGTAGAGGGCGGGGTCGCCGGCGCGCAGGGCGGCGGCCAGCAGGCGGGCCTGATGGCGGGGAACGGCACGCCAGGCGATGGGGGTGCGCACGGTGCCGGGAGGGAGGATTGTTTCGTTCTGGCGGGCGGCGCGTGCCTGGAAGAGAACCCGGCGGCCGTCGGCACCGAGGAGGACGGCGCCCGTGACCGGGTCGGCGGTGAAGTGCGCGGCGCGCAGTTGGCGGCGGTTGACGAGGGCGAGGGCGAGGCGGTCGGCCACGAGGGGACGCAGCTCCTCCATCAGGTCGAGCGCCAGGGCATGGCGTCCGCGGTGGGGGGCGTGGAGAAAGCCCAGACGCGTTTCGAGTCCTTCGGCGCGCAGGGCGTTCACGCAGTCGTGAAAGAGCAGGGCGTAGAGATAGGAAAGCAGTGCGTTGAAGGGGTCGCGGGGCGGACGGCGGTTGCGCCCGGCAAAGGGGAATTCGGCACGGGCTTCGGGGAGGATGCAGCGGGCGAGGGCGCCAAAATGCGCGCGGGCGGCAGAGCCTTCGACGCCGCGCAGGGCGTCGAACGAGGCGGTGCCTTCCAGTTGGTGCGTGGCGCGGCGCAGGATGGCGGCGGTTTCGGCAAGGGCGGCACGGTCCTCGCCAGCGGCCCGGGAGCGACAACGCGCAACGGCCAGTACTGTGCGGGAGTTGTGCAGTTTCCCGGCGACAAAGCGGCGCGCGAAAGCCAGGGCGCTCTCCTCCCCCGCCGCCAGGCGCCATTGGGCGCGCAGCGTGTCGAAGGCGTAGGCGTCGGACATCTCGCCGTCGTGGCTGCCGGCGGCTTCGCCCGTGTCCAGCCGCCCCGTCCATTCCCCCGTGAAGGAGAAAAAGGAGATGGGGATGGCGTGCTCGGCGGCGAGCCCGAGCACCGGACTCGTCAGCGACCAGGACCCGTAGACAAGGATTTCGGCGGCGTGCTCGGGGGGAATGCGTACGGGGCGGGCGCCCGGGGGCTCGACACACAGGCACCCGTTCTCCACGCGCAGGCGCGTTTCGGGCGAATGGACAACGATGCTGGAGCGTTGGCCGGAATCGGTGGCGGCGCGGGGGCGGGCGGCGAGTGCGTTCGTGGGTCGCGTCCTCCGTGGGGCAGCGAGATGCTGCCACTCTGGAGGAATCCGGGGCGCGGCTCAAGATGCTGCAACGTTGCGGCGGCGCCCGGCCTACATTCGGGAGCAGAGTTCGGCAAAGGTGGCCAGTTCGCGGTCGACGCGTTCTCTGGTAACGTGGCGGGCGGCGTTCTCCTGCGAGGTCAGCGAGGCGTGGGCGAAGTCGCCGCGCACTTTGCGCATTGACTCCCACAGGCTGTAGCACTCGCCGACGAATTTCGTGCGGGCGTCGTCGCCCTCGGCCTGTGAGCTCGCCGCAATGTAGTAGTCGCGCGCGCTCCAGTAACCGTTGGCGAACTGCCGCGGGTACTCGTGCCCCAGCAGGCGCGTGCAGACAAGCAGGGTCAGCGCTTCGCTGGCCAGCAGCAGGGCGCGGTCGGGTTGCCCATGACGGCGATACCATTCCACGATGGCGGCAAAGTGTGCAGGCGAACCCGGTTCGGCGCCCTGCGGTGGGCGCAACCCGGCAAGCACGCGCTCGGCCTCTGCCATCAGGGGGACCAGCAAGGGGTTGGCACCGTCGCGCCGGCGCAGGGCACCGATGATGCGGCCGAGGGCGGCGTTGGCGCTGCCATCGATCAGCGAGCGGATGCGCAGGAAGGCAACGGCATCGCCGACGAGCGCGAGGTCGCCGTCCTGGAGCCCCGTGCGTCCGGCATCGAAGAATGGCGCGGCGGCGCGGGCGAATCCGGCCAGGTCGCCGCGCTCGCGCAGGTTCGTGACCGCCGTGGCCAGTGCGGGCAGCGCCAGGTACGCCGTCAGGTCCTCGATGGACACGGGAGCGTCACCGGCATCCGATGGCCGCGCCTCGAAGTTCACATAGGTCAGGCGCCGCAACGTCCAACGCCCCGCGGCGGCCTGCACCAATGCGGAGAGCATTGCCAGAATCGTTACCGAGCGCGGCCCGAACGTCAGGTCCAGATGCACGTCGGGCGTCGGCGGATCGACGGCGGCAATGGCGGCCAGCAAATTGGGGACGGAGTCCTCGCCGGGCACGAGCGCGATGTCCACCACGTGCAGCGCGGGACGCGGCTCGATGGCCTCGCCCTCGGCCCATTCCTTATACAACTCCACGCTTTTGCGTGCCTCGGGCGTGCAGAGCACGACGAGGTGGGCGGGGCGGTAGAGCTCCACCAGGGCGAGCAGGGGCGTGACGCGTTCGTCGGTCGCCTCGCCGCGTCCCGCCGCCGCATAGCGGGCCGTCTGGTATTCGCCCCCGGCCATGCGGGGTGATCCGGGAATGCAGATCAACGTTTCCATCAAGGCTCGGCTCCTCGGGAATCAGGAAAGGGGTGGGCGGGAGTACGGAATGAACGGCGCGAAGGCTGAACGGTTCCACTTCTGGCTGTTCAGAGCGCGCTCGTACTCGGTGTGTTCCAGGACGCGGTAGACGAGAAGGGCGTCGCCCTCCCACTCCACGCGCCAGCGATCGGCCGTGCGGCCGGGCTTGAGCCAAAACGTGCCGTCGGAGTGTTTCTTCTCGATGCGGGCATTGATCTGCTCGCGCGTGCTGTGCGCCAGAGTGTCGAGCTGGCCGAGGCAATCCCAGTCCGCCGGGGCATTGTGAATGTCCTGCCAGGCCTTGAGGGAAAGGAAGACATGCGAGCGCCGTTGCCCCCCGAGGGCGCGCAGGCGTTCGAGCGCGATCAGCCCCAGGCCCGACAAGGTGACCCAGCCGGGCCGCGTGACTTCGACGAGAGCGGCGAGAGCCTCGCGCGTCTCGTGGCTCGCACCCACCCAGAAGCGGTCTTCCGTCAGCTCCACTTTCTCCTCGAGTTCCTCCAGCGCCGCGCGGCGCGGTTCGAGCCGGGGCAGATCGAACTCGATGGGCATCGGCGGCAGCGTGATGATCTCGCGCCCGTTGTCGAAAATGTAACACACCGGCGCGCCGAACAACATGCCCAGCAGCGTCGTGTACGGAATCAGTGCCTTGAAGCCCCCCGTGGGGTTGAGCACCACGCCGCTCCACGCGCGTTCCTCACCCAGGCGCCGCACCGTTTGTATGTAGTTCACGATTCCCGTGCGGCGAAAGCGTTCGCCGTCATCGACTTGCAGCCCTTCGATGCGCAGCACCCGCGCGCGCCGCGCCTCCACGCCGAGGCGCCCCACCAGGTACGACTCGACGAGCCGCGCACACACCATGCCGTCGGGCGTGTCCGTGGCGAACAGGAACACCTCGTCATCGGCCGAAACACCGAGTCGGGCAAGCGAGTGAACTTCTGCGGAAAGACGCCGGCGCAAAGTCTGCTCGTCGCGATGGTCGAGCTCGATGAACAGCGGCTGCATGGCCGCGAAGGCCGCATCCTCGCCACCGAGTTGCTCGACGGTTTCGGGCGTCAGGCGTGCAGGGGCGTTGTCGCCAAAACGCGCCTTGAACTGGGGATTGCGGATGATGTCCTGCGAGGCACTCGTCCCCACGGTGCACAGATAGCGGGTCATTTCTTACCTTTCCGCCGGGTTTCGCCCGGCAAGTGGATGTTTTCCGGCGGGATTCTGACGTGCCAGGCGGCCTGGCGGCGGTTCTCCTCCTGGGTGACGATCGCGTACTTGCCCGAGTCGTAGCCGGGTGCCTGGCTGGCGAACTTCTTCTGGAACTCGCGGCGCAGTCGCGAGGGGAACACTTTCAGGACCCCGTACCAGTCCTTTTCGAAGAACACACTGACGTAGTCCTTGTCCTTCGCGATATCCTTCAGGTTCTTGCGGCGGGCTTCGGCCAGTGTGCCTTCAAGGTCGCGATACTCCTTCACCTTCTCCTCGGGGAGGCCCAGACGTTCGCACCAGACAACGAGATCGTCCAAGTGCTCCTGGAAGCGTTCCTGATCCATCATCAGGAGCGGCGGCAGGCCACGTTTGCGGCGCGAGAGCAGCCAAGTGTAGACGACAAACGCCTGAGTGGAAACGCTCGCAAAGGCGATGTCCACCTGGGTTGCCTCCGTCGGAGCGATGCGGATGATCGCCTTGCCGGACTTGCCGCGGTCGGGAACGATCACCGATACGTCGCCGAACTCGTCGCTCAGCGAATCGGCAACCTGCGACATCATCTGGCGAAACGTCAGGTGCTTCACGTCGGTTTCGGGCAGCAGCGTGCCCAGGCGCACGAACGGCACGTCGGCCATGTCCACGCTGGCTTTGCGCGCATCCACCGTCGTTTTCCCGTCGCGCGTCGGAATCGCCCAGTCCTTCGCCCGCTTGGCGCGTGGGAAAAAGAACCGGGGCACCTCGAACTCCGGCGGGACGAGAACGTGGTACAGGCGGTCCTGCGGGCGGGCGCACAACTGCATGGCGGCGCCGAGCAGGAAGCTCATCGTCTTGCGTCCGCCGGCCAGCGAGGCATGAACCTCCGTCCCCTCGCCGCTGCACGCCTCGCGCACTTCGCGCAGCATCCAGTCCGCCATCTCCTCGTTCTCCGCCGACGTGCGAATGTCGTCGATTTCGGTGCCCTTGGCCAGGCGCGCGATGCGCACGATTGCCGTGCGGGGGAACGTTGCCTTGGGGTAGTCGGCGTGCAGGAGCGCCAGTGCATCGGCCAGCGCCGCCCCGATCTGCTTGCTGGCCGCGCGGGTTGTCAGCACGCGGATTTCGTCGAGCGCCAGCTTGCGGTCGACGGCCAGAGCCCAGACGGCCTCGGTGATCGTGGCGGGCGTCGCACCCGCCACGGCGAGAAGAATGCGGTAGGGAGGATTCATGGCTCTTCCTTCTTACGGTTCTCGTCCAAGAGCTTGAAGAGCGTGTCGCTCTTGAACGGCTTCAACTTCTTGCCGGCGAGTTCTCCATAAATGATCGCGTAGCACCGGGCACAAAGATCCGCGAAATGATCCGGCATCTCATCGCGCGCGTTCTTTAGAACCCTCACAAAATGCTCATGCCGTCCTCTGTCATTGGGCCCGGGCGGGTTGTGCCTGTTCAAGAACGACTCCACAGGACTTGGTGGCGGGGGCGGTGGCTCGACCTTGGCAGGAAGAAGGTTCGCCTCGGGCATCGGGGCATCCGCGACTTTGAGGCAACGCGCTTGTCCAGCCAGTTCAAGAAGAAAAGACTCCACAACAGCAAGAGAAGCGCTTGGCGGTACCAAACGATTCCCTTCTCCGGTCAAATCGACCGAGCTCTCCTCTTTCTTCTTTCTTGAACTCTCCCTTTCCTTCTTTTTGGGGAGTTTTTTTTGGAGTTTAATTTCCGCACCCTCCGGAAGGAAGCGCGACGGCAGGTAGGCCACCTGCCAAAGGAATTTGCCGTTCTCCAGCCGGACGACCTTGAACAGCACGGAAGATGCCCGCCTCAAGTCTTTGCCTTCCAGCATGGGGGTATAGTCTCCCGTCACTCCGTCCAGGCTGCGATACGTCTGCAAGTACGGGAGACCGAACTGAGCGCGCTTTGGCAACGAGTCAGGTGCAGTTCCATTTTCCAAGGCATGCTTCGTCAGATGGTAGTCTTCTCCTGGCTCACCATTATTGCGGTTCTGCCCAAGACGGGAACGGAAGTTCATGAAGTGTGTTGCCAGATCCTCCAGAGCCGCCTCATAAGTCGGGAATGTTCCCGTCGAGACAAGAATCGTCGTTCCCGTGCTAAGTCCCAACCAGTCCAAAGCATCGGGCTCCGGGCGAACACCCTCCGGCACCAGGCGGTTAAGGCCGGCACGCAGATGCTGGGCGTACTCCGTTGTTGTGGAGCAAGCCGCCAGATAGGGCAGGCCGCACTTATCATGGAAATCCCGGCTCCCGACACAGGCGTCGAGCATTACGCTGCCCCATCCGCGGCGGCTCCGAGCGCCGACGCCTCCCAAGGCCGCCATCAGCCACAGTGCCTTGAAACCCTCGGTCAGCGATTCCTCATCACGTGCCTGAAGACGCAGGTGAAGATTTTGTCCGGCCCGGAGTGATGCGCGTTGGGAAATATTCTTTTTCTGCTCCTTCGAGTAGCCGACGGGGCCGTAAGCCAGATAGCCCAACTTGCTGCCGCCACCCCCGAAGTCGATCCCGGCATTCTCAACGCTCACAGTGGCTCCTGTCACGGCATCGGCAGCCGTCGCCAACTTGCCGCCCAGACTGGCATGGCCGAAGAGGCTTTCTTCGCGTTCACGCAACTCATTCAAAGAAAGGTGCGAATTCCCAGCACGCCACCATGCACGCATCAGCCCGCGAAGGGACGAGGTGCGCAGCACATTCTCTGCATTGCCAGTGCTGCCACCCAGGAAGGCTCGCGAGACAAGCTTGAGCGACACAGGAAGATGGTGCGACTTTTCTGGAAGAACGACTGGCTCCTTGCTGTCCATCGCAAACTGCCCATAGCCAGCGTTCGTCTTGGCGCCCGCGCGCACCCATGTCAGCGCGCCTTTCAGCCATGTCGCCGCCAGCTTCAGATACGACTCCGTCCCTGATTTCACGGCGAGAGACAACGCGAAGCCGAACTCCGTCCCTGATTTCACGGTCAGGAAGTTGACAAGGTTGGGGCTCTCCCAATCGCCCGGCGCGCCTTCCCCCTTGTAGTACTTGTCGTGATGGCAAGCGAGAATGTCGATCACCAATTCGGGCCACTTCGTGGGCCACGCGTCGTGAAAGACGATGGCGCCCGCGTGGCTCTTGATCTCCTTGTCGTCGGGGCCAAAGACGGCGACGTCCGGATTCTCGTGCAGCAGCTCCTTGCGCTCCTTCGTGTCGGCGAATCCGAAGATGCGGTCGATGGTGCGCTGCGCGGCCGTCTTGTCGGTCTGCGCGGGCCGCCACACGGTTTCGGCCCAGGCGCGGGCCATGCCCTTGAGCCCCGAGCCCGGCAGGTAGGCGAACCCGTAGGTGCGGTGGAGGCACACGTTGGCGTTTTCGAGCAGCGAGGCACGCGCCAGATGCAACGCCATCGGCGCCACGGTTTTCTGCGTCCACGTCTGCGCGCCAACGGCGGCGAGCTTTTCGCTGCGGCGGGCGAGCAGGTGCTTGAGCGCGTCGTTGTCGCCACGCGCCGCGACGACCGATCGCGCCAGGTCGCCCGTGTACTCCGACTTCTCCGGCACGCCTTTCAACAACTTGTCCAGCATCAGGCCCGGGTGGCAACCGAGCTCCACCTGGCTCACCAAACGCTCGACGGACTGCAGGCGGTGTGGAATGATACTCATTCGTCGGAACTCCCTTCGTCGCCGCTCTCGATCGCCTTGCCTTCGGCAATGCGGGCCAGCCACTGAAGCACCGCCATCGCCTCGTCCGTATCCGCCCGCAGCTCCATTGCCTCCTTCTTGATCAGCGCACCAAGATATGTGCGCGGCTTTTCCTTTTCCTCAGACGTGCGCCCCAGATGGCGTGCCAGCGCCTTGGCCACGCGGTCGTACTTCATTTTCTCGGTGTTTCCCTCTCCGGACTTGGAGATCGCAAACGCCAGCGCGCCGCCCAGGCCCGCGTTCATGATCCGCGAGCTCGCGTTCTTGCACGCCTTCGCAAAGTCCTTGGGGCCGAGCCCGTCCAGATTCTTTTCCACGAACTCCCACGCGAACTGCGCGCGGCGTTGGTCACGGGTGAACATCGACTTGTTGCTGGTTTCCTTCGCGCTCATGCTCACGCCTCCTTGCCGTTCATCAGGATGACCGTGCACAGTCCCTTGCCGATCGAGGCATCGCCGCCGACCTGCACGACGTTCGTCCCCTTGGTGAGGGCCTTATTGACGTACTTCATCACGTCTTCGGCAGACTTCAACTCCTCCGTCCCCAATTTGGCGCTGGGTTCTCCCGCCAGAGCCAGCGCGCTGAAGATCGTCGCCGCCGGAAGGAACTCCTGGTAGAAAAGCGCACTGTCCTTCACCGTCTTCGTCCTCGCATCAAGCCCGATTCGCGCGCTTACCTCGGTGGCATAGCGCGTCGAGAAGGTGAAGGCGTTGTCGCTGATCACAGCCAGGTGGCTCTTCAGCCGCATCTCCGCGCCGCCGAGCGCCGCGTCGAGCGCCGCGCCGAAGTGCTGCACGGCGTCGCACTCGCGCGCTTCGTAGTCGAACTCCTCGAACACCAAGTGGTTATCGCCCACCTTGAGCGGCGAGTTCTTCGCCACCAGCGCCTGCTTGTCGCTGACCGCGTCGCGCAGGGTGACGGCCTCCTTGCACAGCGCCTCGGCCGCCTGCGTCACCTCGTTGTCGATGCCGCCGATGCGCGCGTCGCGCACTAGGCGTTCGAGCGCCGCCGGGCACGTGGTCCACGCGAACAAACCGGAAAGCGAGCGCAGCGGAAACGCCAGCAGGCGCGCGTCCGTCACCGACAACGCCCCGGCGGCCTCCGACGCATTGTTCGTATCGCCGCCGAACACGGCCCACAGATCGCCGGACTCGTCTTTGCCATCATGGCACAGACGGCGGCACGTGTCGCGCAGCACACCCTTGAGCGAGGAGCCGGGCACGAGCGGCCATCCCGTGGCGCGTTCGCGCGCAACGGGCAGATCGACGGCGCCGAGGGCCGAACCCGTGCCCGGGTGCAGCGGCGTCTCGGCATGCAGCAGAAGAAGGGAAGAACAGGACATCGAAGGGGTTCCTTTCAGAGAGTGGAGTCGAAGGTTTCGAAGAGCGTGGGGAGAACGTGAAGAGAGCGCGGTTCATGGTTCGGAAGAACGTGGGACGTTGTGCGCGCAGCGCGGGTGCAAAGGCCAGCGGGTGCAACGTTGCAGGAAACGCGGGAAGAGAGCGCGGTTCGTGGTGCGCGCGGGGCGGGAATCACGCCGACGCCGGGGCCGCCGTGGTCGCTGCGGTCCTTGTAGTCCCTTTTGTCCCTGCGCGTTCACGCGCCACGGCGCACCCTTGGAGGCGGGGACGGAGCCGGGAAGCGGAAACAGAAGGGGCGAAAGCGACGAAAGGGACGAAAAGGAGCGGAGGTCTCACGAGGCGACCCCTCGGAGGAGGGGACGTAACGTGCGACCCCGACCCCACAGGAGGGCACGACGCATGGTTTCAACACACGACCCCTCGGAGGAGGGGACGTAACTGTGGCCATCGATTGGACGGCGGGCGGCGAGTGCTGGTTTCAACACACGACCCCTCGGAGGAGGGGACGTAACCGTCGCGGGGACCGAGAAAGGATGCAAGGACATCGTAATGTTTCAACACACGACCCCTCGGAGGAGGGGACGTAACCGGCCTGAGCTTTCGGATGCTTCCCGGTGCGCCATGTTGTTTCAACACACGACCCCTCGGAGGAGGGGACGTAACCTGTGGAGGAAATCGAAGCGAAGCTCACCGAGATGGTTTCAACACACGACCCCTCGGAGGAGGGGACGTAACGGAAACGACGCAGCCCACATCACTCGCCCTGAACGGGGTTTCAACACACGACCCCTCGGAGGAGGGGACGTAACCGCATCGGGCAGTATTATGCTGCTGCTGGATTGGCGGGTTTCAACACACGACCCCTCGGAGGAGGGGACGTAACGCCAAAATGATGCGCAACGGTCCATCCGGACGCACCGTTTCAACACACGACCCCTCGGAGGAGGGGACGTAACCAGCGGCGATCAGGTGGGGTTCATCCTGCGCGGCAAGCGTTTCAACACACGACCCCTCGGAGGAGGGGACGTAACGATGCACCGCTTCTCGAAGATGTCTGGATCAGCGACGGTTTCAACACACGACCCCTCGGAGGAGGGGACGTAACTCGATTCTGCCTTGCTTGCGTACAACGCAGAGCGCCGTTTCAACACACGACCCCTCGGAGGAGGGGACGTAACCTGGCTAACCGCGCCAGGACTTCTTGAGGCGTGCCCCCTCGTTTCAACACACGACCCCTCGGAGGAGGGGACGTAACTATGCACAATTATGATCGTTACTCAAAGTGCCCAAGGGTTTCAACACACGACCCCTCGGAGGAGGGGACGTAACGCCTCGCGTGCGCGGGCACGTCCGGGCACGTCCGGGCCGTTTCAACACACGACCCCTCGGAGGAGGGGACGTAACACCCTGCCGCGAGCAGGGTTGCCGAAAAATGGGAGCTGGTTTCAACACACGACCCCTCGGAGGAGGGGACGTAACCCTCCCGTTGCCGACCACAATGCACCACTCAGCACCTAGTTTCAACACACGACCCCTCGGAGGAGGGGACGTAACGCGCGGTTTGGTGAAGCAATAAAGGTGTACAAAAGCGGGTTTCAACACACGACCCCTCGGAGGAGGGGACGTAACTGCCATCCACAACGGTAAGAGCACGCCCAAAGGCCGTGTTTCAACACACGACCCCTCGGAGGAGGGGACGTAACCGTTCTCATGGGTGAACCGTTCTCCGCGATTCTGTCGTTTCAACACACGACCCCTCGGAGGAGGGGACGTAACGTCATCGGGCGGGGTCTCCTTCGATGTGGTCGGGGGGTTTCAACACACGACCCCTCGGAGGAGGGGACGTAACCGAAGTTCGACGCGGGATTTAACGCAACGGCGAAGACGGTTTCAACACACGACCCCTCGGAGGAGGGGACGTAACCGTTTCACTGTTCAGAAGCCGCCAAAAGCGGTGTGTCGTTTCAACACACGACCCCTCGGAGGAGGGGACGTAACGCTACCCTCTTGAGAGCCACGCGGGGCGCGGGTTTGCAAGGCCAAAAACGGGGACCCCTCTGCGGAAGTACCCTACGAAAACCCGATGCGCGCCATCCCACTTCACAACTCCTTTCCCGTCAGTCATTTATAAAATCGGGGACCCCCCGGGTTTTTGGCCCTTTTGGAGGTCCCCGATTTTACGGTTTCAGTGGGGAGAGAGACTCAGCCCCGTGCGCTCCACCACTGCCAGACGCCGCGCAGCGCCAGGCCGTAGCCCGCCGCGCGGTCCACCGGCGTTTGTGCCAGTTGGTGCCAGGTGGCCGGCGCTCCCGTCTCCTCGCGGGCGTTGCGGCCACGCCGCCAGAAGTAGGTGCTGCCCGCGGGCACCAGCAGACGCGTGGGGCGCGCGACTCCCGCGGCGCGTCCGGCCCGGCCGCCTCCGCCCAGGTGCCAGCCCGATTCCACGGCCGGGCGTCCGAGCGCGGCAGCCGCCAGCGTGCCGAGCGGGTGCGGGGGGAACTGGCGGCCGGTGGACACGGCGGGGTCGCGCGGGGCAAAGCACGCGGGCGTGACGAGCAGGCTGGTGAATCCACCGTCCTCAGGCGCGATGGCGTCGGCCGGCGCCGAGGGCCACTCGAACGGCTTCTCCAACACGCGCACGGCCACGCGCCGTCCTTCGCCGCCAAACGGGGCGATGAACCCGGAACCGGGGCGCAGCAGAGCGCGGAGGTTCTCCACGGCCTTCTCGTCATCGTCCTCGATGCCAACTTCGGCGTAGAAGCCCGTGTGCTCCTGCAGACGGATCAGGCGAAGGCTGTAGAGCAGGCCGTCGGCGCCCGTCTGGGTGGCGGGGTCGATGCCGACGCCAACGCGGTCCTCGAAGGTGAAGAGGGAGGCGTGCTTCACCACGTGGTCCTTGTCGTCCGGCGTCTGCCCGGCCAGCACGCGGGCTAGGCCGGCGCGATTGAGCAGGCGGCCGGCCAACGGGGTCAGCGGCTCGGTCTGCCATCCGTCCCAGGGCGGGGCCAGGGGGGGCTGGCCGTCGTAGGGGTTGGGCTGGTTCCATCCCGGCAGGGTGACCGAAGGGCCGAGGGGGGCGAGGAGCGCCAGCGGGCCATGCTCGCCCTTGCCCCGGCGCATCAGATGCGCGGGGGGCGCGGTGTAGACGTCGGAGACGGCGGCGCCGCCCGGTTCGAGCGTGGCGAGCCAGGGGCCGCGCACGGCCAGCCGCGCCAGCCAGTGCCTTTTGTCGCGGTCCTCGTGCTTGAATTCCGCCGGGTCGGCGCCGGTGCGTTCGATCAGTTGCCAGCGCAACATGCCCGAGAGCGTGCGGGGCGTCGGCAGGCCGGAAATGCCGCGATGGTTGCCGGCCCCAAATGGGCGGCCATCGCGGAAGAAGAGCGGGTCGAGCGGCTCGATCGCGAGCGGGATACGGTCCTTCTGGAATGCGGTGTGGTGTGCCATGATCAGCGTGCCTCCTCGCGTCCGCGTGCCATGAAGGAAGCGGACTGGATCAGGGTCAGGGCGTTGCGCTGGAGTTCGGCGCGCTCGGTGTTGGGCGTGCCGTTGCCCCGGTGGCTGAACGTGTCCCAAGCGCGTACAAACAGATCGCGGTGCTCGCGGGCGCCTTCGGCGTGCCCGAGGATGCGGGCGCACTCGGCGTCGATCAGATCGACGAAGGTTTCGGGCGCGGGCTTGTGCCTTTCGTCCAGTGGCGTGGTCAGGCCGTCGAGCACCTGGCGCAGGCGGTAGGCCCAGCGGTCGGACGCTCCGTCGGCAAAGGCGGCGACGAGTTCCTCGAAGACGGCGACGTGACTCCACGGCAGGGGCACGGTGACGTGTTCGCCCGAGCGGCGCATCACAGTGAGAGCCGCGCGGTTGCGTCCGCCATTCTTGGCCGCTTTCTCGGCCGAGCGGGCGGCATCGAGCGCCTCGCGCAGGTCCGTCTTGTAGTGAACGATGGCGATGCCCGCGGACATCGTGGCGGGGTCGTTGGAGCCCGGCAGGCCGAGGGCGCCGAAGGCTTGCTGGATGGCATGGGCCAGACCCACGGCGGACTGGTGGGGAAGCTGCTCGCCCTGCTTTGGCATCCACATCGGCAGCAGGGCCAGCACGTCGTCTCCCCCGGCGTAGACAGGCTGGTTGAAGCCGAGTCCGTCGGGGCCCTGCAGGTAGTCCTGGATCAGATCGGGAACGTTATCGAGCGAGAACCGGGAAAGCAGCGTCGTGAAGTCCCGGTATTGCTCGGGGCTGCAGTGGCGCAGACGCTCGCCCATGCGGTCGCCGTCCATCATCATGGCGGCGTAGTAGGCGGGCGGCGCGCCGTGCCTATTGCGCGCGTCCTTGATGACGGCGTCCACGGCGTCCGGAGCCCGTTCCTCGTCCTTGTCGCGGTGGAGCCACTGGCCCGACCAAGCCTTGTGATTCACGCGCGCCCACTCGTGCAGGTACTCGTGCTCATCCGGGATCGGCGGATCGGCGAGGCGCAACTTGGCGAGCCACGGCCCGGCGGCAATGGTGGCGGTGTCGGTGGTGCGCAGTCCCCCGGGGTCCTGGCGGAGGCGCCGTGAGAGCGAGCACGCCCACGCGAGGCGTTTCACGAGGGCGGGTGCGCCGAGATGCTCGCCCTCGCGCAGACGTTCGCCAGCATCCGTCACGGCCTTGGCCATCGGCCCGGACCAAAAGGCGGCGAACTCGCCGAGCGAGAGGCCGACCGGCCCCATCTGGGCGTCTTCGCCGGTGATCGAACACTTCGGGCGCGTGTCGTCCTTGCCGCCGTGGGGGCGCAGGGGACGCAGGAGCTTTGCCGCCGCCCCGGCGCGGCCGAGCAGTTCGCCCGCCAGCCGCGCTTCGTTGGCCAGCAGCGCCTCGTCGCCGCACCCCAGCGCACGCGCGGCATCGCGCAGATGCGGCCCAACCTCCAGACGATCAACGCGCACCGTCCAGACGTGGTCGGTTTGCTCGCGCCATCCAGCGTCCCAGCTGCCGGGCAGTCCGGCTTTGGCGAGTTCGTCGTGCACGGCCTGCACGATGCCGCGCCACTCGGCGTGGACGGCGTACTCCACGGCGGCGGCCAGCTTGGCGGCGGATTCCTCGTCGCCAGAGGCGGTGAACTGGAAGGTGTTCGGGAGCGACGAGCGGCGCAAACGGTCCGCATCGAGGCCAATGGCTTTTCCCGTGCGGTGGAACTTCACGAGGACCGAGTCGGCCCACTGCGGATCGTCGAACTCCGCGCCCTTATCAAGCGCCATGGCCGCGGCCCGTGCCGTCAGCCACGCGATCAGGTAGCTACCCGTCCACAGGTCGCGCACGGACCGAGCCTGCTGGATCGCGCTTTGCACGGGCCCAAGGGAAAACGAAAACCGAAATTCCTTTGGCATGGGGGAACTCCTTCTTGGTTAGGACTGACAACCGCCCGATTCCACGCTGAACGCCGTCCCTGTGTCAGCCTCCTGCAACCTTGCAGCCTTCGTGTGCTGCGGCGGTTGCAGGATGATCGAACATCAGAGAGTCGAGAGGGAGGGGAAACAGGAAAGCGATGCCGGGGGAACGTGCTGCGATTCCTCGCGGCGCGCCGAGCTCTCAAGCCGAATCCCGCCGCACGCACGCCGGCCTCGGTGGCTCTCCAAGGGAGGATCAAGAAGGACATCGCTCTCGCCTGAGGATACCCACCATGGATGTGCTCCAACTCCACGTGTCTCCTTCCCCACTGTCATCTCGTCTCCCGCAAGAGGTCAGGAAAACAGGTCGCCGGAATCTGGCAGGGGAAGAGGATGGCCGGACATTTCGGCGAAGGCAAGGGCATCGAGAACGGCGTTTCCATCCGGGTGGTTGTTGAAGAAGGCGACGGTGGTGGTTGCTTGTTCGCTGGCGTCGCGAATAACGGGCACCCACGGCAGCAGCTCATCGCGCGTGTAGCGATAGCGGTAGCGGTCGCTGCCCGATGGGCTGTCGCTCCCGTACCAGGAAGAAGCGTTGCGCCCGTGGAAACGGAAGTAGGCGAGGGGGCCGGTCTGTACATGGCGGAGGGATCGCGAGAGACCACGCAGGGAAGGCTGGTCGATGGTCACGCGGGAGACAGCGTTGTCGCGAAGAAAGTCGTCGGCATCCGCCGTGTCCCAGGAGGAGTGGCGCAGTTCCACCGCGAGGGGAAGATCCGTCAGGCTGTCGAAAACCTGCCGCATCCGTTCCCGTTCATGGGGCGCGTTACGCAATGCGTTCGGAAACTGGAGGAGCACGGCCACAAGAACCTCTGCTTCGCGGAACGGGGCGATATAGTCAAGAAACGGGGATACCGTCTCGGCGTCGGTTCGTACGCGATGGGTCATGTCTCCGGGGGCCTTGATGGAGAACGAGAGGCGTCCGGCCGCTTCACGCACCATGCGCCGCGCCGATTCGCGTTTTGGCGTACCGTAGTAAGTGGCGTTGATCTCCAGCGCCGGGAAGACGCTGGCGTAGTAGGAGAGGCGTTGCTTTTTCGTGACGTGTGACGGATAGAACACGCCGCGCCATTCGTCGTAGTAATGTCCGGATGTGCCGATGAGGAGGGGCGAGGTCATCAGAAAGCGCTCCCAAACAGATCTGGCTGTATTGATCCCGTCTGTGCAGACTTGGCGGGCTTCCTACGAGTAGGCGGTGCCCAGGGTGGAAGGATGTTCTTCTCGTCAAGCTGGACGCCGCCGGGCCACAACAGCGTGTTCATGGCGCGGCGCAGCAGGCGGATGTTCGCGATGGGGTCGGCGGTGGTTTCGTGATCGACGAGACTTTTCAGGCGTACGCGGCGGGAGCGGTCGGGATCATCCGAGGATGTGATAATGTAGGAAAGTGACTCGCCCGCGTGAAGGCCCATCGCGGCCTCCACCGATTGCCGTGCCGCGATCGATTGCGCCCCGTTGCCGGTGTATTCCCCGGGATCCTTGGAAAGGGACTGTCTGATAACGAGCTCCTCAAGCGGCACTTCGTGACGCCACATCGCGCCTTCCATCTCGGCGATGCGATCGAGCAGAGTGGGCACCATCGCACGATAGAACGCCTTGTCAGGAGCCTTCGCAAGCTCGCGCAGCAGTTCAAGCTGAGCGTTCTTGACGTAAATCGGCAGATCGTGGCGGCGGCATTCGATGCCGCGATACTTGACCGAGCCGTCCCGAAACGCACCGAAGTAGCGCGTGGGCACGGGCATTTCGGGGTTCTGGCGCGAGGGGAGGAAGGCGAGCCATTTGTAGATACCTTCCAGGGCGATGGGAAGGTTCGTTGCTTGGGTCACGGCATCGCGAAGCGGAGCGATTTCCTCGTCGCGGAAGCCCGGCTTCACGATCCACACGCAATCGACGTTCGCGTGGAGCATGTGCCAGCCATGTTCCTCGCAGACCTCGCGGGCACGCATTAGCATCTCGCGCGAGTAGGCCGAGACGGCCTCGTGGGCCTCGATGCGTCCGAAGCGCGCATTGCGATAGCCCAGATAGCCGAAGCAGCACACAAGCATCCACTTGAGAGCATCCTGCCGCGCATTCCAGCGTCCATACGCCACGGCGTCGCCTGTTTCCTTTGCGAGCTTGCGCAGGCGTTTGTATTCGACGCGCTTGGCGATGATTGGCGCGAGGGCGCGGGAGACCAGGCCGTCGCGCTTCTCGCAAATCGTGTAGTCGACCTGCGGCACCTTCCCGTTGTCGCAGCACGCGCAGTTCACCGTCTCTGGCGAGACGTTGTAGCGGGACATGATGCTCGGATACATGGCAACGAAATCGAGTTCGACGACGTTTTCGTGGAAGCCCGTTTCCGGCGCGTACACGATGCCACCCCGGTCGGCCTTCAGCAGTTGACGCGCACTCTTCCACGCCTCGGGCTGCGTCTTCTTCCACGGAATCAGGAACCCCTCGCGCCACGCAAGGTCGAGTTGGATCGAGGAAATGCCCGTGCCGATGCTGCGCCGTGCGATATGCTGCATGGGAATGCGGGAGAGCCGCGCCACTTCAAAAAGACCATCCATGCCATTGTGTGAGAGCGAGAAGGAGTTCCTGCGATCGAGATGCCAACGCCCGCGCAACGGGTACTCGGGCGCTTGATAGAGAATGCGGCCGTAGGAAAAATAGGAACGCCCGTCCGTCCTGACCTCGCGCGGTGGCGGCAGATCACGGTCAAGTTTCAGAGGGAATTTCGTCCGCTTCGCCAGCGTGTAGAGCAGCGGCATCAGGAACGCATCGCCGCCATCCGTCAGGAGCATGTCAGGATCGAGGTCGTCGAGGGCGCGCTGCAATCCCGGGAGCATCTCCCGTGGATCGTCCCACGTGAGCGTGCGGCCTTCGCATTCCATCGTCAGCGACCGGAGCGACGCGTGTCTTTTGCGCAATGTCCCCTCGCCGTGCAGCTCTGCCATCCGAAAGGGCGGCGTTGAGTATCCTGTCAGCCAGCGGCTCTCGCCCTCCTCGATTGCCAGCGTCAGTAATCGCCCATCCTCATGCTCAACGCGGCACCGCATCAGCGGAAACACGTCGCGCTCGAATCCGTAGGTCTGCTCCGCCAACAGGTCGGCATTGTACCAGGAAAGCGCCGGGAACTTGTCGGCATAACGATTCAATGCGGAGCGCCAGGTCTCGATATGAAGGAGGCGGAAGGCGAACACGCGGCGAGGCGCCCCCGTCCAGAAATCGCGGCGCTCCGTCCACCCCTCCCCCGCCGCGTCACGCGCCTTCTCCATCGCACGCGCACAGGCGAGCACCTCGTCCTCCGGTCCCTCGGCAAATGCCAACGGCTCGAACGTCTCAACCAACCGCAAACGCTCACCGTCATCGGTGATGAACCATAGCACCATCTCGTTGCCAACGGCGTGGTAGTCGAAAAGCCAACCGGTCACATTCATGAAGGGCCCTGCTTCCTCTCCCGACGGAGTGCCGCCATTTCCTCCGACAGCTGCTCCAATTCCATTTCATGCTCCAGGAGAATCGCCATCACCAGCGCATCGAATGGGACCGGGCGCGCCGCGCATGTTGCTTCCGCCGTGTGCTTGCGGGCGCGCACGAACAGGCGATCAAACGCCGGACGCTGCTCCGCCCTCAGGCCTCTCCGGAAGTCCTTCCAGGAGTCGATCTCCTCCTGAAGCCAGGTATTGAAGGTAGGAAGCGTCCGCCCCATCGTTGCACCTCTCGATTCGAAAGTTCCAGTCCTCGCCTTGAGCGAACACCCGCGCACGCACGTCTCCGAACTCCAGCATTGGCCTCCACCATGGCTGCCCACGGGGCACCGGTTCGTGCGTCACCAACAGCGGCGCACCATGGCGGCAAGGCTTCTCCAGATCGGCCAGCACGCCGCCCAGAACGCGGGCGCGCTCCGTTGCGCGCAACGACTCCTCCAGAAACAGGCGATCCAATCCCAGCACCGCGAATGCGGGCGGAGAGGTTCCCCGCAACAGTGGAGGCAACATCCGCCGCGTCACCGCCGCCAACTGGTGGATCGTAAAGCAGCGCGTGACAAAGACGCGATCCAGCACATCCTCGCGCAATCCCCGCCGCCGCGCCTCCCGCGCGAAGACGTACGGATCGAAGCGATTGCCCGCATCGACCACATAGAGCTGCCGCTCCTCCGGGAGAAACACTGGGGCCAAACTGCCGAGAATCCTCGCCGTCACCCGGCTCGGTGCTTCGAGCATGATCGAGGACGCCACCAGCCGGGGAGCCTCAACGGGATGAGCAGGAGCGGGATGGAGTGATTCGTTGCGCATGGCGAAACAAAAGCGAAACAAAGCCGCCCTTGTCAAGGAAAGCATCGGGGACTTTGAGGCGGCAACGCCCCCATCTTCATGGGTGTAACACGAGAAAACAGAAGGACCGAAACCTCTGACCAACCCTCCCGCCCAACATTTCTTTTCACCCCCGGCTGCCAAGGCGTTCTTTGTAGCGCTTGTTGAGTGAACTTTCAGTGCATTCCGGTTCATCCCGCGCCGCCGGGGAGGCCTTCGAGGCCGTCGTCCCGGGCGTTGGGCACACTACGCCATCAGTTTTGTTGCTCGCATCAGGTTGTGCGCCGCGATCCCCCACATCATTTGCTCGCGCACGCGGGTGAGGCCGAGGAATCGTG
>JASGMJ010000044.1 GCA_030156535.1 Candidatus Sumerlaeota bacterium
GACGATCAGCGTGCCGCCGTCGCACTGGCGGAAACGCCCGGCCAGATCAGAGGGAAGCTTCCACGTCACCGAGACCTTGGCCAGCGGCTTGGCCGCGCGGGGGCTGAGGGAATGCAGCAGCTTCGCGGCAAAGACTTTCTCCGTGCCCGCCTCGCCCGTGATAAAAACGGGGGCTTCCTTGCGGGCAGCCTCGCACAACGCCTGATTGATTTTTGTAATCGCGTCGGAAATGCCGGGAAGCAGTTCGACCCCTTGGCCGGAATCGGTAGTCACCGCGTAACCTGCCTTGGCTCGGCCCCGGATGCGGGCACGAGAGTCTCGGTTGATGCCAGCCCCGGGAGCCAAAGGCATGAACGGCAAGGCGGGAGCTGGCATTGTCAATCAGTGATTCATGCCCACTCGCCCCCACGCGGTCAAGGACAAGGCGGAGAAAAAGAGCCCCGGCACACCACACACGAAACCGCCCCCGGAGGCGGTGAGGCGCTCCGGGGGCGGCGGGTGTTGCGGGGTTGGCGCCTGTCAAGGCAGACGCGAAGTGCTTAGTTGTAGAGGTTCCACTGGCCGGCGGCGGCCGGAACATTGGTGTTCAGAACCCAGACGGATTCAAGAAGCGTGCTGCTGGCGGCGTCGTCACGTCCACCCGTGATCACGTACACGCCGTCGCCACCGGAGGCGGCGCCGTAGCGGTGGCCCTGTGTCACCGGCAGGGTCGCGAACTGCGTCCACGGTTCGATGTCCGTGCCGGCGGCGTTGACCTTGGTCTTGTAGGCAGCCGTAACGCCCACACCCGCTTCCTTACGGCCCGTGAGGACGTAGATTTCGTCGTCGTGGTCCACGCATCCGGAGCTCATGTAGATCTCGGAGGGATACGAGTTGGCTGAAAGGCTCCACGTGCCGATGGTTCCGTCAACGCTGCTGACCGGCGCAACGTACACATCGGAATAACGGGTTGTGCCACCAACTTCATAGCCACCAACGAAAACGGCGAGACCGTCGATGATGTACAGGCTGCCCCAACGGCGATCAACGGAGAGAGCCGTCTCGGTGCGCCAGGCGCCGATGGTGCCATCGCCATTGATCGGGGCGGAAACAACCGAGCCGCTGACGGCGATACTGCTGCCGCCTCCGCAAGCCTCAAGAGCCTCGCGGCCGAGTGCACGATAGACACGGCCGTTATAGACTTCCCAGCCCGCGTCGAACACAACGTTTCCGGCGCCCGAAGGAGCGGGAGGGGGGTTGGTGGCCGTGGCGTCAACCCAGGTACCCGCCAGCGAGCCGTCCACACCGATATCGGTCATGAGAATCTTGTTCACGGCCCAAGGCGCCGCTGCGTTCGTATTGCCAGGAGTCATGTACACCTTGCCGTTGTAGACGAAGGCGCCATCGGAGTTGTAGGTCGCAACGCCGTCGTCGGCCGAACCGCAGTTGACCTTGAAGTCGTTCATCAGCGGGCCCTGACCCGAGGCCGAGACCGTGATCGGGCCGGAGAGGTCGATCGTTGCGTAGTCCGCGCCGATCGAGTCATTGACACCCAGAATAACGTCGAGGCCGTTCGAAGCCGGGATGTTGCCGCCGAGCGCGTAGACCGTCTTGGTCGTAACGTCGTAGGCGCAGGAGTGCATTTGACGCGCCGTGGGCAGATCGCCCGCGTCAACGAATGTTTGTGCGGACGCGACGCCCGCGAGGCCAACCAGGCCAAGACCCATCAAAGTCAGTGAACGCGTTTTCATTGTTTCCCTTTCTGTAGCGCCTGATTTGGAGACAGTATCAGTCCGCTTTAATGGACCGATTACTGTGAATGAGACCGAACCGACCATTCCCCGGCTTGTTACCGTGGTCAACGACTTTAACACTGTCGGCTCGAAAAGGGGGAAGTCCCCAAGCTGGGATGCAAGTCCAGCAATTCCGACTTTCCGCATCCGCATTCCCATCCCCTTCCTGCACGCCGCTTGTCCTGCTTCTGTCGGCACACTCGGACCTGCAGAGCTGGGCGTGCCTCCGAATTCGCGCCCAAGGCTTTCCACCTTCTGGCGACTGAAAGCGCCCCTCTACGCCAAGCCTGCTGCCACCGCGTGCAACCGTATACAGGCCTCAGCACGAACGTGTTTCGAGTCCAAATTCAATTTGTCCAGCCGGTTCCCCCACTCGGACATCGGGTCACGCGCCAGGAACCACGCCCCTTTGAATGGCACGCTCCTCGCTCTCCGCTTGCATACAGGACCAGATTGGTCCCAATTCGTGCCGGGAAGAGACACGATGCTCCGCCTGACGAAGCAAACAGACTACGCACTGGTGCTGCTCTCGCTCATCGCCCGCAATGGCGCGAGTGAGATGTTCACGGCACGCGATCTGGCCCGGCGCACGAACATCCCCCTGCCGATGGTCAGCAAGATCCTCAAGCGTCTCGGCAAGGAGGAAATCCTGCATTCCGTCCGCGGCGCCAGCGGCGGCTACCGCCTGGCCCGCGATCCCAGCGAGGTTTCCGTGGCCGAGATCATTCTGACGCTGGAGGGGCCGATCTCGATCACCGAGTGCTCGGGCGAGTCCGACACCCTGTGCGCCCTGGAGTGCTCGTGCCCGGTCAGCAGTACCCTGCAGCGCGTCAATCGCGCCGTGATCGACGCTCTCGAAGGCATTTCCATCGGCGACGTGGCGGCACCCCATCATGCCGCCTCTGATCCCAAGCCATGCAGTTGCACTGCCCCACTTATCGGCGCCCCTGGCGCCTGAATTTCGGCACCAAGCCTATCCACCCACCACGCCCGGAGTTGAAGTCCATGACGACAGCCACCCAGACGATCGAACAACTCGCCGGACAAAAGTACAAGTACGGCTTCTATACCGACATTGAGTCGGACACCGCCCCCGCCGGGCTGAGCGAGGAAACGATCGCCTTCATCTCGCACAAGAAAAACGAGCCCGACTGGCTCCTCGAAATGCGCCTGAAGGCCTACCGCCACTTCATCACGTTGACCGAGCCGAACTGGGCCAAGCTCAGCTGCAAACCGATCGACTTGCATTCGATCTCGTACTACTCGGCACCCAAGTCCAAAGCCGACGGGCCCAAGACGCTCGACGAGGTGGACCCCAAGCTGCTCGAGACCTACGAGAAACTGGGCATTCCGCTGAACGAACAGAAGGTCCTCGCCGGCGTCGTTGCCGTCGATGCCGTCTTCGACAGCGTCTCGGTCGCCACCACGTTCAAGGGCAAGCTCAAGGAACTCGGCGTCATCTTCTGCTCCTTCTCCGAGGCCGTTCAGGAGTACCCCGACCTCGTGCGCAAGTACATGGGCTCGGTGGTGCCGCACACGGACAACTATTTCGCGGCGCTGAACTCCGCGGTCTTCACAGACGGCTCGTTCGTCTTCGTCCCCAAGGGCGTGAAGTGCCCGATGGAACTTTCCACGTACTTCCGGATCAACGAGATGAACACCGGGCAGTTCGAACGTACGCTGATCGTCGCCGAGGAAGGCGCCACCGTCAGCTACCTGGAAGGCTGCACCGCGCCCATGCGCGACGAGAACCAGATGCACGCCGCCGTCGTGGAGCTCGTGGCGCTCGAACGCGCCAACATCAAGTACTCCACCGTCCAGAACTGGTACCCGGGTGACGAGGAAGGGCGCGGTGGCATCTACAACTTTGTCACGAAGCGCGGCATCTGCAAGGGCAACGACTCCAAGATTTCCTGGACCCAGGTCGAGACGGGCTCGGCCGTCACGTGGAAATACCCGAGCGTCATCCTGCGCGGCGACCGTTCCGTCGGCGAGTTCTACAGCGTCGCCGTCACCAACAACTGCCAGCAGGCCGACACCGGCACCAAGATGATCCACATCGGCAAGGACACACGCTCGAACATCGTTTCCAAGGGCATCTCGGCCGGGCGCAGCAACAACTCCTACCGCGGGCTCGTGCAGGTAAACCGTGGCGCGTCCAACGCGCGCAACTACACCCAGTGCGATTCCATGCTGATGGGCAACTCCTGCGGCGCACACACGTTCCCCTACATCGACGTGCGCAACCAGACAGGGAAGGTGGAGCACGAGGCGACGACGACGAAGATCGGCGAGGACCAGATTTTCTACCTCCAGTCGCGCGGAATTTCCGACGAGGACGCCGTCGCCATGATCGTCAACGGCTTCTGCCGCGAAGTGCTCGCCGAACTCCCCATGGAGTTCGCCGTCGAAGCCCAGAAGCTCCTCAGCATCAGCCTCGAAGGCTCGGTCGGCTAAACAACCAACTCGAACCAACAAACAACGAACAACGAACGCAAATTGAAGACTGAAAACTACTTACGGAGCCTTTTCCCCATGCTCGAGATCAAGGGACTGAAAGCGCAAATCGAAGGAAACGAGATCCTGCACGGACTCAACCTCACGGTGAACCCCGGCGAGGTGCACGCCATCATGGGTCCGAACGGCTCGGGCAAGAGCACGCTCGCCCGCGTGATCGCCGGATCCGAGGACTACGAAGTCACCGGCGGCGACATCCTCTTCGAGGGCGAGAGCATCCTCGAACTCGCACCCGACGAGCGCGCGCAGAAGGGTCTCTTCATGGCCTTTCAGTACCCCGTCGAAATCCCCGGCGTCAGCAACACCTACTTCCTGCGCCAGGCACTCAACAGCATCCGCAAGGCACGCGGCCTCGAAGAACTCACCGGCAAGGAATTCCTCGCTCACGCCCGTGAAAAGGCCCGGCTCGTGGAACTCCCCGACGACCTCCTCAAGCGCTCGGTCAACGTCGGTTTCTCCGGCGGCGAAAAGAAGCGGAATGAAATCTTCCAGATGGCCGTGCTCGAACCGAAGTTCTCGATCCTCGATGAGACGGACTCCGGCCTCGACATCGACGCCCTGCGCATCGTTGCCAACGGCGTGAACAAGTTGCGCGGCAGCGACCGCTCCATCGTCGTCGTCACCCACTACCAGCGCCTTCTGCAATACATTGTCCCCGACGTCGTTCACGTGCTCGTCGATGGGCGCATTGCGAAGACAGGCGGCAAGGAACTCGCCGAACAGCTGGAGGAAGTGGGTTACTCCTGGGTCAACGGCGAGATGAAAACCGCACAGACCGCCAACGCCTGACCCCTCTGACCAGAACCCACGCAGGAGACGCGACGCAATGACCGACGTACTTACCAAAGCCGAGAAGTTCAGCGGCCTCTTCGAGCAGCTTCGCGCAGCGACGGCGGGAGAGCCCCAGTGGCTCACCGAGCGCCGCACGCGCGGCTTCGATTCCTTCGCCGAACTCGGCCTCCCCACGCAAGCCATGGAGGAGTGGCGCTTCACCAGCCTCAAGCCCTTGCAGGAGACCGAGTTCACGCTCGCCGCGCCGGGAGCACCCGTCGCGCAGGAAGTGATCGACTGCTATTCCTACGCCGGACTCGAGAAGCACCAGCTCGTCTTCGTCGATGGCATTTACCATTCCGAGCTTTCGAGCATCGCGAAGCTGCCCAAGGGCGTGACGCTGATGCCGTTGCGCCAGGCCATCGTCGAGAAGGAAGATCTCGTGCGCCAGTACCTTGGCAGGGAGACAAACCCCGACAAGCACGCCTTCACGGCGCTCAACGATGCGCTCATGCAGGACGGTGTGTTCCTGCACGTCGCTGCCGGAGCCGTCGCCGAGGAGCCGATCCAGTTGCTCTTCCTGACGTCGGAGCGCGGCGCGGGCACTGCCGCGAATCTGCGCAACCTCGTCATTCTTGAGGAGAGCGCCGAGGCCAGCTTCGTCGAAACGCACGCCGCCGCCGGCACGGACGCCGTGTACTTCACGAACGCCATCACCGAGTTCTTCTCCGCAAAAAACGCGAAGGTCGATCACTACGTCATCCAGCGCGAAAGCACGTCGGCCATTCACATTTCGTCGTTCCACGCCTACCAGGAACGCGACAGCGTCGTGCGCAGCCACACGATCGACTTTGGCGGCGGACTCGTCCGCCACAATCTGTGGGGGCGCCTGGACGGCGACGCCTGCGAGGCGATCCTCAACGGCCTTTACATGCTGCGCGGCAACCAGCACGTGGACAACTTCATGTGGGTTGAACACATGAAGGAACACATCCCGAGCCACGAACTCTACAAGGGTATCCTCGACGACAGCTCCAGCGCCGTCTTCAGCGGCCGCATCTACGTGCACCGCGAAGCACAGAAGACCGACGCGAAGCAGACGAACCAGAACCTGCTCCTGACGGACACGGCGAAGGTGAACACCAAGCCGCAGCTTGAAATCTATGCCGACGACGTGAAGTGCACGCACGGCGCGACAATCGGCCAGCTCGACCCGCAGGCGCAGTTCTATCTCGAATCGCGCGGCGTTCCCCGCAATGCGGCGCGCGCCCTGCTCGTCAAGGCCTTCGCCAGCGACATCACCGAACGCATCCGCCTGGAGTCCGTTCGCAACACGGTCGAGAACCTGCTCAACGAGCGCCTTGGCCAGGACCCGGAAAGCTGAAAGCAAACGATGACAAGCACGGAACCGCATCACGCGACGATCCTCGAACCGCTTGACGTCCAGCGCGTGCGCGAGGACTTCCCCGCACTTCACCAGCAGGTGAACGGGCATCCCCTCGTGTATCTGGACAACGCGGCCACGGCGCAGAAACCACGCGCCGTGCTCGACGCGCTGCAACACTACTACGAAAACGACAACGCGAACGTCCACCGCGGCGTGCATATGCTGAGCCAGCGGGCGACGGACGCCTACGAGGCGGCCCGCGAAGCAGTCCGCGCATTCCTGAACGTGGAGTCGGAGAAGGAAATCGTCTTCGTCCGCGGCGCCACCGAGGGCATCAACCTGGTGGCGCAAAGTTTCGGCCGCGCCTTTCTGCGCGCAGGCGACGAGATCGTCATCTCGCACATGGAGCACCACTCCAACATCGTGCCGTGGCAGCTTCTGTGCGAGGCCATCGGCGCAAAGCTGCGGGTGATTCCGATCAACGACCGCGGCGAACTGGTCCTCGATGACTTCGACGCGCTGCTCAACGAGCGCACACGCTTCGTCAGCATCCTGCACACGTCCAATGCCCTCGGCACGGTCAATCCCGTCGAGGACATCGTGCGCCGCGTGCGCGCCCACAACCCGGAGATTCGCGTGCTGATCGACGGCTGCCAGGCCGTGCAGCACACCAGCGTCGACGTGCGCGCGCTCGACTGCGACTTCTTCGTCTTCTCCGGGCACAAGCTCTTTGGCCCAACGGGCATCGGCGTTCTCTACGGACGGCGCGAACTGCTCGAAGCGATGCCCCCCTACCAGGGCGGCGGCGACATGATCGACCGCGTTTCGTTCGACGGCTCCACGTGGGCCGATCTGCCGAACAAGTTCGAGGCCGGCACTCCCCACATCGCCGGCGCCATTGGGCTCGGCGCCGCCATTGACTATGTGCGGGCGCTGGGCATCGAGCGCATCGAGGCCCGCGAGCGGGAACTGCTTGCCCACGGCACCGCCGCACTCGAATCCATTCCCGGGCTGCGCCTGATCGGCACCGCCGCGCACAAGACCGGCGTCCTCTCGTTCATCGTCGACGGCATTCATCCGCACGACATCGGGACGCTGCTCGACATGCGCGGCATCGCCGTCCGCGTCGGGCATCATTGCGCGCAACCCGTGATGCAACACTTCGGCGTTCCCGCTACAGTGCGCGCGTCCCTCGCCTTCACGAACACCAGCGAGGAACTCGACCGCCTCGCCGAAGGCATCCGCAAAGCCATTTCGATGTTTCAATAATCCCGGAGGCAGCGTGACCGAGACGATCCAACAAGCCCAGGAAAACATCGTGGCCGAGTTCGCCGAGTTCACGGACTGGGAGGACCGCTATGCCCGCATCATCGCCCTCGGCAAGAAGCACCCAGGCATCGCCGAGGAATTCCAGACCGAAACGTTCCGCGTAAAGGGCTGCCAGTCCACCGTGCACCTGCATCCGAAGTTCGAAAACGGCATCGTGTACTATGAGGCAGGCAGCGACGCCATGATCGTTCAGGGCCTCATCGCCCTGCTGCTGCGCGTCTACTCGGGCCGCACGCCCGAAGAGATCATCAGGACGCCCCCCGATTTCATCCACCAGCTCGGCCTGACCGAGAACCTGACCATGGGCCGCCAGAACGGCCTGCGCGCCATGGTCGAGCAGATCAAGCTCTACGCCGTGGCCTTCCACGCCATGGGCCAAAGCAACCAGACCAACTGAGATGCATCCGATGAGACTGTCGCTCGAACAAATGGAAGAACTCCGCAACAAGGTCGTCGAGGTCATCCGCGACATCTACGACCCCGAGATTCCCGTGAACATCTACGACCTCGGGTTGATCTACAACATCGACCTGCACGAGTCCGGCGAGGTCGAAGTCAAGATGACGCTGACATCGCCCTCCTGCCCGGCGGCCGAGTCCCTCCCCCCCGAGGTCGAGCAGAAGATCGCTGCTCTCGACTCCATCACCAAGGCCACGATCCACGTCGTGTGGGAGCCGGCCTGGACGCCGGAGATGATGTCGGAAGACGCCCGCCTCGAACTGAACATGTTCTGAAACAGTTGCCGCCCGCGAATCCTTTGGGGAACGTTTCGCGTGTGCCTGGTGTCGGAAGGGGCGAGGCCCCACCGCCCGGGCCCCGAGGATTGCCATGCTCTTCGCCTTCCCCACTGGAATGGATCGCGGCCTCAAGCGCCGGCCGCTGCTCTCCGTCGTTGTCGTGGCGTTGATCCTCTACCGCGCCCTCCTTTCCGGCATTTTCCCGCTCATCAACGTGCGCATTCTGCCGTTCTTCCCCGTGCGCGCGTGGAACACCGACCTTTTCTCCGCGCTCGTGCAGTCGGCCTTCACGCCTGCGTTTCCCGGTGGCGTGGCGGGCGAGCACCGCGTCCTCCTGCTGCTGGGCGTGCCGGTGGTGTTGGCGTTCTGGCTGATCTTCGGCCCGGCGCTGGAGGACCTGCTGGGGCGCAAAGGGTTCGCCGCATTGTTTGTGGGCGGGCTGCTGGCGGGCCTGGCCGTCGTGGCTTTCCGGATTTTTGGCGTCACCGAAGCCTTTTGGCTCGGGCACGCAGCGACACTCGTGGCCATCGGGTTTTGCTATGCGGCCTTTGCGTTCTCCGACGTGCGGCTGCATTATCTCTACTGGATACCGTTGCTTGCCGGGGGCCAGGGGCGGTGGGAGGTTCCCGCCATCTTCTTTCTCGTGCCGATCCACCTGTTTCTGGCGCTGACGCAACTCGATCTGTGGTATCTGGACGGCAAGTACACGGTGCTGTGGCGCGCGGGGGCGGTGAATGCCCTCGGGTGGCACGTCCTGCTGCCGATTCTGGGGGGGCTGGCCGGACTGGCTTTTGTTCAGGCGAAAAAGACACTCGGCAAGTCCGGCAAGGAACCCCCGGCCGCCGCCTGGGGTGCGTAGCATAAGGGCGTGGTGCGCGGTTCGCAGAGCGAGAGGGGGCTTCCCGTGGATTTGGGAACGTCCTGCGCTCTGCGGCCTTTATGGCGCGCAGCCGAGTGCGTCCTCGTTTCGCTTGCCGCAGTCCGCCCGGCTTCCCACCATTCCGGCGTTTTTGCCCCTCACCGCCGGAGTCTCTCAATGAGCGTTCCCCCGTCTGAAACAAAGTCCGCTGCCGTCCGCGCGCTCGACGCCGCCACCCCGGGCAGCAAGGCCGGCATCGTGCGCACCCTGATCGGCGGCGCCCTAATGGGAATCGCCAACATCATCCCCGGCGTCTCCGGCGGCACGATGGTTCTGGCGCTTGGCCTGTACGAGAAGTTCGTTGAGTCCGTGGCCGACGTCACGCGGCTGCGCTTCCGCCTTCCCAGCCTCCTGTTCCTCGGTCTGCTGGTGATTGCTGCCGTCGTTGCCATTGGCCTGATGGCCGGGCCCATCGTCGCCGGACTCGAAAACGCGCATCACCTCATGTACGGGCTCTTCATCGGCCTGACGCTCGGCGGCGTGCCGCTGTTGTGGAAGGAAATGGAGCCCGTGAATGCGGTCTCGATCGGCGGCACCGTTGCCGGATTGCTCGTGATGATCGTGATCGCCTTTGCACTCAAGGAAATCCAGCTTCCGCAAACGTGGATCGTCTTCATGCTGGCCGGGGTCATCGCGTCGGCTGCGATGGTGCTCCCCGGCATCAGCGGTTCGTACCTGCTGCTCATCTTCGGGCTCTACCTGCCGATTTCCAAGGCCATCAAGGACTTCGTTTACGCGCTGAAGGACCTTGATTTCGGAACGTGCTGGACGCTCGGCGTGACGGTTCACGTGCCCTTGGGTATCGGCGTCCTGCTTGGCATCGCGGGGCTGACGAACGCGCTCAAGGCGCTGCTGCATCGCTGGCACGGCGCCACGGTCGGCGTGCTGCTCGGCCTGTTGCTCGGCTCGGTGATCGGAATTTATCCGTTCCAGGAATTGCGCGAGAAGGGCGAGCTGATCGCCGCGGCCCATCCCGTGACGCCGCTCAACGTGCTCCTCGTCATCGTCGCTGTCGCGGTTGGCTTTGCGCTCACCATTGGCGTCTCGCGCCTCGGGAAGGAACCGGCGGGCGAGGCACCGGCCGCCTGAGCGTCATTCCTTCAGGGCCCGCGCCATCTCCACGAGGATCGCGCTGCTCAGGCTCTCCCACGCCCGCGCGTCCTTCCACGTTGAATTCGTCAGCAGCACGACCGACGTGCCGCTCTCCACGTCCAGCCACATGAGGCACCCCGTGTAACCCGTGTGGAAGTAGACCGCGCGGCCTCGGGCCTTGCGATCGCGCTCGAACGCGGGCGTGCGGCCGGGCGCGGCGGCAAAGCCCATCTGCTCGCGCGGCGTGCGTTCCTCCTCGCCCAGCAGGTATTCCGCGATGCACGGCATTTCGGGCAGGGAACTGAGTTCGGGATGCAGGAGCGCCTGGCAGAAAACCGTCAGGTCCGTGGCCGTGCTGAACAACCCGCTGTGACCGGGATCATGCCCCGGGTGCTGCTCCACCAGAAAGTCGGCCAGCGGATCGTAGGGCCGCCCGGGTTCCAGCTTCTTGTCCGTGCGCGCCACATTCGCCCACGATTCACGTGGCGGGTGAAAGGTTGTGTGCTCCATGCCAATGGGGCGCCAGAATTCCTCGCCAAGCAACTCGCCCATCGGCCGCCCTGCCTGCTGCTCGATGGCAAGCGAAGCAAACAGGTAGGCCACGTTGCTGTAGCCCGGGGGGGAAGTGCTGGCACGCGCCCTGGCGTGCTCGCCGCCCGCGCTGCGCGCCGGTTGCGCGATTGCCTTTGCGAGCGCCTCGTCCAGCGCCAGGCCCTGCCCCGCGCGCACCACCTCGTGCCAGTCCACATACGCTGGCAGCCCCGTTCCGTGCCGCAAAACCCGGTCGAGCGGTTCGCCCGCCACGTCGGTTTCGGGAGTCAATTCCCCGCGGCAAATCAACAGGGCCGCCGCCGCCGCCGTTGCCACGGGTTTCGTCAGCGAGGCCACGTCGAAGAGCGTCGCGCGTTCCATGGGCTCCGCCGCGTCCGCGATTTCATCGCGCCATCCCACGGCACGCTCGTAAACAACCGCGCCGTTGCGCCCGATCGCCAGCACGGCGCCGGGCACCTCGCGCCGCTGCTCCACATGAAGCTCAAGAGCCCTGTCGAGCGCCAGCCACGTGTCGGCGGGAAAACCCGCCAGCGCCGCGTTGGCCGCGCTGCGTCGCGCGGGCTCCACGGGAGCCGCTTTCCGGCCCGTGCACCCAACCGACAGGGATGCGCAAACGGCAAGCAGGAACACCAACGCGGTGTCTGTCCAGAGGCTTTGGAGAGCCTTCGGTAAAATTTTGTGGAGCATGTGCATCAACCGCATAAAACTAACTCTCCGCGAAGGGACTGGAGCGCTTCTTCGCCATTGCGTGCTGGGCTGCTCCCGCCTGATAGAATCGTTTTTCGCAAGGCGGCCACACGGCCCCCTGCCTAATGACTGAAGAAGGAAACCTACTATGCCGGAACTGCGCCGCGATCCCGTCACGGGACGTTGGGTCATCATCGCAACGGAACGCGCCAAGCGCCCCTCCGCTCTCGTCGACACGACTCCCACCGAGAAAATAGACAAGGTCAACCCCTTCAAGGCGGGCAACGAACACATGACCCCGCCTGAAATTCTTGCATACCGTCCTCCCGGCTCCAAGGCCAACAGTGAAGGCTGGTGGGTGCGCGTCTTCCCCAACATGTATCCCGCCCTCGAGTCCGAAGGCGAAGTCAGCCGTGCCGGACTCGGCATGTTCGACATGATGAACGGCATCGGTGCCCACGAAGTCGTCGTGGAATCCCCCGATGAAGGTGTCCAGCTCGGCGACATGGACGTCGAGCAGGTGCAGGAGGCCATCTGGGCCTACCGCGACCGCGCCGTCGCCCTGCGCAAGGACCCGCGCTTTCAGTACGTCATGATCTTCAAGAACTACGGCAAGCAGGCGGGCGCGTCCATCTGGCACCCCCACAGCCAGATCATCGCCCTCCCCATCGTCCCCAAGAACGTGCAGGAAAAAATCGAAGGCGCGCGCCGCTACTTCGACTACAAGGAACGCTGCGTCTTCTGCGACATGATCCACCAGGAACGCAACGACGCCGCCCGCGTCGTCATGGAGAACGACGAGTTCATCGCCTTCTGCCCCTACGCATCGCGCTTCCCGTTTGAAGTCTTCATCCTCCCCAAGCAGCACGCCTGCTTCTTCAGCGACATCACGAAGAACATCGTCTCGCACCTGGCGGAGATTCTGCAGGGCACGTTGCGCCGCCTCAAACTCGCCGTCAACGACCCCGCCTACAACATGATCATCCACACGACGCCCAAGACGCTCGGCGATGTCCCCTACTTCCATTGGCACATCGAGATCCTGCCGGCGCTCTCGCGCGTTGCAGGTTTCGAGTGGGGCTCGGGGTTCTTCATCAACCCCATCCCGCCCGAGGACGCCGCGAAGTTCCTGCGCCACGCGGAAATGCCCGGCAACGTCGATCTGATTCCCGGCGAAGAGGGGGGCGAAGACCTCGACTCGCTCAAACGCATCTCGCGCGCCTCGCGCGCAAAGGTGAAGAAGCTCTGAGCGCCAGTTGCCTGCGGCACGTTTTGCGGGGACTCGCAGCCGAAAGCACGCCTCGGAGATGGCCCACCCTTGGTCGATGAAGGATGTGAGCGATTGTCGAAGAGGCGCGGCCGCCCCGTTGGAGCCATTGCGGAGCAAATGCAATCCGTGCTCAAGACGAGCTGCTTCCCCTTTTCCCCAAATTCCATGGCATGCTGAGTCCGTCCCCTCGGGGGGCCGGGCTCAGCACTCGGCCAGCGTTCCTTCATCGAGGACAAACCGCCGGTCCGGCGTCCATCCCTGATGCCCTGCTTCGTGGCTGACCACGATCAGGGTCGCGCCGCGCTCGCGCGCCTGCGCCACCAGCACCCCGGCGATTTCCCCGGCCGTGCGGCGGTCCAGATGCGCGGTTGGCTCGTCGGCCAGCAACAGACGCGGCTGCAACGCCACCGCACGCGCAATCGCAACGCGCTGGCGCTGGCCTCCGCTCAACCGCTCAACGCGCATTTTTGCGTGATCGCCAAGGCCAACCGATGCCAGCGCGTCCACCGCCGCTGCCCGGGCCCGCGCCGGGTTCTCCCCCGCTGCCCACAGCAACGGCCCCAGCACCGTCTCCAACGCTGTCAGTCCGCGCGGCAGCAGGTGGTGCTGGAAAATGTAGCCCATGTTGCGGGCCCGCCAGACGGCCCGCCGCTTCTCGGAGAGCGCGGAGACCTCCGTCCCCGCACAGCGAATCGAGCCCTCGTCGAGCCGGTCGAGCCCCCCGATCAAATTCAGCAGGGTGGTCTTGCCCGATCCCGACGGCCCGGAGAGCACCGCGATCTCACGCGAACCGATGGCCGCGCTGAGCCCGGAAAAAACAAACCGCGTACCGGAGCGCCCATAGCGCTTCGACACGCGGTCGATTTTCAGAAACGAGACTTCGGCCATGAGGTGGCCCGTTCGGGTTACTTGACGGCCGGACGCATGGCCTTCTTGGCCATTTCACGCTCCACGCCGATCGAAGGCGTGTAATCAGCGTGCAGCCACTCGTCGTAGGTGCCGTCTTCGTTGATGTTAGCCTGGTGCCCGAAGGTAATATCCAGATCTTCCTTCGAGACCGTGCGGTGGATCGGACGGAAGACCCAGTATTCCAGGGCCGTGCCGACACCATGCACACCATAGGCGATGACGCGGAGGAAGTGCCCGCTGTCTGTACGGTGGAAGCGGTGGGCCGCTGCCGGAACTGTAAGGCCAAGGATGGCCAAGCCGGCCAACATCGCGAGAACTTTGCGCTTCATGCGTGTGCTCCATTGTGGCGTTTCAGGTTCCAAGGGTCTGCTCAGGCCTTTGGCGCGTCAAGGACGAAAAAGACGTCTTCAATCTCTGGCGCCCGTGATGCCGTGCACCAGCTCCTCCGCCCGGTCCAGCAGCGCCTCGCGGTCGTACAGCCGCAGCGCCCGCTGCCGGCCCAGTCGGCCCGCCGACTCTCTCAGGCCCTTATCTCCTTCAAAATCAAGCATCTTGGCAGCAAGTTCCCCTGCATCCTCCGCAGGCACGAGAGCACCGGTTTTTCCATCTTCCACCATGTCCGCCACCGATCCCACGTCCGTCGCGACGACCGGCCGCGCCGCCATCATGGCCTCCGCGATGGTCAACGGCAGCGCCTCATTTCTGGACGCAAGAACGAACACATCCGCCGCGTGCAGCAAAACCGCCACGTCCTCGCGGTGTCCCAGGAACCGCACGCGGTCGCGCAAACCGTGAGTTTCCACGAAGCGGCGAAGCCCGGCGGCGTACTCTGTGTGCGCGGCGACCTCGCCCCCGGCGATCCACAAGAGCGCCCCGGGCCGGGCCGGCGCCACGTCGGCAAACGCCCGCAACAGCACGTCGATTCCCTTGCGCGGCGTCAGGAACGCGGCCGTCAGAAACACCACGTTCCCCTCTCCGGCGCCCAGTGAGCCACGCACGTGCGCCGCCTCCGCGCGCGAAACCGCCTGAATCGCCGCGCCATCCACAAAGTTCGGCAGCAGCACCCAGCGCTGCCCCACCGGCCTGCGGCCAAAAAACACGCGGCTCTTGCGCGCCACGAAGACAACGGTCTGCGCTGTCCGGCGGATCAGCCACGCACGCAGGCGATTGCCCCGTGTTGGCGTCAGGTCTTCGTGAACATGGTAGATCACCGGCCGCCGCGCCAGCCACGCCCCCAGCCCGGCAATCACGGCCACCGAACTCCCCACCCACACCGCGTCGGCACGGCGCGCCAGCACGGCGAAGCGCCCGAGCGCCATCGCCCGCGCCGCCGCAATCCGCAGCCGCGCCAGACCGTTGGCCGCCGCCAACGACGCCGGGGGATTGTCCACCACCACCGTGGTCAACCCCGCGCGGCGCGCGGCCTCCTCAAGGCCACCGCGCCCGGGAAAGCACAGCGTGACCCGCCAGCCCCGCTCCGCCAGCCCGCGAGCCAGCTCCAGCGTGACCCGTGGAGCGCCCGAGCGCTCGGTGTCATGGGCGACGAAGAGGATTCTGCGACGAGTCATGCACGCTGCCTTGATGGGTTCGGTCCCTCTAATCCCGGGATTCTGGCGGCACGCGAGCGGCGGGAGCATCAGAAAAAGCGCGCAAACCTTGCCGCCGCCAGGACGTTCTCAGGAGAGCGTCTCTTTGACCTCAATCGCTCAATCGTCCCCACGGGACTCTTTTGCGAAATCCGAGGGGGGCCGTGGCTTCGAGATGAGGCGGACACGTCGAGCCCCTTCCGTCTTCACGATCCGCGAACCACGCGCCATGCCACTCGCTGTCGGAAAAGCGCACATTACGGGGACTTCGCGCTTGACTCGCGGAGAGCGATGCCCGGAGACTCCGCGCCCTTGAACGACGGAGCGTATTTGAGCCATGAAAAGAACGTATCAGCCCTCCAACCGCCGCCGGAAGAACAAGCACGGCTTCCGCGCCCGCATGCAGACCCCCAACGGCCGCAAGATCCTCTCGCGCCGCCGGGCCAGGGGACGTCATCGCCTGACGGTCTGACTGCCATGCGTTTGACGCCAAGGGGCCAGGGGTTTCCCGGCTGGGTGCGGCTCCGGCGTCGATCCGAATTCCAGCACGCGTATCAAGGCGGCCGCAAGTGCGTCCGCCGTTTTCTTGTGGTTTACGCCGTCCCGGCCCAGGCAGAGGATGCACCGACTCCCGTGCCCACCCGGCTCGGCATCACGGCCTCGCGCCGCATCGGCAACGCCGTGATTCGGAATCGCTTCCGGCGCCGCATCCGCGATATTTTCCGCCGCCTGCACGCCGACCTCGCCCCCGGATGGAACATCGTGGTCAATGCCCGCGTCGCCGCCAAGGACGCGCCAGCCGACCGGCTGGAGAAGGATTTCCGCGCGTGTCTCCAGGAGCTGACCCTCTTCGCCCCCGGCGCCCCCACGCCGCCGTCCTCGCCGCCAGCCGCCTCGCCCGGCGCGGATGCATCCTCCTGATCCGCGGCTACCAACTCGCCATCAGCCCCTTTCTCGGCAATCACTGCCGCTTCTTCCCCTCGTGCAGCCAGTACGCCATCGACACGCTGCGCATCAAGCCGCTCTGGAAGTCCCTCGGGCTCATCGTCTGGCGCCTTGCCCGCTGCCAGCCCTTCTGCAAGGGTGGCTTCGATCCCGTGAAGGAGGAGGCCCAGGACGAATGGTATCGCCTGTGACCACCGGCTCCGTCCCGATTCCGCTCTGGCTCCCGTACAGCGGCCTCCCCCTCTTCATCGCGGAGAAGGCCAAGACCCCGCTGGCATGGTTGCTCTTCTGGACGGTCGTCCAGATCGACTGCCAGCGCCATCGCACCCCCGGCATTGTCGAAATCCCGCCCGCCGAACTCGGCGCGCTGTGCGGCATGACGGGCGGGCAGGTGCTCAAGAACCTGCCCAAGCTGCGCAAGACGGGCACGCTGCGCTGCTTCCTCCCCGACAACGCCGAGGAAGACGCGCTGCTCCAGGTGATCACGCCGCTCGAAACGCCAATCCCGTGGCAGACCGTCCGCGACGCCCAGCCGTTCCTGCGCGCCCTGCCCGACCACGCGTTCCGCTACGCCCACGCCTCCGAGGACCAGCCCCCGCCCGCCGAACGCGACCAGGCCGATCCGCTTCTTCGCGAGGTCATCGACCTGTATTTCGACAATGTTTCCATGAAGATGAACGCCTTCATCCTCGACGAATTGTCGCTCATCGCACGCCAGTACGACCTCCCCATGATCCGCCGCGTCTTCGCCAAGGCGCGCGTCAAAGAGGTGCAGGGGCTCTCGTGGATTCTCGGCGAAATCCGCCGCGAGAAGCAGATCAAGGACAAGGCCGCCGCGAAGAAAATCGGCGCGGAAAAAACCTCGTATTCCTGATTCACCGGGCATTCCCCGCCGTCCGAACCACGCCTCCAGCCTCTCCATCCCCATCCCGTACCGGGCACGCAGCTGCTCTTTGAATCAGCCATGCCCCGGGAAATGGAAAGGGCCGTCACACATCCTTCACGGAATGGCGGATGATCTCGCCGCGCACCAGGTAGACAACGTCTTCGGAAATGTTCGTGGCCAGATCGGCGATACGTTCCATGTGCCGCGTGAGGTCGAGCATCTTGAGCAGCCCGCGCATGTTCTGCGGGTCGCGCTCCATCATGTTGCGGATTTCGTTCCCCATCTTGCGTTTCAACTGATCGACCTGGTCGTCGTGCTGGCAGACCTTCATGGCGAGTTCGTCGTCGCCGTTGATGAGCGCATCAAGCGCCTTGCGCACCATTTCGCGCACCGACTGGCTCATGATGTCGAAGTCGCCGGGGAGCGGATAAGGCACCTCGTTCTTCGACAGGAACTGCGCGCGCCGCGCCATGCTCACCGCGAGATCGCCCATGCGTTCCAGGTCGTTGTTCATCTTCAGCACCGTCACGATGAAGCGCAGGTCGCTGGCGACGGGATTGTAGAGCGCCAGAATTTTCAGGCACTCCTCCTCCACGCGGATTTCCGCCTCGTCGATTTCGCGATCGCCGTCCACGACCTCGGCGCCCAGAGCGGCATCGCGATCACGCACCGCGCGAATCGCCCGATCGATGGCCTGCTCCACCATCGCCGCTTCTTCCAGGATGTTCTTGCGCAGAAACGCCATTTCCCGTTCGAGATGCACCGACATGATGCGCGTATCCTTTCCGTTTCCCGTGGCGTCAGGGCGAACCCGATTCCACAAGCCCGCCACGCCCGGAATGCAAGAGCGATTGCGTCTTCCTCATCCCGTTCTCACAAAAGCCCCGCCGCCCGGCTCACCGCAGCGGCAAATGCAGCACAAACGTGCTCCCCTCGCCCACCTTGCTGGTAACCGTCACCGTCCCGCCGTGTGCCTGCGCGACGTGCTTGACGATGGAAAGCCCGAGCCCCGTACCGCCCAGGTCGCGGCTGCGCGCCTTGTCCACCCGGTAGAACCGCTCGAACAGCCGCTCCAGATGTTCCGGCGCGATCCCCGGTCCGCGGTCCGTCACCCGGATCTCCAACTCCCCATTCACGTCGGCCGCACAAACCGAAACATGCCCGCCCTCGCTGCCATGCGTAATCGCGTTGTCGAGCAGATTGGTCACGGCCTGCGTCAGGAGCGTCGGGCTCACGTGTGCCCGCAGCTCCGGGGGACACTCGATCTCCACGGCGACGCCAAGCCGCGCAGCCTTCAGCGCACAGATTTCCTCGGCCTGCCCGATCAGCGTGGCCACGACGCACTCCACCCGCTCGATGGCCACGCCGCGCCGTTCCAGCCGCGAGAGCGCCAACAGGTCCTCGATCACGCCGCCGAGGCGGTCGGACTGCCGCACGATCACGTCCACCATTTTGGCTGCACGCCCGGCATCCTCCAGGCCGCCGTCCTGCAACGTCTCGGCAAAGCCCTTGATCGACGTGATCGGGGTTCTCAGTTCGTGCGAAACGTTGGCGACGAATTCGCGCCGCAGGTTCTCCAGCCGATGCAGACGCGTCACGTCCGCCAGCACGATCAGCAGGCCAAAGAGACGCCCCTCGCCGTCAAGCAACGGCTGGCTGCGAAGTTCCAGAATCAGGTTCTCGTGCAGTTGCAGCGGCTGGTCGCGCACGGCATCGGGCGTGTCCGCGGCCTCACGCAGGAAACGCTGCAACTCAACGTTGCGCAGAACCTCCTGCACCAACTTGCCGCGCGCCTCGCCCACCGACACGCCCAGCATCTTCTCCGCCACGCGGTTGAGCGTCAGAATCCGTTCCTGCCTGTCGACGGCCAGCACCCCTTCGCGCATGGACTCCAGAATCGCCTCGCGCTCGTTGCGCTGGCGCGTGATCTCGCCGATGCGCTGATCGAGTTGCACCGCCATGCGGTTGAGCGACTCGGCCAGTTCACCCAATTCGACTGTCGGCATCGCGGGGATCGCACGGCCCAGGTGCCCACGCCCGAATTGCTCGGCACCGCGCCGCATCACCTCGATGGGCTCCGTGAACCGGCGTGCGAAAACGAAGCACAACACGCCCGCCACCGCCGCCGTCAGCAATCCCGCCCGCAGCACCACCAGGTCCAGCCGCCGGATCAGGGGACGGAAGCTCGAGACTGGGCGGCTCACGCGGAAGACACCGGCGACCTCGTCATCCACGATCACCGGCACGCCACAGTAGAGCATCTCCTCGCGCAGCGACACGCTGAAGCGCTGGTCGAAGCCAACGCGGCCATTCAACGCTTCCAGCACCTCCGGCCGCGTCCAGTGGTCCATCATTTCCTCGGCGTCCATCTGCGAATCGTATAACACGCGGCCGGAAGCCTCGATCGCCGTCAGTCGAATGTCCGCGTCACGCGCCAGCAAGGACTTCTGCAAATGGGTGAACGACGGCTCCCCGCCCTGCGCCTGGGTCACCCGCATCTCTGCGGCCCCCGCGTGCGCCATCTGTTCGAGCAGCTCGCGTTGCTGCATCATCACGGAATCGCGCAGCACCACCCACGCGCACAGCGACATCGCAAGGCAGCAGGAAAGAACAATCGCGAACGAAGAAGCGAAAACACGCCAAAGAAGACGACGCTCGCGTCTCAATCTTTGAGCTCCCGGAAACGGTACCCGACACCACGCACCGTTTCGATCAACGCGCCGTGTTCGCCCAGCTTGCGCCGCAGCGAAACGATATGCACGTCCACCGAACGATCCGTCACGCCAACCCCGGCCCCCTGTGTGGCCTCGACAATCTGATAGCGCGTGTACACCCGCCCCGGCGTCCCGACAAGAGTGCACAGGATACGCATTTCCAACGCGGTGAGCGCGATCGGCTCGCCCTCGACGAAGACCTCATGGCGGTCGCGGTTGATGAGCAGCGGGCCGTACTCGATGGTCGCTTCCTTTTCGCCTGCCGCCGTGCGCTCCTCGCGCCGCAGCACCGCCTTGATGCGCGCCAGCAGCACGCGCGGGCTGAACGGCTTGGCGATGTAGTCGTCCGCCCCCAGCTCCAGCCCGACGATCTGATCCGCCTCCTCGCCCTTCGCCGTCAGCATCACCACGGGCACGTGCGCCGTGCGTTCGTCACTCTTCAGCTTCTTGCACACATCCAGACCATCGACGCCGGGAAGCATCAGGTCGAGCAGCACCAGGTCGGGCGGCGCCTGCCGCGCTTCGCGCAGCGCGTCCTCACCGGTACCCACGCACTTCACCTGGAAACCGTTGCGGACAAGATTGTACTCGAGCAGTTCCCGGATGTCCTTCTCGTCGTCAACGACAAGCACCGAGCGCACGCTCATGGGGAGTTCCTTGGGGTGGATTGGACGGCAGGCGCGCCTGAAAGCATTCAACCAGCCGGGCACCCCGATAGAGTCGGCAGCGCCAGAGCACGGCAAGCCGATTGTCACGTCCTAACAATCTTTTCACCTGCCCTTCGCCCAGAGGGGAGAAACGTCCGTTCCCCGGCCGCAGGGGTCCTCCTCAGCCGCCGGGACACCTTCCAGCTCCCCGCCCGGGTGCCGATATGAAGCAGATGGACCGGGGACTTTGAGAACGTCCTGCTTGTCATCCGCGCGTCCCGTCAGCATCCTGCCGCACAAGATGGAGCCGATACGCATCTGCCGCGTCATCAATGCCATGTGGACGGGTGGAGTCCAAGTCCGTCTTCTGGCCCTGCTTCCGGTGCTCAAAGAGCGCGGCTGTCTTCCTCATGTCGTGACGCTGCGCACGCGGGGCGAACTCGCTCCCCAGTTGGAGGAACTCGGCATCCCCTGCACTCATCTGCGCATCCAAGGACGCCTGCATCCCCCCAGCCTGAACAAGCTGCGCCGCTTTTTCCTCGAACAGCGTTTCCACGTCGTCCACACCCACATGTACCAGGCCAACGTCTCGGGCACTGCGGCGGCCCGCCTGGCTGGCGTGCCGTGTGTCGTCTCGCAGATGCACAACGTCGATATGTACCAGAAGCGCCGGCAGGCATGGACCGACCGCCTGATGATGCCGCTGCGCGACCGCATGCTGGCCGTCAGCGAGGCCGTGGCGCTCAACACCGCCAGGCACCTGCGCATCGCCCCCGAACGCATCGGCGTCCTGCACAACGGCATAGACACAACGCCGCCTCCCGGTCTGCGCAGCCGCGCCGACGTACTCGACGAGTTGCGTCTCCCCGCCGACTCCATCGTCATCATCCACGTCGCCCGTCTCCACGCGCAGAAAAACCATCAGGCCTTCCTCCGCGAATTTCCCCGCATCCTCAAGATCGCCCCGTCCGTGCGTCTGCTCCTCGTCGGCCAGGGCAACGAGCGCCACGATCTCGAACAGCTGGTACGCGAACTCGACATCCATCGCGCCGTGCGCTTCCTTGGCAACCGCACCGACGTGCCCGAACTGCTCAACGCCGCCGACATTTCCATTCTCCCCAGCCTGAAGGAAGGCTTCAGCAACGTCATCCTCGAAAGCATGGTCCACCGTGCGGCTCTGGTCGTCACCGACGTCGGTGGCGCGCGGGAACAACTGCGCGACAGCATCGACGGATACATCGTCCCCCACCACGACATGACGGCCTTCCGCGAACTCGTCACGAAGGTCGCGATGAACCCCGGCCTGCGCGAACGCCTCACCACCTCGGCCGCCACCCGCGTCCAGGAATTCAGCATCGCACGCATGGCCGACCGCACCCTCGCGATCTACGAGGACGTCCTGCGCCGCAAGAAGGCATGGCCTGGCGCCACCGAATCCGTCACTGCCGACGAGCCAACTGCCTGAGTCCGTGCGAAGGAGCACGGCGCACTAAGCATTGACCGCAGGCGGGGGCACTGGCTTGACTATCTCTGCTTTAGAAACCTCTGCGCTATCCCCTGATTCTTGCTTCCAAGTAGACGACCAGTTCTGCTCGGAGCTTTTGTGCCATGGCCTTTCGTGAAAACAGTGGGGAAAT
>JASGMJ010000045.1 GCA_030156535.1 Candidatus Sumerlaeota bacterium
GCACCATCTCAGCTGGCGATATCTATCGCAGCCAGAAGTGGGGCGACGGCATGGGCACTGCCGAACGCTAAGAGCAACGAAGTATCCAGCAACGAAGTACCCAGCAGCGAATCTCAGCGGGGCAGGCCAGAGCGCCTGCCCCGTTTTGCGTGGGCGCGGCGTGGCTCATTCGGGAAATAGGTGAGCTTCGGGTGGCCTGCCTGGCCGTGTGGTAGGACGAGTAGGGTTACTTCTTCGCAGGCATTTGTGGCCTATTTCGCCCTCCTGCACCCGCCGTCACTTCGCCGGCGAGAGAGTCCTGCCCTTCGACTCCGTCCCTGATTTTTCGGGGGCGGCGAGTTCTGTCAGGCAGCGCAGGATTTCCTCGCCCGTCGCGGGAAGGTTGAGCCCCGACAGTCGGCCCGGCGCGGCGCCTGCAAGCGCGTCCTTCACAGCCGCCCAGACGCTGATGCCGAGCAACAGTGGTGGCTCGCCCACGGCTTTCGACGCATGGACGTTGTGTGCGTTGCGGTCGTTGTCGAGATACGCCACGTTGAACGTGCGCGGAACGTCATCGATGCCGGGAATCTTGTACGTCGTGGGCGAGTGCGAGAGCAGATTGCCCTTGGGCGAATAGACGAGTTGTTCGGTCGTTACCCAGCCCATCCCCTGAACGAATCCACCGATCACCTGGCCGCGATCAATGCCCGGGTTAATCATGCGGCCAATGTCCATCAGCATGTCCACGCGATCGACGACGAGATCGCCGGTGAAGCGGTCGATGGTGACTTCTGCCACGGCCGCGCCGGTCGTGTAGTAATTGAACGGATGCCCGCGCCCCGTGGAGCGGTCGAAGTGCAGTTTCGGCGTGGCGTAGAAGCCGCGCGCGCCGATGTTGACGCGGTTGAGGTGGCAACGTTTGGCGAACTGGCCGAAGAGGAGGAAGTTGCCGGGGCGGCGTTCGTCGAAGACGCGCCCGTCGCGAAAGCGAATCAGGCTGGGGTCGGGGTCGAGCCCGGTTTCGCCTCCGGTGAACACGCCTGCGGCATAGGCGCGCATCCCCGCGAGGATTTTGGCGCAGGCGTTTTGGGCGGCGAGCCCATTGAGGTCCGTTCCCGCCGACGCTGCCGTGGGGGGCGTGTTGTGGTTCTTCTCGGTCGAGGTCGTCATCACGCGGACGCTCTCGATCGGGATGCCGAATTCGTCGGCCACGATCTGGCGCACCTTGGTGTTGAGGCCCTGGCCCATTTCCGTGCCGCCGGTGGAGACCTGCACGGTGCCGTCGGTGTAGACATTGACGAGTGCGTTGCCCTGATTGAGGAACGTGGCGGTGAAGGAAATGCCGAACTTGACGGGAGTCATCGCGATGCCCTTGAGGTGGCGGCGCGAGGTCTTGTTGTAGGTGGCGATCTGCCGTGTGCGTGCTTCGTAGGCCGACGTCTCGCGCAGTGTGTCGAGGACTTCGGGGAGCGTGTTGTGGGTGATGCGCTGGCCGTAGGGAGTTTCGTCGCGCTCGCCGATGCCGTAGCAGTTGCGGCGGCGCACTTCGTAGGGATCGAGGCCGAGGATCTGTGCGATTTCCTGAATCGTATGCTCGATGGCGACGACGCCTTGGGGGCCGCCGAATCCTCGGAACGCCGTGTTGGGGGGGAGGTTCGTGCGGCACACGCGCCCGGTGGCCTCGAAGTGCGGAATGTAGTAGGCGTTGTCCGCGTGGAAGAGCGTGCGCTCCATCACGGCGAACGAGAGGTCTGTGAACGCACCACCGTTGGAGAAAGCGTCGATCTTCACGCCGAGCAGCGTGCCGTTGTCCTCGAACGCAGCCTTCACGTTCACGCGGTACTCGTGGCGTTTGCCCGTCACCATCATGTCGTCGTCCTTGGTGTAGACGACGCGGGCGGAGCGTCCCGTCTTCATCGCGACGAGAGCCACCATGAAGGTGGGGATGGCGGCCTGCGTTTCCTTGCCGCCGAAACCACCTCCCATACGGCGGCAGATGCACACGACCTTGTTCAGCGGCAGGCCGAGCCCTTCGGCCACGACGGCTTGAATCTCCGTGGGGTTCTGCGTGGAGGCATGAATGACGATCGAGCCGTCCTCCTCGGGGATGGCGAGGGCCGACTGGTTTTCGAGGTAGAACTGTTCCTGGCCCCCGATGAGCAAGGTCGTTTCGTGGCGATGCGGTGCGTTCTCCCACGCGGCGGCGAAGTCGCCTCGCGCGATGCGCTGCACGCCGCCGAGAAAGTCCTGGGCCGCGATGCCGTCATCGACCGAGAGAACGGGTTTCTCCTCGCGCACCTTGATGACCACGGCGGCGCGGGCGCGCAGCGCCGTTTCGCGATCGACGGCGGCAATGGCAACGATGGGCTGGCCGATGTAGGAAACGTGGTCGTCCGGGAAGAACGGTTCGTCCACCACGACACCGCCCCACTTGTTGTGGCCGGGAACGTCCTCGTGCGTCAGCACGGCAACGACGCCCGGCATGGCCTTCGCGGCGGCCGCGTCGATGGACTCGATGGTGCCGTTGGCGCATGGGCTGCCAACGAACTCGACCCACAACTCGTCGGCGCGGCGAGGCAGGTCCTCGATGTAGGGGGCGGCACCGGAGACGTGTCCGGCGGCGGATTCATGGGGGAGTGCTTTTCCAACGGTGGTCATGCGGTGGACTCCTTGCCGGGCGTCAAACGGCGGCCGCTTGGGCAGCGACGTCGTGATAAAAGCGAACGAGGATGTTCTCGGCGAGTTGCGAGCGGTACGCGGCGCTGCCGCGCACATCGGTGATCGGCGTGATCTCGCCGCGTGCCGTGCGCCCCGCGGCGCGCATGGTTTCCTCGGTGAACGGCTTGCCCGCGAGGAAGGCTTCGGTTTGCGGCAGCCTGAGCACCACCGGCCCGACGCCGCCGTAGGCAATGCGCGCCGACGCGACCGTGGAGCCGTCGAGCTGCACGGCAATGGCCGCCGTGAACGTCGAGATGTCCAGGTTCTTGCGCTTCGAGACCTTGTAGAGCTTCAGGATCTCGCCGTCGCCCGGCAGCCGGGCCACGACGCGGGCAAGCAACTCGTCCTGCTTCAGATCGAGTTTCTTGTAGCCCAGATAGAACTTCTCGATGGGAACGCGCCGCGTGCCCGAGGGGCTGATGAGTTCAAGTTCGGTTTCCGTGACGAAGTGGAACGGAATCGAATCGGCAATGGGCGAGGCGTTGACAAGGTTGCCGCCGACCGTGCCGGCGTTGCGGATTTGCGGGCCGCCAAAACGGAGCAGAATGTTGTAGTAGTCCGGGATGAGATCGCGCATGGCCCGCTCGACGGCGCTCCACACGGTGCGCGCGCCGATGGTGAGAAGCCCGTCAGCCACGCTGATCGTGTCGTCGCCTTCCACGCGTGCGAGCGACAGGATGCGGCGCGGCGTCACGCGTCCCTTGTTGCGTTGCACGCCGATGTCCGTGGCGCCGGCAATGACGACGGTCTCCTCGCTTTCAGCCTTGAAGCGCGCGGCGGCTTCCCAGGAAAGCGGCAGGTAGACCACGAGGTCGTGCCCTTCGGCGTCGCGTGCTTCGATGCGCACTTCCTCGCGCACGCGTTCGGCGAGGTCGGCCACGAGGGCCTTCTCGTCGAAGACGTTCTTCATGCGCGGAACGGAAGCGGGATCGATGGAGCACCCCGCCTCGATGATTTGCACGTAGCCTGTGCAGCGGCACAGGTTGCCGCTCAGGGCGTCGCGCAACTCGGCGCTGGTGAGGGGCTCCTCGCGCCGCGTGCCGCCGTTCTCGAACAGGCTGGCCATCGTGGTGACGAATCCCGGCGTGCAGAACCCGCACTGCGATCCGTGGCAGTCGATCATGGCCTGCTGCACGGGATGCAGCGCGCCGTTCTTCTTCAGTCCCTCGACGGTGACGACGTGCGCGCCATCGACCTGGTAAAGAAACTGGATGCACGAATCGACGGCGGCATAGTGGAGCACGCCGTCGTGTATTCGGCCGACGAGCACCGAGCAGGCCCCGCAGTCGCCCTCCGAGCAGACGATCTTCGTACCCGTCAGGTTCTGGTTGCGGCGCAAGTAATCCGAAAGGGTCAGGAACGCGTCGCGTCCCGCAACGCGGTGCGGCATTCCGTTGACGTAAAAACAGAGTTCCGTTCGCACAATCGTTTGCTCCCTGGGAGTGGCGGAGAAAGCCATCCACGATACGGGAGCCTAGGCCCCGGAAACCGGCGCTCGCAAGCGTTTCTCCGCTTCCGGCAACCAGCAAAGCAAGCTCCGTGACAGGGAGTGGCGGCTGACGGCCCACGGCCCATCACGCAAAACCGATGGATGGCCAGGGACGTGAACCACGAGTCCCGTCCTTCCGCCGTCCTTGACGCCTCGGGCGGGGAATCGCTCCCTACTGACAGACCGTCGCCGCGAAAGTCCCCCGTTCATGCCGTCCGTGCGTCTCACCTGGTCCGGCCGCGAAGCCCCCGCCCCTCTTCCGGGGCCCGCCGTGCTGGCGCCCGTCCATCGCTTTCCCGGGGAGGGCACGCCCAATCGCCTCGTGCTCGGCGACAACCTCGCGGTGCTCGTGGCGCTGCGCGAGGAACTCGCGGGCCGCGTTGATCTCGTGACGATCGACCCGCCGTACTCCACGGGGGCGGAGCGCACCGCCAGGGGTGGGCGCTACAAGGACGCCTGGGGAGGGCTCGCCGGCTATCTTGCCATGATGGAGCCGCGCCTTCGCCTGCTGTGGGAACTGCTCGCGCCGACGGGCGTCCTGATCGTCCAGTCCGACCATCGCGCGCATCCGTATCTCCGCGTGCTGCTCGACGAACTCTTCGGCGCCGATCGGCTGGTGAACGACATTGTGTGGAGCTACCGTTCCGGCGGCGGAACGAAACGCCGTTTCGGCGCGAAGCATGACAACCTCGCCGTCTACGCGAAGTCCGAGGCGTTCCACTTCAATCCCGATGCCGTGCGTGTTCCCTATGACGCCAGCATCGCGGCAAAGCGCGCGCATCTTTTTCATCCCGCCGGCAAGGTGCCCGGCGACGTGTGGGAAATTTCTCGGCCACCCAATCACGCCGAAGAGTGGACGGGCTATCCGACGCAAAAGCCCGTGGAGTTGTTGGCCTTCCAAATTCGCGCGTTCACGCCCGAGGACGGACTGGTGCTCGACGCGTTTTGCGGTTCGGGAACGACGGCCGTTGCTGCCGCGGGGTTGGGGCGCCGCTGGATTGGCATCGACGAAAACCCGCGCGCCGTTCACGTTGCACGCACGCGTCTGGCAACCCTCGCCGAAGCACGCCCGTTCGACGTTTTGTACGATGCGGCGAATGCGCCGGAGAGCGGAGGCACGCTTGCCGCGCGCGTGACGGACGCGGCCGTGGAACTTACGGGCTACGAACCCGGTGGACTGGAGGCCGTCGAGACGTGGTCCGTGGAAGTGAACGGCACCGGCGGCATCTTCACGCACGATTGGTGCGCTGAGCGGCCAAAGAAGGGTGCAATGATCGCGCACCGTTCGCCCGCGCTTCCTCTCGTGCCGGGCAGCCGGATCCGCGTCTTTGCTGCCGACCGCGAAGGACGCGAGACCATCGCAGCCGTGAATGTCTGAATCAGGGACGGAGTCGTTACTTTCCGTTGAGCGACCAGTCGTAGTCCTGCCATTCGAGGTCGAACGTGCCGGAGCGCAACGTTTCTGCCAGCGCGTCGTCCTCGACGTAGTCCGCGAAGAAGCGCGCGACGGCCGCAATCGCGTCTTCGTTCTGGACGCCGCGTTTGCCGAGCGCCTTCGCCGCTTCCGCTGTTTCATTGGTGTATAGCAACTCGAAGTCCTCGCCGTACCACTTCAGCAATTCGCTCAGGTACAGCGTGTCGTTCTCGAAGCGGAACTTCGTGGGTTCGGCGATGAAGGAACGCACGCCAGCATCGAGCAGTTCATCGAGATTCGCGGCGGTGAAAGGCTCGGACTGGAGATCGGGGCAGCCGGTGCTCGCGCAGTTGAGCCCGAAGTGAATGCGCGGATCGACGAAGGCCCGGCGATCAGCCTCCGGCTTGCCGCGCAGGCGCAGGAGGTTGTGTTCGATGTCGTTGAGCGTGAGCATTTGCTGCGCGGCGAGGAGCCTGGTGTCCCAGGGATCGTCGATGTCCCGGATGCTGGTGGTTGGGAAGTGATCGACGATGGTTTTCAGCGTCAGGATGTTGTAGGCATTCACCCACCACGCGATGTAGGCTTTTGGGCCGAGTGCCTGGACGGAGCCACGATCGGTGATTTCGATGGCGCGGACGATTTCATCGAGTGCGCCGCGCGACTGGCTCAGGCCGCTGTAATCGACCCTGTTGCCTTCGAGGTACGTATCGAGCAGTTGCGCGTAGACCGCCGTGGGGAAATCGGAAGGCTGCATCGTGGGCGGCGGCGGGGCACCTCCGGAGGACTGCGGAGGACGGGGTGCGTTGGCGGTGAGCGATTCCTGCCCGGCGGATGTGCCGGTGCGCACGGGCCCGGAGGCCGGGCGCGCCGGGCCGCTCGCCGGGACGCCGGAAGCATTCTCCGGTTCTCGCGGCGCGGAGCCACCACCGCGTCCACCGGCCACGACAAAGAGCGCCAGAAACAGAAGGAACGCCGCCAGCACCACCATGATAAAGGCGCCGCGCTCTGAGGGATGAGTCAGTTGCTTCATGGGGGGAACTTCCTTGATCACGGAGTTGCCCAATCTTGGGCAGTACGAGGCGTGACGGATGTGAACTTTTGCCTTTGAATCCCTCGCGACTGCCATGCCGGACGGGAATTCGCTCGACGGTGCTCCGGCGCGCAGCATGATGGGCACCAGTGCAGGAAGGGAAATTCTTCACCGACTGCACGCCCCAAGTGGCGGTGAACTTGCACGGGGTGAAGGATATTGCAAGCTGCCTTGCGCGCTTGCCAGTCGTCCAGGGACGAAACAACACGCTCGCGGGAGGCAGCATGGGAAATCTTTTCGCATCCTTCACACACTGGCTGCATACGCGCTGGCCCGCCGGCACGGTGGAGAAACTCCCCCTCGTCAACGCGGACGGCACCTGCGCGGTACCCGGCGTTTACATCGTGGGCGATTTGGCGGGTGTGCCTCTGCTGAAATTCTCGCTCGAAACGGGAACGCGTGCCGTTCAGGCCATCGCGGAGGATGCCCGCTTCCAGAAGGCCCGCGAGTCCAAAGCCCCCGGCGTGCGCGACGTTGTGATCATCGGCGGAGGCGTTGCGGGAATGGCCGCCGCCGTCGAAGCACGCCGCCAGGGCCTGGACTTCGCCGTGCTCGAAAGCACGCAGCCTTTCTCCACCATCGCGAACTTCCCGGTCCGCAAGCCGATCTACACCTACCCGACAGAGATGCAGCCTGCGGGCAGCCTGCAAGTCTCCGCACCATTCAAGGAGGAGTTGCTCGAAGAACTCCAGCAGCAAACCGCCCGGGCCGGTATCGAGACGATCAATGCACGTGCCTCGCACATCGAGCGCACGGGCGAGGGCCTGCGCGTTGCCGTGCAGGACGGCGAACCGCTTGTCGCCTTGCGCGTCATTGTTGCCATCGGCCGCTCGGGGGATTACCGGCGCCTTGGCGTTCCCGGCGAGGAGCTTGAGAAAGTTCTGAATCGTTTGTTCGACCCTCGGGACTACGCCGGGAAGAAGGTGCTCGTCGTGGGCGGCGGTGATTCCGCTCTCGAAGCAGCCATCGCTCTCGCGGAGGCGGGCGCGCGCGTCACGCTGAGCTATCGCGGTGCCGCCTTCGCGCGTGCCAAGCCTGAGAACACCGAGCGCGTGCTGGCTCTTGCCGAAGAGACGAGTGCGGGCGGCGCGCCGCTCAAACTCTTGATGTCCAGCAACGTGCGCGAAATCCGTTCGGATTCCGTTGTGCTCGATGTGAAGCGCGGCAGCGGCAACGAGCAGACTGTGCTGGAGAATGACGCGGTGCTGACGCTGATTGGCCGTGAGGCGCCGTTGGACTTCTTTCGCCGCTCCGGCATTCCCATCGCTGGCGAAGGCACTCCCATTGGCTGGCTTGCCCTCGGGCTCTTTCTCGCGTTCTGCGTCTTCCTCTACACGTGGAAGAGTGGCGGTCCGTCAGAAACATGGACGGGGGCGTGCCCCGGCAACATGCCCAACCTGTTCGCGTCGCTCGGCGACTGGTGGGGTGCGCGGGTCAGCGACCGCTCAACGCTGATCGGCACGCTGCTTGTCTCGATGAAGAGCCGATCCTTCTACTACACGTTTGTTTATTCCATCGCTGTCGTTGTCTTTGGCATTCTCCGCATCCGCCGCCGCAAGACTCCGTATGTGAAGGCGCAAACCGTTGTCCTGATGCTGATCCAGGTGATTCCGCTCTTCGTGCTGCCCGAGATCATCCTGCCGTGGATGGGCTACAACGGATGGTTCGACCACGGAATCGGGCAGACCATCGCGAACGGTCTGTTTGAGCCGTACGTCTCGCAGGCAGAAATGTTGGCGGGCCAGTGGCCCGAGTGGGGGCATCCGCGGGCGTACTGGCGTGCCTACGGGTTCATTCTTGCGTGGCCGTTGCTGCTCTACAACGTGTTCACCGAACAACCCATGACGTGGTGGCTGGTCATCAGCTTTGTCCAGACGTTCGTGCTCATCCCTGGCATGATCTACTTCTGGGGCAAGGGCGTGTACTGCGGGTGGATTTGCTCGTGCGGCGCGTTGGCCGAAACGGTCGGCGACACCGAGCGCCACAAGATGCCGCACGGTCCGTTCTGGAACCGCTTGAACATGGCGGGTCAGGTAATCCTGGGGATTGCGTTTGTGTTGCTCGGGCTGCGCATTGCCGCGTGGATCCGGCCGGGCTCGGCGGCCGAACATCTGTTCAACACGATCCTTCTGGGCACGGGGGCGAAGACGGGCCTGCTGGCTCCGCTGAGTTACAAGTGGGTCGTGGACATCTTCTTCTCCGGCATCATCGGCGTGGGCTTGTACTTCAAATACTCGGGGCGGGTGTGGTGCCGTTTTTTCTGCCCCCTGGCCGCGCTGATGCACCTGTACGCGCGCTTCTCCCGTTTTGCGATCGTCTCGGAAAAGAAAAAGTGCATCTCGTGCAACGTGTGCACGTCGGTTTGCCATCAGGGAATCGACGTGATGAGTTTCGCGAACAAGGGAGCGCCGATGCAGGACCCCGAATGCGTGCGCTGCTCGGCCTGCGTGCAGAGCTGCCCGACGGGTGTGCTGACGTTCGGCCAAGTCGATGGGGACGGAGCAACAATCAAGCTCGACCGCATCGCCGCCAGCCCCGTGCAGATGGCGGAGGCGAAAAGCAAGTAGGGCAGGACTGGAAACTGAGAAGTGAAGTGCGCCCTTACTCCGGCTCTTTCCTGACGGTGTCCTTCAGGAATTTCTCAAGCGCGGTGTATGTATCCCAGCGCTGTTTGCGGTTTTCGAGCGTCATGTGCGCGGCGCGGCGGACGCCCTCCTCGTACATGAGTTCGCGGAAGGTCTGTTTCTTGTCCGCAATGATGAACTCATCCGCCGAGACGATCTCCTCCAGAACCGCGAGGAGTTTCTCGGGCGGGAATGGTTTCACGATGAAGTGCGGCACGCCCTTTTGCGCCACGAGCTTGCGGTCGCGTTCGCTGCCGCGTGCAGAGCAGAAGATGATGGGCTTGTTGCGCGTTTCGTTCGCGCCGCGCAGCGTGTCGATCAACTGAAAGCCACTCATCTTGGGCATCATCGCGTCGATGATGAAGATGTCGGGTTCGATGTCGGGGATTTTGTTGAGTGCATCGAAACCATCGTGAGCCGTCACGACCTCGTAGTATTCCTCCAGGAACCCGCGCGTGATGACGCGGAAATCGTCGTCATCGTCGACCAGCAGAATGCGGGGCTGTGGGACTTCGGGAAGGCGGTGCTCGCCGCTGGACAGGCGTTCTTTGGCGCGCGGCTCGCGCCCGTCGTCGGGTGGCGGTGTCAGGCTGCGCGAGCGGCGCACATCCGTGCGGCTGCCCGATGGTGGTGTGGCGCTGGCGTGTCCCTTCAGAACCGGGTGCGTGGGCACGCGCAGCGGCCGGGGAGGAGTCGTGCGCTCTTCGTTGGGCGATGGTGTTCTGTACGGCGCCTCGTCACGCACCGTTTCCTCGCGCACTGTCGTAACGTTCTCGTCGCGAGCTGTTGTAACGTTTTCCTCGCGAACAGTGTCCTCATCCCGTGTCGTGTCGCCCTTCTTCTTCCGCAAGGCGCGCTGCAAATGTGCTTCCTGAATGCGCTCGCGCGTCTCCACCTCTTCGATGGTCAACTGCTTGGGAGTGGGAGGGCGTTCTTCGAGAAGGTGGCGCACGCTGCGCTGAAGGCGCTCTGGCTGGAAGGGCTTTGTCAGATAAAAATCGGCGCCCGCCTCATAGCCCTTCTTGATGTCGCTGCGCTGGTTGAGTGCCGAAAGCGCCAGAACCGGCAGACGGGCGAAACCGTCGGTACCCCGGATTTTGCGGATCAACTCGTGCCCGTTCATCAGGGGCATCATGATGTCCACAATGGCGAGATCGGGTTCGTACTTTGTCAATTTGACCAGGGCGTCGCATCCGTTGCGGGCGCCGAACACCTCGAACTCGCTCCCCAGGCTGGCCTTGAGGAGTTCGCGAATATCCGCGTCGTCATCGACGATCATGATGCGGTGTTTTGCGCTCATGGCGGTTTCCCCCGAAGCCGGAGCCAGTTCCCCTTTGGAGATCGCTACTCGCTGGACCCTAGGGCGGTCAAGCTCAGCCTGCTAGCAATGCGGGGCGCTCTTGGAGTCCAGACGATGTGCCCCTTCAGCTCCCAAGTCTCGATGCAAGTTCCACAGCACGGCTTCAGGCCCAAACTTTGCTCTCTCTTAGGTGCGGGAAACAGCCGCCGTGGTCATTCCCGCAACTCCTTGGTGAGCGGGGAGTGGAGTGAGCGACTTCGAGCTTGCCCGCATTCAAGGAATGGGTATTCTTAGAGCACGCGCTTTCGGCAAACTTTCCTGAACCAGGTGAGCGGTATGAGCACTACCTTTATGGACATTCTTGGGGCCACGCCAAGGCACTCCGCCGATCCCTCCGAGGTGAAATCCCACTACTCGGCCGATGAGATGGCGCTGTGGGTAAGCCTTTACGTTGACCTCGTGCTCAGCAAGGAGTTTGAGGAGTTTGGTACAGGATTGCAGGATCAGATTGCCCGCCAACTCGGCTTCCGGGGGCAATCCGCAGCATCCTCGAAGTGGAAGAATCGGAGCGTTAAATAGGTAGGGACCGGTGAAGTCTTGGTTGCGGAACCGGCCGATGGAGCTTGCGGGAAATGAGTGATTCATCCGAAAAGGCGACAGGTGAGGACTCCGGTGAAACACGGACACCACGGGATGTAGAACAACGACAGAAGCCAGGTGACCAGAGCGAAACCGTCGGCGAGTCCTTTCCAGCTGCTCCAAAGCAGGTTCGCGAGATGATGGCGTCGGTCATGCAGTACAGTGGCCCACTCCCAAATCCCATCGCCAAACAGGTGACACCCGAACACATCGACAAGCTCTTGGAAAACAACCAGCAGGAGATGGTGCTTGAGCATTCAAAAGAAATGCGGAAGCTCACCCTCAGCTTTTTCACGGTCATCTTGCTGGTTGGGTTTCTGGTCTTCTGTATCGTCTTCCTGAAGGACGATTCGGAATTGCGAAAGCTGCTGATAACGGGCATTCTTAGCCTCGTGACGGGGCTGGCTGGCGGGTACGGTTTGGGACGCAGCTCCGCCAAGCCGTAATGGGCAAGGGGGGCTTTTCCCCCTCTACAATTCGGCCAGTTTCTTCTGAAGCCTCATCATTTTGTCGCGCAGAACGGCGGCGAGCTCGAAGTCCATGACGCGTGCGGCACTGCGCATGTCCGCTTTCAGCTCCTCGATCCGCTTCTCCAGGCTGGGACGGGTGACGTATTCCTCGGTTTCTTCGGCGGCGATCCAGCCCACGCTCTCGAATTCCTGCTCGTAGGACGTTTCGATCACTCGGGCGACGTTCTTGCGGATCGTCTGGGGGGTGATGCCATTGGCGGCGTTGTGGGCCGTCTGGCGCTCGCGGCGGCGGTCGGTTTCCTCGATGCACGCCTTCATCGAATCCGTTATCCGGTCGGCGTACATCACCACCGTGCCGTCCAGGTTGCGGGCGGCGCGGCCGACGGTCTGGATCAGGGACACCGTCGAGCGCAGGAACCCCTCCTTGTCGGCGTCGAGAATCGCCACGAGCGAGACCTCGGGCAGGTCGAGCCCCTCGCGCAGCAGGTTGATCCCCACGAGCACGTCGATCGTGCCCGAGCGCAGCTCCTGGATGATTTCCACGCGTTCGAGCACCTTGATGTCGCTGTGCATGTAGCGCGTCTTCAGCCCCGCCTCGTTCAGGTACTCGGTCAGGTCCTCGGCAAAGCGTTTCGTCAGCGTCGTCACCAGCACGCGCTGCCCCTTCGCCACACGCTTGCGGGCCTCCTCCATCAGGTCCTGCACCTGGTCACCGACGGGGCGTACTTCAATCGCGGGATCCACGAGGCCGGTGGGGCGGATGATCTGCTCGACGACGACGCCGCCCGAACGTTCGAGCTCGTACTGCGAGGGCGTGGCGCTGACGAAGATGACCTGGTTGATCCGGCGCTCGAATTCCTCGAAGCGCAACGGGCGGTTGTCCAGTGCCGATGGCAGGCGGAAGCCGTGCTCCACCAGCACGTTCTTGCGGCTGCGGTCGCCGTTGAACATCGCGCGAATCTGGGGGACGGCGATGTGGCTCTCGTCGATGACGAGCAGGAAGTCGTCGGGGAAATAATCGATCAGCGTGTACGGTGGCTCGCCCTCCGCGCGTCCGGCCAGGTGCCGCGAGTAGTTCTCGATGCCCGGGCACGAGCCCATCTCGCGCATCATCTCCAGATCGTAGTCGGTGCGTTGCTTCAGGCGCTGGTATTCCACGAGACGGTTCTGGTCTTCGAGAAAGCGAAGGCGCTCGGCGAGTTCCTCCTCGATCGTTTTGACGGCGCGAACGAGCGTGTCCTTACGCGTCGCGTAGACTGTTGTGGGGTAGACGGCCGCACGCTTGATGCGCTGGAGGCGTTCGCCCGTCAATGGGTCGATCTCCGTCAGCGCCTCGATCTCGTCGCCGAAGAACTCGATGCGCAGGGCGCGCTTCTCCTCGTAGGCGGGGAAGACATCGACCACGTCGCCGCGCACGCGGAACGAGCCGCGATAGAAATCCAGGTCGTCGCGCCGGTACTGAATGTCCACGAGGCGGCGCAGCACCGTGTCGCGCGCGATCTGGTCGCCCTCGCGCAGCAGCATCACCAGCGCGTGGAACTCCGAGGGCGACCCGATGCCATAGATGCACGAGACGCTGGCAACGACGAGCGTGTCGCGCCGTTCGAGCAGAGACTTCGTGGCGCTCAGCCGCAGCTTGTCCAGCTCGTCGTTGATCGCCGAATCCTTCTCGATGTACGTGTCCGTCGACGGAATGTAGGCTTCGGGCTGGTAGTAGTCGTAGTAGGACACGAAGTACTCGACGGCATTGTAGGGGAAGAAATCCTTGAACTCGCGATAAAGTTGTGCGGCGAGCGTCTTGTTTGGCGCGAGCACCAGCGTCGGCCGGCTGACGGTTTCCACGACTTTGGCGATGGTGAACGTCTTGCCCGTGCCCGTGGCGCCGAGAAGCGTCTGGGCGGGCAGCCCGTTGGTCAGTCCGCGAACGAGTTCCTCGATGGCGCGCGGCTGGTCTCCCTGGGGCTCGAACGGGCTGACGACCTGAAACGGATCGTCGGCGCGCAATTCGTCGGCTTCGGGGAAAAACGAGCTGAGACTCTCCGCGCTTTCGGCGAAGTCCGCGCCGCGTTCAATGTCGCGGGGATTGTGGGAAGCGGAAGGCACGGGGATCTCCTGGGGAAAGACGAGGGCGGGAGCGAGCAAATGCCCCCTCCCGCCGGTTTTCCAGTAAGCTGTCATGGGGCAGGCGGTTGATTCGGCACCCGCCCCGATTCTTCACCACTACGGCTGGGGGGCAGGGGGGGCGCCCGTGGGGCCGCCCATCATGCCGGGTGCGCCGCCGGCCTGCATCTGCTGGATGGCTTGCACCACCTGGGCCAGATCCTCGTCGGTGATCGGGATCGCGACGGCGGCATTTGCGCCGTTGGCGGCGAACTTAATGGTCATCAACTGGTCGAACTTGGCGGCCTGACTGGGGTCCTGCTGGACGGCCATCATGCGGACCATGCTCAGGGCTGCGGGCCACGCCAGGTTCAGCGCTGCCACGGCCCGCCCGCTCGTCTCCGCATCGGGGAACGTCATGGCCAACTGCAGCTTCATGCCGTCGACGTCGCGCAGGACGGCGCCAACGCCTTGCAGCTTTGGCAATTCCTGCATCAGTTGCGGCACGCCGGGGAACATCGCCATGGAGGGATCGGGCTCCGCGGCGACCTCGGCCAGCATCGCGCGCTGGGCCTCCGGGATTTCCACGGCTGCGAACACCAGCGAGCCCGGCGTTCCCTTGATGAAGTTCGCCAGCGGGCCGGGCTTGCTGACAACCGACGGCGTCGTTCCCGCAGCCGTGGCCATCTGCTTGTCCATCAGGGCCTGGCTGGGAGCGAGGAGCATCGTCCACTCGTTCGGCATCGTCATGAACATTTTGCCGCCCGGATCCTTCATCACCATCTGTCCGCCGGCGGCGGACTGCTGGGTCCAGCCTGCGGCCTGGAAACGCTCGAACAGGGCGTTGCCATCCATCTGGCCGTAAAGCACCGAGTAGCCCTCGGGCTTGCCGGGAGCGGCGTTGTTCTCCGGAATCAACAAACCGCCTTCGAGAATCTTGATGTCACCGGGGAAATCCTTCCCGAGGAACGCCAGGCTGTCGCCGCCGACGGAGTCGGGCGAGAAAAGCATGCTTTCCGGAAAGCCCGGTTCCTGCTGGCGGAAGGCTTCCAAGATGGGGGCCAGGCGGGGATTCTGTTCCACGGCCTGCATATCAATGCGGAAAACAACGGAGGTATCCGCCGGAATCAGGGCGAAAGGATCGGGCAACTGGGCCCCGGCTGGGCGCAGCAGTGTCAGTAACGTCAATAACACCAGGCATCCGGTTATTTTCAGCGAACGGTGTATCATGCAACGTGCTCCTTCTCGCGTTGGTCGGCGGTTCTGCAACAGGTTGGACGGGGCAAGTGCCCCATTGGTTCCCTGTTACGGCTGGAATCGGCTTCTATTCATTCGGGGTTTCCGGCGTCTGAGGGGGTGGCATCGACGCCCTTGCCTGTTTCAACAGCGCCTCGATCTTCTCCTGCTGGCGCTGCCCACGGTCGAAATAGAACACGAGTTCGGGAGTGTAGCGCAGACGAACCTTCTGCGCAACCTGCGAGCGGAGAAATCCACGGCCGCTGTCGAGTGCCACGAGTGTCTCCTCCACGTCGGCGTCCTCGTCGGGCATCTGGGTGAAGTAGACCTTTGCTTGTTGGAGGTCGGGCGTGACCTTCACCCGCGTGAGATTGAAAACAGCGGGAAGACGCGGATCCTTGAAGGTGAAAAGAAAGACCTCGGCGAGTGCTTCGTAGATGGCTTCTTCAACTCGTTCTGTACGATGCAGGGGCATGGGAGACCTCGGTGGCGGTGTCAGTGTGTTTGGGAGAGGGTTGAACTCGGAAAGCCTGTCGGGCGCCTGCCGAAGTCCTGTTCTGATGATCGTTCCGCATCCCCGCCCTGAAATGCGGGGCTATCAATGTCCCGTCCCTTTGGGGAGGGAAAGTGGGCACCCGGGCCGGTTCCCGAAGGCAAACCGGCATTCCGATTCTGCAACAAGTGCGCCTGCTTCAGGTCTGGCCCCGGCAGAAAAAGAAAAACTAGGCCACGGGGGCGCTGCGGCACAAGCGGTGCTTCACCAAACCGTGCCGTCGTTGAGTAGTGCTTCGATTTCTGGCGCCGGAACGGGACGCGAAAAGAGAAACCCCTGCGCGTAGTCGCACTTGAGACTTCTCAGCATCATCAGGTCCTCGGTCGTTTCCACTCCCTCGGCGACGACGGGAATGTTCAGGCTCTCGGCCAGGATCAGGATCGTGCGCACGATGTTGCGTGCGCGTTCCTGTTTGACCATCTGCATCACGAAGCTGCGGTCGATTTTCAGGACGTTGACGGGGAACTCATGCAGGTAGCTGAGCGAGGAATAGCCCGTGCCGAAATCGTCGAGGCTGATTTGCGCGCCGAGTTTCTGGAGGCTGACCAGCAGCGGCAGGGCGAACTCCTTTTGTTCGAGCAGCATTGATTCGGTGATCTCGAGTTTCAGGCAGGAGGCCGGAAAGCCCGTCTCGCTCAGCACCTTCTCGATTCCCTCGAAGGAATTTCCGATGGAGAAATGGCGGGGTGAAAGGTTGGCGCTGAGGAACAACGGTGCCGCGTTCTTGTGTCCAAAGTCCTTCTGCCAGGCGAGCACCTGCTTTGCCGCCGTACGCAACACCCAGAGATCGATGGGGATGATGAGTCCGGTGTCCTCGGCGATGGGAATGAACTCGCCCGGCGAAATGAATCCCAGTTGCGGATGATCCCAGCGCACGAGGGCTTCGAAGCCGACGATGCGGCCGGTGCGGATGGAAACGATCGGCTGGTAGTACGCGCGCAACTGATTGTACTCGATGGCGTTGTGCAGGTCGATTTCCATCTCGACGGACTTGAGCGTGGAATCGAGCATCGGTTTCTCGAAGACGAGGAATCCGCCGCTGGCGCGCTTCTTGGACTGGTACATGGCTGTGTCCGCGTCGCGCAGCAGGTGCTCGGCGTCCTGGTAGCGGGCATCGGCGTAGGCGATGCCGATGCTGGCGGAGATGCGGAACTGCCGCCCCTGAATCGAGTGGGGACGGTCGAGAATCGCGAGAAGGCGTCTGGCCAGGCGGACGGGTTCCTCCTGGTCTGCGAAGGAGTCGATGAGGACGGCGAATTCGTCGCCCCCGATGCGGCCAAGCGTGTCCCGTTTGCCAATCGCCTCGCTCATGCGCTTGGCCAGTTCGATGAGCAACTCGTCGCCCGCCAGATGGCCAAGGCTGTCGTTGACCGCCTTGAAGCGGTCGAGGTCGATGAACAGGGCACAGAAGTTCCACTGTCCGCGCCACTTGGCGCGCGTCAGGCGCTGGCGCAAGCGGTCGATGAACGTTGCCCTGTTGATCAGATTCGTCAGTCCGTCGTGCCATGCCTGGTGAAGAAGCTGCTCCTCGGAGACCTTCTTCTCGGTGATGTCGGTGATCGACCCGGCCATACGGAGCGGGCGATTGCCCTCCCCGCGGTCGGCAACGCCTCGTGCCAGCATCCAGCGGTACGAGCCTTCCTTGTGGCGCATGCGGTGCTCGCACTGAAAGTGACTCGTGTCGCCGATCAGATGCGCCGTCAGCCCGGCCTTCAGATGCGCCAGATCGTCGGGATGAACGCGGTTGTACCACTCGTCGATCGATGGCTCGAGCGCGTCATCCGTGTGCCCGAGCATTTCCTTCCAGCGCGGTGCCATGTAGAACTCGTCGCTCTCCAGGTCCCATTCCCACAAGCCGTCGTGGGCGCCGCGGGCGGCCAGCGCATAGCGCGATTCCGAATGCTGCAGGGCCTGTTCCATTTTGACTTGTTCTGTGACGTCGCGCTTGACGGCCGCATAGTTCACCAGGCGCCCGGCCGCGTCGCGAATCGCAAACACCGTGGCGTCCTCGATCAGCTCGCTTCCGTCCTTGCGCTGGTTGACGAAGCGCCCGTGCCAGACCTGGCCTGCCGTGATCGCCTGCCACATTTGCCGGGTGTCGGCGCTGCTCTCCAGATTTCCCCTCAGGATGCTCGGATCGCGCCCCTTCACTTCTTCGAACGAGTACCCCGTCATCCGCTCGAAGCCGCGATTGACGTACACGATGCGCCCTTTGAGATCGGTGATGACAACGCTCTCGCCCGTCTGGTTGACGACTTCGTTCAGGCGCGCGCTGCCGAAATCCGTTTCATGGCCATGGCGGGGTGGATGAAGGGTGATCAGTACGGCCGGCTCGCCCAGCCAGTGGCATTCGGCCGCCGTGACCCGGAGCGAGGGAGCAGCCTCCGCGTCTGCCCACTTCGCGCGCGGCACCCACAGGCCCCCCGCCGCCGGATTCGGTGCCGCCTGTCCGACCAGTTCCCCGGGAGGACAACCGCACAGCCGCCCGGCCGCCTCGTTGGCATACAGAATCGCTCCCGATTGCCGGGCCACCAGAATGCCGTCGCTGCTGGAGTCGAACATCTGGGACACCAGGGACAGATGCGAAGTGTCTCCCCACGTGAAGCCCGGAAAAATCGCCTTCTGCAATGCCTGCGCCAGCAGGCGCACCGCCTCGTCGCGCGGCTTCACCCCCAGGCAATCGGCAACCTGCACCCCAGGCACATCCGCCCACCCACCCGCAGCCCCGGAGGCGGGCACGACCAAGATGTGCGGCACCGAGGCCGTTGAGGCCTTCTGCAGGAGATCAATGGATTCGCGGCGGGCGGCGGGTGGCGCCAGAACCACGACATCGTAGTGAAAGACCGCCAACCGCGCCTGTGCTTCTTCAATTGACGGGCACTCCTCCGTCGAAGCGCGCAGGCCGCTTTCCCCAAGAAGGCGTGCAAGACCGTGGCGGCCATCAGGCCCTTCTCCCACGATCAAAATAGTGATGCCCGCCCACATAGGAAAATGTGCCTGATTCTAGCGTTATTCTGACGGGTCAATCCCCGGAGAGGCTCTCGTAAAGAATCCTATAAGGACACGATGGAGATTTGCAAGGTTCACCCCTTGTAATTGCGCGGATGTCGGGAAACAGATGCGGGAATAAATGCTTATTCGTCAGGGTGCCTTGTCTGTGCCCAGTGCGATTCAACATATGCAGGTTCGTGGGACAAGACGATTCCGCGACGGTGCGCCGGCCTCCATTCTTCCTCACTTTTTACGTGCAGTCGCGTTCGAGAAAACGCTCGGCCATCGTCTTTGCCAGGCGCAGGCCCAACGGCCCGTGACGGACGACCAGGTCCTCCAGTTCGGCCTGGTTCAGGCACAGTGCCACCAGATCGCCGGCGGCCCGCAGCGACGCCGTGCGGTGCGATCCCGTCAGCGTGGCGACCTCGCCAATCATGCTGCCCTCGCGGCTCTCGGTGGCGATCAGGTCGCCGTGCCGCTCGACGGCCACGCACCCCGCCAGGATGGCGTAGCATTCAAATGAAGTCTCGCCCTCGCGGCACAGGTATTCGCCGTCGGTGAACAGGCGCAGGCGCCCATTCATCGGGGAGTTGCGCAGCACGTCGCCCCACAGCGGGTCGGCCACCGTGTGGATGATGCGTTCCGTGTCGCGCACCGAGAGCGGGATGCCGTGGTGGGGGAGAGGTGTTTCGCCGGAATCGCGTGCCTCCCAGATGGTCAGTGCGGCGGCGGCCCCACCCGGCCGGTCGGCGGGGTCGGGTTTGAGCAGGCTCATCACGAAGTCATCCAGCGCGGGGTCCGCGTCCGCCCGCACGTCTGTCAGGCGGGGAAGATTGCGGTCCTGTTCCTTGTCGCGCAGGTCCCGGTGGATCGTGCTCAGATCGAGGCCGGAGTACAGTGCCCAGGCCGTCGCCCCCACGCCCCACAGGTCTGTGCGCACGTCCATGCGGTCGAGATCAAGGTCGCGCTGCTCCGGTGCATTGTAGCCGCGCGTTCCGATGCTCGGTGTCACCGCCGCCCCGCGTTGCACCCGCGAGGCCTGCGAAATCCCGAAGTCCGCCAGGATGTACCCGCCCTTGCCGTCGTGGAGCACGTTGGCAGGCTTGATGTCCAGATGCAGGAGTCCCTTGCGGTGTGCGGCGACGAGGCCTGCGAGCAGGTCGCCCAGCAGGCGCCAAGCTGAGTTCGTGTCCAGGCGCACCCTGTCGGCGAGGAGCTTCGAGAGGCTGCCGCCGGGATACAGATGGCTGACGAGCACGGCGTACTCGTTTTCGTTCCACCACTCGTAGAGCCGTGGAATCCGTGGGTGATCGATGGAAGCGAGCGCGGATGCCTCGCGGGCGATGGATTCACGGGCCGTAAAGCGCCGGCGCATCCCGATGATCTTGATGGCGACCTCGGCGGGGATGTCGACCCCGTCGCGTTTTTCCTCCACGCTTGCCCGGTAGACGGCTCCAAAGGCTCCGCGCCCCAGCATCGCATTCAGCCGATAAACGCAGCGTCCCACGAGGACACTGCCCAGAGTCAGGAATGACGGGGTTGCGGGCATGCGGGTTTGCGCTCCAGAGGGCTGTTTGCATCGTGCTCCGAAAACTCCGAAAGCCGGATACCAGGAAGCATCCGGCATCACCACCAGTAAATCCAGTTGAGACCTCCCGGGCCTCCGAGGCTATCCTAAAGGCAACTAGCCGACCCCAGGACGGGCCCTCCGGCCCGCGAGGAGAATCGACAGTGGGCCTTTACGCACACGTCACCCACCTGTATCTGCCGGAAAAGGGGCAGGCCCGTGTAGTTGCCGGTGCCCTTCTCAAGAGCCCCCACCCCCTCATCCTCAGCACCCCGTACGGCAAATGGATCAACGTCTACTTGCAAATGGGGCTGTCCTACAAGGATGTACCGGAATTCCCGACAACACCGCACGTCGAACTCAACTGCTACGACAGCGAGGGCCTCGACGTGCGTCTGTACGCACAGGATCGTCTGGCATTCCTCTTTGAGAGCGGATGCAGCGAATTCGCCGAGCAGGACGAGCGCCTGCTGGAAATTGCCGCCGAACTCTGGGAGGCCGACCCCAACCACCCCGTCGCCTCGCCCGTGCCCAAGCCCTCCAGCGAGGATGAGCCCCTGCCCGGATCCCTCAAACCCACTTTCTGGGACCTCTCCCCCGAGCAGCAGGACAAGTACATCGCCCAAGCCAATCGAAGCGGCGAATTCAAGAAGGTCGTCGCCGCCACCACCGACAGCGACGATCTGGTGCCCGACCCCACGGTGTTTGCCCCCTACCTGCCGGAAGGCAACACGCTCGACGAGTTCCGCAATCTGCTCGCCGCCATCAGCACCCGCACCTATGGCGAGCCCACCGACAATGACCAGCGCGCCACCCTCCAAAAATGGATGGGTGCCGTGCATTCCGACAAAGCCGAGGACTACCTGCGCGCCGTCTCCCGTTTCCTCGGCCTGAAGGGAAGCCTGTGGAGCCTGGAGTCCATTCAGGACAAGCTGGCTGACAAGATCGACCGCCGCATCGTTTCGCTCGACCATTTGGAAGCCGACCCGCCGAGATCCTGAGGAGGAATCCTGCCATGCCGCAGATCGAAGAAACCCTGGAAAAGATGGGGTGCCCGCTCCCCCCCGTTGCCAAACCCGTTGCCGCCTACATCCCCGCCATCCGCACCGGTAATCTGGTGATGACCAGCGGCCAACTCCCCATGGTCGGCGGTAAGCTCGACATCACCGGCAAGGTTGGCGAGGACGTGGCGCCCGAGGCCGCCGCCCAGCTTGCCCGCATTGCCTGCCTCAACGCTCTGGCCGCCGTGAAGGAAGTCATCGGCGATCTCGACGCCATCGTCCGTGTCGTCCGCGTCGTCGTTTTCGTCCAGTCCTCCAACAACTTCCACGGCCAGCCCGCTGTGGCCAACGGCGCCTCGGAGTTCCTGCAGGCCATCTTTGGCGAGGCAGGCAGGCATGTGCGTTCCGCCGTCGGCACCAACGCACTGCCGCTCAATGCCCCGGTGGAACTTGAATTGACGGTTGAAGTGAAATAGAAAGGCCACGCCCGGCGGGCGCGTTTTTTTACTCGTCGGGCAGGCCGAAGACAGCCAGCAGCCGCGTCATCCGCAGAACCTGCTTCACCTTCGACGTCGGGTTCGCCAGTTCCAGCACCACGCCCTTGGATTTCATGTGGGCGCGCAGTCCGACGAGCACACCGATCCCCGACGTGTCCATGAAGGGCACCTCCGACAGATCGAGCGCGATCTTTTGAGGCTTGCGTGCCACCGCGTCCATTACGGACATGCGCAGGTCACCGCACGTCTGGGCCACCACCTCGCCCACAACACGGAGCTGAACGTTCTGGTTGTCGCCCTCGATGAAGACTTCCACGCGCTGCTCCAGCGGCCACATTGAGTAAAGGAAACCTCTGACCAACCCTCCCGCCCAGCCATTTCTTCCGCACTGAGTTGTCAGAGCGTTGTTTTGTAGCGGCTGTTGAGTGATTTTTCAGCGCATTCC